>NZ_NNBO01000017.1:0-171209 GCF_002803145.1 Kitasatospora sp. CB02891 | reverse complement strand
CTTCGAGCCGCATTCCTGCGGACCCTCCGGGCGCTTCGTTCGTGTTTCGAGCTTATCAGACCGTTTCCTCGGCGTTGACCGCGGCTTTACGTTCTCGACTTGCTCTGTTTACCGCCGTTGCGCGGCGACCTGAGCAACGATAGCGGGTCGGCGGCCGAGCGCCTAATCGAGCCGGGATGGATCACTCGGACGGCAGCGATCTGCCCGTGCGGGCAGGGCAGAGGGGGGTCTACCCGGATGCCGTAGAGTGCGGCGCGTTGGCCAAGAGGACTAGACCACTTGGGGGTGGCTGGCCCGGAGGAGAGGGTGCGCGACGGTCGGTTCGTGTGCGGCGGGGTCGACGTCGGGATCGATCTTCACTCGGGCGACTCGTGGGCGTTACGTCATGAAATGTCCGAGTTGACGTAATTTGGGTTCAGTCGATCAACGGGCCGCTGCCTCGCGGCCGCACGCGATGTACTCCGTACCTGGGAGGCTCCACCATGACCACTGTGACGTCGCCGCTCGCCGGACGTGCTGTCGGCCTCGCCAATGTGCCCGACCCGGTGTTCGCGGGAGCGATGGTGGGGCCGGGGACGGCGATCGATCCGCTGCGGGAGCCGATCGAGGCGGTGTCGCCGGTGGACGGGCAGGTGGTGTCGATGCACCCGCACGCGTTCGTGGTGATGGACGAGAACGGGCACGGGGTGCTGACGCATCTGGGGATCGACACCGTGCAGCTGAATGGGGAGGGGTTCGAGCTGCTCGTGCACAAGGGGGACCGGGTGAAGCGGGGGCAGCCGGTGATCAAGTGGAATCCGGCCGCGGTCGAGGCGGCGGGGAAGTCGCCGATCTCGCCGATCGTGGCGTTGGAGGCGTCCGCGGAGCAGCTGAGCGGGGTGGCGGAGTCCGGCGAGGTCACGGCCGGCGGCGAGCTGTTCGTCTGGAACTGACGGCGACGACGGACGAAAGGGTTCGGGCCATGGAGCGGATGCTGCGCGGTGTGGGCGTGAGTCATGGGGTCGCCGTCGGGCCGGTGCGGCACATGGGGACGGCGGTGCTGGAGCCGCCGTCCACGCAGATCTCGACGGCGGAGGCACCGCGGGAGCAGGCCCGGGCGCAGGCCGCGGTGGAGGCGGTGGCGGCGGATCTGAACGCGCGCGGGAATCTGGCGGGCGGTGAGGCGCAGGCGGTGCTGGAGGCCCAGGCGCTGATGGCGCAGGATCCGGAGCTGATCGCGGATGTGAATCGGCGGATCTCGGAGGGCAACAGCGCGGAGCGCGGGGTGTACGACGCGTTCGCGGCGTACCGGACCCTGTTGGCCGCGGCGGGCGAGTACCTGGCGGGGCGGGTCGCGGACCTGGACGACGTGCGGAACCGGATCGTGGCGCGGCTGTTGGGCGTGCCGATGCCGGGGGTGCCGGACAGCGATGAGCCCTACGTGTTGCTGGCGCGGGACCTGGCGCCGGCGGACACGGCGCTGCTGGATCCGTCGCTGGTGCTGGGGTTCGTGACCGAGGAGGGTGGGCCGACCTCGCACAGCGCGATTCTGGCGCGGGCGCTTGGGGTGCCGGCGGTGGTGGCGATGCCGCGGGCGACGGAGTTGGCGGAGGGGGTGGTGGTGGCGGTCGACGGGTCGACCGGTGAGGTGGTGGTGGAGCCGTCGGTGGAGCGGCAGGAGGAGCTGCGTCGACTTGCGGCGGAGCGGCAGGCGGCGTTGGCGGCGTCCTCGGGGCCGGGGCGGACGTCGGACGGGTTCATGGTGCCGTTGCTGGCGAACGTGGGTGGTCCGGCGGACCTGCCGGCGGCGTTGGAGCACGGGGCGGAGGGCGTCGGGCTGTTCCGGACGGAGTTCCTGTTCCTGGACGATTCGGCAAAGGCGCCGAGTGAGGACAAGCAGGTCCAGGCGTACCGGAAGGTGTTGGAGGCGTTCCCGGACGGCCGGGTGGTGGTGCGGGTGCTGGATGCGGGGGCGGACAAGCCGCTGGACTTCCTGACTCCTGCGGACGAGCCGAATCCGGCGCTGGGGGTGCGGGGGCTGCGGTCGTTGCTGGAGCACCCGGAGGTGTTGCGTTCGCAGTTGCGGGCGTTGGCGCGGGCGGCGGAGGGGTTGTCGACGCGTCTGGAGGTGATGGCTCCGATGGTGGCGGACCGCGAGGATGCGCGGGCGTTCGCGGAGGCCTGCCGGGAGGCGCGGTTGGACGCCAAGTACGGGGCGATGGTGGAGATTCCGTCGGCCGCTCTGCGGGCGGGGTCGCTGCTGCGGGAGGTGGAGTTCCTGTCGCTGGGGACGAACGACCTGGCGCAGTACGCGTTCGCGGCGGACCGGCAGGTGGGTTCGCTGGCGCGGCTGCAGGATCCGTGGCAGCCGGCGCTGCTGGACCTGATCGCGTCGGCCGCGGAGGCGGCGACGGCGGCCGGGAAGAGCTGCGGGGTGTGCGGGGAGGCGGCGTCGGACCCGCTGCTGGCGTGCGTGCTGACGGGCCTCGGGGTGACCAGTCTGTCGATGGGGGCGGCGGCGATCCCGTACGTGCGGTCGGCCTTGGCGCAGGCGTCGTTGGTGCAGTGCCGGCAGGCGGCGGAGGCGGCTCGGGCGGCGGATTCCGCGGCGGAGGCCCGCACGGCGGCGCGGCAGGTGTTGTCCGGAGGGTAGGCGTCCGGACCTTCGACTCCCGAGGGGTCGCCGCCACCGTGGGGGTTGGCGGCGACCCCTCGGGGCCTTTCGGGGCCTTGAGGGCGGGTCGGTCAGTGCTTGCGGGTGGTGGCGAGCTGTTCGAAGAAGCGCAGGTGGTCGAGGTTGTCGACGGAGCCGGGGTTGACCGCCTCGGTGAGGGGGGTGCCGGCCAGCAGGCGCTTGACGGGGACTTCGAGGCGCTTGCCGGTGAGGGTGTGCGGCAGGCCCTGGACGGTGATCACCTCGTCGGGGACGTGGCGCGGGGAGAGTTCGGTGCGCAGCGAGGTGCGGATCCGGCCGGTGAGGTCGTCGTCCAGGACGGCGCCGGGGGCGAGCACCACGAAGAGCGGCATCCAGTAGCCGCCGTCGGGCTCCTCCAGGCCGATGACCAGGGATTCGGCGATCTCGGGGAGGCGTTCGACGACCTCGTAGATGTCGGCGGAGCCCATCCGGACGCCCTGCCGGTTGAGGGTGGAGTCGGAACGGCCGTGGATGACGATGGTGCCGCGGTCGGTGGCGGTGATCCAGTCGCCGTGGCGCCAGATGCCGGGGTAGGTGTCGAAGTAGCTGTCGTGATAGCGGACGCCGTCGGGGTCGTTCCAGAAGCCGGTCGGCATGGACGGGAGCGGCTTGGTGACGACGAGTTCGCCGACCGCGTCGGTGAGGGGGTGGCCGGCGGGGTCCCAGGACTCGACGGCGGCGCCGAGGCAGGGGGCCTGGATCTCGCCGAGGTGCACGGGGAGGGTGGGGACGCCGCCGACGAAGCAGGAGCAGACGTCGGTGCCGCCGCTGACGGAGGCGAGCCAGACGTCCGGCTTGACCTCGTCGTAGATCCACTGGAAGCCGTCGGGCGGGAGCGGGGAGCCGGTGGTGCCGATGCAGCGGACGGCGGACAGGTCGAGGTCGCGTCCGGGGTGCAGGTCGGCCTTGCGGCTGGCGATGACGTAGGCGGCGGAGGTGCCGAGGACGGTGGCGCGGGTGCGGGCGGCGACCGACCAGAGGGCGCCGGTGTCGGGGTGCCCGGGGCTGCCGTCGTAGGTGACGATCGTGGTTCCGGTGAGCAGGCCGGCGAGGAGGAAGTTCCACATCATCCAGCCGGTGGAGGTGTACCAGAGGAAGCGGTCGTCCGGGCCGAGGTCGAGGTGGAGGGCGGCCTGCTTGAGGTGTTCGACCAGGATGCCGCCCTGGCTCTGCACGATGGCCTTGGGGAGGCCGGTGGTGCCGGAGGAGTAGAGCACCCAGAGCGGGTGGTCGAACGGGACGGGTTCGAAGACCGGCGCGGTGTCTCCGGCGACCAGGTCGTCGTAGTGCAGGGCGCCCTCGGGGGCGGGGGTGTCGAGCAGCGGGATGTGGACGACCGTGCGGAGGGTGGGGAGTTCGCGGCGGATCTCGGCGACCACCTCGGTGCGGTCGTGGTTCTTGCCGCCGTAGTGGTAGCCGTCGACGGCGAACAGGACGGTCGGCTCGATCTGCTGGAGGCGGTCGAGGACGCTGCGGGCGCCGAAGTCGGGGGCGCAGCTGGTCCAGGTCGCGCCGACGGCGGCGGTGGCGAGCAGGGCGACGGCGGCCTGCGGGATGTTCGGCAGGTAAGCGCTTACCCGGTCGCCCGGGCGGACGCCGTTGGCGCGCAGGGCGGCGGCCAACGAGCCGACCTGGCGGCGCAGTTCGGACCAGCTGGTGGCGACGGGCTCGGCGGTGCGCTCGTCGAGGTGGAGGATCGCCGGGCGGTCGGCGTTGGCCGGGTCCTCGGCGGCGCGCAGGGCGTGCTCGGCGTAGTTGAGGGTGGCGCCCGGGAACCAGTCCGCGCCCGGCATGGTGGCCGGCTCGGCGAGGACGGCGGTGGGGCGGGTGTGGAAGCGCACGTCGAAGTACTCGGTGACGGCGGTCCAGAAGCGCGGGAGGTCCTCGACGGACCAGCGGTGGAGGTCCGCGTAGCGGGTGGCGGCCTCGGTGTCGGTGGCGACCGGTGCGAGCGGGGCGGCGGGGGCGCCGTGGTGCTCGGCGGCCCAGCGCTGGAAGGCGACCAGCCGGCTGGCGGCGGCGCGGGCGGGGTCCGGACGCCAGAGCGGCTCGGGGTGCGGGGGCTGCTGGTCCTGGGGGGTCGGAGGGGTGCTCACGTGATGATCTCCAGGCCGGTGGGGGGACGGCTGGGCTTGTGGCGGGCCGTCCGTGGGGTGCTGACGGTGCTGACCATGCCACGTGATCCTCCGGGGGTCCAGGGTTCGCCCTGGTGGTGGACAGTCCAGGGGTCGATGTGACGGTCGTGGGTGGTGGGAGCTGCGATGTCGGTGCGCGGCGAGAGGCCGGCGGTGGGTTCTGCACGGTGGGTGGTGGGCGGCGGCAGGGGGTGGTAGGACGGCGGGATGACGGTGGCTTATGACGTGGTGATCGTGGGTGGCGGGCACAACGGGCTGGTGGCGGCCGGGTACTTGGGGCGTGCCGGATTGCGGGTGCTGGTGCTGGAGCGGCTCGGGCACGTGGGTGGGGCGGCGGTCTCGGAGCGGGCGTTCCCCGGGGTGGACGCGCGGCTGTCGCGCTACTCGTACCTGGTGAGTCTGCTGCCGCGACGGATTCTCGCGGAGCTGGGCGTACGGGTGGAGCTGCGGCGTCGGCGGATCTCCTCCTACACGCCGTGGGAGCGGGACGGGCGGTCCGGCGGACTGCTGGTGGATGCCGCGGACGGGCGGCGGACGGCCGAGTCGTTCCGCGAACTGACGGGTGGAGAACGGGAGTTCACTGCCTGGCAGGAGTTCTACGGGATGACCGGGCGGGTGGCGCAGCGGGTGTTCCCCTCGCTGACGGAGCCGTTGCCGTCGCGGGCGGAACTGCGGGCGCGGGTGGACGATCCGGTGGCCTGGGCGGAGTTGTTCGAGCGGCCGTTGGGCGAGGCGCTGGAGCGGCGGTTCACGGACGACGTGGTGCGGGGCGTGGTGCTGACGGACGCCCTGATCGGGACGTTCACCCGTGCGCACGATCCCTCGCTGCGGCAGAACCGGTGCTTCCTGTACCACGTGATCGGCGGCGGCACGGGCGACTGGGACGTGCCGGTGGGCGGCATGGGCGCGGTGACGGGTGCGCTGGCGGAGGCGGCCCGGGCGGGTGGGGCGGAGTTCCGGACGGGGTGCGAGGTCGTCGCGGTGGACCCGGGCGGGCCGGGGCGGCCGGCCGAGGTCGGGTACCTGGACGCGGACGGGGTGGAGCGGCGGGTCGGGGCGCGGTGGGTGCTGTGCAACGCGGCGCCGGTGGAGCTTGCGCGCCTGCTGGGTGCGGGCGGCGGGGTGGCGGCCGGGGTTGGGGCGGGGGCCGGTTCTGGGGTCGCGGCCGGAGCCGGGGCCGGGGTGGCGGGTGGTGAGGGTGGTCCGGAGGGGGCGCAGCTGAAGGTCAACATGCTGCTTCGTCGGCTTCCCCGGCTCCGGGACCGGGCGGTGGACGTGCGGGACGCCTTCGGGGGGACGTTCCACATCGCGGAGTCGTACCGGGAGTTGGAAAACGCTTACCGAGCGGCTTCGGCGGGCCGGCTCCCCTCCCCCGCGCCGTCCGAGATCTACTGCCACTCACTGGCGGACCGCTCCATCCTGGGCCCGGACGTGCCGGCCGACTGGCACACGCTGACGCTGTTCGGGCTGCACCTGCCGGCGCGGCTGTTCGTCGGCGATCCGGACGGGGCGCGGCAGGCCGCACTGGAGGGAGTCCTGGCCGCGCTCGACGAGGTGCTGGCGGAACCGCTCGCGGACTGCCTGGCCGTCGATGCGGACGGTCGGCCGTGCCTGGAGGTGCGGAGCCCATTGGACCTGGAGGCCGATCTCCGGCTGCCGGGCGGCAACATCTTCCACCGGGATCTGGCGTTCCCGTTCCGGGTGGAGGGCGAGGACGGGACCGGGGGCGTGGGCGCGGGCGCGGGCCTGGCGGAAGGGGCCGGTCGGTGGGGCGTGGAGACCTCGGCGGCTCGGGTCCTGTTGTGCGGGGCCGGAGCGGTGCGGGGCGGTGGGGTCAGCGGGATTCCGGGGCACAACGCGGCCATGGCGGTGCTGGGGAAGTAGGCGCGGGGCGGGTGGGGCGACGGGGACGGCGGCATGGGTGGAAAGCGCTTGCCGACTGGCTCGACCGATTTCGAGTCGCCGAACGGTAAGCGCTTTCCGGTTGGTCCGGTCGCTCTCCGGTCCGGCGAACGGTAAGCGCTTTCCCTCTCCCTCTGCTATCTGCTCCCTCTGCCGTCTGCTCCCTCTGCCGCTTGCTCCCGCGCTACCGCGAGCTCAGCGGGTGGTGAACTCGCCGTTGAACCAGGAGCGGGCGACGCGGGTGTGGAAGGGGAAGGCCAACGGGGTGTCGGCGGTGGCGAGTTGCCAGCCCTCGGTCTCGTCGGTGGGGACGGACGGGGGGAGGTCGGCGAGGTTGCGGGCCGGGAGGAGGGCGAACAGGCAGAGGAAGCCGCCGCGGGTGTCGGAGTCGGTGGAGACCAGGCGGGCGTCGGCGGCGTCGGCCAGGATGCCGGTCTCCTCCCGCAGTTCCCGGACGGCGGCCTGCTGCCAGCTCTCGCCGTAGTCGACGTAGCCGCCGGGGAGGGCGAGTTCGCCGCAGCCGGGTTCGATGGTTCGGCGGATGACGGTGAGCCGGGTGTCCCCGTCGGGGTGATGGATCGGGAGCAGGGCGACGGTGACCGGGAGCGGGTTGCGGTAGCTGATCTCCTGGCAGCCGGGGCAACTGCGCGGCCAGGTCGCGGTGCCGGCCGGGTACGGCGTTCCGCACCAGTGGCAGTGCGTGTTCGGACCGAACAGGGCGGGGCGGGCGGACGGCTGGGTCGTCATGCAGGGATGGTAGTTCGATCGGGTGATGGGTCGGGCGCGAAGCCGGAAGCCGGACCCCACCGGGGGATGACGGCGGAGCCCGGGCTGCCCCGCTCTGCGGCGCGCGGTGGTGCGAGTCGGGCGGCCCGGCAGCGTCACGCTCCCGCCGAGCGGGTGAATGGGGAGCATGCTGTTGGAATTCCGGCGTGCGGGCGCGATAGCGATGGGGCGGGCCCATGACAGACATGGGCGTTGAGCATGTTTAAGGATTATTGTGCGAGCAATTCTCGTTTCCCTGGTGGCTGCGGCCTCGGTGATCGGCCTGGCGGCTCCCGCCCCTGCGGCACCGCGAGCAGCAAGCGGCGAGGTCGTGGTGTTCTCCACCGAGGCGCAGCCGCTGGATGTCTACCGCGACCCGTCCGGATGCCAGCAACTCCCCGCCATCGCCCATGTGTTGAACAATCAGACGGACCGCCCGGTGCAGGTGTACGGCAATCCGTTCTGCCTCGGCCCGTCGGTGACGGTTCAGCCCGGGCGCGGGACGCACGTGCCGGGCGGAGCAGGGAGCTTCTCCGCCTGAGCGGGTGAATCGAAAATGCAGGCGGACGGGTGGCGGAATGGCCGCCCGTCCGCTTTTTGCGCTTATCACAGAAATACATCAACCCGGTGGCTCTGTGTCATCATGGTGGTCGCCGACTATTTCGCCTGTCGTGGCGAATTGGCGCGCCGTCAGCGCGGTCGGCTCGTTGTCTGAGGCCCCCCGGCGCACTGGCGTTCCGGGGTTGCGGCCGCCATTGAGAGGACTGCTTCCGTGGAGCACGTCGCTGTGTCCGCTGCCGCTGGGGCGGCAACCGCCCGCGGGTCGGCCCCGGCCGCCTGGCGGGCGTACGCCAGGCTGGCCAAACTCGACATCTACGACTACTACTTGAGCGTCCCGCTGGTGGCCGCGATGGTGGTGGCGACGGGATCGGACGCGGGGCCCGGAACGGGCGTCGGCAGCACGCTGGCGGTGCTGGTGCTGTTCCTCGGCGGCGAGGTCGCGATGAGTGCGGCGATGTGCACCTTCGACGACGTGACCGGCTACCGGGACGGCAGCGACGCGGTGAACTACGGGCCCGACGCGCCGGCCCGCCGACTGGCTCGAAAGCCGTTGGTGGCAGGCACGTTGACGGAGCCGCAGGCGATCAGGTTCGGCTGGGCGACGGTGGCGGCGTGCGTGCTGTTCTGGCTGGCGGCGGTCGCGCTGGCACCGACCCGGCCGGCCTGGGCGGTGGCCGGGGTGGTCACGCTGGCGGTGTGCGGATTCCAGTACTCGTGGTGGCTGCGGATCAGCTACAACGGCTTCCAGGAGTTCTTCCTCGCCGCGCTCGGCTGGCTCTTCGTGCTGCCCCTGTACGGGCTGCTGACCGGTCGGTTCGACGGCTTCGTCGCGGTGCAGGCGCTGGTGTTCGGGCTGGGTCCGCTGCTGTTCGGCGTGTACTCCAACACCAATGACATTCCGGGCGACCGGGCGGTCGGCCGCAAAACGGTCGCGGTGCTGGCGTCGCCGCGCGGCAACTCCTGGTTCGTGGCCGGGTGTTCGGCGTTGGAGGCGGTGCTGCTGGTGGGTTCGGCGGTCGCCGGGATCGCGCCGTGGTGGTTCCCGCTGGTGATGGCCCCGGTGATGGCGTTGCGGGCCCGGCAGTGGGTGCTGGGCTTCGTCCGGGGCGACATCCTGATCGCACGCCGACTGGGCATCCACCTGCACCGGCTGTGCTGCGCACTGCTGGTGGGCGTGGACCTGGCGGTCGCGGTGTTCGGCGGCGGGCTGTGACGGGGCCGGGCCGGGCGACCCGGCGCGGCGCCGGCGCGGCGTCCCTGGTTCGGCGGCTGCCGCTCGACCTCGGCCCGCTCTTCGACACGCTGGCCGAGCAACGCCCTTCGGTGGACGTCCGGTTGGGGCGTCCGCTGGACCTGGCGCCGGACGGTGGCAGCTGCTGGAACACCGCCGGACTGGCCGAGTTGGTACGCGAGACCGCGGGCTGGCTGGCGGCCGCGGGGGCGCGTCCGGGGTCGTCGGTGGCGATTGTGAAGCGCAACCACTGGGACTACGTGCTGCTGGCGTGCGCGGCGGCCCGGCTCGGCGCGGTGCCGGCGCTGCTGTCCGACCGGGTCGCGCCGGACGGGCTGGTCGCGCTGCTGCACCGGCTGCGCCCGGACGTGCTGGTCACCCAGCGGGACGTCCTGGCGGGTGCCCGGGCGGCCGGGCACGACCTGGACAAACTGGCCGTCCGAACGGTGTGCCTGGACGGGCCCGCCGAGGGGGCGTTGACACCGGACGACCTGCGCGGCGGGGCGGTCCCGCCGGTGCACTCGCGCGGGGACGACGAGCCGCTGGCGATCATTCACACCTCGGGCACCACGGGGGTGCCCAAACTGGTGGTGCACTCCAGCCGGACGTTGATCCGGCGGCTGTCCGCGTTCGAGGCACGCCCGTGGCCGGTGCTGTCGGTGCGCGGCGACGACACCGTCGCCAGCGCAATCTCCTTCGCCCACGGCCGCGCCCTGACCTGGACCGTCAGCGCGTTCTGGCGCGCCCCGCGCACGGTGGCGCTGCTGCCGGACTCCGACCTGTCGACGGCGGCCGCGCTGCTGCGCAGCCACCCGCCGACCGTGCTGGAGGCGATGCCGTCCACCTATGTCCGGTGGCAGCAGTTGGCCGACGGCGGGGCGGCGGGCACGGAGGCGGAACCGGCGACTTCTGCGGCGGCGGGGGCGAATCCGTTCCGGGATGTGCGGCTGTTCATCTCGACCTTCGATGCGATGCACCCGCCGACGGTACGGGCCTTCCTGAACGCGAGTCAGCGGCGACGGCCGTTGTGGATGCAGGGCTGGGGGCAGAGCGAGACCGGTCCGTTGAGCTTCCGGTTCCTGACTCGGAAAACGCTTTCCGCACCCACCGGCCGGCATCCGACCACCCGTGATCTGGGACGCCCGGTGCCCGGGTGGGTGCGGGTGAAGGTGGCCGATCCGGAGCGGCCCGGGCGGTCGGTGCGGCGCGGTGAGACGGGCCTGCTGTACGCCCGGACCGGTGCGCTGTGCCTCGGCTACCTCGGCGAGCCGGAACGGTGGGCGCAGAAGGTCGACGGTCCGTGGTTCAACACCGGCGACCTCGGGGTGCACACCCGGGACGGTCGGGTCTTCGTGCTGGACCGGGAGGTGGACATGGTTCCCGGGCTGAGCTGCGTCGAGATCGAGGACGTGCTGCACGAGCGCCTGCCGGACGTCGAGGAGGCCGTGCTGCTCTCGGTGGCGGACGGCCGCCCGCAGCCGGTGCTGGTCACCGCCGCCGGCGACCTCGACCCGCAGCGTTGGCGGGACGCGGTGCGTGATCTGCCGCCGCTGGCCGAGCCGTTGCTCGTTCCCTGGGACGCGGTGCCGCGCACGGCCACCGGGAAGGTGCGGCGGCACGAGCTGCGCGAACAGGTGCTGGCGGGGAGCTCGCCGATCGGAACGGGCCGGTGGACGTGAGCCGGCCGAGCTGAGCAGGCCGACGGGTCGGTGCGCGGCCGGGTCAGGTGGCGGGTCAGGTGGCGGGCCGGGAAGCGCGACGGGGTTGCGGGCGGATGGCGGAACGGATGGAGGAGTTGGGCGTGGACGAGCTCGATGTTGCGGTGGTCGGTGCGGGGATCGCGGGGTTGTCCGCGGCGCACCGGCTGGCGGCCGCCGGGCGTGAGGTGCGGGTCTTCGAGGGTGCCGACCGGGTCGGTGGGCGGATGGCGTCCACCCGGGTGGACGGCTGGCTGCTCGACGAGGGCGCGGAGACCATCGCGGGCGCCGGGTACGAGGCGACCTGGGAGTTGATTCGCGCGGTCGGCATCCAGGAGTCGGAAGTGCCGGTGATCGAGCCGGGCTTCGCGCTCTGGCGGGGTGGCCGCGCGCACGCCCATCTGGGCCACCCGAAGGGCCTGCTGACGGGTGCCGGGCTGTCCTGGCGGGGCCGGGCGGCGTGGCTGCGGTTCGCCGTGGAACTGGCCACGTCCTGGCGCGGCTTCGACCCGGACCGTCCGGAGACCGCGCCCAGCCGGGACCTGACGCTGAGCCAGTTCTGCGCCGGTTCGAGCGGGCGGGAGGAGCTGCTGGCGGCGATGCTGCAACCGCTTTCCAGTCACTGTTTCGGCTGGCGGCCGGAGAGCTCCGCGATCGCGCCGATGGTGGCCACGCTGATGTCGGTCGGCGGGGCCGGCGCCCGCTGGATGACCTACCGGGACGGCATGGACACCCTGGCCCGCCGCCTGGCGGAGCGCCTCCGGGTGGAGCTGGGCTCGCGCGTGGTGGCGGTCCGGGACCTGCCCGGCGGGGCCGGTGCACGGCTGGAGTTCGCCGACGGTGCGCAGGTGGTGGCCCGGCAGGTGGTGCTGGCGGTGCCCGCGCCGCTGGCGCTGGAGCTGCACGGCGATGCCGCGGAGGACGCACGGCCGTACCTGGCGGCCAGCACCTACACGCCGATGCTCAAGGTCGCGTGCCTGCTGGACCGCCCGCTGCCGAGTCCGACCCGCTCCCCCAGCTACGCGCTGTCGGTGCCGGAGAGTGAGAGCCGGCTGTGCACGGGCCTGATCCTCGACCACCTGAAGGCCGAGGGACGCGCCCCCGAGGGGCGGGGCCTGGCGAGCGTCTTCGCGTCCCCGTGGATCTCCCCCGAGCTGCTGGACCAGCCCGACGAACAGGTGGTGGAGACGGTCTGTGCGGAGGCCGAACGCTTCCTGCCGGGCCTGCGGGACGCCACCGTTCGCACCCTGGTGCACCGGTTCCGGCTCGGCCTGCCGCAGGGTTCGCCGGCGGCGGTGCGGGAGCGGGCCGCGTTCCTGGCCCGGCCGACCCGGGCCGTGGAGTACGCCGGCGACTGGGTGATGCTCCGGCCGAGCAGCGAAGGCGCCGTCCGCTCGGGCAAGTTGGCGGCCGAGCGGGTGCTTGCGTTCGCGGCGGAGCGGTCGGGTGCGGTGTCGGGGCCAGGGTCGGTGGCGATGGCGGAGCCGGCGGGGCCGGTCTCGGTGCCCGGGCCTCGCACTCCGGGGTCGGATGCGGCCGCGTCGGAGGAGGCTTCAGTGACTGGTGCCGCGGCGGCGGCTGCGGGGCCGGACGATCTCCCGGCGGGCGACCGTGGCGGCGAGACGGCTGGGGCGCTCTGATGGCCGGGGCGGTGCGGGAGTCGGCGTCCGGGGGCGGTGGGCGCTCGTACCTGTTCGACAACGCCAGTGCGCATGCGCGTGGACAACACCGCTGCCTGGCCGGGTGGTTGGACCGGATCAGCATCGGCGAGCTGAGTCGGGTCGGGGTGCAGCCCGGGATGAGCTGCCTGGACGTGGGGGCCGGAGCCGGCAGCATTGCGGTCTGGCTGGCGGATCAAGTCGGGCCCGGTGGTGCGGTGTTGGCCACGGACCTGGTTCCGCTGCCGATGGCCGACCGGCCCGCGTTGACGGTGCTTCGCCACGATGTGGTGCGGGACGCCCTGCCGGAGGCCGCGTTCGATCTGGTGCACGTCCGGCTGGTGCTGTCCCATCTGCCGGAGCGGGAGGCCGTGTTGGCGCGCCTGCTCGCGGCCCTGCGGCCGGGCGGCGTGCTGCACCTGCTGGAGTTCGACGCCGAGTACGCGCCGGTCCTGACCGTCCCGGACGAGCGGGCCGGTGACCTCTACCGGCGGTACCAGCAGGCCAAGTTGCGAGCCTTCCGGACGCGCGGGTCGGAACAGGGGTGGGGTCGGAAGTGCGCCGCGGCGATGGTGCGCGCCGGTTTCGTCGGTGTGGAGGCGTCGCCGCACCTGGACACGCTCGGGCCGGGCACGCCGCAGTTGGAGATGCAGGTGCACAACACCTGGCACCTGCGTGAAGCCCTGCTGCGCGAGGGCCTGACGGACGACGAACTCGCCGAGCTGCGCGCCCTGTTCACCGATCCCATGTTCCGGGCCTGCTCGAACGTGGTGTACGCGGTGCACGGCCGCAGGCCGTGACGGTGGGGAGGGCGCTGGTCCGGCCGCCCGGTTCGGGTGGGCGGACGGGCCGGGCGAGTGTGATGTGGCAGGCCTCTCGGTGAGGCGGGGCGGGGTGGTGCGGCTGGCCCGCGACGGTTCTGGGAGGTTCGAGTGACAAGCCATCAACTGCTGTGCGCGTCCGAGGTTCTGGAGGACCGGGATATCCGGCCGAGGGTCGCTTCGCGGGTGGCGGCCGACCTGCTGCGGGCTGCCGGGGCGGAGGTGACGGAGTCGGCGGACGGCGCGCTGGAGATCGACCGGACGGTGTCCTGCCGACTGTCGTGGGCGGGACCGGTCGCGCTCCCGCTGCGGAGCGAGGCGGACGTCCAGGCGGCCTGCGGCGTGATGCACGTCCATGGGCGCAGGTACGACCGTCCGCGACTGCTGAGCGTGGACTTCGCGTCGGTATCGGCCGGGGTGCTGGCCGCCGGCGGCGCTCTCGCGGCTCTGCGGGCCCGGGAGTTGGGCGCACCGTACCGCGAGGCGGAGGTCACGGTGGCGCAGGCCGCGCTGCTCGGGCTGTCGCAGTACCTGGCAGCGGCCACGGCGGAGGAGCCCAGTGCGGAGCCGGTCGGGGTCGGCGGTCCGCCGTTCCGCTCGTCGGACGGGGTCTGGTTCGAGCTGGAGACCCTGACACCGGACGGCTGGCTGCGGTTCTGGACCGAACTCGGCGTCGACCGGCGGCTGGTGGGCCGTTCGTGGCTCCCGTTCCAGGCCCGGTACGGGACGGCGACGTGCCCACTGCCGGATGAACTCTTCGCCGCGGCCGACCGGTTGGCGTTCCGGGCCGTGGCGGCGACGGCCGAGCGGTGCGGCGTCACGGTGACGCCGGCGGAGACGCGGCCGCCGGTGGTCGGCGGGGTGCCCTGGCGGCGGCGGGAGGGCGCAGCCGGGGCCTCACTGCGCGAGGTCGCGCCGGGCGGGCGGGGCCCGCTGGACGGCGTCACGGTGGTCGAGGTGGCGCGCCGCGTACAAGGCCCCATGGCCGGAATGGTGTTGAGCCTGTTGGGCGCACGAGTGGTGCGGGTCGAACCGCCCGGTGGGGACCCGCTGCGGGGCGTGCCGCCGATGACGACGCTCGACGGAGAACCGGTGTCGGCGCGGTTCGCTGCGCTCAACCGTGGCAAGGAGGTGCTGGAGGCGGACCTTCGTTCGATGGAAGGGCGTTCTGCGGTACGGGAGTTGCTGAGTGGGGCCGATGTCCTGCTGCACAGTCTCGCGCCGTCGAAGGTGGCCGACCTGGGTCTGGACGCGGAGACACTGGACGCGGTCCGGCCCGGCCTGGTGTACGCGCAGGCGTCCGGGGGCGCGCCCGGGGTGAACACCGACTACCCCGTGCAGGCGCACTCCGGTCTCGCCGCGCTGCTGGCTCCGCCCGGCCTGCCGCCGCAGGCGACGCTGTTGACGGTGTGCGACGTCCTGGGCGGCCTGGTCTGCGCGACGGCGACCGTCGCCGGCCTGACGGCGCGATCCCGGACCGGGCGAGCGCAGCGGGTGGAGTCGTCACTGCTGTCGGCGGCGAGACTGCTGTGCGGGGCCGTCGGCACACCCGACCGCCGCCCCGGGGACGGGGTCGAGGTCTGCACGGATCTGTCGGCGCTGGCCCGCGACCCGCGATTCGCCGCGGCGCTGGACGGCTCGGGGTGCGCCGTCGTCCGCCCACCCTGGGAGTTCCGCACATGAGCGGGTGGCGGTGGCGCGAGCGACGCCCCCGGCCGCTGTGCGGACGCTCGGGCCGAAGGACCTCCCGCCCCAAAGGCTCCGCCGGCCGGGCCCGCAGGCGCTGCACGTACGGACGTTGGTGCCGCTGCTGCCCGCCCGGGGAGGGCGTGGCGGACGGACCCGGGCGCAGCGGGACGTGGTCGACGGGGCCCGGTCGGTGGGGAGGCGAGACCCTGCGGTTCGGCGGTTCGGGCGGACGACGGGGCTGTGCGGCGGGTCGGTGTCGGTGGGCGGGTGGTGAGGTGCCCGCACCGAAAGTGGGAGTGGATCGGCATGGCGTCGCTCGCCCCGGGGCGGCGGGCAGGTGGGCGACTGCCGGCTCGGCGTGCCACGGGCTCGGGCGGCATGCCGCTTTGCCAACGGCCTCTTCCCGGGCGGACGGTGGGGCTGGGGCTCGACGTCGGAGGGTGTGCCGTGCGCTGAGGCCGGAGGCGGTGGGTGGCGGACGCGGCGCCGCGAGCGGATTGGCGGTGGCAAGGCCTCGGCGGGGTTGCGGAGTTGATGGGGCCCGCCCGGTCCGGCACTGCCGTGGAGGCAGACCCGGTCGTCGGTGCGGAATCCGCGGACGTACACCCGCCGCTTCATCACCGGGCGTGTGTCGGACCACCCTGCGGCGGGGGCGCCTCTGGCGGCGCTGTATGTCGCCTGCCGATCGGAGGGCGTGCGGTGTGCTGACACCGGAGACGGCGGGCAGCGGACGCAGTGCGGCGGGGACAGCAAAACGTCGACGGGATTGCGGAGCTGATAGGGCTCACTCAGCCTGGCACGACCGTGAAGGCGGACCTGGTCGCCGGTGCCGGACCCACAGTTCGCCACCAGCCCCCCATCGAGCCGGCAAGAAGCGGGAGCCGCGCTGCACGCTGCCTGCCAACCGGAGGGCGTGCAATGCACTGACACCGGAGACGACAGGCGGCGAGCGCAGCGCGGCGGAGGCGGCAAAACGTGGCCGGGGTTGCGGAGCTGATAGGGCTCACTCAGCCTGGCACGACCGTGAAAGCGGATCTGGTCGCCGGTACAGGACCCACGGTTCATCATCAGTCCCCCATCGAGCCGACGGGAGGCGGGAGCGACGCTGCACGCTGCCTGCCAACCGGAGAGCGTGCAATGCACTGACACCGAAGACGACAGGCGACGAGCGCAGCACGGCAATGGCGGCAAGACCCTTGCGGGGTTGCGGAGTCGATGGGGCTCGATCAGTCCGGCACGACCGTGAAAGCGGATCTGGTCGCCGGTACAGGACCCACGGTTCATCATCAGTCCCCCATCGAGCCGACGGGAGGCGGGAGCGACGCTGCACGCTGCCTGCCGACCGGACGACCAGCGATGCACTGACACCGAAGACGACAGGCGACGAGCGCAGCGCGGCGGAGACGGCAAAACGTGGCCGGGGTCGCGAGATTGATGGGACCCGGCAGAAAGGGCACAGCCGCGGAACCGGACCTGGTCGGCACTGCGCGATGCAGAGACGTACACCTGCCGACTCGTGGACCGCCCGGAGGCGGGAGCGGGACTGCGTGCCGCTTGCCGACCGAAGGACGTGCGGTGCGCTGACGCTGGACAGGACGGGCGGCAGAAGCACTGCGGCGATGATGACAAGACCTCGACGGGGCTGCGGAGTTGATGCGGCTCGATCAGTCCGGCGCGACCGTGAAGGCGGACCTGGTCGCCGGTGCGGGACCCACGGTTCATCACCAGTCCCCCATCGAGCCGACGGGAGGCGGGAGCGACGCTGCACGCTGCCTGCCGACCGGAGGACGTGCGATGCACTGACACCGGAGACCACGGGCGACGGGCGCAGTACGGCGGAGACGGCAAAACGTGGCCGGGGTGGCGAGGTTGATGGAGCCCGGCAGAGAGAGCGCAGCCGCCGAAGCGGACCTGGTCGGCACTGCGCGACGCAGAGACGTACACCTGCCGACTCGTCACCGGCTCCACGTCGGACCGCCCGCAGGCGGGAGCGGGGCTGCGTGCCGCCTGCCGACCGAAGGACGTGCGGTGCGCTGACGCTGGAGACGACGGGCGGGCGCAGTGCCGCGGGTGCGGTGGTGGTGACAGGACCTGGTCGAGGTTGCGGAGTTGACGGCGTTCGGCAGGGCGGACATGGCCGTCGCTGCGGGACGCGGAGGCGTACATCTGCACCGCGTCGGGCCGCCGGGTGCCGGGAGCGTTGCTCACAGCCTCCCGGCGCGAATGGGCGGCGCGTCGGCTCTGTGCTGGCCTCGACGAGTGGGCCCGGTGGAGTGGGGCCGCAGCTGCGCGTTCGGGGTGGTTCGCCTCCGGGAGCTCCGGTGGGTCCGCCGCGAAGCGAGTGCGGACGACTCGACGGCTCGGCGGCGGCCGGCTCCTGGAGGGGAGATGGCGCTGGGCAACGACAGCTGTGCCGCGCTCTGACACCCGGGGCCAGGGGCGTCCGGCACAGTGCCGTGACCCCGTCGGCAGCGCGTGGACGGGCCCACGGGGTCTCTTGCGCCTCGGCGATCGAGGTCGGCCGTGCAGCAGGGGAGGCGGGTCGGCGGTGCGGGCCTCAGGGGCGCTCCTCTGATGCGCCACCGCTCTTCTCGCCGAGGCCGGTTGGGAGCAACTCCGGGCACCCGCGCAGGTGTCGCACCGTACCTGCCGGGACGACGGGCGCACCCGGGCGACGCTGCCGCGCCGCATCACTCCCCACGTACAGGGGCTCCCGGCGCAGCAACCGCGACCACGGCACTTCGACGGCCGCAGCCGCCCAGCCGGGTCGAACAGGCCAACGCCACCGGACTCGAACGCCACGTACGCCCGACAGCCGACCGAGCACCGGCTCACCACGGCACCGCACACTGCCCACCAGCGTGAAGGCAGCGACGGAACGGCCTCGACGAAGCCGCGGCACCGAACCGGCCCCGGCAAGTGACAATCGCGGACGTCATGGAACGGATCGACGATCGCGCATGCACACGGGCCGACCAGGAGCACCGGGCGACCAGCCGCGCGACAGCTGCGGCCCCCGGGGCTGGGCGGCCTTCGACTCCTGCCCAGGCGGAACCGGCCGACGCACCGGACCTCGGACATCCTGGACGCCCGATGGCGAGCCGGGCATCGGCAACGAACCGCCCGAGTGGTCACCAGCTGCCGATCCCGGCCCTCGTGGAGCAGGTCGGCGATCGCCCATGCACCCCGACCGGCCGCGCAGCACCTGCGGGCCCTGGGCCTCGGCTACCGCACGACACACTCCTGATGCCCGATCACGCGTCGGCCGTGTGCAGCGCGAACGCTCACCACGGCGCTGCGCGCCGTCCACCAGCGCTGCACCGACATCGGCACAGCCCTCGCCCACCCCCGCTGACAGCTCTGATCGGCGATCGCACATCCACCCTGGCCGGCTAGGAGCACCCGATCACCGGTCGAGCAACAGAACCCGGACACCACGTACGCCCGACAGTCGAGCAGGCATTGAACAGTCCGGATCCGTGTCGCCAACCGGCATGAGGACAACGACGAGCATCCCCCAGCGGGACTGTCTCCGACCTCGCTGCGGGGCAGGGCGATCGCACGTGCGCCCGGGCCTGCCGAGAACCCCGCGCAGCACCGACAGGCGGCGGGATGTCACGTCGGCATGCGGCTGCGACGCGGGCGGAAGCGTGTCCGGTGGCCGACTCCGGCGACGGTGGGTGTGCCGTGCTCGGGCACCTCGAATGGCGGGCGCAGGGCAGGGGCGCGACGGCAAAGCCATCTGCACCCTGACGGTCCGGGCCCGGCGCGCAGGTGGAGCGGGTTGGGGGCTCCGCGGAGGTGCATCCGACAGCCCACCGGGCGTCCCGTCGCGCACATCGGTCGCAGGGCACAGCAGCTCTCTTCACCAGTCGCCGCCCGCAGGTCAGTTGATGGCTGCGGCAGGCCATCACGGACACGCCACACGCTGCCGGCGACAACCGGCACGCCCGGCCCGCGGAGCGAACACCCCCAGATGCCTCCCACCGCGCGCTGCGGGCTTCGGCGAGGACCGCGGAGCCGCGTTTCGGCGGTGGGCAGGCGCGGTTGGAACCGCATGGCCGCGACGTGGGGGCACCTACCTCGCGGCCGGTGCCGACGCCCCGCCGTACGCGGAATATCTGCGCCGCACAGGACCTGCGGGCTACGCAGTGCCCCGCCGGCGCAGCCTCCACGGACAGGCACGGCCCGGACTGCGTAGACCCGGACTGCGTAGACCCGGGCGCCACGCCGGTTCCGGACACGACGGTGTTTCGAGGCCGGTTGCCCGCGTCCCCCGTCCGGGCACTGCACAGCAGGTGCGGGACGGGCATGCCCGGCAGTGAGGGGCGCCCCTGTGTCGTCGCGGAGATCGTCGGGCCTCACCCGGGGGCGGGGTTTTCAGTGGATGGATCGATCAGTGAATGGGAGTGGTGGTTGTGGACGGTACGTGGGTCTCGGTGGCCGGGGTGGAGTTTCCGGATCAGGTGGGGCGGGGGTTGCGGGAGGAGTGGGTGGCTCGGGGGTGGTGTCCGGGGCGGGGGTTGTACGAGTTGTTCGTGGAGCGGGTGGGGGTCGATGGGGGGCGGGTGGCTGTGGTGGACGACGGGGGTGAGGTGACGTTCGGGGAACTTGCCCGGCGGGTGCGGGGGTTGGCTGCGGGGTTGGCGGCGCGGGGGGTGGGGCCGGGGTCGGTGGTGGCGACGAAGGTGCCGGCGGACTGGCGGGCGGTGGCGGTGGATCTGGCGGTGGCGGCGTTGGGGGCGGTGGTGCTGCCGTGTGTGCCGGGGCACGGGCGGCGGGATCTGCTGGCGCTGTTGGGGACGTCGCGGGCGGATGCGGTGGTGACGGTGCCGGAGTGGAAGGCGCTGGTGGACGGGTTGCGGCCCGAACTGCCGTGGCTGCACGAGGTGGTGGTGCTGGGGCCGGAGCCGTGGCCGGAGCGGGCGGGGTGGGAGCCGGTGGCGGTGGATGCGGAGGCGCCGGCGCGGATTCTGGTGTCCTCGGGGTCGGAGTCCGCACCGAAGCTGATCGCGTACTCGCACAATGCGTTGGCGGGGGGCCGGGGGCGGTACGTGGAGCGGGCGTTGGGGACTGCGGACGGGACGCCGCCGCGGGTGTTGCTGTTGGTGCATCCGGCGACGGCGTACGGCTCGTTGGCTGTGGTGTCGTTGCTGCGGTGCGGGGCGACGGTGGTGTTGCGGGAGCGGTTCGACCCGGCGGACGCGCTGGCTGCGGTGGGGCGCTGGCGGCCGACGCACCTGGCGGCGGTGCCGACGATGCTGCGTCGCCTGGCGGATCGATCGCCCTCTCCGGGTGAGGACTTGTCGTCCTTGCAGGCGGTGGTGTCGAGCTCCGCGATGCTGTCGTCGGCGGTGCTGGGGGCGGCGTTGCAGCGGTTCGGACGTCCGGTGGTGAACGTGTACGGAGCCAGTGACGGGGTGAACTGTCATACCCGGTGGACGAGTTCGGATGCCGATGTGCTGCGGGTGGGGCGGCCGGATCCGGCGGTGGCGGAGTTCCGGGTGTGCGGGCCGGACGGGCGTCCGGTGCCGGCGGGGGTGGCGGGCGAGTTGCAGGCGCGGGGGCCGATGAGTCCGCTGTGCCACGTCGGGGAGCCGGAGTTGGACGCCCGGCTGCGGGTGGACGGCGGGTGGGTGCGGTCCGGCGATCGGGGGGTGCTGGAGGCGGACGGGTCGCTGCGGGTGGTGGCGCGGATCAAGCAGATGGTGAACCGGGGCGGGGTGTCGATCGGCCTGTCGGAGGTGGAGCGCCTGCTGGAGGGGCACCCGGGGCTGGTGGAGGCGGTGTGCGTGCCGGTGCCGGATCCGGATCTCGGGGAACGGATGTGCGTGTGCGCGGTGCCGAGGGAGCCTGCGGGCGGGCTGGCACTCGTTGAACTCACGGACTATCTGGGCCAGTTGTGCGGTCTGGAGAAGTACAAGTGGCCGGAGCGACTGGTTCTGCTGGACCGGTTGCCGCTGGGTGCGTCCGGGAAGCCGGACCGGTTGGCGCTCACCGAGCTGGCGACGTCCTCGACTCGCGAGCAGGAGACGGCGGTTGTGGTGAGTTGATGCCAGGACGGCGGGGGTCCACCACAGCGGCGAGGTGGTGGACCCCTGCGGTTCAGCTCACCGGCGCGGGTGCGCCGGCGAAGGAGAGCACGGCAGCCGTGATCCGCTCGACCTGGGCGTCCGTCAGGTGGGGGTAGACCGGGAGGGACAGGCACTGGCGGGCGGCTCGTTCGGCGTTCGGCCAGCGGCCGTCGGCGGGGGCGGCGGAGGCGAAGGCGGGCTGGTGGGGCAGCGCGCGGGGGTAGTAGACGTGGCTGTCGACGCCTTGCGCGGCGAGGTGCTTCCGGAGCTGGTCGCGGGGCTCGGCGAGCAGTGAATAGACGTAGTAGCAGCGGCCGTTGGTGCCGGGTGGCGGCGGCGTGATGCCGTGCGCGGCGAGCGGTGCGAACTGTTCGGTGTAGTGGGCGGCGATCTCGGCCCGGCGGGCCAGCCGACGGGCGAGGCCGGGGTGGCGGCGCAGCTGGAACGCGGCGAGGACTTCGTCGAACCGGCTGTTCAGGCCGATCAGGTGGTGCCGGAAGCGGTGCACCCCGTCCTGCCCGTGGTTGCGCAGCATCCTTACGGTGCGGGCGAGTTCGGGGTCGTCGGTGACCACGACGCCGCCCTCGCCGGGGCCGCCGAAGGACTTCACCTGGACGAACGAGAACAGGCCGGCGTCGCCCCAGGTGCCGGCGGGCCGGCCGTCCAGGACGGCGCCCTGGGCGACGGCGGAGTCCTCGACCAGGCGGAGGCCGTGGCGGTCGGCGAGGGCGCGCAGGCGCGGCATGTCGGCCATCACCGAGAACATGTGGGCGGGCATCAACGCCTTGGTGCGGGCGGTGATCAGGGCTTCGGCGGCGTCCGGGTCGATGACCAGGGTGTGCGGGTCGATGTCGGCGAACACGGGGGTGGCGCCGACGCCGAGGACGGTGTTGGCGAGCGGGGCGCAGCCGAACGCGGGGACGATCACCTCGTCGCCGGCGGTGATGCCCATGGCCCGCAGGATCAGGGTGAGCGCGGTGGTGCCGCTGCCGCAGGCGACGACGTCGGCGACTCCGAGGTCGGTGCGCAGCAACTCCTCGAAGCGGGCCGTGCGTTCGCCGAGGATGAAGCGCTGGGCGGGGTCGGTGGCGACCTCGTGGACGACGTCCAGCAGCAGGTCGCGGTCGTCCTCGAAGAGGTCGGGCGGGAAGAACGGGATCGGTGGGGGCGTGGTGGTGGTCATCGGTGCTTTCCGTGCTGGAAGCCGCGGACCAGGTCGCTGACCAGGTCCAGGTCGTGGTCGGCGAGGTCGGGGTAGAGCGGGAGCGCGAGGGCGCGCGAGCAGGCGGCCTCGGCGTTCGGGAACTCACCGGGCCGGTGGCCGAGTTCGGCGAAGCAGGGCTGCAGGTGCAGCGGCGTCGGGTAGTAGGTCTCGGTCTGGACGCCGTGCCGGGCGAGGTGGGCGGCGAGTTCGTCGCGGTGGTCGGACTCGATCAGGTAGACGTACCAGACGGGGTTGGTGGCGGCGGTGCGCGGGACGACGGTGGGCAGGGTCAGGCCGGGGGTGTCGGCCAGGCGCTCGGTGTAGCGGGCGGCGAGCTCGGCCCGGCGGGCGATGCACTGGTCGGCGCGGTCGAGCTTGGCGAGCAGGACGGCGGCCTGGATGTCGTCCATCTTGCTGTTGGTGCCGAGGAGTTCGGTGGGTCGGTTGATGGCGGGGAAGTCGTCGACGGTGGCGCCGGTGCGGCCGTGGTGGCGCATCGCGGCGACGGCGTCGGCGAGGGCGGGGTCGTCGGTGAGGACGGCCCCGGCGTCGCCGATCGCCCCCAGGGTCTTGGTGGGGAAGAACGACAGCACGCCGCCGGCGCCGTGCAGTCCGGCGTGGACGCCGTCCCAGCGCATGCCGAACGCCTCGGCGCTGTCCTCGACCACGGTCAGTCGGTGGCGGGCGGCGAAGTCCAGCAGGGCGTTCAGGTCGGCGAGTTGGTGGAACAGGTGGACCGGCATGACCATGCGGGTGCGCTCGGTGCGGACGGCTTCCGCACTGGCCGGGTCGAGGCTGTAGCTGTGCGGGTCGATGTCGGCGAAGACCGGGCGGCCGCCGGCCAGCGCCACGGCCGTGGCGGACGCGGCGAAGGTGTATGTCGGGACGATCACCTCGTCGCCGGGCTGCAGGCCGGCCGCGCGCAGCAGCAGGACCAGCGCGTCGGTGCCGCTGTTGACGCCGACGACGTGTCGGGCGCCGGTCCAGGCGGCGAGCGCGGCCTCGAGTTCGGCGACCTTGGGGCCGTGCGAGTACTTGCCGCGGTCCATCAGTTCGTCGAGGTGGCGCCGGGTGGTGGGCCAGAGGGATTCGAAGGTCTCGGTCTGGTCGAAGAAGGAGACGCCGGAGGAGGCACCCATGGAACTCTCATCGGATTGTGGGCGGTGACGGACGGGTGGGCCGACCGCAGTCGGAAAACGCTTTCCGATCAGCACTGCAGAGGGAGATTGAAAGCGCTTTCCGGTTGCCCCGTCCGATTCGCGACCGGCGTGCGGGCGCAGGTGAATCTCCGGCGCAGCGGTTCGATGCACCCCGCTGAATCTATGCCGCCGCCACCGCCGTCCACTGCGCCGGATGGTTCGCTTCACTCGTTCGAATGGCTTAATGCGTAAGCGAGTTGACGTTCTGTCAGGTCTGGTCGCAAGTGCTGGTTGAATACCCGGCGACGCGATCCCCGCGAATCGGACGGAAGGACGGCTCGCCATGTCGAACGGACTCGGGACCTTACTGGTCGGAATGGGGCGGGCGGGCAGCGGACTCCATCTGCCGGTGCTGCGCCGGTTGCGCACCGCCGCCGATTCCGGACACCTGTTCGCGCCCGCCCCGATACTCGCGGTCGACCCGCGTCGCCGCCCCGGGGCGGCGGCCGATCTGCGGCCCGTCAGCCTCGCGGAAGCACCCCTGCTGGCCGACCCCGCCGAGACCGTCGTCCACCTGTGCACCCCGCCGACCGAACGGGTCGCCGCGCTGGACACCCTGGGCCGGCTCGGTTACCGGCGCATCCTGCTGGAGAAGCCGTTCGCCGCCGACGCGGCCGGGCTGGACGAGCTGCTCGCGCTGCGCGAGCGCCACGGGCTGGACCTGGTGGTGGTCGCCCAGTGGCTCGGCAGTCGACTGACCGACCGGCTGCGCGCCGCACTGGCGAGCGGCGCGTACGGCCCGCTGCGCACCATCCACGTGGTGCAGCGCAAGCCGCGGTTCTCCCGTTCGCTGGCCGGCGACGGCCACCCCACCGCGTTCGACATCGAGCTGCCGCACTCCCTCGGCCTCTGCCTCTCGCTGGCCGGGCCCGGCCGGGTCACCGGCGCGGGCGGCACCGACATGGTGGTCGGCGGGCAGGTGCTGCCCCGGTTGGGCACCGCCTGGCTCAACCTCCAGCACGAGAGCGGCGCGTGGACCCGGATCCGCTCCGACCTCACCTCCCCCGTCCGCGAGCGCCGGGTCACCCTGGAACTCGCCCACGGCACCCTGATCGGCCACTTCCCCGGCAGCGAGGCCGACGCCTACGCCCGGCTGACCGTCATCGACCACCAGGGCGAGAGCACCGAGCTGCTCCACGACGACTCGCTGAGCACCTTCCTGCACCGCGTCTACGCCTACTTCGCGGCGGGCGGCGCGGCCGGCGGCGCCCACCACCCGCACCCCGACCTGGCGGTCAACTCCCAGGTGGTGCGGCTGCTCGACCAGGCCAAGACGATCGCCGCGCAGGCCCGCGACGCACAGGTCGGCGATGCACCGGCCCACGAGCCGCAGGTCGGCGGCTCTCAGGTCCGCGACACCCAGGCTCGGGATGCCCAGGCTCGGGATGCCCAGGCTCGGGATGCCCAGCGCCGCCCGGCGGCCGCCCGATGACCGGCCCGGCCGCACGGACCGTCGACACCACTCCGCCCGGGGCACCGCTCCGCCGTCGTCGGCTCCGCCCGCCGGGGGACGCACTCGCCGCGATCAGCTTCGGCGGCATCGGCGACGAGGCCGCCCCCGACCTGCCCGGACAGCTCGATGCGCTGAACGAACTCGGCTGGCACGACCTCGAGTTGCGGACAGTCGACGGCAAGTGGATCGCCGAGCTGCCGCTCGACCGGGTCCGCCGGATCGCCGAGACGCTCGCCGCCCGCGGCACCCGGGTGACCGGCCTGGCCTCCCGGATCGGCAACTGGGCGAGCCGGATCACCGACGATCTCGACCGCGACCTGGCGGAGCTCTCCGCTCTCGCCGTCCGCGCCGCGCTGCTGGGCACCGACCGGATCCGGGTCATGTCCTACCCCAACGCGGGCCTGTCGGAGGCGGATTGGCGCCGCCGCGCGCTGGAGCGGCTGACCCGCCTGGCCGAGCTGGCCGGCCGCAGCGGCCTGACCCTGCTGCACGAGAACTGCAGCGGCTGGGCCGGCGCCTGCGCCGAACGCCAACTCGACCTGGTCACCTCGGTGGACAGCCCGGCGCTGCGCCTGCTGTTCGACGCGGGCAACGGCGTCCCGCACGGCTACGACGGGTACCTGATGCTCCGCGAGGTGGTCGACCACGTCGCCCACGTGCACGTCAAGGACGCGGTGGGCGGCGGCAACCGCACCGAGTACGTGCTGCCGGGCACCGGAGTGGCGCGGCTCGCGGAGAGCCTGCGCTTCCTGGTGGACCGGGGCTGGAGCGGCGGCTGGTCGCTGGAGCCCCACCTCGCCACCCGCCCGCACCAGGGCCTGGCGGCGGACGGCACCGCCGTGAGCGGATTCGTCGCCGCCGGAAGGGCGTTGAGCGCGCTGGTGGCGGACGAGATCCTGCCGTTCGCGGCCGGCTGGCACGCGGTGCCGGGCGGCCTGGAACGCAGCGGCGGTGTCGTGTGAGCAGGGAGACCGCGCCCACCGCTGTCGGCGTCGCCCGCACTCCGGCCGCCACGGGGGCCCGACTCCGGTCCGAGGACCGGGAGTTGCTGCTCGACCTGCTGGCCCTGCCGACCGCCGGCCCGCTGGAGACCGGCCCCGGCGCACCGCCCCCGCGGCTCCCCGAGGCGCTCACGGTGTACGCCCGGGCGGCGGAGGCGGTCGGCCTGGCCGAGGTGCATCGCGGCGTACCCCGCGCGGCGGAGCTCGACCGGCCGGACGTGCCGCTCAGCGTGCGCCAACGGGCCGACGAAGCAGGCTTCTTGGCGTGTCAGCCGAGTCTGGTGCTGCGGCTCGGCGCGGAGCTGCCCCGGTCGGCGACGGTGATGTTCAACGTGCACCTGGACACGGTGGCGGGCCTGGAGCCGGTCGGCTTCGACGGGCGGCGGTTCACCGGGCGGGGTGCGATCGACGCCAAGGGCCCGGCGGTGGCGTTGCTGGCGGGGATTCGGGCGGCGGTCGCGGCGGAGCCCCGGGTGGGCACTGCGGTCGGGGTGCTGGTGCAGGCCGTCTCGGGCGAAGAGGGCGGCGCGATGGGCGTGTTCGGCACCCGTCCACTGGTGGAGGCCGGGTACGTGGGCGCGCTGAACGTGTTCTGCGAGCCGACGGGGCTGCGGTATCTGCCCCGGGCCACCGCGGCGGCCACCGCCCGGCTCCGGGTCCGCGGCGAGGACGCGATCGACGACTGTCCGGGCAAGGGCCACAACGCGACGGTGCTGCTCGGCTTCCTCGCCCAGTACCTGGCGCGGGAGTTGGGCGCCGTCCCGGCCCCGCGCGACCCGGTGTGCGTGGCGGGCCTGAGCACCGGTCCGCTGCACAACCGGGTGTACGGAACCGGCGAGCTGCTGCTCAACCTCCCTTATCGGGACGCCCGTTCGGGCCGTCGCGCGGAGCAGACCGTACAGGCGGCGGTCGATGCCGCACTGGCCGCGTTCCGGCGGGAGTTCGCCGGGTTGCCGGAGTTCGTCCGGACGGCCGCCGACTGTGCGCGGATCACCCGGCTGGACTGGCCCAAGCGCGGCCTGCCCGTCCTGGACAACCGGCATCCCGCCTTCGAGGAGCTGCTGTCCCGACAGGCCGGCATCCACCGGTTCCCGGACCACGAGCCGGCGTTCACCTGCGACGCGATCTGGACGGCCGGCCTGCCGGACGCGTTCACCGTGGTGCTCGGCCCGGGCGACCTCGGCGCCAACCGGGCGCACGCGGAGGGCGAGTTCGCCGAGCTCGCCCAACTCGACGGTTTCGCCGCGGCGGTGGCCCGCCTGCTGGCGGCCTTCGCCCGTCACCGGCCGCGCCACTGACCGCGCCGATCCCTCGGCAGGACGGCAGCCGCACGACCGAATCAGCACCACTCGACCACCCGTCGTTCCCACCTCCAGGAGACCGCCGCCCATGAGCACCGTGGCGTCCGCGCCCAGTTCCGCCGCCCGTACCGTTCGCGTCCCGTACGCCGAGCTGCTCCGCTTCACCACCGACGTCTTCGTCGCGCACCGACTGCCGCCGGATCGGGCGCGGTCGGCGGCCGAGGCGCTGTGCTACGGGGACGCGGCGGGGATGGACTCGCACGGGCTGGTGAATCTGTCCCGGCTCTATCTGCCGCTGCTGGCGCAGGGGCGGGCCGATCCGGCGGCCGAGCCGGTGGTGGTGGCCGATCGGGGGGCGGCGGTGCTGGTGGACGCGGGGAACGCGCTCGGACTGTGGCAGGCGGGCGCGGCCATGGAGTTGGCGGCGGACCGGGCGGAGCGGTTCGGCATCGGGCTGGTGTCGGTGCGGCGGGCGACGCACTTCGGGTGTGCCGGGCACCATGCGGCGCGGGTGACGGGGCGCGGCATGGTCGGCCTGCTGGCGTCGAACTGCGGGCGGCAGCGGATCGCCCGTCCGCCGGGTGGCGCGGTCGCGCTGCTGGGCACCAATCCGTGGAGCGTGGCCGCGCCGGCGGGTGAACTGCCGCCGTACGTCCTGGACATGAGTACGACCGCCGTCCCGACGGGGCGGGTGCGGGCGGCCGCGCGGGCGGGGCGGACGATTCCGGCGGGGTGGCTGGCCGACGAGGACGGTCGGCCGGTGACAGACCCGGCCGCGTTCGACCGGGGCGAGGCGCATCTGTTGTGGCTGGGGTCGGGTTCGGGCGCCGAGTTCAAGGGGTTCGGGCTGGGGCTGATGGTGGAGGTGCTGGCGGCGCTGCTGCCCGGCGCGGGGCTCGGTCCGGAGCCGGCGGCGCTGGACGGCGACGGCGGTCCGACCGGCCGGGACGACGACATCGGCCTGTTCGCCCTGGCGATCGCCCCGGCGACGCTTCGCGATCCGGCCCAAGTGGCTGCGGACGCACGGACGTTGTTCGCCACGGTGCTGGACTGTCCGCCCGCCGGCGGCCAGGCCGGGCCGGTCGTCTACCCGGGCTGGCACGAGGCGCGGAGGACGGCCGAGGCGCACCGTGACGGCGTGCCGCTGGCGGCCCCGCTGCTGGTCGAACTGGCAGTATTGGCCGCGCAGTTCGGTGTCCGCCCGGTGGCCGCGGAGGTGGCGCGGTGAGCGGCCTGCGGGTGGGGGTGATCGGTCTCGGGGTGATCTCGCGGTTCTACCTGGCCGCACTGGAGCAGGTCCCGGGGGTGCGGTTGGCGGCGGTCTGCGACCGGGACGCGGAGCTGCTGCGCGAATTCCCCGACGGCGTCAACCGTTTCACGGACCACCGGGCGCTGCTGGCGGCGGGCGGGCTGGACGCCGTGGTGGTGACCGTCCCCAACGACCAGCACCTGCCGATCTGTCGGGACGCGCTGCGGGCGGGGCTGCCGGTGTGCGTGGAGAAGCCGCTGGCGCTGCGGGCCTCGGAGGGCGCGGAGTTGGCGGCCCTGGCGGTGGAGCGCCGGGTGCCGCTGTTCACGGCGTTCCACCGGCGGTACAACACGGCGGTGCGGGAGTTGCGCCGGACGTTGGACGGCGCGGCGCCGGTCCGGTCGGTGACGGCGCGGTACTTCGAGCTGATCGAGGAGCATGTCGGCCGGGACCGCTGGTACTTGGAGCCGGAGCGGTGCGGCGGCGGCTGCGTCGCCGACAACGGCCCGAACGCGTACGACCTGCTGCGGCTGCTGGCCGGGCCGATGAGTCCGGGCTCCGCGGAGGTGCGGCGGGACGGGACCGGGGTGGACCGGTCCGCGGTGCTGGAGCTGTCGGGCGCGGGCGGGGTGCGCGGCCGGATCGAGCTGGACTGGTCGTACCCGGGCGAACTGAAGGACGTCACCGTGGAGTTGGCCGACGGCTCGACGCTGCGGGCGGATCTGCTGTCCGGGCACGACGGGTTCAAGCAGTCGCTGTGGCACGAGTACGTCGGCATCGTCACCGAGTTCGCCGCCCTGCTGGCGGCCGACCCGGTGGCGGGCGACGACGGCCGAGGCCCGGACGGGGTGGATGCGCTGCGGGTGGTCGAGGCGGCGTACCGGGCCGAGCGGGCGGGGGTGCGCGGATGATCCGGCAGCGGAACGCTCCGGCCCAACTGTCGGGCACGGTACGGGAGAACGGGCCGAAGCGGACGGTGACGGGCACCCTGGTGAAGGTGCTGCTGCACAGTCGGACGGAACGCGGGATGAGCCTGGAGCCGTTCGCCAGCCGCTGCGTCCGGGTCGGCGAGGTGCACGAGTTGGTGACCACTGATCAGCGGGACACGGCGCCGGGTGCGCGGATCGACCGGGTGGGGTTCCTCGGCTTCGCGGAGATCGCGGCGGCGGGGGTGCTGGACCGGGGTGACGAGGTGTTCGTCGGGGAGCACCGGGTGGGGACGGTGCTGGGCTTCGACGCCTGCCACTTCCCCAACCACTACAACGTGCTGATCGCGGCCGACCGGCTGCTCACCGGCGAGAAGCTGGGCCTGCGGCCGGAACTTCCGGTGCGGTTCGTCCCGGCGGCCGCGGAGTTCTGAGCGATCGGAGCTGCGGACGCGCGGCGACGGCCTCGCGGCATGCCGAAAGGCCCGGATCGGGGGGCGCCTTCCCCGTTCCGGGCCCGAAGTGCGTCAGGCCGTCACCGGCCTCGCCGCGGTGAGGGGCTCAGCGGCCCAGCAGCGGAACGTCCAGCTCGCCCACGTGGTAGGCGCGGACGGCGTGAACCAGCTCGTCGACGGACAGCTGGCCGTCGCCGTCGGTGTCGATCTGGCGGAACGCTTCGGCGGGCACGACGCCCTCGACGCCGATGGCGTCCAGCCAGGTCTTGAACTCGGCCGGGTTGACCTGGCCGTCGCCGTCCACGTCGACCAGCTCGACCATGGCCTGGATGGTGGGCTTGACGACGCGGCCGAAGCCGGCGCCGCCGTTCTCCAGGACGTGCTCCTCGGCGATGTGGTTGAACTGCTCGGGGGTGAGCGCGCCGTCGTGCTCGTCGATGCCGGCCTTGTCGGCGAAGAAGCTCCACATGCCGAGGTAGGCCTCGGTCAGCTGGCGGCCGGCCGGGGAGGTCGGGGCCTCGCCGAAGGCCTGCAGGATGCGGGTGGCCTCGGCGTTCCAGTCGGCGCGGTCGATCTGGCCGTCGCCGTTCACGTCCCAGAGGTCGAAGCGCTTCTGGGTACGGTCGGCCTGCACGGAACTGGTCATCGGTGTCTCCACGTGAGTCTGTGGCGGGCGGCGGCCGGTCCAGGGACAGGGCCGACGGGGTGTCGCCCGCCGGGGTTCGAATGAGTGGCCATCACACAATCGGTGCGGTCGGCCACGGAACGTCACACTACCGGCGAGACGCGCTCCGGTTCGGCTGCGTACCGCCAACTGGGTGACATACCTCGCGTATTGACCGACCGTCAGGCCGATGGCCGTTGAACTCCAAGGCCTGCGCCACGATTTGGGGACACGGTCAACGGTTTCGAGAGCTATCTCCCGGGTGGGTGATCGCCGCGCGAGTCGACGGCCGCGGGCCCGCACGGGAGCCATAGCCTCGCTCCGTGACCGACACCTCCGCGACCAGGACCGCCGCAGCCGGACCCGACACGATCCGGACCGCCGCAGCCGGGGCGCTCCCGCCGCTTCCGCTGATCGAACTCGCCCCGCAGGCCTTCGCCGCCGTGCACGCGCTGCACGGCTCCGTCGAGCAGGCCGCGGCGGCGGCCGGGCTGGAGCCGCTGCTGCTGGAGCTGGTGCGGCTGCGCTGCTCGCAGCTGAACGGCTGCACGTACTGCGTGGACCTGCACACCTCGGCCGCGCGGAAGGCCGGCGAGTCGGCCGAGCGGCTGGACGGGCTGGCGGCCTGGCGGGAGTCCGGCCCGCTGTTCACGCCCCGCGAGCAGGCCGCCCTGGCGCTCGCGGAGGCGGTCACCCGACTCCCCGACCACGCGGAGGGCGCGCGGGCGCAGCGGGTGGCGCGGGCGGTGCTGTCGGATCCGGAGGCGGCGTTCGTGGCCTGGGCGGCGACGGTGGTGAACGCGTACAACCGGATCGCGGTCACTTCCAGGCCGGTGCCGGCGGCCGGGGGCTGAGGCCCGGGTGCCACGGGTTCGCCGCGCGGCGGGTGGTGCGGCAGGCTGGAGGGATGGCAGCGACGGTCGACGGCTCGAACGCTCCCGGCGCCACCGCGGGCTTCGCGTCCGCGCTGGCAGCCGGTCCGGTGCTGCTGGACGGCGGTCTTTCTACCCAACTGGCGGCGCAGGGCTGCGACTTGTCGGATGCGCTGTGGTCGGCGCGGCTGCTGCTGGACGATCCGGGGCAGGTGGTGGCGGCGCACCGGGCGTTCTTCGCGGCGGGGGCGCAGGTGGCCACCTCGGCGAGCTACCAGGCGAGTCGGGCGGGGTTCGCGGGGCGCGGCGTGGGTGCGGCGACGGCGGACCGACTGCTGGCGTCGAGTGTGGAGTTGGCGCGGCAGGCGGCCGAGGAGGCGTCGGCGGAACCGGGTGACGGGCGGGCGCGCTGGGTGGCGGCGTCGGTGGGGCCGTATGGGGCGGTGTTGGCGGACGGCTCCGAGTACCGGGGCCATTACGGCCTGTCCGCCGCCGAGTTGACCGCTTTCCACCGTCCGCGGCTGGAGGTGTTGGCGGCGGCGGGGCCGGATGTGCTGGCGGTGGAGACGGTGCCGGATCTGCTGGAGGCGTCCGTTCTGGCAGAGTGCGTCCGGGGGTTGGGCGTGCCGGTGTGGTTCTCGTTCGGCGCGGCGGACGGCCGGACCCGGGGCGGGGAGCCGTTGGCGGAGGCGTTCGCGTTGCTGGCGGACGTCCCGGAGGTGGTGGCGGTGGGCGTCAACTGCTGCGCGCCGCAGGAGGTTTCGTCGGCGATGCGGCTGGCGGTGGAGGTCACGGGCCGCCCGGCGGTGGCGTACCCGAACAGCGGCGAGGGCTGGGACGCGACGGCCCGTGACTGGGCGGGTCCGGCCGCCTTCGACGCCGCCGACGCGCCCCGCTGGGTCGCGGCGGGCGCCGGGCTGGTGGGCGGCTGCTGCCGGGTGGGTTCGGGCCGGATCGCGGAGCTGGCGGCGGTGCTCTCCGGGTGACCGTCGGCTTGCTGCGAATCCCGGCGCGGGACGGGAGGATGGGGCGGTGATCGACGGGCGGAGAGGGGTTGCGGTGCAGGCGGTCGGGTTGGTGAACGGTCTCGGGGCGCGCTGGGGGCGGGAGTTGGGGTTCGAGGCCGGGCAGGTGTGGACGGCGGTGGGGGTGTGGCCGCTGTTGGCGATGCTGGCGGCGGGGGCCGACGGGCCGGTGCGGGCCGAGTTGGAGCGGGCGCTGGGGGTGCCGGCCGGAGAAGCCCCGGCGGCGGCCCGGGAGTTGCTGGCGCTGGTGCGGCGGACGCCGGGCTGCGCGGCGGCGCTCGGGCTGTGGACGGCTCAGCAGATCGAGGTGGAGCCCGGCTGGCTGGAACAGTTGGGCCCTTCGCTGTGGGGGCGGTTGACGGGCGGGACCGACACCGACCGGGCGGTGCTGGACCAGTGGGCGAAGGAGCAGACCGGTGGCCTGGTCCAGCGGATGCCGGTGGACCTCGCCGAGGTGCTGCTGGTGCTGGCGTCCGCGGTGACGGTGCGGACCAGGTGGGCGAAGCGGTTCGTGCCGAGCCGCTTCCGGGTGCTCGAAGGGCCGTGGTCGTGGCGGGAGTTCGTGAAGTTGGAGGTGTCGGGCCCGGAGCTGTTCGAGCGGATCTCGGTGTCGGAGACCTCGGCGGGCCCGGTCACGGAGGTCCGGGTGGTCGGGGACGGCGAGGTGGACGTCCATCTGGTGCTGGGCGAGCCGGACGCGGCGCCGGGCGCGGTGGTGGCGGCCGGGTTCGAGCTGGTGTCGGGCGAGTCGTGGCGGATGCCGTTGGAGGGGCTGCCGGACGGGGAGTCCTGGCCGGGGCTGACGTTGGAGTCGGTGGACTCGGCCGTGCCGGGGAACACCGGCACGCTGTGGACGGCGGGTTTCGCCGTCCGCGCCGAGCACGACCTGCTGGCGGCCGCCGAGCTGTTCGGGCTGCGGACGGCGACGGCGCACGAGGACTGGTTCCGGGGCATCAGCCGGAGCCTTCCGTTGAAGGTCTCGGGCGCGCGGCAGGCGGCGGTGGCGGAGTTCTCGGCGGAGGGCTTCAAGGGCGGCGCGGTGACGGCGGTGTCGATGCGAAGGGGCGGCGCGATGCCCGCCCCGAAGCGGTTCCGGGTGCGCCGGGCGGCGGCGCAGTTCGACCGGCCGTTCGCGTTCCTGGCGGTGCACCGCGCCTCGGGCCTGGTGCTGCTGGCGGGCTGGGTGGCGGAGCCGGCCGCGGCGACGGCCTGATCGTCCGGTGCCGGGCGTCCGGGTGGTGGCGGCGGGGTAGTACGGTCGGAGCACGGTAGGTGGGGTCGGCATGGCCGACCGGTGGTCAGTGGAGGTGGGCCGGTGCCCGGTGCGATCCAGTCGCTGTCGCGGGCGGCCGCGATCCTGCGCCTGTTGGCGGGCGGGGAGCGGCGGCTCGGCCTGTCGGAGGTGGCGACGGGGCTGGGGCTGGCGAAGGGCACGGCGCACGGCATCCTGCGCACCCTGCAGCAGGAGGGCTTCGTCGAGCAGGACCCGGACAGCGGCAAGTACCAGCTGGGCGCGGAGCTGCTGCGGCTCGGCCAGAGCTACCTGGACGTGCACGAGCTGCGGGCCCGGGCGCTGGTGTGGGCGGACGACCTGGCGCGGGCGGCCGGCGAGACGGTGTACCTGGGGGTGCTGCACCAGCGGGGGGTGCTGGTGGTGCACCACGTGTTCCGGCCGGACGACTCGCGGCAGGTGCTGGAGGTCGGTTCGATGCAGCCGCTGCACGCGACGGCGCTGGGCAAGGTGCTGCTGGCGTACGACCCGGTGGCGCGCGGCGAGCTGGGCGACGGGCCGTGGGAGGCGTTCACGCCGCGGACGGTGACCGAGCCGGCGGCGCTGGACGCGCAGTGCGCGCTGGTGCGGGAGCGGGGCTGGGCGGACGCGGTGGAGGAGACCTGGGAGGGGGTGGCGTCGGTGGCGGCGCTGATCCAGGACCGGCGGCGCAACCCGGTGGGCGCGGTGTGCGTGAGCGGCGCGGTGGAGACGGTGTGCGAGGGCGGTGCGGTGCGGCCGTCGCTGGTGGCGTCGGTGCGGACGGCGGCCCGGGCGATCTCCCGCGACCTCGGGGCGCACCGGTTCTGAGGGGCGCCGTGGGCAGCGGGTGATCGTTCGGCGTCGGTGGGTGGCCGTCGGGGCGTCGCGGGTCACAACGCCTTGACGTCGGGCGTCCGGCTGCTGTTGGCTTCCAAACGTCGGTCGACATTGTCGAACGACGGCTGGAGGGTCCGGGCGTTCCGCGCCGCCCGCCTGGTTTGCCGGACCTGCGCGCACGGGGACTGACGAAGGGTCAGCCCCGCTCCCCTGACGACCCCCTGAGCCGAGCCGAGCCGAGGAACCGCATGACTGCCAGCTACATCGCCGCGATCGACCAGGGCACCACGTCCAGCCGGTGCATCCTGTTCGGGGCGGACGGCCGGATCGTCGCCGTCGAGCAGCAGGAGCATGCGCAGATCTTTCCGCAGCCGGGCTGGGTCGAGCACGACGCGGCGGAGATCTGGACCCGGGTGCAGGCGGTGGTGCGCGGCGCGCTGGACAAGGCGGGGCTGACCCGGGAGGACATCCGGGCGGTCGGCATCACCAACCAGCGCGAGACCACGGTGCTGTGGGACCGGCACACCGGCGAGCCGGTGCACCACGCGATCGTCTGGCAGGACACCCGCACCGAGGCGCTCTGCCGGGAGCTGGGCCGCAACGTCGGCCAGGACCGGTTCCGCCGGGAGACCGGGCTGCCGCTGGCGAGCTACTTCGCCGGGCCGAAGGTCCGCTGGCTGCTGGACAACGTCGAGGGCCTGCGCGAGCGCGCCGAGGCCGGGGACATCCTGTTCGGCACCATGGACACCTGGCTGATCTGGAACCTGACCGGCGGTGTGAACGGCGGCCGGCACGTCACGGACGTCACCAACGCCTCGCGCACGCTGCTGATGAACCTGCACACCTTGGAGTGGGACGAGCGGATCGCCGAGTCGATCGGCGTGCCGACGGCGATGCTGCCGCAGATCCGCTCCTCCGCCGAGGTGTACGGCGAGGCGGTCGGCGTGCTGGCGGGCGTGCCGGTCGCGGCGGCGCTCGGCGACCAGCAGGCCGCGCTGTTCGGCCAGACCTGCTTCGACGTCGGCGAGGCGAAGTCGACGTACGGCACCGGCACGTTCCTGCTGCTGAACACGGGCGAACGGATCGTCAACTCCTACCACGGGCTGCTCACCACGGTCGGCTACCGGATCGGCGACCGGCCGCCGGTCTACGCCCTGGAGGGGTCGATCGCGGTCACCGGCTCGCTGGTGCAGTGGTTGAGGGATCAGCTCGGGATCATTTCCACAGCGGCCGAGATCGAGACCCTGGCGGGCACCGTCGAGGACAACGGCGGCGCGTACTTCGTGCCCGCGTTCTCCGGCCTGTTCGCGCCGTACTGGCGCTCCGACGCGCGCGGCGTGATCACCGGCCTGACCAGGTACGTCACCAAGGGCCACCTGGCGCGGGCGGTGCTGGAGGCGACCGCCTGGCAGACCCGCGAGGTGGTGGACGCCATGCAGAAGGACTCCGGCGTCACGCTGACCGCGCTGAAGGTCGACGGCGGCATGACCTCCAACAACCTGCTGATGCAGAACATCGCGGACGTGCTGAACGTCCCGGTGGAGCGCCCGTACGTCGCCGAGACCACCGCTCTCGGCGCGGCCTACGCGGCCGGCCTGGCGGTCGGCTTCTGGGACGGGCTGGACACCCTGCGCGCCAACTGGCACCGGGCCGCCGAGTGGACGCCCCGGATGGACGACGCGACCCGCGAGCACGAGCACCGCAACTGGCTGAAAGCCGTGGAGCGCACCATGGGCTGGATCGAGCAGGACGACGAGCAGCCGCAACTCTGACACCTCAGTCAGAGTCCGCATTCCCGATCGGAAGGAGACGCGGACCGGCCGCGAAACCGGGCCCGCCGCACACACCATGGCAAGCATCCCGACCCTGGGCGCCGAGCGCGCCGCCGGCCGCGTCGCCTCCCGCGCCGCCACCCGCGACCTGCTCGGCCGGGCCCGCTACGACCTGCTGGTCATCGGCGGCGGCATCCTCGGCACCGCCACCGCCTGGACCGCCGCCCAGGCCGGGCTGAAGGTGGCCATGGTGGACGCCGGGGACTTCGCGAACGCCACCTCCTCCGCGTCCTCGAAGCTGGTCCACGGCGGGCTGCGCTACCTGCAGACCGGCGCGGTCCGGCTGGTCGCCGAGAACCACAAGGAGCGCCGGGCGCTGGCCACCGACGTGGCCCCGCACCTGGTCAACCCGCTGACGTTCTTCGTCCCCGTCTACGAGGGCGGCCCGCACTCGGCGCCCAAGCTCGGCGCGGGCGTGTTCCTGTACTCGGCGCTGTCGGCGTTCCGCGACGGCCTGGGCCGGGTGGTCTCCCCCCGTCAGGCGGCCCGCGCGGTGCCGGGGCTGCGCACCGAGGGCCTGCGCCGTGTCGCGGTGTACGGCGACCACCAGATGAACGACGCCCGGATGGCCGTGATGACGGTCCGCGCGGCGGTCGACGCGGGCGCGGTGGTGCTCAACCACGCCGAGGTGACGGGGCTGCGCTTCACCCGCGGCCGGGTGACCGGCGCGGAGGTCCGCGACCGCCTGGACGGCGCCGAGTTCGGCATCGACGCCCGCCTGGTGCTGAACGCCACCGGCCCGTGGGTGGACCACCTGCGGCGGATGGAGTTCGCGGGCGCCGCGCCGTCGATCCGGCTGTCGAAGGGCGCGCACGTGGTGCTGCGCCGGCAGGCGCCGTGGCGGGCCGCGCTGACCATTCCGATCGACCAGTACCGGGTGTCCTTCGCCATCCCGTGGGAGGACCACGTCCTGCTGGGCACCACCGACGAGGAGTACACCGGCGACCCGCTGGACGTCCGGGCCACCGACGCCGACATCGACCAGATCCTGTCCGAGGCGGGGCACGCGGTGCGCGAGGAGCACCTGCGCCGCGAGGACATCACGTACACGTTCGCGGGTCTGCGGGTGCTGCCGGGCGGTCCGGGGGCGACGGCGGCGGCCAAGCGGGAGACGGTGGTGACCGAGGGCCGGGCCGGGATGCTGTCGGTGGCGGGCGGCAAGTGGACCACCTACCGGCACATCGGCCGGGTGGTGCTGGAGAAGCTGAAGCACGCGCGCGGCGTGGGCCTCGCCGAGGACGTCTCGCCCATCCCGGCGACCGTGCCGCTGCCCGGCATCGGCGCCCCGCAGGCCGTCGCGCACCGCCTGCTGATGGACCGCGAGCCGGGCTCCCGGATGGACCCGCTGGTGGCCCGCCACCTGGCCACCCACTACGGCACCCTGTCGTTCGAGATCGCCCGCATGATCGCCGAGCGGCCCGAGCTGGGCGAGCGGGTGCACCCGGGCGGGCCGGACATCTGGGCGCAGGTGGCGTACGCGGCCGAGCAGGAGTGGGCGTACACGGTGGACGACGTGCTGCGTCGGCGCACCACCCTGACGGTGCGCGGGCTGGACACCGAGGAGGTCCGCAAGCGGACCGCGGAGCTGCTGGCGCGCTGAGGCGTCCGGGGACACGACGACGCCCTCCGGGAGAGAGAAGCGGGATCCGGAGGGCGTCGCGGTCTGGGGGTGTCGCTCGCTAGATGATCAGGCTGAGCGGCAGGATCAGGGCGATCGCGACCACCGAGATCACCGTCTCCATCACCGACCAGGACTTCAGGGTCTGGCCGACGCTCATCCCGAAGTACTCCTTCACCAGCCAGAAGCCGGCGTCGTTGACGTGCGACAGGAACAGCGAGCCGGCGCCGATGGCGAGCACCATGAGCGCGGCGTGCGTGGTCGACATGTCGGCGGCCAGCGGGCCGACGATGCCGGCGGCGGTGATGGTGGCGACGGTGGCGGAGCCGGTGGCGAGGCGGATCAGCACGGCGATCAGCCAGCCGAGCAGCAGCGCCGAGATGTGCCACTTGCCGGACCAGTCGCTGACGGCCTGGCCGACGCCGACGTCGATCAGGGTCTGCTTGAAGCCGCCGCCCGCGCCGACGATGAACACGATGCCGGCGATCGGGCCGAGCGAGTTGCCGACCGTCGCGGAGATCTTCGCCTTGTCGAACCCGGCGGCCCTGCCGAGGGTGACCATGGCGAGCAGGGTGGCGGCGAGCAGCGCGATCAGCGGGGAGCCGATGAAGTCGAAGAACCGCTGAACGGTGGCCTTCGGGTCGTCGATCACCACGTCGGCGAGGGCCTTGCCGAGCATCAGCACGACCGGCAGCAGGATGGTCGCCAGGACGGCGCCGAACCGCGGGGTCTTCTCGTGCTTGACGGTCTCGGCGGGCGTGGTGTCGGCGGGGATCTCCAGCGGGCCGACCCAGCGCTGGGCGAACCGGGAGAACAGCGGGCCGGCCACGATCAGGGTGGGGACGGCGATCAGCAGGCCGAGCGCCAGGGTGACGCCGAGGTCGGCCTTGAGGGCGTCGACGGCGACCAGCGGGCCGGGGTGCGGCGGCACCAGGCCGTGCAGCACCGACAGGCCGGCCAGCGCGGGGATGCCGATCCGCATCAGCGGGACGTTGCCGCGGCGGGCCACCAGCAGCACGATCGGGATCAGCAGCACGACGCCGACCTCGAAGAACAGCGGCAGGCCGAGCACGGCGGCGATCAGCGCCATCGCCCAGGGCAGCATCTTCGGGCCGGTCCGGGCCAGCACCGTGTCGGCGATGATGTTGGCGCCGCCGGAGTCGGCGAGCAGCTTGCCGAGCATCGCGCCGAGGCCGATCAGCAGGCCGACCGAGGCGACGGTGGAGCCGAAGCCGGTGGAGAAGCTGCTGAGCAGCTTGTCGAACGGCGCGCCGGCGACGGCGGCGAGCAGGCCCGAGCCGAGGGTGAGCGCGAGGAACGGGTGCAGCTTGAACTTGGTGATCAGCAGCACGATCGCGCCGATGCTGAGCAGCACCGCGACCAGCAGTTGGCCGTTGCTGGACGTGTGGGGGAGCGCCGGCGCGGCGGCGGCCAGCAGGGTGGGGGTCACGCGAGTCTCCATTGACGGGCCGTCGCCGCCCCGGGGGGTCTCGGGTGCGCGGCGGCGGGTGTGACAGGTCGGGCGGGGGTCAGTTCGACAGGGCGGCGACGGCGCGGTCGACGAGGGTGTCGGGGTCGGCGTCGACGTCCAGCACGGTGCCGCTCTCGTCCGCCCGGAGCGGTTCGAGGGTGGCGTACTGGGAGTCCAGCAGCGAGGGCGGCATGAAGTGGCCGGTGCGGTGGGCGATGCGGTCGCCGACCAGCTCGTGGCTGCCGGTCAGGTGCAGGAAGAACGCCTCGGGGCAGGCGTCCCGCAGGATGTCGCGGTAGCTGCGCTTGAGGGCGGAGCAGGTGACGACGCCGCCGGTGCCGGCCGCGGCCCGTTCGCCGAGCCAGGCGCCGAGGGCGCGCAGCCAGGGTTCGCGGTCGTCGTCGTCGAGCGGTGTCCCGGCGCTCATCTTGGCGATGTTGGCGGCGGGGTGGAAGTCGTCGGCCTCGGCGTACGGGAGGCCGAGACGGTGGGCGAGCAGTCGGGCGACGGTGGTCTTCCCGACTCCGGAGACGCCCATCACCACGATGACGGGCGGCTGCTGGTTCTCGACGCTGAGAGCCATGGGTGGTGCTCCTGTCCTTGCCTGGTCACGGGCAAGGTAGACCCAAAGGTATGACTTATTCAAGCTGCCGAAACCTAATCGTCATACATATATGCGTTATCGCAGGTGAGAGCCCTTCACCGCTCCCCCGCCCCCGTGGCCGCCGTGACCTCGCCGATAGGCTGGCGGGATGGAGATCCAGGGCCTGCCCGGCCGACTGCTCGCCCACCTCGGTCCGGCGATCGCCTCCGGGGAACTGCCCGCGGGCACCGTGCTGCGCGCCGAGGAGCTGGAGGCGCAGCACGGGGTGTCCCGCACCGTGGTGCGGGAGGCGGTGCGCATCCTGGAGTCGATGCGGATGGTCGAGCCGCGCCGCCGGGTCGGGACCACGGTGCGGCCGCAGTCCGACTGGGACGTCTTCGACCCGCTGGTCATCCGCTGGCGCCTGGCCGGCGCGGGCCGCTCCGCGCAGCTGCGCTCGCTCGGCTCGCTGCGGGTCGCGGTCGAGCCCGCCGCGGCGGCGCTGGCCGCCCGCAACGCCAGCGACGACGACCGGCGGGAACTCAGCGCACTGGCCGTCGAACTGACCGTCACCGCCCGGGCCGCGGACCTCGAAGCCTTCCTCGAACACGACATCGCGTTCCACGCGGCGGTCCTGCGCGCCTCCGGCAACGAGATGTTCGCGCACCTGAAGGACACCGTCGGCGCGGTGCTCACCGGCCGCACCGAGCACCGCCTGATGCCGCACCGGCCCCGCGAGTACGCGGTGCAGCTCCACCGCGACGTCGCCGAGGCGATCTGCGCGGGCGACCCGGAACTGGCCGAGCGGGCGATGCGCACCATCGTGGCCGGCGCGCTGGAGGAGCTGGACGCCACCCTGCCGGACTGACCGTCAGCCCCGGCCCGACAGGCCCTCTTGCCGGGCGGAATACGATCCAGGACGGGGGGTTGACGGTCCGTCGGCGCAACACGCCCGGTTTGAGTGGAATTCAGTCGGGTGGCGGCATACCTTCACCCCTGTCGGGGAAACTTGGGGTGCACAGGGGGTGGGCGATGGCGCGTCGTCGGCGCAGCCGGCTGCCGGACGAGGTGCGGGCCGCCGCCGTCCGGGCAGGCCTCGCGTTCGCGTTCACGGTGGTGACGGTGATAGTCGCGGTCCTGGCCTCCTGGTCGCACACCCCCCTGATCGTGCCCGCGCTGGCGATGATGGCGATGGGCGTCTTCGTGCTGGTCTGGTGCCTGATAGACGTGGTGGTCTCCCGCCAGGTCGCGGCCTCCCGCCGCCGCACGCCCAACTCGGCCGGCCCGCTGGACGGTTCGCGCGAACGCGCCCGCCGGCAGAACGGCCGCCCGTCGGCATACGGGAGCTGACCGCCAGCCGACTGTCCGTCACTGCTGCTGGTGGCGGCCCGGAGTGGTGCCGAACGCGTGCCGGAACGCCTCGATGAACGCGCTCGGCGAGCGGAACCCGCAGGCCGCGGCGGTGGACGTCACCGAGCGTCCCTGCGCGAGCAGCACCAGGGCGTGCTGGAGGCGCAGTTGGGTGCGCCACTGCGGAAAGCCCAGGCCGAGCTCGCGGCGGAACAGCCGGCTCAGGGTGCGCTCCGCCGCTCCGACGGCCCGGCCGAGTTCGGCCAGCGAACGCCCGTCGGAGGGGTCGGCGGTGAGCAGCGCGGCGAGGTCGCGCAGGCGCGGGTCGGCGGGCTGCGGCAGACCGAGCGGCAGTTCGGGGGCGTGCGCGAGCTGGTCCAGGGCGGCCAGTTCGAGCGTCCGGGCGGGCCGTCCGGTGGGCGCGTGGGGGCCGGTCAGGTGCGCGACGATCTCCCGCAGCAGCGGGGTGACGGCCAGCACGGCGGGCGCGGTCAGGCCCAGCGGGTTCGTCCCCGCCGGATACACCAGGCACCTCAACTCGCTGGGCCCGTGCGCCCGGTGGGTGTGCGCGACCCCGGCGGGCAGCCACACCGCGCGGTGCGGCGGCACCACCCAGCGGCCGTGCGGCGTGCTCACCTCCAGCACGCCGAGGCCCGGCGCGATCAGCTGGTTGACGTCGTGCCAGTGCCAGTCGATGCGTTCGTGGTGCGCCAGGGGGTGACGGCTCGGGCCGGTCTCCTGCTGGTGCGGTGGCAATTGGCGGGCCGGCGACATGAGTTGGCAGAGTAGCGGAAGCCTGCCTGCCGGTGCGGCGGCCAGGCTGGGTCCATGACGACGCAACAGGCCGGCGTGTGGCGCCGGATGAGACTGTGGGGCGCGGCGCACGCCGTGGACGACCTGTACCAGGGGCTGGTGCCGGCCGTCGTCCCGTACTTCGTGCTGGAACGCGGCTACGGCTACGTCGCCGCAGGCGGGTTGACGCTCGCCGCCACCCTCGGCAGCGCGGTGCCGCAACCGCTGGTCGGGCTGCTGGTGGACCGCCGCCCGCTGCCGTGGCTGTCCGCCGCCGGCCTGGCGCTGGCCGGACTCGGCGTCGGCCTGAGCGGACTCGCCGACGGCTACGCCCTGGTGTGGCTGCTGGTGCTGCTCTCCGGCCTCGGGGTGGCCGCGTTCCACCCGGCGGCGGGACGGGCGGCCCGGGAGGCGGCCGGAGACAGCGCGGGCGCGATGAGCGTCTTCGCGGCGGGCGGCAGCGTCGGCTTCTTCCTCGCCCCGGTGCTCGCCACTCCGCTGCTCACCGCGTGGGGCGTCCGGGCGACGGCGGTGTTCGTGCTGCCCGCCCTCGCGATGGCCGCCGTCCTGTTCCGGGCCCGCCACCGCCGGCCCGGGGGCCCCGGCAGCTCGGCGGTCCGGGCGGGGAAGGACCGGTGGCGGCCGTTCCTGGTGCTGACGGGCGTCGAGATCGTCCGCTCGGTCGCCTTCTTCGGGGTGAGCACCTTCATCGAGCTGTACTGGCTCCGCCACCTCGGCGCCTCCCACCTGCTGGCGGGCGCGGCCCTGACCTGCTTCCTGCTCGGCGGCGTCGTCGGCACCCTCGGCGGCGGGCGTCTCGCCGACCGGATCGGCATGGTGCGCACCGCGCAGTGGGGCACGGCGCTCACTGCCCCCGCGCTGATCCTCCTCCGGGTGACGCCGGGCCCGTGGGCGCCGCTCCTCTTCGCCGCGCTGGCGGGCGCGATGCTCAACCTGCCGTTCGCCGTCCTGGTCAAACTCGGCCAGGACTACCTGCCCACCCGCCCCGGCACCGCCGCCGGCGTCACCCTCGGCCTCGCCGTCAGCGTCGGCGGCCTGCTCGCCCCGCTCCTCGGCCTCATCGCCCGGTCGCACGGCCCGGAGGGCGTCCTCGCGGTCCTGCCGGCGGTTCCGGTGGCGGGGGTGCTGCTCGGGATGTTCATGGTCGAGCCGGACAACCGAGCGGGCGGGCCCGAGACCGGGGAGAGCGCGACCGAGGGGCGCGTGGGGGCACCTCCCGGCCCGCCGGGGCCGGGGGAGAACTGCGCGAAGCGGGAGGCGCCCACCGGCCGGATCGCGGGATAGCGCTGCTTCTCCCCCCGTCGCGATCCGGCTGGTGGATCACCCGACCGACCCCCGTCCCTCGTGGCTCACCTCGCGACGACGAACCCGTACTGCTCCGGCCAGTCGGCCTTCACACCGAGCGTCTTCGCCGCGTGCAGCGGCCAGTACGGGTCGCGCAGCAGCTCGCGGCCGAGCATGACCGCGTCCGCCTCGCCGTCCGCCAGGATCGCCTCCGCCTGGGCCGGCTCGGTGATCAGGCCGACCGAGCTGACGGGCAGCCCCGCCTCGCGGCGGATCCGTGCCGCGAACGGGACCTGGTAGCCGGGCCCGACGGCGATCGTCGCGCGCGGGACGAGGCCGCCGGTGGAGACGTCGATCAGGTCGACGCCGACGGCCTGGAGTTCCTTGGCGAGCAGGACGCTCTCCTCGACCGTCCAGCTGGGCTGCTCGGGGACCCAGTCGGTGGCGGAGACGCGGAACAGCACCGGGAGGTCCGCGGGCCAGACGGCCCGCACCGCGGTGGCGATCTCGCGGGCCAGACGGCTGCGGCCCGCGAAGTCGCCGCCGTAGCCGTCGGTGCGGTGGTTGGTGATCGGGGAGAGGAACTGGTGGACCAGGTAGCCGTGGGCGCCGTGCACCTCGACCACCTGGAAGCCCGCGGCCAGTGCGCGGCGCGCCGAGGAGGCGAAGTCCTCGACGAGTTCCGCAATCTGAGTTTCCGTCAGTTCCAGTGGAGTCGGGTACCCGTCGTCGAAGGGAATCGCCGAGGCGCCCACCACCGGCCACCCGCCGTCCTCGACGCCCAGCGGACCGCCGCCCGCGTTGGCCTTCCCGGTGGAGGCCTTCCGGCCGGCGTGGGCCAGCTGGATCGCCGGGACGGAACCGTGCTGCCGGATCAGCGCCGCGACCCGGGCGAGGGCGTCCTGCTGCCGGTCGTTCCACAGGCCGAGGTCCCACGGGGAGATCCGGGCGTCGGGGCGGACGCCGGTGGCCTCGACCATGACCAGGCCCGCGCCGCCGGCGGCGCGGGAGCCGAGGTGGGCGAGGTGGAAGTCGGTGGCGACGCCGGTCTCGGGGCCCTCGGAGGCGGCCGAGTACATGCACATCGGGCTGAGCCAGATCCGGTTGGGGATGGTCAGCGAACGGAGAGTGATCGGCTCGAACAGGGCGCTCACGAGGGCCCGTCCTTCCTGTGGTCCCGACCGTGACGGTCGCTTCGACGGTCTCTTCGCTTCGTACGATAGCTGCCGTACTACGACATCTGTCAAACTACGAGGGTTCTCGTACTATGGCAGCGTGACCATCGACCAGGACTGTGCGGGCGACCCGGAGTGCCCGGGGCTGCTGCCCGAGCCGACCGCCGCCGAATTGCGGCTGGAGGCCGTGCTGCACGCGCTCGCCGACCCGATCCGACTGCGGATCGTCGCCGAGCTCGCGGACGCGGGCGGCGACGAGCGGAACTGCCTGGCGTTCGAGCTTCCTGTCACCAAGTCGACACTGACGCACCACTTCCGTGTCCTGCGCGAGGCCGGATTGATCCGTCAGCACCGTCGCGGCACCTCTAAGATGAACACACTGCGCGCCGCCGATCTTGCCGCGCGCTTTCCCGGACTGCTGGACGCGGTGCTCGACGCCGCCGAGCCGTGCCTCGACACCTCGAAGCCGGCCACCCGCTGATCCCTCGACCGAGCCTCCGGCCACGAGCCTGACGATCCGTCAATTCCCGCGGCGAGTACCCGCCATGGGATCCGGCGACCCTTCGCCAGTTCAAGTGTGGAACCGTCTCGTCACCCTGCTCGTCAACCGCCTCAGAAACCTCGCCCGGCGGATGCCGGGGGCCTCCTTCCGACATGGTCATGCCTGGTCACACGGGCTTCACCGGAGTTGCCCCAGCGTTCATCCCACGTGGTCATTTGGTCTATACCAATCGGGTAATCTGACCGACGACAGGTGTCAATGACCGGCCGTGGGGGGCCCAATGACAGTCAATCACCTTCCGTCGCCACCCTCCGATCAGGAGCTCTACTGGTACTTCGGACCTCAGCGTCGCTGGGTCCCGCTGCTCTCCGCGTTCGCCTTCGTGCTCAGCGCGGCCACCATGTTCAGTTTCTCCCTCCGGACGCCCGCGCTCTGGCCGTTCCTGGCCGTCCTCGGCGTCAACCTCGTCGCACTCGCACTGACCTGCCTCAACGGACTGCGTCGCCGCCGCTTCACCCGGGCCGGCCACGAACTGCTGGTCGCCGCCTGGCAGCCCGCCGAACCGCCGTCCGTCGACCTCTACCTGCCGACCTGCGGCGAACCGCTCGACATCCTCGCCAACGCCTACCGCGCCGTCGCCCGGCTCGACCACCCCGGACAGCTCGACGTCTGGGTGCTGGACGACGCCGACCGGCCCGAAGTGGCCGCGCTGGCCGAGGAGTTCGGCTACCACTACGTCGTGCGGCCGAACCGCGGCGAGTTCAAGAAGGCCGGCAACCTCAACCACGCGCTCACCCTGAGCAGGGCGGAGTACATCGCCATCCTGGACGCCGACTTCGCGCCGCGCGCCGACCTGCTGCAGCACCTGCTGCCGTACTTCGGCGACGACCGGGTCGGCATCGTCCAGAGCCCGCAGTGCTTCGACACCGACGCCTCGATGGGCTGGGTGCAGCGCGCCGCCGGCGCCTCCCAGGAGTGGTTCTTCCGCTGGGTGCAGCCCAGCCGGGACGCCTCCGACGCGGCGATCTGCTGCGGCTCCAACGCCGTGTACCGGCGCTCCGCGATCGACGCCGCCGGCGGCTTCGCCCGGCTCGACCACAGCGAGGACATGTACACCGGAATCGCCCTGCACGAACGGGGATTCACCACCCGGTACGTGCCGGTGCTGGTCGCCAAGGGCACCTCGCCGGACTCCACCACCAGCTTCGTCAACCAGCAGTACCGCTGGACGATGGGCAACCTGCACCTGATCGGCGACCGGGCCGCCCGCAAGGCCATGACCTGGCGGATGCGCCGCTGCTTCGACGAAGGCATCGTCGGCTACCTGGCCGCGGCCGTGAACGTGCTCACCGCGCCGCTGCCGCCGCTGGTCATGCTGTTCGCCTTCCCCGGCGAGGTCCGCGCCTGGTACGTGCTGCCGATGCTCTCCCTGCTGTGGCTCTGGCACGTCCTGCTGCCCCGGGTCAGCCGCACCCGCTGGCGCACCGAAGTGCTGCGCGCCAACGTGCTGATGAGCTTCGCCGCCGCCACCGCCTACTGGCACACCCTGCGCGGCCGCAGCGCCGCCTGGGTGCCCACCGGCGTCGCCAAGCCCGGCGGCTCCGGCGGCATGGCCCGCAAGGTGCTGCTGGTCTCCCTGGTGTGGACGGCCGGCACCCTGCTCGCCACCACCGCCGGCGTGGCCGTCGCCACCGCGATGCACGGCTGGCACTACACCTGGGGCCTGGCCCTGTACCTGGCCGTGCAGCTGCACGCCGGCGTCCCGCTGATCCGCGACCTGTACGCCGAACTGCGGCCGCACCCCACCGAGAACACCGAATCCGGGGCACGCCCGGCGATGCGGCCCAGGCGCTGGCCCGAGGCCCTCGCCGTCACGAGCACGCTCGCCCTGATCGCCCTGCTCGCCTCCGGCTGGGTGGCGCCGATGCTGCCCTGGCTGGGCTGAAAGGTCCACCTCCCGTGTCCACCAGCACCGCCCCGTTCACCGTCGTTCTCGGGCAACCACCCGTCGAACGGCCCAGGTTCAGACCCGACATCGAAGGCCTGCGGGCCGTCGCCGTGCTCGCCGTGCTCGCGTTCCACGCGGCCGTCCCCGGCCTGGCCGGCGGCTTCGTCGGCGTCGACGTCTTCTTCGTCATCTCCGGCTACCTCATCACCGGGCTGCTGCGCAGCGAGAGCGCCGCCACCGGGAAGGTCCGGCTGGCCGAGTTCTACTCGCGCCGCGCCCGCCGCCTGCTGCCCTCCGCCGCCGTGGTGCTCGCCGTGGTCGCCGTCCTCGGCGCCCTGCTCACCGCGCCGCTGCGCCGCGCCGACCTGGAACGCGACGTCCTCGCCTCCGCACTGTCCGTCGCCAACTGGCGCTTCATCGCCGAACAGACCGACTACCTGGCGGCCGGCCGCGACCCCAGCGTGCTGCTGCACTTCTGGTCACTCGCCGTCGAGGAGCAGTTCTACCTGCTGTGGGCCCCGCTGATGGCCCTCGCCGCCCGCTGGGTCTGGAAGCGGCGCACCCTGCTCGGCCTGACCCTGCTGCTCGGCGCCGGCTCGTTCTGGCTCTCCCTGCACTGGAGCGCCGGCGCGTACCTCTCCACGCCCACCCGGGCCTGGCAGTTCGCCGCCGGCGCGGTCGTCGCGCTGCTGCCGATACGCGAAATACCCCGACTGATACGGGAGTTGCTGGGGCTCGGCGGCATGGCGGCGGTACTCGGCGCGGTCCTGGTCTTCGACGCCCGCACGCCCTACCCCGGCTACGCCGCGCTGCTGCCCACCGTCGGCACCGCCGCGATCATCCTGGCCGGCTCCGGGACGCACCTGGTGGGACGGGTGCTGTCGCTCGGCGCGCCGCGCGCGATCGGCCGGCTCTCCTACAACCTGTACCTGTGGCACTGGCCGGTGCTGGTGCTCGCCGAAGCCCAGTGGGGCGCCCTGCACTGGGGCGTCAAGGTCGCCCTCACCGCGGCCGCCGCGCTGCCCGCGCTCGCCGCCCTCAACTGGCTGGAGCAGCCGCTGCGCCGCAGCCGGGTGCTCGGTGAGATCCCGCGCCGCGGACTGTCGTTGGGCCTCACCGCGGTGGTGATGCCGGTGGTGCTGGCGCTGGTCGTCGGCACCGGCACGATCCGGATGCTCGGCCCGGCCACTCCCCCGGACCCGTCCGGCCTGCCGCCGGGCGCCCGCGACGGCCGCTCCCTGCTCGCCGCCGCCCCGCCCGCGCACAGCCCGACCGTGCCCAACCCCGTCCAGGCCCGGCAGGACTTCCCGCCGGACGGCCTCTGCGAGGTCAACCCGGCCGACACCACCAGCCCGCCCTGCCGCTTCGGCACCGGCGACGACCGGATCGTGCTGCTCGGCGACTCGCACGCCGGCCAGTGGTTCTCCGCCCTGCTCGGCATCGCCGCCCAGCACCGCATGTCCGTCGAGGAACTCGTCAAGCAGGGCTGCCCGCTGCCCGAACTCACGGTCGAGAACCCTCAGTTGGGACGCACCTACCACGAGTGCGACACCTGGCGGACGAACGCGCTGACCCGGCTCAAGGACGGGCCCAGGCCCAAGCTGATCATCGTCTCCACGCTGAACCGCTACACCGCCGACCGAGAGACGCTGCTGCGCGGCTGGGAGCAGACCCTCACCCCGTTGCGGGAGTTGGGCGTCCCGATCGTCTACCTGCAGGACACCCCGATCCCCGGCCGCGACGTCCCCGCCTGCGTCTCCGGACACCCCGACACCACCTCCGCCTGCGACTTCCCGCGCAGCGAAGGCCTGTGGGCCGACCCGCTGGCCGAGGAGATCGCCGCCGGCCGCGTCCCCGGCGTCCGCACCATCGGCGTCAACCAGGTGCTCTGCCCCGGCGACGGCCGGACCTGCCCGGCCGTCCTGGAGCACGTCCTGCTGTACCGCGACGACTCTCACCTGACCAACGCGGCGGCCGTCGTCCTGACCTCCCGGCTCGACCAACTGCTCATCGACGCGGGCGTGTTCACCACCGGCTGGACCACCCTGCTGCACGACGAGTTCGACGGCCCGGCCGGCGCGAAGCCCGACCCCGCCAACTGGCAGTACGACGTGGGCACCTGCTACCCCGGCTGCCCCGCCGCGCAGTGGGGCACCGGCGAGATCGAGACCATGACCGACTCCACCGCGAACGTCCGCCTGGACGGACAGGGTTCGCTGGAGATCGTGCCCACCCGGGACGGCGCCGGCCGCTGGTCCTCCGGACGGATCGAGTCCAAGCGCGCGGACTTCGCCGCACCGGCCGGCGGAGTCCTGCGGGTGGAGGCCAAGTTGGCCCTCCCGGACGTCAAGGGGCCTGCCGCGTCCGGGTACTGGCCCGCGTTCTGGGCGCTGGGCGGCAAACTCCGTGACGGGTACACCGGTTGGCCGGGCGTCGGCGAGCTCGACGTCCTCGAATCGGTCGGCGGCCGCGGCGTCTTCGGCACCATGCACTGCGGCACCACGCCGGGCGGCCCCTGCAAGGAGCCGAACGGGCTGGGCTCCGGCGAACAGTCCTGCGCGGACTGCTGGGGCGCGTTCCACACCTGGACGCTGGAGACCGACCGCTCAGCCTCTCCCGAGAAGGTCCGTTGGCTGCGGGACGGCCAGGAGTACTTCGCGGTGACGTCCGACCAGGTCGAGCCGGCCGCGTGGGACCAGGCGGTGCACCACGGGATCTTCCTGATCCTGAACGTCGCGATGGGCGGCAACCTGCCCAGCGCGTACGGGAGTCCGGTGACGGCGGCGACGGAGCCGGGGCACCCGATGAAGGTCGCTTCGGTCACCGTTTCGACGAAGCAGTAGGAGCAATTGCGCGACGAGCGCCAGCCACGTCCGCAAGGTCGCGAGCAAGTGCAGGTCATTGTCCTGCATCGCGATCTTGCGGACGTGGCGCGTTCCCCTTCGCGCAGTTCCCCGCGCCCCTCTCTTCGCGCCCCTGTCTTCGCGCCCCTGTCTTCGCACCCTTGTCTTCGCGCCCGCCTGCTCGCAGCCGCTATTCGGGCTTGCGGAACATCCGGGTGGCCGTGATCTCGCCGTGGATGGTCGGGCCGTCCGGGTCCTGGGGTGCGGGGAGGCCCGGGCGGAGGTGTTCTTCCACCGAGATGTACTTGAGGCCGGCGCGGAGGTCCGCGTCGTTGCGGAGGCGGATGACGAGCGGGAACTCGGCGAGCGCCGTGGTGTCGAACAGTCCGGTGGTGTAGATGAGTTGGACGCCGAGGGCGTCGGCGACGGCGCGCTGGAGTTCCAGCAGGTAGGTCGCATTGGCGCGGCCGATCGGGTTGTCGAGGAAGAGCGTGCCGGCGTGGCGGAGCTGCGACTGGCCGCGGTCGTTGGCGCGCAGGGCGGCCATCGTGCAGTAGAGGGCGATGGCCGCGGTGAGCAGCTGGCCGCCGGAGAAGACGTCCGACATCTGGCCGACGGAGACCCGTTCGGCGCGAAGCACCGCGTCCGGCTTGAGGATCTCGACCGAGACGCCCTTGGGGCCGATCGCGGCGGCGACGCCGCGCAGCAGCAGGGACATGCCGTCGCGGCGCAGGTCGGAGTTCTTCCGGACGGCCGACTGGGTGGCGTCGTCGATGACTTCGCCGAGGCGTTCGACCAGGACGGCGTGGTCGGGGTCGTCGAAGCGGATGCGCAGGAACTCCTGGCCCGACCATTCGCCGAGGCCCTCGGGCAGGCGCGAGAGCCGCTGCGCGGCGCGCAGGGTGGCCAGCGAGGACTCGACCAGGCCGCGCAGGCGGTCGACGATGGAGGCGCGGTTGCGTTCCAGCTGGGCGAGTTCGTCGGTGAGGACGCGCAGGCGGGGGGCGAACGCGGCGGCCCAGGCGGCGGCGTGGTCGGGCAGGGCGGCGGCGGGGAGTTCGCGGATCTGCTGGCGGGCGGGGGTGCGGACGGCCTCGTAGCGGGCGGCGTTGGCGTGCCGGACGAGGGCGTCGGAGGCGTCCCGGACGGCGAGTTCGGCGCCGGTGAGTTCGGTGGCGGCGGTGCGCATGGCGCGCCGCGTGTCGGCGGCGGCGGCGCGGGCCGCGGCGAGGCCGCCGAGGTAGGTGTCGGCGGTCTCGGTCTCGTCGCCGTTGTCGCGCAGCGCGTCGCGGAGCTGGCTGGCGAGTTCCTCGAAGTCGGTGGCGGCGGCCTGCGCCTGGTCCAGGGTGCGCTGCAGGTCGGCGTGTTCGGTGCGGGCGGTGTCGACGCGTTCGCGGCGTTCGGCGAGCAGCGCGGTGGCGGTGCGCAGCAGGGCCTGGGCGTGCTCGGGGTCGGCCGGGAGGAGGTCCTCGGGGAGTTCGGTGTGGGCTTCGCCGTTGACGGGCGCGGAACGTTCGGCGTCGCCGCGCAGGCGGCCGACCTCCTCGGCGGCGGCGCCGGAGCGGGCCTCGATGATGGTGACGAGTTCTTCGGCGCGGGCGGCGGCGGCCTGTCGGGCGGGGCCGTCGGCGCCGTCGGGGCTGGCGAGGAGTTCCTCGGCGCGGGCCTTGACCTTGTTGCTGAGGCGCTCCAACTCGGCTGCGGCGGCGGCTTCGTCGCCTTCGGCGCGGGCCTGCTCGGCACGCAGGTCGGCGCCGACGCCGACCTTCTCGTAGAGCTGGGCGGCGGCCCGGTAGGCCTCGCGCAGGGCGGGCAGCGAGATGGGGGTGACGGTGTCGTCGGGCTCTGCGCTGGTGTCGGCGGCGGCGATCTCGGCGCGTTCGCCGCGCAGGGTGCGCGCGGTGCGGCGGGCGTCGTCGGCGGCGCGCTGAGCGGCTCGGCGGTCCTCGTCGCAGGTGCGGGCGCGTTCGGTGCACAGGGCCTGGCGGCGTTCGCACTCGGTGGCGTCGTCGGCGAGTTCGCGCTGCCGGCGGGTCCAGTTGGCGCGTTCGCGGAGGCGGAAGGCGAGGCCGGCGAGGGCGTCGGCGCGGCGGCGGGTGCGCTGGGCGGTCTCCCGGCACTCCTCGTGGCGGGCGGCGGCGGCCTGGTGGTCGGCGTCGGCTTCGGCGTGGTCGGCGCGCAGGGTGGCGAGTTCGGCGGCGGTGGCTTCGGCGTGGTCGGCGGCTGCGGCGGCGGCCTCGGCGAGTTCGGCGAGGGTGCCGGGCGGGCAGCTGGCGTGCCAGGAGGCGAGGCGGGCGGCGAGGGCGCGGTCGCCGCCGAGGCGGGCGGCGAGTTCGCGGATGTGCTCCTCGCGGGCGGTGGCGCGGGCGCGCAGTTCGCGGCGTTCGTCGTCGGCGGCGGTCTCGTTGTGCATGGCCGGGTTCGGCGGCACCAGGAAGAAGCCGGGCTCGCCCTCGATGGGGGCGATCAGGGCGGCGGCGGTGCCGACGGCGACGGTGGAGCGGGGCAGCAGGGCGGCGGCGGCGAGCGCTTCGCGGGCCCGGTCGAGCGAGGCGGGGTCGGTGACGACGACGCCGTCGACGAGTTCGGGGCGGGCGGCGAGGATGGCGTCGTGGTCGGCGGGGTCGACGGACTGGGCGAGGTAGCGCCAGCCGGGCAGCGCGGGGATGCCCTGTTCGCCGAGGTGCTCGACGGTGGCGAGGACGTCGGGGCCGGGCGGGAGGAGTCCGCCGTCGCCGAGCGCGGCGAGGATCCGGGAGTCGTCGGCGGCGGCGGTGCGCAGGTCGAACAGGGTGCGTTCGGCGTTGGCCACGGCCTGGTCGAGGAGTTCGCGCAGGTCCTCGGCGGAGGCGTCGAGTTGACGGGGCGTCAGGAAGCCTTCGCTCTCGTCCGCGCCGTCCTGGTACGGGGAGAGGGAGAGCAGCTCGGCGAGCCGGGGTTCGGCGGCGAGCTGGGCGGCGGTGCGCTGTTCGGCGGCCAGTGCGCGCTCGGCGGCGGTGCGGGCGTCGGTGGCGCGGGCGGCGGCGAGTTCGGCGCGGGCCTCGGCGGCGGCGGACTCGCGTGCCCGGACGGCGCTGGACTCGGCGGCGGTGCGGGCCAGTTCGAGGGCTTCGGTGGCGGTGCGTTCGGCGTCGGCGGCGTGCAGGGCGGCGCGGGCGGGGTCGGGTTCGGCGCCGGAGTCGTCGATCCAGCCGGCTTCGACGGCGGCGGCGGTCTCCTGCTCGACCTCGGTGAGGCGCTGGCGCAGGTGTTCGGCCTCGGAGCGGGCCTTCTGCGCGGCGGTGGCGGCGGCGGTGGCTTCGGCCTGGGCGGCCGAGCCGTCCTGCTGCAACTCGCCTGCGCGCAGCTCTTCCTGGTCGGCGCGGGTCTCGGCGCTCAGCGCGGCGCCTTCGAGGGCGCGGGCGAGGGCGCCGGCGGCGCGGTCGCGGGCGGCGAGGGCGGGCGCGGCGTCGAGTTCGGCTTCCCGGATGGCGGTGGCGACGCGGCCGGCCCGGTCGGCGGCGGCGCGGTGCCGCAGCACCGCCTCGGCAGCCTGCCAGGCGGCGAACTGGGCGCGGGCGTCGGTGAGTTCGCGGCGCAGTCGGCCGGCTTCGGCGGTCGCGGCCTCCAGCCCGAGGGTGGCGTGCCGGTAGCCGAGTTCGGCGACGATCAGGGCGTGCCGGGTGCGGTCGGTCTCGGCTGCGGTGACGGCGCTCGCGGCGGCGGCGACCTCGACGGCCAGGTCGTGCATCCGGTCGCGCTCGACGGTGGAGCGCGCGGACAGCGAGAGCGCGAGCCTGCGGGTGCGGCGTTCGGCGGCGCGGTGGCCCTCGCGGACGGTCTCGCGGCCGGCGGTGGCGTCGACGATGCGCTGAAGCAGGTCGACGGAGCCGGCGGTGAAATCGCGTTCGGCGGTGAGTTCGGCGCGGCGGCCGAGCTTGGCGGCGAAGCCGTGGACGAGGTCGGCGAGGCCGTCGGTGTCGCGGGTGTCGGTGACGGCGCGCAGCAGCAGGTCGGTGAAGTCGGCGTCGTTGCGGACCGCGAACAGGCCGGCGGCCTCGCCCTCGTCGGCGTTCATCTCGCGCTGGTAGCGGAAGAGTTCGGGGTCGAGGCCGAGCGCGCCGAGGTGCTCGTTCCAGCGGTCGTGGATCTCCTCGAAGGTGACGTCGAGGTGCGGGTGGGCCTTGGCGGCCTCGGTCAGGGTGTCGCGGAAGCCCTTCATGGTGCGGCGGCGGCCGCGGGCCTTCTGGTCGCCGGCCAGGCTGGGCCGTTCGGCGACCGGCAGCGCGTCCAGGGTGAGGCCGGGGCCGGGGCGGAAGGAGTACCAGAGTTCGGCGAACTTCCGCGGGTCGGAGGAGACCTGGCGGCCGCGCCACTCGCTGACCTTGCCGACCACGATGAGTTCGCCGGTGACGGTGTGCTGCCATTCGAGGGCGACGTGGCCGCAGTCGTCGGCGAGCAGGAACTTGCGCAGCACGCCGGACGACGCGCCGCCCAGGGTGTTGCGGTGGCCGGGCAGCATCACCGAGAAGATCAGCTTGAGCAGCACGGACTTGCCGCCGCCGTTCTCCAGGAACAGCACGCCGGCGGGCGCGGGGCGGCGCTGCGGGCCCTCGGGCTCCTCGCCGAACAGGCCGATCTGCTGGGGCTGCGGCTCGGGGACCGGATCGCCGACGCCGCGCAGGTCGAGCACCGTGTCGGCGTAGCGGGCGCCCGCCGGTCCGATCGAGTACAGGCGGACCCGGTTCAGCTCGTACATGTGCGGTGGTTCTCCTGGAGCGGTCAGTTCAGAAAGTGTGGTGACGGATCGTCAGAGCGCGTGGAAGGGCAGGCCGGCGTCGGCGACGAGTTCGTCGCTGTCGTCGGGCGGCAGCAGGGTGGCGGTGCCGTCGCTGACCGGGACGACGCCCAGGTCGAGCAGTTCGCCCATGGCGGCGCTGCCGGCCAGGTCGCGGACCTGCAACTGGTAGCGGGCGGTGGTGCGGTAGGTGCCGCCGGCGTCGTCGGAGGTCTTCTGCAGGAAGCCGGAGTCGACCAGGAAGGACACCGCCTTGGAGACGATGCCGGTGGTGGAGCCGGCCAGGCGGCGGGCGTCCTTGGTGGCGCCGGTCGCGGAGCGGCGCGCCCACACCCGCCAGGCCGCTTCCAGGCCGGGGGCGGAGCTGGCCGGGTCGGTGTTGCTGCCCTCGGCCTCGGCGCGCTCCTCCAGGCGGCGGCAGGCCTGCCGGACGAACGCGTCCACGCCGTTGACGGTGACCCGGCCGAGGTAGCCGTCGTCGGCGAGGTCCTCGGGGCGGGGGAAGGCGAGCGCGGCGACCGCGAGGTGCGCGAGGCCGTGCAGGAAGCGGTCGGTGGACTCGGAGGCGGCGCGGCGCGAGTAGTCGCCCATCCGGACGGCGAACACCGAGTCCTCGGCGGCGGCGACCGCCATGCCGGCCCGCGGCGAGACCTCCAGCACCACCAGGCCCATGCCGGTGGCGACGGCGTCGGCGAGGCGCCCGAACTGCGGGTCGTCGCGGTAGCGGCGCACCAGTTCGGCGTACTCCGCGTCCCGGGAGGGCAGCAGCTTCGCCTGCAGGCCGAAGGACACCAGGCGGGCGGCCTCGGCGACGTCCGCCGGGCTGATCGGCGAGTGGGCGGGGGCGGCCGGCTCGGCGTCCTGCGGTGCCCACGCCTCGGCGCTGGTGGTCATGCGGGTGCTCCTTCGGTGCGGGCGGTGCGGGTGCTGCGAGCGGTGCGGGCGGTGCGGGAGGTGCGGGAGGTCCGGCCGGAAGGACGATCAGCAGAGCTGCCGGTGGGACGATCTGACGGCAGGAAGGTCGCGGTCGCGGTCCCGGTCACACCGCGTCCCGGCGGTCGGCGGCCATGCCCGCGGCGTCCAGCAGGGCGCTGCCGACGATCAGGTCCGCGCCGCCGAAACCCGGGTCGTCCAGGCGGGTGCCGTCGTCCACCGCGAACAGCAGGCGTTCCTCGCCCTGCCGGTACGCGGTGCCGACCGGCGGACTGGCCGCGTGCACGGCCAACAGGGCGACCAGGTAGGCGAGTTCCTCGCCGTCCTCGGCGAGCTCGGTGCCGCGGGCGCGGGCGTCGGTGAGCAGGCCGGACAGCCGGCGGGGCGCGTCGGCGGGCAGGTCCAGCAGGTCCAGCGCGGCCTCCAGTTGGGCTTCGGAGAACCGGCTGTCGTCGGGGGTGGCGACCAGGTCGGGCTCGGGCAGTTCGGCGCCGAGGTGCTCGCGTTCCACGGGCGGGGTGAGCAGCAGGTCGACCAGGTCGCCGACCCGGACCGAGACGGGGGTGCGCAGGCCGGCGCCGCGGGCGAAGAACGCGTCGGTGGGCCGGGTGGCGTCCGCGAGCGGGAGGATGAGGACGGGTGCGAGGAGTTGACCGTACAGGTCGATGCCGGTGCGCGCGGTGGGTGCGGAGAACGCCTGCCGGTCCTGTTCGGCGCGGAACAGCGGGCCGGCTTCCAGCAGGCGGGTCTGCAGCTGGGTGTGCCGGCGGATGCAGTCCTTGACGATGTCGACGAGCTCGGCGGCGCGGCGCTTGTGCTCGGCGTCGGTGCTCTCGTCGCGGGCCTTGCGGATGTTGGTGAGGATCGCGTTCTCGTGCCGGTACCGGTCGGCGATGTGGTCGAGCGCCTCGTCGATCAGGTCGGGGACGGTCTCCATCCAGTCCACGGCGCGGACGTTGCGGCGGGTCGCCTCCAGTGCGCGGCGCAGCGTCTCGGCGTACTGGACGGTGCGGTAGCGGGCCTGTTCGGCGGCGAGCTGGGCGTCGGCGAGGCGGCCGCGGCGGATCAGCACCTCCAGCTTGACCTCGGCGGCGATCTGAGCGCTCGTCACGTCGGTGTCCAGCGCGCCGACCAGGACGTTGACCGCCTCGTCGGTGGTGCGCAGGTAGACGCCGCCGTCCTGGCCGGGGACTTCCTCGATCAGCTTGAAGTCGTAGTCGCGGCGGGTGTACGCGCCGTCCGGCCCGAAGGTGCCGTACACGGCGCGGAAGCCGCGGTCGACGCTGCCGACGTTGATCAGCGACTCCAGCACCCAGCGGGCCACCCGCTCGTGCTCGGTGACGGCCCGCCCGGGGTTCTGCGCGGCGATCCGGGGCTGGAGCCGGCCGAGCACTATGTCGCGGTCGGCCCCGGTGTCGAAGTCCATGTTGAGGGTGACCAGGTCGATCGCGGCGAGGCCGATCTCGGCCATCGTGTACGAGGCGTACTCGCCGGCCAGGTTGACCTTGCGGCTGTCCAGGTCGTGCAGCGGCGCGGTGCAGGCGAGCGCCTTGAGCCGGCGGGCGAGTCCCTCGTCGGCGGCCGGTCCGGGGGCGGGCCTGGTGGGCTGGTCTGCGATGGCGGTCACGGTGGACAAGATTAGGGCTTTCCGTGGACAGGTCCGAAACGCCCCCTTTGGGACAGCCTGTTCCGGCATGTTGAACGCGTTCAAATTCAGGTCTAGAGTCCTTCTCGCGACACCGCGTGCCGTCTGCGGCACCCGCGTCATGGAGGGGGACTCCCCATGTCCGACATCGCCACCGCCCCGACCGGTTCCACCACCGCCGGCCCCGGCCCCACCACCGTCACCGACACCGCGCTGGTCCGACGCCGGATCAGGCGCTGGCTCTGGCTGTTCATCGTCTGCCTCGCGCTCAGCGGACTGACCGCCTTCCCGCTGCAGAGCGAGACCACGCTGCTGGTGCGCGCCCTGGACGCCACCGGTCTGAGCTCCGCGCTCCCCGCCCTCGGCGACTGGGCCGTGCTGACCCGGGACGGCATCGCCGACGGCTTCGGCAGCCACCCGTTCCTCGCCTACGGCACCGACTGGCTGGCCTTCGCGCACCTGGTGATCGCGGCCGCGTTCTGGGGGCCGCTGCGGGATCCGGTCCGCAACATCTGGGTGATCCGCTGGGCGATGCTCGCCTGCGGCGCCGTCATCCCGCTCGCGCTGATCTGCGGGCCGCTGCGCGAGATTCCGCTGTTCTGGCAATTCGTCGACATGTCGTTCGGTGTATTCGGCGTCATTCCGCTGCTGATCGTGCACCGCCTGATCCGCGCCCTGGAGTGGGACCAGGCGGTCCGCACCCATCACGACTTCGCCCGGGTCGTCCCCTCCCCCTGACCGCCCGTCGGGTCACCGCGACCCGACCGCCCACCGGGTCACCCGCGGCGCCCCGCCGCCGGTGACCCGTCCCGGCTCAGCCCGCGGCGACCTCGGCCTCGGGCTCGGCCTCCGGCCGGGACACGGTGCCGTCGTGCAGCGAGATCACCCGGTCGGCCTGGGCCATCAGGGCCGGGTCGTGGGTGGCGACCAGGGCCGTGACGCCCTGGGAGTGGACCACCGCGCGGAGCAGCTCCATCACGGCCAGGCCGGTCTCGGAGTCGAGCTGGCCGGTGGGCTCGTCCGCGATGATCAGCGCGGGGTCGTTGGCCAGCGCCCGGGCGATCGCGACCCGCTGCTGCTGGCCGCCGGAGAGCTCGCTCGGCCGCTGCTCGGCGTGGTCGGCCAGCCCGACCAGGGCGAGCAGGGTGCGGACCTTCTCCTCACGTTCGACGGCGGACAGCCGGCGCAGCCGCATCGGGACGCCGACGTTCTCGGCGGCGGTGAGCGTCGACAGCAGGCCGAAGGACTGGAAGACGAAACCGATCCGGTCCCGGCGCAGCGCGAGCCGTCCCGCCTCGTCGAGACCGGACAGGTCGGCGCCGTCGAGCGTGATCCGGCCGCTGGTCGGGGTGTCGAGGCCGCCGACCAGGTTGAGCAGGGTGGTCTTGCCGGAGCCGGACCGGCCCTTGAGGGCGGTGAGTTGGCCGCGGGCCGCGGTGAAGGACACCCCGCGCAGCGCGTGCACGGTGCGCGGTCCGGCGCCGAAGCTGCGCCACAGGTCCTCGACCACCACCATGGACGCCGCTGACTCGGTCATCTAGTTTTCCCCCGTTGGCAGTTGAGTGATGGTGTTCGATTCTGCGCACTGCGACAACGGTTCGCGCAAGGCCCTTCCGCTGATCGTTCGAATCTGACAGAGTCGTCCGCCATCCGGTACACGCTGACCGGAACGGGGGTACGGGGAAACATGTTCGGCTTTGTCCTGCGACGACTGCGCGGGCGGCTGCCGCTGGCGGCTGCCGTGCTGTTCACGGTGCTGATCACCACCACGGTGCTGACCACGCTGGTCGCCTTCAACCGCACCGTGGCCGAGGCCGGCCTGCGGCGGAACCTGGACGGCGGCACCCGGGTCGGTGTGGAGCTGCGCTCCGACCACGCGGCGGACGCCCGGACGGCGGACGACGCGAAGGCCGCCGCGCTCGGCGCCCAGCTGTTCGACGGACTGCCGGTCGACGTGCAGTCCCTCGCGCACAGCCGCTCGTACGGGCTGCCCGGAGCAACGGGCGCCAACGACCCGGACCTGACGGTGCTGGCGTCGCCGGACCGCAGCCGGCTGAAGCTGACGGCCGGCCAGTGGCCGACCGCCGAGGGCGCCCCTGCCGGCCCCGACACCGCGGGGACGGTCCAGGCGGCCGTCCCGGGCAGCGCCCTGCGCCGGCTCGGCCTGACCGAGGGCGCGCTGCCCGCGCAGGTCACGCTCTCCGACCGGTACGGCGGCCGGCCGCTCACCGTCCGGATCACCGGCGTCTACCAGGTCGCCGACCGGGAGGCCCCGTACTGGCGGCTCGACCCGCTCGGCGGCCGCGAGATCCAGGTCAAGGGCTTCACCACCTACGGGCCGATGGTGGTGGACGACGCCGTCTTCACCGCCGGCCCGCTGCCGCAGGGCGGCCGGAGCGTGCTGCTGACCGCCGACTTCTCCGCCGCCGACCCGGAGCGCGTCGACCGGGTCCGGGCCCGCGCCGACCACCTGGCGGACCTGACCAAGCAGTACGCCGCCGGCCTCCAGCCACAGACCGAACTGCCCGCCCTGCTGGGCGAGTTGCAGTCGTCGATGCTGGTCGCCAGGTCCAGCCTGACGATCGGGGCGCTACAGCTCGCGGTGCTGGCCGCGGCCGCGCTGCTGCTGGTGGTGCACCTGGTGTCGGAGCGGCAGAGCCAGGAGAACGCCCTGCTCACCTCCCGGGGCGCGACCCGGCGCCGGCTGGCCGGCTGGACGGCCGTCGAGGCGTTGCTGCTCGCCCTGCCCGCCGCCGTGCTCGCTCCCCTGCTGACCGGGCCGCTGCTGCGCCTGCTCACCGCCTGGGGCCCGCTGGCCGGGCTGCCGCTGGAGCACACCGACACCGCCGTCCGCTGGCCGGTGGCCGCGGCCTGCGCGCTGGCCTGCGTCGCGCTCACCGCCCTGCCCGCCGTGCTCCGGCGCGGCGGCGAGCGGGTGGTGTCCCGCCGGCAGGCCGTGGTCAGCACGGTGGCCCGCTCCGGCGCCGACCTGACCCTGCTCGTCCTCGCCGTGATCGCCTACCAGCAGCTCGACGCCCGCACCGGCGGCCTCTCCGCGGACGCCTCCGGGCAGCTCGGCATCGACCCGGTGCTGGTCGCGGCGCCCACCCTGGCGCTGGGCGCCGGAACGCTGCTGGTGCTGCGGGTGCTGCCGTTCGCGGCCCGGCTCGGGGCCCGGCTGGCGGCCCGGGGCCGCGGCCTCGGACCGGCGCTCGCCGGCTGGCAGCTGGCCCGCCGCCCGGGCCGGGCGAACGGTCCGGTGCTGCTGCTGGTGCTGGCGGTCGCCACCGGCGTGCTGGCGCTCGGCCAGCACGCCGCCTGGCGCGACTCTCAGCGCGACCAGGCCGACTTCGCCTCGGCGGGCGGCCTGCGGATCCAGGGCTCGGCGCTGCCCGCACTCGGCCAGGGCGGCCGGTACGCGGCGCTGCCCGGCGGCGACCGGCTGCTGCCGGTGGCCGGGTTCGACCAGTGGCTCCCCGGCGACAAGCGGGGCCGGGTGCTGCTCACCGACACCGCCCGCGCCGCCGCCGAACTGCACGTCCGCCCCGACCTGTTCGACGACCGGCCGGTCGAGGACCTGCTCGGCCCGCTGGCCGAACCGCAGCCGGCCGGCCTGCGGCTGCCCGGCACGCCGACCCGGATCGACCTGACCGTGGCGGTCCAGGTCGGCGCCGTCGACTCCTCGCTCCCCGCCTGGATGCCGCCGCCGACGGCGCCCGACGTCTGGCTGCACCTGCGGGACGGCTTCGGGGCGGCCTACCGCGTCCTGATGCCGCAGCTCCCCGGCCAGGGCGAGGTCACCGTCTCGGTCGACCTGAGCGCCCAGACCGCCGCCCCGCTCGGCTCGATCGCCGCACCGCTGACCCTGACCGGCTTCGAGCTGACGTACGGCTCCAACGCGAGCCTGGCCGCCAATGAGCTGACGATCCGCCGCCTGGCCGTCTCCGACACCGCGGCCGGACCGGCCACGCCCGTCCCCGCGCCCGCCGGCTCCTGGAGCGCCACGGCCGGCTCCCCGGTCCGGCTGACCGACGCCCCCGCCGGGACCGGGCTGCCGACCGTCTCCTACACCCCGGACGAGTCCAAGAGCTTCGACCGGCGCGACGGCCGGCGCGCCCTGCTGCTCCCGCCCGGCGACACCATGTCCGGCGCGGAGGTCAAGGGCCTGGCCACCCGCGGCTACCTGACGGCCACCGGCGCCGAGGTCGGCGACCTGATCAAGGTCCAGCTCGGCAACACCGGCATGCCGGTGCGGATCACCGGCCAGGTCGAGGAACTGCCGGTGTACGGCGACACCGCGCTGATGCTCGACCTGGCCGGCGCCCACCGGTGGCTGACCGACCGGGGCGCCGACGTCCCGCAGGTCTCCGAATGGTGGCTGCCCGCCGCCGGCCCCGACGACCGCACCCCCGCCGAGGCCGCCGCCGCCCTGCGCGCCGGACCGACCGCCCAGCAGCTGACGCTCCGCGAGGAGGACGCCGCCGCCCGCTCCGGCGACCCGCTGAGCGCCGCCCCGCAGAGCGTGCTGGCCGCCCTGGCGGTGGCCGCCGCCGTCCTCGCCACCATCGGCTTCGCCGCCGCCGCGGCCGCCTCGGGGGCCGAACGGGCCGGCGAATCGGCCGTGCTGCTCGCCCTCGGCACGCCCCGGCGGCTGCTGCGCCGCACCGCCACCGCCGAACAGGTCGTGCTGGTCGGCATCGGCACCGGCGTCGGACTGCTGCTCGGCGCCGTCCTGGTCCACCTGGTGGTGCCGCTGGTGGTGCTCACCCCGGCGGCCCGCCCGCCGGTTCCCGAGGTGCTGGTCGGGCTGCCGCTCGGCCAGCTGCTGGCCCTGGCGGTCGGGACCGCCGCCCTGCCGCTGCTGTCCGCCTTCCTGGTCGGCGGCCGCCGCCGGGATGTGGCCGCCCGGCTCCGGTTCGTGGAGGACAAATGAGCACCCCGGCCCCCTGGGTCCGCACCCGGCTGCGCACCGCACCGCTGGCGGCCCTGCTCACCGCCGCCCTGGCGCTGACCGTGGTCTTCCTGTCCGCCGCACTGCCCCGGGCCCAGGACCGCGGCGCGGACGACGCGCTGCGCAGCTACCTGCGCAGCGCGGGCCCGGCCGCCAACGGCCTGCAGGTCACCTCCGCCATTCCCCGGTCCACCGACGGGGCGCACCAGCTCGACGTCACGGCGGGCCGACTCACCGAGACCGTCGGCGCGCTGCTCCCGCTCGACCCGAGCGGCCCGGTCTACGGACGCCGCGGCACCCAGCCGCGTTCACTGGGCGACCCGTCGCTGACCCGCCCCGACGGCGTCCCGCCCGAGATCGCCGTGCAGTACCAGCACGGGGCGAACGACCACCTCCGGTTGACGTCCGGTCAGTGGCCGGGCGCCGCCGCGGAGGGCGAGCCGACGCCGATCGCCGTGTCGGAGGCCACCGCCGAGACCCTCGGGCTGCGGCTCGGCACGGTGTACGCAGGCGGCAGGTCGGTGCTGGACCGCACCGGCCCGCCCCCGGCCCAGCAGGTCCGGGTGGTCGGCCTGTACACCGTCGACGACCCGGCGGACCCGTTCTGGGCCGAGATCGGCTGCGCGCTCAAGGCCTGCCTGAACCTCACCCCCAGCAGCGGCCCCGGCGACCCCCCGGAGCAGTACTGGTACGCCGTCGCGCTGGCCGGCCCCGAGGCCACCGGGCAGGTGGCCACCTGGGGCCACGGCGCCGAGGACTACTGGCGACTGCCGGTGCGGGTGGACACGCTGCGGGCCGACCGGCTCAAGCAGACCTCCTACGACCTCGCCTCGGTCATGGCCGGGCCGGTCGCCGTCCGGATGACCACCGCCCTCGACCGGAACAACGTCCGGATCACCTCCCAGCTGCGCACCCTGATCGACCACGCCCGGCAGCGGCAGGGCGCCATCGACTCGCTCGCCGAACTCGGCCCCGCCGGCGCCGCCGGGGTCGCCGCCGTGGTGCTCTGCCTCGCGGCTGCGCTCGGCACCGAACGCCGCACGGCCGAACTGCGGCTGCTGCTGGCCCGCGGCGCCGGGATCCGCGGCATCTTCCGACGGCTGCTCGGCGAAAGCGCGTTGACGGTGCTGCCGCCCGCCGCGCTGGGCGCGCTGCTCGCCTTCACCCTGCTGCCCACCCCGCGCTGGCTGCCCGCCGCCACCGCGGCCGCCTCGGTCACCCTGCTCGCCCTGCTGGCGTTCCCGGTCCGGGCCGCCGCACTGCTGCGCGAACGGGCCGACCGGGCCCGGTCCGGACGCCGCCGCTTGATGGGCGAACTCGCCGTCCTGGCCACCACCGTGGCCGCCGTCGCCCAGGTCGCCCGGCGCGGCGTGGCCCCGGCCGGCGAAGGCGTGGACCCGCTGCTGGTCGCCGCGCCGCTGCTGCTCGCGCTGACCGGCGCACTACTGCTGGCCCGGCTCCAGCCCGCCCTGATCGGACTGCTGGCCCGCTGGGCCGCGCGGCGGCCCGGCGCGATCGGCTTCCTCGGCCTGGCCCGCGCCGCCCGCGGCAGCGGTGGCCCGCGCTCGCGCCCCTCGGTGCTGCCGCTGCTCGCCCTGGTCCTCGCCGTGACCTGCGGCGCGATCGGCGCCACCGTGCTGAGCTCGGTGGCCGACCAGCGCACCGCCGTCGCCCGGTACAACATCGGCGCCGACGCCCAGGTCGCCGCCCCGCTGGGCAGCGCGCTGCCGGACGCCTTCGTCACCGCCGCCGGCCGGCTGCCCGGCGTACGGACCGCGGCGCCGATCTGGATCATGGACGACGTCGCCATGGCGGTCAGCGTCGGCCGGTCGATCCGGGTCAACGTCGTGGTGGCCGACCCGGTCGCGTACGCCGAGATCGCCGAGGCCGCCGGGCGGGGCCGGTTCGACCCGGCGCTGCTCGCCGGCGGCGCCCCCGGACAGCCGCTGCCCGCCCTGGTCAGCAGCGACCTGCCGGAGGGCGACTTCACCCTCCGGCTGGGCGCCGGCGAAGCCGTCCCGATCCACACCGTCGGCTTCGTCGACGGCACCCCCGCCCTGAACGGTGCGGTCGGCGTCAACGTGCTGCTGCCGCTCGGCCCGGCCACCGACCTGCTGCCCCGGATCGGCGGCCCCGCCAAGTGGCTGGCCGTCGGGCCCGTCGACGACGCCCGACTGCACGCGCTCGCCCAGCAGTACCTCGGGTCGGCGGCCACCGACACCAAGCCGGGCCACGTGGCGCGGACCGTCACCGGCGAGGCCGCCGCACTCGGCAACGACCCGCTGCAGGCCTCCGCCGAGCGGATGTTCTGGGTCGCGGTCGGCGCCACCGCCCTGTTCGCGCTGCTCTCCGTGCTGCTGACGCTGCTCCGGGCCGGCCCCGAGCGGGCCGCGACCCTGGCCCGGCTGCGCACCATGGGCCTGCGGCCCCGGCAGGGACTGGCGCTGATCCTCGCCGAGGCCCTGCCGCAGACCCTGGTCGCCGCACTCGGCGGGGCGCTCACCGCGATCTGCGGCGTGCTGCTGCTCGGCCCGGCCATCGACCTCGGCCCCCTGGTCGGCGCCGCGACCACCACCGGACTGCGGCTCACCGCATCACCGATCCTCCAACAGGCCCTCGGGCTGGCACTGTTGGCCGCCCTCGCGGTGCTGGCCGAGACCGCCGTCACCGCCCGTCGGCAGATCACCACCGAGCTACGAGCGGGAGACAACCGATGAGCACTCCGCCCCCGAGCCTGGACGAGCTCCGCGCCAGGGCGCTGGCCGCCTCCGCGCCCAGGGCCGTCCGCTCCGACCTGGCGATCAGCTGCGAGCGGCTGGTGCGGATCTTCAGCAGCGACGGCATCGAGGTCCAGGCCCTCCAGGGGCTCGACCTGACGGTCGACCAGGGCGACCTGGTGGCCCTGGTCGGCGCGTCCGGCAGCGGCAAGTCCACCCTGCTGAACGTCCTCGCCGGCCTCGACGCCCCCACCGCGGGCAGCGCCACCGTGGCCGGCTGCGACCTGCTCGCCATGACGCCCAAGGACCGCCTCCGTTACCGGCGCGAGGTGGTCGGCTTCATCTGGCAGCAGACCGCCCGCAACCTGCTCCCGTTCCTGACGGCCGCCCAGAACGTCGCCCTGCCGATGCAGCTGCGCTCCGGCCACCGCGCCGCCAAGCAGCAGCGCGGCCGCGTCACCGAACTGCTGGAGGCCCTGGACATCGCCGAGTTGGGGCACCGCCGCCCCGCCGAGCTCTCCGGCGGCCAGCAGCAGCGCGTCGCGATCGCGGTGGCCCTGGCCAACGACCCGGCGGTGCTGCTCGCCGACGAACCCACCGGTGAACTCGACTCGGAGACCGCCGTCGGCATCTTCGAGGCCTTCCGCACCGTCAACCGCGAACTGGGCACCACCGTCGTCGTCGTCACCCACGACCCCATGGTGGCCGGCGAGGTCCGCCGCACCGTGGCCATCCGCGACGGCCGCACCAGCAGCGAGGTGCTCCGCCGCACCGTCACCGACGAGCACGGCCAGGAGACCGTCAGCGAACGCGAGTACGTCATGCTCGACCGCACCGGCCGCGTCCAACTCCCCGCCAAGTTCCTCGCCGCCCTCGGCATGGAACACCGCGTGGCCGCCGACCTCGCCACCGACCACATCGCCATCCGCCCGGACGACATCGACTGACGGGTCATCAATCGACGGCCCTGACCCGCAGGTCGCCGGACCGGCCGTCGCAGCGGACGGCGCCGGTGGGAAAGGCGAGTTCGAGGGCGGTGCGGCCGGTGAGCGGGTGGTGCCCCTCGCGCACGGCGAGGACGGGCTCGCGCTCGCCGCCGGGCGGCGTGAACCAGGACGCCACCAGCCCGATCAGCCGGCGGCCGACCACCCGGCCGGGTCGAGGCCCGGGCCGTGGGTGGGGCAACTGGGCCGCGGAGCGGGGGTGTTCGGGCCCCCGGGCGGGTCGGCGGGGTGGGTCAGCGCTCCGGGTCCCATTCGATCAGGTGGTCGAAGAGCCGGCGGTCGCCGTCGAGCTTCAGGTCGTCCAGCGGAAAGCGGCCGTAGAACATGAGCGCCAGGTCGCTCGCCGAGCCGTGGGCGGCGGCGGTGGGCGTGGCGTCCGCGGGGACGGGGACCAGGGTCGCGCCGGCGGCGGAGAGGTCGTTGCGCCAGGAGCGGCCCTCGGCGGCGTGGTAGTCGGCGGTGGCGGGCTCGTGCGGCCACGCCTCCGTGGTGGTGCACATGCTGGAGAGGAACTCCTCCACGCAGTCGACCGCGAGCTCGGCGGGCAGCGGCTCGGACACGCCTGCGGCGAGCTGCGCGTCCCAGGTGTGCACGGAGATCTCGTGCAGTTGGCGGCGGGCCACACCGCGACTGGTCAGCGAGGTCTGCGACTTGCCCCACCAGCCCCAGCAGACCCGGTCCGGGCCCGCCTCGCGGAGCTCGGCCAGCAGCAGCTCCGTCGACTCGGCGAGCCAGCCGAGCAGCGCCTCGCGCTCCTCGGGCGCCCTCGCCCCGCCGAGCGGCGCCAGCTTCCCGGTGGCCGTCGGCCCGGCGGCGACCGTCGCCGCCCAGGCCCGACGGCCCTCGCCGAGGTGCTGCGCGAGGTCGCGCAGCGTCCACCCCGGGCAGGACGGCACCGGCACGTCGAGGCCGGGCGCGGCGGCGATCGCGGCGCGGAAGGCCGTCGAGCGCCCGTCGATCAGTCGCAGCAGCTCGTCGTGGGCGGGACCGGCGAAGTCAAGATTCTTTTCCACGCGCGGATGTCTATCACCGGCGCCCACGATGCGGACACCGATTTTCCCGGCGCCCCGCCGTCACCAGCGCATCCGGACGTCCTCGGCCCAGCCCAGCAGCCCGTCCACCGCGATCCGCAGGCCGTCGTCGGTGCGGATGCTGCCGCGGTAGTGGCCGAAGCACTGGTCGGTGCGGTTGGCGAGCAGCCCGGCCTCGGTGCGGACCCGGCGGTCGTGGAACGGGGTGAAGGTCAGCTCGACCTGGTCGCTGCCGGGCGTGGTGATCCGCCAGGGGGCGAGCGGGGCGGCCGGGTCGTACTGCCAGTCGAGTTCGTCGCCGATCTTGCTCAGCCGGCCGTCCACGCAGAGCGCGTTCTCGGTGGAGCCCGTCCCGACCGTCCACTGTCCGCCGAACTGGAGGCCGACCACGTGCCCGTCGGTCCGGCCGGACGCGGCGCCCCAGTTCCAGCCGAGCGAACGCGGCCAGCGGCCCCGGCCGTGGTCGAGCACGCCCCAGGCGTCCTCGTCGAACGCGTACGTGCGACCGCCGAGCCGGACGGTGCCGGTGGCGGGGCGGGCCGTGTGCTTGGAGGTGTACTGAAAGCGCTTTCCGTCCCAGGGGACGACCACCGACATCGTCTCGTGGCCCTCCGGCAACGCCACCAGCAGGTCCACTTCGAGCGGCCGCAGGTCCGCGGTGAGCGCGCGGGCCGACAACCGGGTCGCGCCGTCCTTCTCCTGGCGGATCGCCACCCCGACCTGACGACGACCGGGCCGCTCGGGCCCGACGGCGAGGTCCGCGCCGTACCGGCCGCCGGAGCCGGCGATGCCCTCCGGCATCGCGGTGGGGCGCAGCGGCAGCCCGGGAGCGAGCGCGGTGCGTTCGTGGTCCTCCAGCACGCCGTGGTCGTCCCAGGCGAGGAAGTGGACGGCGTCGAGCGTCAGGAAGTCGAGGTCGCTGACGGTCAGCGCGACCAGGTGCGTGGGCGTGGTGACACACCAGTACTCGAACCGCTTGGTCCGCCCCCACCCCCGCAGATTGGCCCGGTGCAACGGAGTGCGGGACCACCCGACCGCCGCAGGGTTGAGCCGCCCGTCCGGACCGCACAGGTCGACTGCTTCGGTGATCTCACGCTCATGGGTCGCCATCCGCGCACCCTACTGCCGAGAAACCGGGGACGGGAGCCGGTGGGCGCGAAAACAGGGGCGCAGGTCGGCGCTCGTCGCGCAGTCCCCACGCCCCCGATTCCCCGCCCTGCGGGGCTACTTCGCCGCAGCTCCCTCCGCCACGGCCGCCGGCTCGGCCGGGACGGCCTTCAGCGCAGCGACCTTGCGGATGCCCGGGATGGCGAGGGTGACCAGGCCGGCCAGGACGGCCGCGCCGGCGCCGATCACGAAGGCCGTGCGGAAACCGCCCTCCGACGGCAGTGCGCGGCCGTGGAAGTCGATGGTCATGTGCGCCAGCACCACGCCGATGACGGCGGAGGAGGTGGAGGTGCCGATGGACCGCATCAGGGCGTTCAGACCGTTGGCGGCGGCGGTCTCGGAGGCCGGCACGGCGCCCATGATCAGTGCGGGCATCGCCGCGTAGGCGAACGCGATGCCGCCGCTGATCAGGCAGGAGAACACCAGGACGCCCCAGGCGTGGCCCATCAGGGCGAGCGCGGCGAGGTAGCCCGCGGTGATGATGACGGCGCCGACCAGCAGCGAGACCTTGGGGCCCTTGGCCCGGGACAGCTTGGCGGAGATCGGCGAGAGCAGCATCATCACCAGGCCGGCGGGGGCCATCCACAGGCCGGCCTGGACCATCGACTGCCCGAGGCCGTAGCCGGTGCTGGTGGGCAGCTGGAGCAGCTGCGGGGAGACCAGGCTCATCGCGTACATCGCGAAGCCGATCACCACGGAGGCCAGGTTGGTCATCAGCACCTGGCGGCGGGCGCTGGTGCGCAGGTCGACCAGCGGCTGCTCGGTGCGCAGCTCCCACCAGCCCCAGACGGGGAGGACGACCGCCGCGACGGCGAACATGCCGAGGGTGGAGCCGGACGCCCAGCCCCAGTCGCCGCCCTTGGAGATGGCGAGCAGCAGGGCGACCAGGCCGATGGTGAGGCCGATGGCGCCGACCACGTCGAAGCGTCCGCCGGAGCGCACGGGCGATTCGGGGACGAACGCGACGACGGCGCCGGCGATCAGCGCGCCGAGTGCGGCGGAGATCCAGAACAGGGCGTGCCAGCTGGCGTTCTCCGCGATGACGGCGGACAGCGGCAGGCCGAACGCGCCGCCGATGCCGAGCGAGGAACTCATCAGCGCCATCGAGGAGCCGAGCTTCTGCGGCGGCAGTTCGTCGCGCATGATGCTGATGCCGAGCGGGATGACGCCGGCGCCGACGCCCTGCAGGGCGCGGCCGACCACCATCGGCGCGAGCGAGCTGCTGAGGCCGCAGACCACCGAGCCGACGACCAGCAGGGCGAGGCTGATCAGCAGCACCCTGCGCTTGCCGTACATGTCGCCGAGTCGGCCGAGCACCGGGGTGGCGACGGCGCCGGCCAGCAGCGTGGCGGTGATCGCCCAGGACGCGTTGGCGGCGGTGGTGTGGAGCAGCTGCGGCAGTTGGGGGATCAGCGGGACGACCAGGGTCTGCATCAGCGAGACCACGATGCCCGCGCCGGCGAGCACTCCGACGACAGGGCCGGTGCGTGCCTGACTCATGGGGTTCTTCTCTTCTCTATGACTACGATATGCATGATGCATATAATGTGTACCATACATATTTACCGCTTGCGGGATATGCTGCCGAAAAGTGACGCACGGGACGGAGGAGCATGCGGCACGCCAAGGAACTCGCCCTGATCGAGCGGGAAATGATGCTGCTCAGCCGCCACCAGGTGCTGGCCACCGCCCGCACCTCCGGCAGTCCCGACAGCCTCGACCGCAGCGCGTACACGCTGCTCAGCCGGATCGAGACCGAGGGCCCGCTCACCATCGGCCAGCTCGCCGAGGCGTTCGGGCTGGACACCTCCACCGTCAACCGGCAGACCGCCGCCATGCTGCGGGCCGGCCTGGTCGACCGGATCCCCGACCCGGACGGCGGGGTGGCCCGCAAGCTGCGCATCACCGAGGAAGGCCTGCGCCGCCTCCACCACGACCGCGACTGGTCGATCCAGGGACTGGCCAGGGTGGTCGACGAGTGGACGGCCGAGGACCTCGCCGGGTTCGCCGGGATACTCGAACGCTTCAACCGCGACATCGAGAAGATCCAGGGCCGCCCCTGGCCGCGCGACTGACGACCCGTCCCGCTCCCCCCTTCCTCCCGGCCCCGACCCGGCGTCAATTCGCGCCGCCGGACGCTCCCCCGACCGCGTTGCACCCGAGCGGGTGGCCGGTGCGCCTCGGCCCGGGAACTGCCGGGTAAAACCTGTCACCCGGAGCCCGGCACCCGTCCCCGGCGAAACGATCAGGCCCTACGATCGCCCCAGGAGCGGGCGCCCGGGGCCCCGGGTCGGACCGCGCGGGAAAGGGCGGGCGAGGCGTGGTGGCCGAAGCGGTGATTGATCTCAATGCGGATCTCGGCGAGGGCTTCGGCCGCTGGAGCCTCACCGACGACGAAGCCCTGCTCTCGGTGGTCACCAGCGCCAACGTCGCCTGCGGCTTCCACGCCGGTGACCCGTCCACCATGCGCCGGGTGTGCGCGCTGGCCGCCGAGCGCGGCGTGCGGATCGGCGCCCAGGTCTCCTACCGCGACCTCGCCGGGTTCGGCCGCCGCGCGATGGACGTCCCGCCGGAGGAGCTCGCCGACGAGATCGCTTACCAGATCGGCGCCCTCCAGGTGTTCGCCCGCGCCGCCGGCTCCCGGGTCTCCTACGTCAAGCCGCACGGCGCCCTCTACAACCGGGTCGTCCACGACAACGAGCAGGCGGAGGCGGTGGTCTCGGGCGTCCTGCGGTCCGGCGCGATCTGCGACGGCCCGCTGCCGCTGCTCGGCCTGCCCGGCTCCCGACTGCTGGCCGTCGCCGAGGGCGTGGGGCTCCCGGTCGTCACCGAGGCGTTCGCCGACCGCGCCTACACCTGGGCCGGCACCCTCGTCCCGCGCCGCGACCCGGAAGCCGTCGTCCACGACCCCGAAGCGGTCATCGCCCGCGCGGTCGGCATCGCCCGCGACGGCACCGTCGCGGCCCTCGGCGGCGAGCCCATCGCCGTCCAGGCCCGCTCGCTCTGCGTCCACGGCGACACCCCCGGCGCGGCCCAACTCGCCTGGCGGGTCCGGGGCGCGCTGGCCTCCGCGGGCGTCCGGGTGGAGGCCTTCACCTGACGGGCCGTCGCCGCCGAAAATTTCTCGAATCCGTGGCCCCGCGGCCGCCCGGAAATGCCCCTCCCGCACCCTCCGCGACACCCGCACGCCCCTCGCGCCCCCACCCGCGACCGTGGCGGCGGGCCCCCTCCGAAACCCCCCGCGGCGCGGCCTGCACGCCCTCGCTGCACCGCCTCTGACCTGGTGTTTTCTCCGATTTCCCCTAGGGTTGGGGCACTGCCCGAGCACATCGGAGGGGACACTGTGACGGATACGTACGACGCCAGCTCGATCGTGGTGCTGGAGGGCCCGGAGGCGGTCCGGAAACGGCCCGGGATGTACATCGGCTCAACCGGCGAGCGGGGCCTGCACAACCTGCTGTACGAGGTGGCGGAGCCGGCCATGGACGAGGTGCTGCTCGGGCACGCCCACCGGGTGGAGGTCGCCCTGCTGGCCGACGGGAGCGTGCGGGTCACCCACGACGGCGTCTACCGGCGGCCCCTCGACGAGCAGTTGACGGTCCTGCACGTGGCCGGCCCGCGCCGGGGCGGTCGTCACGTCGTCAGCTGGTTCGACCTCGGCCTCGTCGTGGTCAACGCGCTCTCCGACCGACTGGTCGCCGAAGAACGGCACGGCGGAGTGACGAACCGCCAGGAGTACTCCCGCGGCAGGCCGATCGCCCCACCGCACCCGACCGGCCCGGCGGACGGCACCGGCACCGGCACCGGCACCGGCACCGGCACGACCATTACCTTCCGGCCCGACCCGGAGATCTTCGAGACGGTGACGTTCGACCGCTCCACCCTGACCGAGCGTTTCCGCGAACTCGCCGCACTGAACCGCACTTTGGACCTGACCCTGACCGACGCACGCGGGGACGTCCCGCACACCGAGCGCTTCCACTCCCCCGACGGCGTCCGGGAGTTCCTCGCCCGCCTCGGCGCCGACCCGGCCGAGGCGATCGTCGTCGAACGCGAGGACGACCGGATGGGCGGGTCGATGGCGATCGCCCTCGCCCCGGCCGGCGACGGCGAACCGCAGATCGCGACGTTCGCCAACTCCCGCCGCCTCGACGGCGGCACCCACCTGGAGGGCTTCCGCGACGGCGTGGCCGCCGTACTCGGCCCCGACGCCCGGCTGACGGCGGTCGTCTCGGTGAAGCTGGACGAACCGAGCTACGAAGGCTGCCTCCGCGAGATCCTCGGCAACACCCCGGTCCGGGCCTGCGTCGCCGAAGCCGTCCAGCAGGCGCTGGAGACCTGGCGGGACGAACACCCGGAGCGGGCGGCCGCGCCGACCGCCCGCTGACACCGCCTCAGACCTCGACCCGGGCCTGCCCCGGGTCGAGGTACCGCACCGCCACCCCCGCACTGTGCGGCGCCAGCAGCCCGGCCAACTCTCCTGCGGCGAACGCCAACCGTCCCTCGTCCGGTTGCAGCGTCTCCAGCAGGAACAACGCCGCCACCGAATGCTCGGTGACCCGGGTACGGTGCGCGTCCCGATGGTTCCAGTGCCGAGTGAGAACGCCCGCCGCATCCCGGTAGATCACCTCACCCGCGTTCGGCCGCTCCACCACCTCCGGCTCCCCGAGCGGCGTGAACTCCTCACCGCCATCGGCGAACCCGATCACCACCTCCCCCTCCACCGCCGCCAGATCGAACGCCCCGGCAGGCAGCCCGTGCCGGACGGACACCGCGTTGTACGAGTCCACCGCCGAGTTGATCCGCGGCAGCACCCCCTGCTTCGCCAGCCGCCGCCCCAGCGCATCCACACTCGGCCGAACCCGCCGCGGATTGGTGCCGAAGGCCCGATACGCGGCATGCCACACCCCGATCCGCGAATCACCCTCGTCCGCCGGCCGCCAGACGCCTTCGGCGAGTTCCCGCTCCAACCGCTCGATCACGGCAACGGTCTCGGGCCACGGCTCGGCCCCACGAACGCCCCGGGCGGTGACGAGGGCGATCCGAGTGTCGGGAAAGACCTCGGCGACAGCCGGGTGCAGGTACACAGACGTCATCCGGACGGTGCTCCGTTCAAAGAGATGCGGACAGAACGCGGACATCCGAACGCGATGCGCCACGCTCGATTCGGACAGGTGAGTGGAGTGCGGGGCGACGAAAACAGCCTGCCGACCACAGCAACACCCGGACCACAGCTCGACAGCGCGGCGCAGCCGCCCCCAGTACCTCCCGGGCCGAGCTGCGATCAAGCAACGGAGGGCCACTCCGAACGCAGCCTCGGCCCCCACCCCCCGACTCGCGGCACGCCGGTCCCGGCCGCAGCCGGCCGGCTGAGCTCCGCACCGGAGCCGAAATCGCGCGCCCATTCACACCAGCGCCAGCAGGCCGACCGCGAGGGCGGCGGTGCCGAGGCCGGCGAGTTGGGTGCGGTGGATGCGTTCGGAGAGGACGGCGCGGGCGAGGAGGACGGTGCCGGCCGGGTAGAGGGCGGTGATGACGGCCACGACGGTGAGGTCGCCGGTGCGGGCGGCCAGGAGGAAGAGGACGCTGGCGGTCGAGTCGAGCACTCCGGCTGCTGCCGCCAGGCGGTACGCGGGGCGTTCGGGACCGAGCCGGCGGCTCCAGATCGCGGCGGCGGTCAGGGTGAGTGCGGAGGTGACGGTCCGTCCGACGATCAGTGGGGCGATGCCGCTGCCGGTGGGGGCCTGGTGGAGGCAGACCAGCTGGACGGCGATCGCGGCGCCCGCCCCGAATGCGAGCAGCAACGCGGTCCGGGAGACCCGGGCCCGGCCGTCCGCCGTGCCCGCGCTGACCAGCACCACGGCCGCCAGGGCCAAGGGCAGGCCCAGCAGCCCGGCGGCGCCGAGGTGTTCACCCTGCAGCAGGCCGACGGCGACCGGCAGTACCGCCGACACCAGGGCGGTCACCGGGGACAGCACGTTCATCGGGCCGATCGCCAGCGTGCGGTACAGCAGCGCGAAGGCCGCCGCCGAGGCCGCGCCGGACGCCGCGCCCCAGCCGATCGCCGCCGCGTCGAACGTCGCGCCGAGCAACGGCCACATCGCCAGCTCGACCAGCAGACTGGCGGGGGCGGCGATCAGCACGGTGCGCAGCACGTGCGCCCGGCGCGAGCCGAGGCCGCCGAGGAAATCGGCGCAGCCGTAGGCGAGCGAACTGCCGAGGGCCAGCAGCAGAGCGATCATGGCATTTCCCAACCGTGGAGCGGAACACCGGAACGGTACAGCAGACTGTACGCAGCAGACCAACACACTGATCGCTCGAACTGTTCCGCCCCGCCCGCACGCAGCCGGAAAACACTTGCCGCACCTCGCGCCCGACTGCTCTGCTCACCCCCATGAACCCAACGAACCCCGCCAATCCTGCGAACCCCGCCAACCCCACGGACATCAGGCTGCGCACCGACCGACTCACCCTGCGCCGCCTCTCCCCCGCCGACCTCCCGGCCGTCACCGCGCTGTGCGGCGACCCGCAGGTGATGCGGCACCTGGAGGACGGCCGCCCGATGCCCCCGGCGCAGGTCGCCGACGAGGTGCTCCCGGCGGTGCTGCGCGAGTACGAGCGGCTGCCGGCCGGTCTCGGCTGCTGGGCGATGGCCACCGATGAGGAGCCGTTCCTCGGCTGGGCCGCGCTGCGTCCGGCGCACTCGGTGGGATTGGAGACCGGCCCGGCCGGCGGGCTGGAGGTCGGGTACCGGCTGCTGCCCGCCGCCTGGGGGCGGGGGTACGCGAGCGAGGCGGCCGTCGCTCTGGTGGGTGCGGCGTTCGACGAGTTGGGGGCGGAGCGGGTGGTGGGCACCACCATGGCGGTGAACTCCGCGTCCCGCCGGGTGCTGGAGCGGGCCGGACTGCGCCACGTCCGGACGTTCTTCGAGGACTGGCCGGACCCGATCCCGGGCAGCGAGAACGGCGACGTGGTGTACGAGCTGACCCGCGCCGAGTGGGCGGCCCGGGACGTCGGCTGACGGGCCGTCGAAGCGTCAACCGCCGCCAACCGCCGTCAACCGCTGTCAACTGTCCAGGAACGACAGGAACTTCGGCCAGGCGTCCAGGTGCGCGGCCTCGTTCGCGGCGGCGTCGCCGCCCAGGTCGAGCGGGGAGCCGATGAGCGGGGTGGCGGTGCTCCCGGCGGGCAGGTACGGGAGGCCGGCGACCGCGTGTCCGGCGCCGGGGTAGAGCAGGGCCTGCCGGTTCGGCGCGGCGGCGGCGGGGGTGCCGATCTGCCGGGCCCAGCGCGGCGCGGGCCAGAGCCGGTCGTTCTCGCCGGCGACGGCCAGGATGGACGCGGGGATCCGGTCCAGCGCGATCGGCCCGGTCGGGACGGGTGCGCCGTTCTCGGTCCAGGCCGTCCCGTCCGGCAGGCCGCCGTTGATCTCGGCGGACGGCGCGAACACCACCACCCGCCGCACCAGATCGGGCAGTTGGGCGGCGACCAGCAGGGCGAGCTCACTGCCGCGCGAGTTGCCCTCGATGGCGATGCCGGTGGCGCCCGTCCGCTCGGCGAGCAGCCGGGCCGCACCGACCGTGTACTCGACGGGGACGTTCTGCAGGGTGGGCGGCAGTCCGGACAGGCCGAAGTAGGCGATGGACAGCGCGGGGTGGCCGTGCGAGGCGAGCAGCGCGGCGGCGTCGACGCCCGAGTTGCCGCCCTCGGAGCCGCCGAACAGCAGGACCGGGGTCTTGGCGGGCGTCCCGGCGGGCGGCAGGAAGAGGGTGCCGCGCACGTGGTCGGTGTCGAGGTTCAGCTCGGCGTGGGTGACGCCGGCGACCGTCCACCGGCGGGTCACGGTGTGCTCGGCGGCGGCCAGGCCGTCGGCGGTGGCGGTGATCCGGACCGGGAAGTCGGGGGCGGTGACGGGCGACGGGGGGCTGAACACCGTGTTGACGCTGCCGTTGGTCGGGAGCATCGACCAGAACAGGCCCATCCCGTCGGCCTGGCGGTAGGAGCCGCTGATCGGCGCGTCCCGGTCGAGGCTGACCGTGCCGTTGTGGTCCGCGCGGTAGACACCCGTGGACTTCCAGCCGATGCCGAGGAGGTCCTCGGCCTCGGCGGTGACGGTCACCTCCTGGCCCTGCCGCAGACCGGCCAGCACCAGGTGCACGGGCCGGTCGACCAGCGCGTCATTCTCGTCGGCGGTGATCACCAGGTGGTGCCGACCCGATCCCGACGTGCAGCCGGCCGAGCCGATGAGCAGCAGCGCGGCCAAGGCGGCGGAGCGCAGCGCGCGGCGGGTTGTCCAGACCATTCCATCCCCCTGTGTCGCCGAGCATTCTGCACCCGGCGGGAGCCGCGATCAACCGTGCCGGTCCCGAACTTCCGGTCCTGGAGCGGAGGTTGGACGCCCGAACGGTCCTGCGCAATTCGCCGCCCGAAACGCATGGAAATATTCACATATGCCCGGTTGCGAACTCCGCGACACCTGGAGCCCCTATCATGCGGCCACGCCGGACCGAGCCCCCGAGCCGCCGCCGGACCACCCCACGAGCGAACAGGACTGACGCCATGCTGAACCATCGAGCGATATCCGCGGGGGTTGTCCGGTGATCGACTGGTTCCACGGGGCCGTGCTCGGCCTGGTACAGGGCCTGACCGAGTTCCTGCCGGTCTCCTCCAGCGCGCACCTGCGGGTGTTCTCCGCCCTCGCCGGCTGGGACGACCCGGGCGCGGCGTTCACGGCGGTGACGCAGTTGGGCACCGAGTCCGCGGTGCTGATCTACTTCCGCCGCGACATCGGCGCGATCATCAAGGCCTGGACGCTGTCGCTGTTCAAGGCGGAGTGGCGGAGCGACCGGAACGCGAAGCTCGGCTGGTACGTGATCGTCGGCACGCTGCCGATCGGCATCATCGGCAAGCTGTTCCAGGACACCATCGAGACCACCCTGCGCGATCTGCGCCTGATCGGCACCACGCTGATCGTGTTCGGCCTGATCCTCGCCGTCGCCGACCGCTCGCGCGCCGTCCGCAACGCCCGCCCGATCAGCTCGCTGACCTTCCCGCACGCCCTGATCTACGGCGCGGCCCAGTCGCTGGCGCTGATCCCGGGCGTCTCCCGCTCCGGCGGCACCATCAGCGCCGGCCTGTTCCTCGGCTACAGCCGCGAAGCGGCCGCCCGCTACTCGTTCCTGCTGGCCATCCCGGCGGTGCTCGCCTCCGGCGCCCTCGAACTCTTCAAGATCGGCGAAGGCCCGGCCCCGGCCTGGGGTCCGACCATCCTGGCCACCCTGATCGCCTTCGCGGTCGGCTACGCGGCCATCGCCTGGTTCCTGAAGTACATCTCGAACAACAGCTTCATGCCGTTCGTGATCTACCGCGTCCTGCTCGGCGTCACCATCATCGGCCTGGTCACCGCCGGCGTCCTCGCCCCGGACGCGGGCGCGGTGCACTGACCGCCGCCACCCCGGAAAGGGCGGGCCCCGGAACCTCCGGACGGCCCGCCCTTTTTCGTGCGCGCCCGCGCCCTGCTTCACGCCCCCGGAGCCGTTCCGACGCGACACGCCGACCCCACCGGCATCCTTTGTGAATCGATCAAACGTACGATTAGATGCCATGCCATGACACTCGCTTGGAAACTGATCGTGGACAGCGCCAACGCCTCCACCATCGCCGAGTTCTGGGCCGCCGCCCTTGAGTACGAGGTCGAGGACCCCACCGCGCTGATCGACTCGCTGCTCGCCGCCGGCCGCCTCCCCGCCGCCGCCGTTCTCGAACACCCGGACGGGCGCAAGGAGTTCCGCGGATACGCGGCCGTCCGCCACCCCGAGGACCCCTACGACCCGCTGAGCGGCATCGGCAAGGGCCGTCGCATCCTGTTCCAGGACGTGCCCGAGCCCAAGGCCGGCAAGAACCGGCTGCACCTCGACGTCCACTCCGACGGCCGGCTCGACGCCACCGTGGACCGGCTGGAGTCCCTCGGCGCCACCCGCGTCAAGGAGCACGACCAGGGTCCGATCGGCCACTGGTGGGTGATGCTCGACCCGGAGGGCAACGAGTTCTGCGTCGCCTGACCGGCCGTCACACCGTCAGTGGGCGGACCGCCACGACAGGCCGACGGCGCGTCACAGTTCGGGCGCGCCGTCGGTGAGGTGGTCGCCGAGCGGGGTGCGGTGGTAGAGGACGCGGCGGCCGAGCCGGGTGCGGTCGACCAGGCCGGTGTCCCGCAGGACGGCCAGGTGGCCGCCGACCGTGCCCACCGACTGGCCCATCAGGGCGGCGAGTTCGCTGGTGGTGGCGGGGACGTCGAGATGGCGGAGGATCACCGCGCGGCCCGCGCCGACCAGCCGGGCGAGGGCCCGGTCGCCGCCGGACGCGGGGCTTGCGACGCCCGTCCCGCGGGCCGGGTAGACCAGTGCGTGCGGCCGGCCGGGCGCGTGGCACAGCCAGGAGCTGCGGCGGGCGCTGACCGGGACGAACAGCATGCCGTCCGCGCCGACCACCCGGTCCGGGCCGGGCTGGTCGCTGAACCGGATGGCGTCCGCGCCGACCCACGCGCTGCGACGGTTCATCAGGTGCAGGGCCCGCGGCCAGCCGTGCGCGGCCAGCAACCCGGCCCGGTGGGTGACGTCGCGCTGCAGGACGGCCCGGCGGGCCGGCCAGTCGGCGGCGACGTGGGTGTCCCAGACATCGCGGAACAGCTCGGCGGCCCGCGCCCCGTGGTCGCGTCCGGTGAACCAGTCCAATTGCCGCCGGTCCTCCCAGCTGTGCGCCACCGACAGCCGCAGGCTCTCCCGCACCGCCTCGTCCGGCACCCGCGCCACCTCGGCGAGTTCGGACTCCAGGGTGGTCTCCATCCCCCCGCCCGGCGGCACCACCAGATGGTCCGGCAGGTACTTGGTGGCCGAGATCAGTCCGACCAGCCCCCGCGCGTACGGGTCCGTCCGCAGCCGGTCGTGGAACGCCACCCGGTGCCGGGCATGCCACTGCGGATGCCACGAATCGGCTGCGGGCCGGGCGAGTTGGACGATCGTCGCGAGCGTCTCGGCGAACGGCGACAGGGCGAACCGGGAGCGCGACAACGCCAGCGAGTCCAGTCTCAGCATCACCACGACGAAGTCCGCCCCTCCTCCAGGTTTCGGTGAACGGCGAAACGATAGAGCCCCGGCGGCGCACCCTCGCACACTCTGCGGATGCTTCCACCACTCCTTCACCACTCCGGTTTCCGCCGGTTCTTCACCGGCCGCGCGATCTCGCTGTTCGGCAGCGCGATGGCGCCGGTCGCGCTGGCGTTCGCGGTGCTCGACGGCTCCGGCCGGGCCGCCGACCTGGGCGTCGTGCTCGCCCTGCGGACGCTCCCCATGTTGGCGTTCCTGCTGCTGGGCGGCGCGATCGCCGACCGCCTGCCGCGCCGCACCGTCCTGCTCACCACCCACCTCGGGGCCGGCCTCACCCAGGGCGCGGTCGCGGCCCTGCTGCTGACCGGCCACTACGCACTCGGCCCGATCGCCGCCCTGGAGTTCCTCAACGGCCTGCTCACGGCCTTCACCTCGCCCGCCCTGGTCGGCGTCCTGCCCGAGCTCGTCTCCCGCGAGCAACTGCGCCCCGCCAACGCCCTGTTGGGCATCGCCGCGAACGGCAGCAAAGTGTTCGGCCCGGCCCTGGCCGGACTGCTGGTGGCGAGCGCGGGCGCCGGCTGGGCGGTGGCCGTCGACGCGCTCAGCTACCTACCGGCCGCACTCTGCCTGGCCCGGCTGCCCGCCGGCCGGATCCGCAGCCAACGCGCCGCCCTGCTACCGGAGTTGCGCGAAGGCTGGACGGCGTTCCGGCGCACCCGGTGGATCTGGTGGACGACCTGGTCCTACTGCGCGACCAATCTGCTGCTCACCGGGCCCTGGCAGATCCTCGGCCCTCAGCTCTCCGGCCCCGCCCTCTGGGGCACCCTGCTCGGCGCCCGGGGCGCCGGCCTGCTGCTGGCCGGCGCCGCGCTCTACCGGCTGGCCCTGCCCCGCCTGCTCGCCGCCGGTCAACTCGCGGGCCTGGCACTCCCGTTGCCCCTGCTCGCCCTCGGCCTGCACGCCACCGTCCCGTGGCTGGTCGCCGCCGCCCTCGTCGCCGGCCTCGGCAGTGCGCTCGCCGCCACCGCCTGGGACACCTCGCTCCAGGAACACCTGCCGGCCGACGTGCTCTCCCGGGTCGCCTCCCACGCCGACGTCTTCTCCTACCTCGCCATCCCCCTGGGCCAGTTGGCCTGCGGCCCGCTCGCCGCCCACTACGGCCCGCACACCGTCGCCGCCGTCACCGCCCTCGCCCAGGCCGCCCTGACGCTGCTCCCGCTCCTCGCCCCGTCCGTCCGCACCCTCCCGCACGGCCGACCGGCCGTGGCCTGACCCGCCGCCGGCCGGAGCGTCACGCGTACCGGATCAGCAGGCCGTGGCGGTAGCGGGCGGTCCGGGCGAGGAACGTGCGCGGGGCGGCGTACTCGGCGGCGAGGTGGTCGAGCGCGTGCGGGTCGTCGCCCCCGAGCGCGTGCGGGTCGAGGTCGGCGGCCAGGACGTCGAACGGAAGGTCGGCCAACCGGCGTTCGACAGCCGCGACCTGCTCGGGCGTGAGGAGGCGGGGCGGGCCGTAGCCCCAGCCCTCCGCGCCGGGGAGCGGCCGGTCGCCGTGGACGAGGTCGGCGGGAAGGTCGCGGCGGCCAAGCAGCACGGCCGACTCGTCCCAGGCCGGCCCGGTCTCGTGGAGGCGCCGCTCGGAGGGCGCGCGCAGCTCTTCCCGCTCCGCCAGCCCGTCCCTGAACTCCTCGCCCCAGCCCGGCCGTTCGACGGCGCGGGCGAGGTCGGCGGCGGAGAGCCGGAGGAAGCTGCCGAGGATGCTCGTGCCCGGCATCCTGGCAGCCGTCTGCGACAGCAGCGGCTGGGACGGCCTAGCGGGGGGAGCGGCCGGAGCGCCCCGAGCGGCGGCGCACCAGCAGGGCGACCAGCGTGCCGATCACTGCGACGGCGATCAGGCCGCCGAGGACGATCGTCGTGGTGCTCTCGCCGTTGTCGTCGTCGGCCTTCTCGGTGCTGCCGGACGGCGTGGGCGACGGCGGGGCGCTGGCGGTGAGGGTGGCGGAGACCGAGGCGGCGGGGGCCGGGGCCGAGGGCGCCGCGGCGGCGGGCAGCGCGGTGGCGCCGGCCGCGGCCGGGCGCAGCGCGAGGACGGGCGCGGGGTGTTCCGGCTTGGCGTCGCCCTGCGGGGTCTCGATCCACCGGTCGGTGTGACCGTCGGAGTAGTCGACCAGGGTCTTGAACACCACCGAAGTGGTGGACGGAAGTTGACGGACCTTCACGCTGTACTCGGCGGCCGTGCCGGGCGCGAGGGCCGGGCCGGCGACCGTCCAGCCGTCGGCGGTGGGAGTGAAGGCCCAGCCGTCGGGGGTCTTGTCGGGCGTGATGTCGGCGGGGGCGAGCCCGGCGGGCAGCGTGACCTTGACGTCCGTGATGCCCGCCGTGGAGGACTCGCCCTCGGCGGAGAAGGTGACGGTGGCATCGACGGCGAGCGCCTGCGCGGTCGAGGAGTTGACCTCGACGTGCGCGGCGGCGGGGCCGGCCGCCCCGAGGACCACCCCCAGGCTGAGGAGGGCGGTAAGGGCGTGGCGAGGCGCTCGCGGTCGCTGCATGGGCGTGACTCTACCGGTCGCGGGCCGTCAAGCGGCCCCGAACGGCGGCGTGGACCTCGGCTTCTTCGGCCGGGTCGGCGGCCAGTCGGCGCAGGCGTTCGAGAACGCGGGCGTCGCCCGTGGTGATGACATGGGTGGCGGCGAGCTCCCGGGTGGACTCCTCGCAGTCCCACAGGCACTCGACCGCGGGCCCCTCCCCGAAGTACGGGTCGGTGACGGCCAGGGCCTGGGCGGCCCGGCCGCGCAGCTCCGAGGAGACCGCTTCGCCGTAGACGTGCCGCAGGGCGGGCACCGCGGCGTGGGCGCGCAGTCGGCCGATGCCGTCGACGAGGCTGCCGAGGCCGGTGCCGGTGACGCCGTTCAGGGAGATCCATTGATGGAGTGCGGCGACCACCAGCGGGGCGTCGCAGGCTTCGCCCGCGTCGGCGAGGAGGCGGACGGCGGCTTGGCCGAGGGCGCTGTCGGCACTGCCGGTCGCCGGGTCGGCCCAGCGGCGGGCGTGCGTGAGCGCCTCGGGACCTCGCATCCGGCCGAGCAGTTCCAGCGCGGTGGCGACGATCCGGTGGTCCAGGTCGGCGGCGGCGGCCTCGATGTGCTCGGCGGCGGCCGGGTCGCGCTGCTCGACCAGGTACCGCAGCGCGGTGCAGCGGGCGCCGGCCGGGCCGCCGGCGGCGGCCTCGTGCAGCAGCGGCGCGTCCTCGGGCCGGACCACGGCGGTCAGGCAGCGGGCGGCCGCGGCGGCGCGCCTGGCGAGCGCGCCGGGCTCGCGGCCCTCGCCCTGATCGGCCCAGGCCAGCACGTCGGCGGTGGACCAACCGGGCGTGACGCCTTGGCGGTTGAGCTGTCGCTGCCACAGGTCGAACGGCGACTGCTCGCTCGCGGTGGCGACCCGCGGGTGGTGGACGGCCCACAGCCGCCACACCCGCGGCTCGTACGCGGCGCGGATGGCTTCGCGCAGTTCGGCGTCGCCCTCCGGATCGGCCGGGAAGCGGCGCAGGACGGCCGGGGCGAGGGCGAGCAGGGCCTCGTCGGAGTCGCGCAGGGCGAGCTCGTCGAGGGCCCAGGCCCAGTTGGTCCCGGTGGTGGTGTAGGCGCGCAGCAGGTCGAGGGCGTCGCGGCGGCCGTAGCCGGCGAGGTGGCCGAGTACGGCCAGGGCGAGGCCGGTGCGGGCCTCGTCGGTGTCGGTGGCGTCCTCGGGGGAGGTGAGGTGGAGTTCGAGGCCGGTGAGGGGGGCCTCCAACTCCATGTAGAGCCGGGCGTAGTACAGGGAACGGTTCTCGACCTGCCAGTCGGCGCGAGGGTCGTTGGTCACGCAGCTCTCGACGGCGGCGATCGCCTCGTCGCGGTCTGCGGCCAACGCATGCAGCTGCCCGTCTCCGCGGCCTCTCTGGAGGAGGCCGAGTAGGCTGGCGCTGGGCGCTATCACTGGCTCGAACATGAGGTCAGCATCCGTTGCGGCGGTCGTCAAGGCAACGGGATTTCCGTCGCCGGGGTCGGTTGGCACAGCTCAGGCGCCCGGGCGCCGGAATCACCGAAGGTTACCGCCTGGGGGGCCGATCCGCACACAGGGCAACGGATTTCCGCAGGTACGGGCCTGCGGGGAGCGGCTCGGCCCGCGCGGAACCGGATCCGTCCGTACCGGATCGACCGGTTCCGGACGCCCGACCCGGCGCCGCGCGGGCCCGCCGCCGGGAGCGGCTCGGCGTGGCTCAGATCGGCCGGGGCTCGCGGGGCGCGGGCAGTGCGGCGCGGATCCGTTCGCGCAGCTCGGCGACGGCCGGCCGGTCCTGGTGGCGGGCGGAGAGCCGGTCCATCGCGCGCAGCCGGTCCCAGGTGCGCCTGGAGGAGGTCTGGTCGATCCCGTCGAGGACGCGGCCGGCCTGCGCCACGGCCGCGTCCGGCTCGTCGGCGATCCAGTGCACGGAGGCGAGGGTGATCCGGTCGAGCAGGGCGGAGCGTTCCCGGCCGCTCTTCTGCCGCAGCCGGATGGCCTGCCGGGCGTGGTGGGCGGCCAACGGGACGGCGGCGGCGTCGTGTTCGGCGAGGGTGCGGTGGACCAGGGCCTGCATGCCGTGCAGTTCGGCCTCGTCGAACAGCTGCATCCAGCTGGGAGTGGGCCCGTCGGCGTCCTGGACGAACAGCTGCTCGGCCTCGCCCAGGGCCCGGTGGGTGGCGTCGGAGCGGCCGAGCGAGGCCTGCGCCCAGGCTTCGACGGTGCACAGCATGGCGCGGGTGCGGGGCAGTGCGCCGTCGGCGGGGCGGGTGCCGGCCCGGGCCAGCTGCATGAGTTCGAGGGCGTCGTCGGCGCGGCCCAGGTGGAGCATCTGGCGGGCGGCGCGGGAGACCGCCTCGGCCGCCCGGGGGCGGTCGCCGGCCTCCCGGGCGGCCTGCGCGGCGATCACGAAGTAGCGCTGGGCGGTGGGTTCGAGGCCGACGTCGTGGGACATCCAGCCGACCAGCACGGCGAGGTTGGCGGCGACCGTCCAGAGCCGGCGTTCCAGGGCGACGGGGTGGCGGTGCGCGAGCAGCCCGCCGACCTCGTTGAGTTGGCCGACCACGGCCTTGCGCTGGAGGCCGCCGCCGCGGGAGGCGTCCCAGGCCCGGAACACCTCGACCGAGCGTTCGAGGGCGGCGACCTCCTCGTTGCCGACCGGGCCCGGTGCGTTGACGTCGGCCACCATGCCCGCGGCCGGGAGGCGGCGGGGACCGGGGCGGGCGGCGGCGGTGCCGCCGGTGAGCCAGTCGTGCAGGTTGTCGGCGATGACCGCGCCCGCTGCGAGGGCGGCGGAGGCGCCGACCAGTCCGCGTCTGTTCAGCATGAGGTCCATTCCCGTGAACTCGGTGAGGACCGCGGCCGTCCGATCCGGTGCCCCGGGCTCCGTCGGCGGCGCTGCCGTGTTGGCGGACCTGGCGGGTCGGTGCCGTTCGAGACCTAGGTCCTCGGTGGTGACGACACGGCCGAGCCGCTCGGTGAACACGGCCGCCAGCACCCTCGGCACCGGGTCGCGCGGGATCTCTCCCTGCTCGATCCAGCGCCGGACCCGGGAGGTGTCGGTGGACAGCTGCTGCTCGCCCAGTGCCGCACCCCGCCGGTTGACCAGCCGTGCCAATTCGCCCTTCGACCAGCCGGTCAGTGCGAAATGGTCGGCCAACCTGCTGTTCGGCCCCCTGCTCAAATGAGCCCCCAGGTTCATCGGCTGAGCCCGACCCTAATCGTTCTGTCACATGCCAAGCGACCATTCGCCAGGGTTCGCCAGGGTGCGCTATGTGGTGTGCCAGTGCCGATCGGGTGTCAGGTAGGAATGCGCCACCCCGACTTCGCGTCGGAACGGCCCCCGACCGGCCCGGATGTCGACCCTACGGCCCGTCAGGAGCCGTTCCCGACCGACTGGTTCAGGGGGTGGCGCGACCGGGTGGCGCGGGGGCTCCGGGCACGGCACGGACGGTCGGATCGGACGCATTTCCCCAGGGTGCGGACGGTTCGGCGGGCCTGCTCCGCGCCCGGTGCCCGCGCCCCGCCCGACGGCCCGGTCCCAGCCCGCCCGGGCCTCGTGAAGCTTTGCCGCCGGTCAAGGAAGGACCCTCACCCGCCCATGTACTCCACAGCCAGTACCGGTACTCGCCCGACCGCCCCGATCGGGGTGGACGGCGCGGTCGCGCGCCCTCAACGCTCCGGTCTGCGCCCCCCGACCGCAGGCGCGGGCCGTCCCGCGCAGCGCGCCGTGGAGCTGCGCGACCCGCGCGGGCGCACCACCCTGGTGACCCGCCCGATGCCGGAGCAGGCGGGCCGGTTCGGCCGTCCGGTGCCCGGGCGGGGCGCGGAGGCGTTCGTGGACCGGGTGGATCCGGCCGCGCTGCAGACCCCGGCGGTGCGTGCGGTGCTCGCCAACGTCGCGCGGATATGTCCGGCGTTCCTCCCCCGGCAGGTGCTGCGGGAGGGCAGTCGGCACGTCCTGGTCGCGGGCACCATCGGCCGGGCCCCGGTGGTGGCCAAGTGCCTGGCGCCGGCGGCGCTTCGCGGTCCGCAGGCGGCGCAGCTGGTGGACCGGTTCCACCACGAGGTGGCGGTGTACCGGGCGTTCGTGCGGCACCGTCCGCCGGTGCGGATGCCGCGGCTGGTGGCGGCGGACCACGACCGCTGCGTGCTGGTGCTGGAGCGGGTCCCGGGCCGTCCGGCGGCCCGCGAGCGGCACCCGGCGAACGCGCCGACCCCGGGCGAGGTGCGGGCGGTGCTCGGCGCGGTGCGCACACTGAACCTGTGGCGCCCGCCGACGGACGTGTTCGACCAGCCGCTGGACTACCAGACGGAGATCGCCCGCTTCCACTCGCTGGGCCTGCTCACCGACCGGGACGCGGGCGACCTGCGCGCCCTGCTGCACGGCCTGGCCGCGGTGCCGCGGCAGCTGTGCCACGGCGACGCGCTGCTGGGGAACATGCTGCTGGCGCCGTCCGGCCCGGTGCTGCTCGACTGGGAGCAGGCCGGCTGGTACCTGCCGGGCTACGACCTGGCGGTGCTGTGGAGCGTGCTGTCGGGCGACACCGCGGCCCGCCGGCAGATCAGCCAACTCGCCCAGTCCGGCGGCACGCTGGCCCGGGACGCGTTCCTGGTCAACCTGACGCTGGTGCTGATGCGGGAGCTGCGCATCCACGACCTCCCGGGGGCGGGCGAGGAGCAGCGGATCATGATCCGCCGGCTGTACGACGACGCGTCGCTGGCCCGCCGCGCGGTCCGCGCGGCGGTCGGCACCCGCTGATCCCCCGGCGGATCGTCAACTGCCCAGCAGTGCTTGGCCGAGGGCGTCCAGGACGGCGTCCTCGGCGGGCAGCTGGGTGCGCAGGCTGAGGGTGTCGCGCAGGTGGCGCTCCAGCGGGTGGCGGCGGTCGAGGCCGGCGCTGCCGGTGAGGGTGAGCGCCTGCTGGACGGTGTCGGCGGCAGTGCGGGCCGCCAACAGCTGGACGGTGGGGGCCCGTTCGGCGGCGGCCGGGTCGGCGTCGGTGCGGGCGGCGAGGCCGTGCACGAGTTCCTCGGCGCCGGTGAGCCGGGCGTCGAGTTCGCCGACCGGGCGGCGGTGCGCGGCGGTGCCGCGCAGGCGGCCGGCGGACCAGTCGAGGGCGGCCCGGGCGGTGCCCAGCAGGACGGCGGTGAGGGCGAGTTGACGCCAGGCGGCGGTCAGCGGGTGGGCCGCCGCCACCGGGGTGCGGGACAGCAGGGCGGCGTCGGTGCCGACCCGGGCCCCGTCCAGCAGGACGTCGTGTCCGGCGGCGGCGCGCAGGCCGAGCTGGTCCGCGGCGGGGTCGATCTCCAGCCCGACGCTGTCGGCGCGGACCAGGAACAGCCCGGTACGGGGCTGCTGCTCCTCGGTGCGGGCTTCGACTGCGAGCCAGGCGAGGGCCTCGGCGCCGGCGCAGTGCGCGGCGCGGCCGGTGAGCTGCCAGGCGTCTCCGTGCCAGTGGGCGGTGACGGCGGGCGGCCGGCCGGTTCCGGCCCGCAGGGTGCCGACCAGCGCGGGGCCGCGGCGGGATTCGGTGAGCAGCCGCCGGTAGAGCGCGGCGGGCCAGGGCGCGGTGCGGGCCTGTTCGGCGTGGTGCAGCAGGGTGTGGGCGGTGAGCAGCGCGACGGAGGCGTCGCCGCGGCCGAGCCGGCTCAACACCCGTACGGTGTCGGCGAGTCCGGCGCCGGGCCCGCCGTAGCGCTGGCCGACCGTCAGGGTGAGCAGGCCGGCTTCGTGGACGGTTTCGACGCCCTGGTACGGGAAGGTGCCGTCGCGGTCGTGTTCGGCGGCGCGGGCGGCGAGCAGGTCGACCACCCGGGGCAGCCGGTCGAGGGCCCGGTCGAGCGCGGTGGCCGACTCGTGGGGGTCCCGCTCGACGACGGGTGCGGTGACGGCGGGGCTGTGCGCGGGGGTGCGGGGCATGGCGGCGTTCCTCCGGGCTGGCGTGGTCGGTCGGGCGGTCCTGGACTCCGGGGTGGGTCAGGACGCCGGACAGGTCGCGCCGGCGGTGCGCCGGAGGTCCACGTGCAGGCGGCGGGTGAGCAGCAGTGGCCGGGGCATCGCGCCTAGTCCTGCTGGAACATCTCCGCCGGAAGCGGCTTCAGGAGTTGGTAGAGGTCGTCCGAAATCGGTCGGTCCCAGGAGGCGATGGTGACCTGGACGTCGTCGCTGCGCCCGAACTGGGAGCAGTACAGGCGCCCTTCGCTGACCTTGACTTTCCGGACGATCAGCAGGTCGTCGCCGAGCATGACCGGGAAGTCCTCGGCGGAGACGAATTCCACCGGCTCGTCGTTCTCCAGGGCGGCGAGCAGCTGGCGGACCTCGAAGGGCACGCCGTCCTCGCTGTCGCGGGCGGGCGACCCCTGCGGGACGTTGCCGATCAGCATGGCCGGGCCGCGGCCGCCGAGCAGGTCGTAGCGCAGGAAAATGCCTTGGCAGGAGCCGTCCGGAGCGGCCATGATCATGGCCCCGAACAGGCCGGGCCAGTCGCCCGGATCCATGGCCAGGACGTCGAAGTCCGGGCCGGCGGGCTGTCCGGAGCGACGGCGGAGAAATGACATGGGCCCATCGTACGTGCCCGGTGGGCCGGGGCCGGTGAGTGGGTCCGCGATCAGGCCGGGATCTACGCTCAGGGACCAATGTTGACTCTGAGCAACCGTCCGGGCTACGTTCGGTTCAGCACGACGGCCGCTCCGGGCGAGATCCACAGGGTGCGGCTTGTCGCAGCGTGCCCTGCGCGCGTTCCCTCACTGCGCACACGGTCGTGTGAACTCAGGTTGTGTGAACTCACAAGCACCATTTGCTGATTCAATGGGACTTCGCCCTTGCGGGAGCCTGCGGACGCCGCGGCGGTCGTGAGCGGCGAACGGCCCTGTCGAAGCGGCACACAAAGCCATATGGAACACCGAGCCAGGTCCGCGGGGCCCTTCTGCCGTCGCGTTCGCGGACCTTGCCCGGATCACCGCCGCGTGGGGGCGTGCGGAATCCGGGTCTCGGCCTGTTCGGGGAGTAGCTCTTCCCGGTCGGGCCCGCTCCCGTCGCGACGGCAGCCGCACTCTGTGCGGTCAAGGGTGGGAGGGCCCGTCATCGGCGCCGGTGACGGGCAGCACAAGCGGGCGCCGTGCCAGACCGCGTGGGGGCGGTCGGCACGGCGTCTGCCTGCTCTTACTCTCTGGCAGGCTTGTCGGACAGTCAACAAGTTTCGGCCCATCAGAACTCTTTTGTAACCTGGGAGTATGCCCGCTCGTCACCTTTGCGAGCGGTTTCGACGGGTGCGGATCAGGGCAGTCCGGGCGTACCGGTCACCTGCGAAACGACCGAAATCCGCCCGCGTCCGGCCGAATTCGACACCGGGGGCCGCATTCCTGCCGAGTTCGGCCCCGGGGCGCCGGTTTCAGGCCTCCGGCTGCCGGTTCGGGTCGAACTCGCCGTCCCGCGCGCCGAGCACGAAGGCCCGCCATTCGGCGGGGGTGAAGATCAGCGCCGGCCCGTCCGGCTCCGCGCCGTTGCGCATCGCGATGTAGCCGTCGACGAAGGCGATCTGCACGCCGTTCGGGTCGTCGCCCGCGGACCGCCACTCGGCTCCGCTCACGTCCAGCTCGATCTTGCGCCGGTCCGCCGCCTGTGCCGCCATGGTGCTGCTCCCTCCGCTGCCCGTCATCCGCGTCGGCCGTGTCGTCCGCGTCGAGCATCTGTGTCGAGCGGCCAGCCTAGCCAGCACGGGCGCCCGGCCTCGCGGACAGCGCCAGGTCTGCCCCGCGGGTGGTGGAGATGGTCCGATCCGGCCGTGTCCGGCCGACACCTGTGCTAAAGGCGGGCTGCCGAGGTCCGTTCGAGGTAGGGATGGGTGACGAGCAGTCAGCCACGCACCGGGGAGCAGCCGATGGACCAGCGGGACGGCAGCCGCGCCGACGTCATCCCGATCACCACCGCGCCGTCCGCCCCGCCGGTGGGCGCCGCCACCGGCACGCTGACCGCCCCGACGCCCACGGTGCCCCGGCCGTCGCGGCCCGCCGGGCACGGCCGGGTGGGGGTGGTGCTGGTCTCGCACAGCCACGAGGTGGCGGACGCGGTGCGGGCGCTGGCCCTGGCGGTGGCGGAGTCGGACGACCCGGCGCCGGTGGTGGCGACCGGCGGCTCGATCGCGGACGGCCTGGGCACCAGCGCGGTGCTGGTGGCGACGGCGGCCCGCCGGGTCGACCAGGGCCACGGGGTGGTGGTGCTGTGCGACCTGGAGGGCGCGGTGGAGACGGTGCTGGCGCTGCTGACCGACGCCGACGAGCACGGCCTGCCGTTCCCGGTGCGGTTCGCGGACGCGCCGTTCGTGGAGGGCTCGGTGGCGGCGGTGGCGACCGCGACGGCCGGCGGCGACCTGGCGGCGGTGCTGGACGCGGCGGAGGAGACCGGGCGTCGGACGAAGCGCTGAGGGGCGCCTCCACCGGTCGCCGTGCGGGATGTGGCCGATGGGACGGTTTGGGTGCGACTGAGCGGGTTTTCGGCCCGGTGGGCGAGGGTGCGCCGCTAGAGTCGGGCGCATCGGCCCGGTGGGGGGATCCCCGGGCCCGGCGGAGGGGTGGTGTACGGCGATGCGAGTGGTGATCACCGGCGGGGCCGGGTTCATCGGGGCCAATCTGGCCCGGGAGTTGACGGCCCGTCCGGAGGTGTCGGAGGTCCGGGTGGTGGACGACCTGTCCACCGGCAGCAAGGCCAACCTGGCGGGTGTGGACGCCACCCTGTTCGAGGGCACGATCCTCGATCCGGCGCTGTTGGACGCCGCGTTCGCCGGAGCGGACGCGGTGGTGCACCTGGCGGCGCTGCCCTCGGTGCCGCGCTCGGTGGCAGCGCCGCTGGCCAGCCACCACGCGAACGCCACCGGCACGCTGGAGGTGCTGGAGGCGGCCCGCCGGGCCGGCGGGCTGTACGTGGCGGCGGCGTCCTCGTCCTCGGTGTACGGCGCCAATCGCGAGCTGCCCAAGCGCGAGTCGATGCGCACCGCGCCGATGAGCCCGTACGCGGTCTCCAAGCTCGCCACCGAGGCGTACCTCGGGGCGTACCACCACTGCTACGGCCTGGGCGTGCTCCCGCTGCGGTTCTTCAACGTCTTCGGCCCGCTGCAGCCCGCCGGCCACGCGTACGCGGCCGTCGTCCCGGCGTTCCTGGAGGCGGCGCTGGCCGGCCGGCCGGTGGCGGTGCACGGGGACGGGCTGCAGAGCCGCGACTTCACCTACGTCGGCACGGTCGCGCAGGTGCTCGCCGAGGCGGTGCTGCGCCGGGTGGTCAGCGCCGAGCCGGTGAACCTGGCGTTCGGCACCCGGACCACCCTGCTGGAGCTGATCTCCCTGCTGGGCGAGGCGCTGGGCGAGCCGGTCGCCGCCGAGCACGTCGACCCGCGGCCTGGGGACGTGCGCGACTCCCAGGCCGACAACTCCCGGCTGCGTGAGCTGTTCCCCGACGTCCGGCCGGTCCCGCTGCCGGAGGGCCTGCGGCGCACCGCGGCCTGGTTCCGGACGCTCTGAGGCGAACCGGGGTTCCGGGGCACGCCGTCGCGCGCCCCGGAAGCTCCGCTACGCGCCGGCCGGGGCGAAGTACGCGGTGCTGTTTCCGGCCAGCGCCAGTTCGATCCGTTCCTGTGCGGACGCGTCGAGTGCGGGCAGGGCGTCCGGGCGGAACCAGGCGACTTCCAGCGACTCGTCGTCGTTCACGCATGCCTCGCCGGCCAACGGGCGGCAGCGGAAGGTCAGTTCGAGGTACTGGCAGCGGTCCCCGTTGGGGTAGTCGACCACCGGTGAGACGGTGACCGAGATCAGCGCCTGGGGCTCCACCGTCACGCCGGTCTCCTCCAGGCACTCCCGCACCGCCGCGTCCGCGGGTTGCTCGCCCGGGTCGATGATGCCGCCGATCAGCGCCCAGGCCCCGTTGTCGGCCCGCCGCCCGAGCAGCACCTGCCCGTCGTCGTCGACCACGACCACTGTCACGGCGGACAGCCACAGCGCCCGCTGCCCCACGAGTTCGCGCAGCTCGGCCAGAAACACAGGAATTCCCATGGCCCGAGCCTATGCCCTGCCCACCGCGCGGCCGGTCAGGACATGGGGCGGGCCGGGCAGCCGACGACGGTGGTGCGCTCCGCGACGTCGCGGGTGACGACGGCGCCGGCGCCGACGAAGGCGGCGGGGCCGACGGTGCGGCCCTGGAGCACGACGGCGCCCGAGCCGACGGTGGCGTCGTCGTGCAGCAGCACGGCGCCGGAGACGTTCGCGCCGGGGTAGACGGTGACGCGGGCGCCGAAGCGGGTGTCGTGGCCGACGGTGGCGTTGTAGTGGACCTGGCTGTGCGGCCCGAGGGTGACGCTGCTGGAGACGTGCGCGCCGCCCATCACCAGGCAGCCGGCGGCCAGTTCGGTCTCCGGCGCGACGATCGCCCGCGGGTGCACCAGCGTGGCGGGCCGGCCGCCCGCCGCGTCCAGCAGCTCGGCCAGCCGGGCCCGTACCGCCGGGTCCGCGATGCCGATCAAGTACGGCGCACCGGACGGGAGTTCACCGGGCTTGCGGACGGGGAGCCCGCGCACCCGCTCGCCCGCCATCCGGTCGTCCAGGAATCCGGCGACCGGCACGCCCGCCGCGATCGCCACGTCCAGTGCTTCCCGGCCGACTCCGCCGGCTCCCGCGATCCACAGCATCCCGTCCCGCTCCCTCTCCCCGCCCTGACGCACCGTCGGTTCCGGACCCTACGGCAGCCCGGGCGGCCGCGGGGTGAGCCGCGGCCGCCCGGTCGAAGGCCTGCCCGATCGAAGTCCTGCCGGGCCGAATCGTTTCGTCAGCGGGGCAGCTCCTCCCGGGCCAGCCGGGGCGCGGCCGCCGTCGCCTGGCGCGGCAGCACGACCCGCGCAGCGGGCGTCGCCGCGGGCGTCTCGGCGGGAACGGGGAAGCCGGGGTTGACGCCGCCGGCGGCGGTGATGCCGGTGGGGCGCAGCAGCATCCGGGCGGTGCCGAGGAGGATCCGCAGGTCGAGCAGCAGGGTGCGGTGCTCGATGTACCAGAGGTCGAGTTCGATGCGTTCGGGCCAACTGATGGAGTTGCGGCCGCGGATCTGCGCCCAGCCGGTGAGGCCGGGGCGCAGCGCGAGCCGGCCCCGCTGCCGGGGCGAGTAGTGGACGACCTGTTCGGGCAGTGTGGGGCGGGGGCCGATGACGGCCATGTCGCCGCGGGCGACGTTCCACAGCTGCGGGAGTTCGTCGAGGCTGGTGCGGCGCAGCAGGGCGCCGAGGCGGGTGATCCGCGGGGCGTCGGGCTCGTCCTCGTGACGTTTGTCGCGCATGGTGCGGAACTTGAGGATGCGGAACTCCTGGCCGTGGCGGCCGGAGCGGGTCTGCCGGAAGATCACCGGTCCGCCCATGGTGGCGCGGATCAGGAGGGCGATCACCAGGCCGAGCGGGACGGCGATGATCCCGGCCAGTGCGGCGACCGCGAGGTCCCCCCCTCGCTTCATTTCTCCCCCAACTGGGTTGGTGCGTGTGTGGTGGGCCCCGGTCGGGGCGGTCTGCGGGCACGCCGGGCTGCTGGCGCGCATGACGGTGGAGCCGCGGTGCCAGTGCTGTGGTGCGGCGGTGCTGGTGTGCTGCGGTGCGGGTGGCGCCGGTCAGTCGGTGGTCCAGGGCAGGCCGCGCCTGCGGGCGACGGCGGCGTAGGTCTCCAGGGAGATCCGGGCGACGGTGCGCTGGTCGAACTGTTCGAGGGCGCGGCGGCGGGCGGCCGTGCCCAGGCGGTTCCGCAGGGCCGGCTCGGTGAGGAGCCGGTCGAGTGCGCCGGTCAGGGCGGCGGCGTCGGCGGCGGGGGCGAGCAGCAGGTGCTGGTCGTGGCTGCCGATCTCGCGGCAGCCGCGGATGTCGCTGAGCACCATGGGCAGACCGCTGGCGGCGGCCTCCATGCCGGAGCGGGAGAAGCCTTCCCGGTAGGAGGGCAGGACGAAGACGTCGAGCGCGGCGTACACGGCGGGCATGTCGTCGCGGCTGCCGAGGAATTCGAGTCCGGTCTCGGCAGCGCGCAGCGCGTCGGGCTTGTCGGGGTCGTCCGGGCCGATCCACACGAAGCGGGCTTTGCCGGCCAGCGCCCGGGCGGCTTCGGCGTATTCGCGGATGCCCTTCTCCGCGACCCGCCGGCCGACCCCGCCGACCAGCAGCTCGTCGTCCCGGACGCCCAGTCGGTCGCGCACCGCGGTGCGCAGCGCGTCCCGGGCGGGGCCGGGGGCGGGAAAGCGGTCGAGGTCGACGCCGTTGCCGACGACCCGGGCGCGCCGGGCGGGGACGCCCCAGCGGGCGAGGGTGCGGTGGTCCTCGGCGTTCTGGTACAGCTCGGCGTGCGAGAACCGGGCGGCGAACGCTTCGGCGCCGCGCACCAGCAGCCGCTTGGCGAGCGGGTCGTGGGCCTGCGCCCAGAGCCCGTGGCAGGTGTTGACGACGACCGGCACCCGGGCGAGCCGGCCGAGGACGCGGCCGAGGACGCCGGTCTTCGGGTTGTGGGTGTGCAGCACGTCGGGCCGGATCTCGCGCAGCACGGAGAGCAGTTCGCGGGCGGCGGCGAGGTCGGCGGCGGGCTGCCAGGCCCGGGTGAGCGAGGGCAGCGGCCGGTGGTGGACGCCGAGGTGCTCGATCCGCTGCCGGTACGGGCCGGGGGCGCTGAGCCCGTACGTCGTCAGGCCGTGTTCGACGTCGACGGTCAGTTCGGTGGACAGCAGCAGGTGCAGCGACATGTCGACGGTGGTGAGGTGCGCGACCCGCAGCGGCCGCCCGTCCTCGCCGCGCAACCGCAGCGGAAGCGAGGGCCGCTCAGGCACGGGCGCCCACCGCCTTCGCGGTGGCGACGATCCGGGCGTAGGCGCGTTCGGGGATCAGCCGGCCGTACAGCTTGGCGCGGAAGAAGTCGATCGGGTCGGTGCGGCGGACCGGCACCCGGTGCAGCCGGACCGGGTCGCCGCCGGGCAGGTTGCGGCCGACCCGGCCGGTGGCGCTGGTGCGGAACCGGGCGCGCAGCGCGGTCTCCATGTGCGGGACGGGCGTGCCCCAGGTGTACGCGAAGTGGCGCGGGCGGGTGCCGAGGTGCTCCTCGACGTCGTCGCCGCAGGCGTCCAGTTCGGTGGTGGTGAGCAGCATGGGGCGGGCGTGGCTGCGGGTGTGGTTGGCGACGGTGCACAGGCCGGTCGCGGCCATCTCGCGCAGCTGCTCCCAGCTCAGCCCGGTGGCGGGGGCGCCTTTGGCGGTGGAGCCCTCCCAGCGCATCGGGCCGCCGACCATGCCACTGGCCAGGTAGACGGTGAACGGCAGGCCGCGGTCCCTGAGGATCGGCCAGGCGGTGTCGTAGGTGTCGGCGAAGCCGTCGTCGAAGGTGAGGACGGTGCTGGGGGTGCGCAGGCCGGCGTCGAGCCGGTCGGCGGCGGTGTCCAGGGAGACCACCCGGCCGGGCGGGAGCTCGGCGAGCAGGTCGGCCTGGGCGGTGAAGTCGGCGGTGGCGAGGTCGAGCTCGTCGGCGGTGCCGCCGCCGATCCGGTGGTAGATGAGGACGGTGGCGCCCTCGCCGGGTACCCGGCCGGCCGCACGGGCCAGCTGCTGTTTGACCTTCGCCCTGATGCCTGCGGCGGCGACGGCGGTGCTCGCCATGACGTCCCCCTCGCGGTGCCCCCGCACCGGAAAATGCGGCCGCGGCGCCCCCGCGCCCGGCCCTGATGACTCCCCCGGCCCGCGGCCTGCGCGGGCGATGCGTTTCACAGTAGGGGGAAGTGTGCTTTCGCTGCCGGGGAAACGTGAAAGAAGTGCGCAGGTAGGCCGAAAATCAGCCGATCCGACCGGCGCTGTCCGTTTGCTGGACGTTTTCGGCCCGTCCGGTCGATTCGCGCCCCTCCGGGAACCCCAGCCCCTCCGGGAACCGCTGCCGCTCCTGGAATGGCAGCCCCTCCGGGAACGGCAGCCGCTCCGCGCGGAGTTTCAGGATGCGGTGCCGCGGCCGGGGCGCAGCAGCGCCAGGCCGACCCGGGCGAGCAGCAGCACTCCGGTGGCCAGGCAGCCCGCCACCGCCATCACCCAGGCGGGGCCGTCGCTCTCCGGGACCAGCACCGCGACCAGGATGCCGAGCACCACGCAGCCCACGCCGACCAGGGACAGCAGCAACTGGTGGCGGCGCAGTGCGCAGCCGCCGAACACGGTGGACCAGCGCGTAGCGGTGCGGTCACTCGGGGTGTCTGCCATGCCCTCCACGGTAACCCGGCCCCCGGGGGCGGGCCACGGACCTTCGGCACTGGTCGACGGCGCTGCGATGCGCTCCGGCGCCGCCCGGGCCGCCGCCCGAACCGTGCCCCGGACCGCCCTGCGGGCTGTCCGTCGCCGCGCTCCGGCCGACCTGCCCGACCGGTGTCCGGACCGTGCCTGGTCACCGTTCGGACGATTCCGGACGGCCGTTCGGAGGTCCCCGCGAAATCTCGCCGTCCGCCGTACAACCATCCCGCCATGTCGATGGTCTCCACTACATTGAGCGATCCAGGAGCCGTCCGACGAGCGGGATTGGGAGTACCCGCCGCGGGCTAGATCACTCGGGAGCGGAGCCGCCGTTCCCGGGGTCGGAGGCCGGGCTCCGCCTGCCGACGGGACCGCCACGCCGCATGCCGGCGACCGAGGGGGGAACCGTGTCGTACGCCACCACCGCCGCCGCCGTCTGCGCCCCGCCCCAACCTGCCGCCGTGCCCGCCGCCGCGCCCGCCCTCGCGTCGGAGCAGCCCCGGGACCGCAGCAGCTGGCTCCGGTTCAGCCCGGCCCAGCCACTGTTCCGGGCCCGGGCCGCGCAGCGGCTGGCCGTGCTCGCCTATCACGGCATCACCGATCCACGCTCGTTCGGCGCCCAGCTCGACCGGCTCCGACGCCTGGCCACCCCGGTGTCGGTGCAGGACGTGGAGCGTTCCCTGGCCGAGGGGCGGCCGCTGCCGCCGCGCTCGGTCCTGGTGACCTTCGACGACCCGGACCGCACCGTGCTGCGGCACGCGCTGCCGGAGCTGGTGGCGCGCCGGATCCCGGCGGCCGCGTTCGTGATCGCCGAGGTGATCGGCACCGAGCAGCCGTTCTGGTGGCACGAGGCGGCGTTCCTCGCCCGGCACGGCGGCCGGGCCCGGCTGCTGCCCACCGGCGGCGACCCGGCGCGGGTGCTGGCACTGCTCAAGGCGCTGCCGGACCCGGACCGCCGCCGCAGCCTCGCCGAGCTGCGGGTCTCCGCGTCGCACCGCCCGCCGGCCCAGGAGCAGCTGCGTCCGGAGGACCTGCGGGCGCTGCGCGAGGCCGACGTCACGGTGGGCAACCACACCCTGGGGCACCCGTCGCTCCGGCGCTGCGACGCGGCGACGGTGCAGGCGGAGATCGCGGGCGCGCACCTGGCGCTGACCCGCTGGCTCGGCGAGGCCCCGTCGGCGTTCGCCTACCCGGACGGCGGGTTCGACGAGCGGGCGGACACGGTGCTGCGCCAGCTCGGCTACCGGCTGGGTTTCCTCTCCGACCACCGCCTGGGCCCCCGACTGCCCGCCCACCCGCTGCGGATCAGCCGCCTGCAGGTGGACTCCACCACCTCGACCCGGCGGTTCGACACCATCCTGTCGGGCCTGGAGCCGGCGGTTCAGCGCCTGCTCGGCGCCCAGGCGTAACGGTTCGCCAAGGCGTAACGATTCACCGCGCCGTGACGGCCCGCCCGGCCGTCACGGTCGGCCGGTTCCTCTCCGCCGTGCGCATGCGGCCCGTGGGCGCTCGGCGTGAACGGCGTCGCGGCCTGCGCCCGCGGTCGGCGTCCCGTCACGCGGCGGCGGTCGGCCGGATGTTCCGCATCCGGCCGACCGCGTAGACGCAGCCGGCCAGGGCGAGGTCGGACAGCAGCATGAAGCCGATCGAGTAGCTGCCCTTGGCGCTGTAGATGGCGCCCATGACCAGCGGCGGGACGAAGCCGCCGAGGCCGCCGATCGCGCCGACGATGCCGGTGACGGACCCGACCTGGGCGACCGGGGTGACCTGCGAGACCAGCGCGAACACCGAGCCGCTGGTGGTGCCGAGGCCCGCCGCCATCAGCAGGAAGGCGATCGTCCCGACCGGGTCGAGCGCGGGGTCGAAGGCCTGCACGACGGCGAAGAGCGCGGTCAGCGCGAGCGCCCAGCCGGTGACCACGGCCGGGTGGACGCGGTCCGACAGCCAGCCGCCGAACGGCCGGAACACCACGGTGACCAGCGCGAAGCCGGCCGCCTTGGTGCCGGCGTCGGTCGCCGACAGGTGGTACCAGGTCTTCAGGTACGTCGGCAGGTAGACGCCGAACGCGACGATGCCGCCGAAGCCGATCGCGTACAGCGCGGACAGCTCCCAGGTGACCCGCAGCCGCCCCGCCCGCCCCAGCCGGGTGGCCAGCGAGGCGGTGGGCACGGCCCGGTCCGGGCGGTCGCGCAGCAGCAGCGCCGCGAGCACCGTGTACCCGGCGAGCGCGCCGGCCATCACCAGGAACGGCAGGTCGTGGCTGTGCTTCCACAGCCGCGGCGTGAAGTAGCCGGACAGCGCGACGCCGCCCATGCCCATCCCGAACACGCCGAGGCCCAGGCCCCGCTTGTGCGCCGGGAACCACGAGTTCACCAGCGGCACCCCGATCGCGAACGTCGTGCCGCCCAGCCCGAGGAAGAACCCGACCGCCAGCAGCGCCCCGTACGAGTCGCGGGCCGGGATGATCAGCAGCACCGGGACGATGGTCAGCGCCGAGATCAGCGGGAACATCAGCCGGGCCCCGTACCGGTCGGTCAGTGCGCCGACCGGGACCCGCCCCAGCGAGCCGACGATCACCGGGACGGCGACCAGGAACGACTGCGCGAACGACGACATGTGCAGCGTCTTGTCGAACTCGCCCGCCAGCGGGGCGATCAGGTTCCACGCCCAGAACGTCAGCGCGAAGCCGAGCGTCGCGACCACCAGGTTGGTGTACGCCGCCCCCGACACCCGCTCGTCCTGCCCGTTCGACGTCGTCCGCTCTCCCATGGGGCCCAAGCGTGGGCACCCGCCGGACCTGCCGCACCCAACCCGGCCGCACCACCGCCGCACATCAGCCGGACGGAGCAGGCGGCCGGGGCCAACGGCCGGGGGCCGGGGCCGGGCCTCAGGACGCGGCGGGCGCCGCGGCCCGAGTGGCGGGCACCGCAGTCGGGGCGGCGGTCGCCCGGATCTGGGCGGCGTGGCCGGGCAGTTCGGTGGCGGCCAGCCCGTCGAGCAGGTCGAGGACCGCCAGCGGGCCCTCGAACACCGGTCGGCCGTGCGAGAGCAGCAGGGTCGGCAGCGCGGTCTCCAGCTCCTCCGTCCCGAGCGACGCCGCGAGCGCGCACAGCGCCTCGGCCTGCGCGGCGATCCGGCGGCGCAGCTGCGGGCCGCCGCCGGTGCGGTCGATCACCCGGCCGATCGTCCAGCCGTCCTGGGAGATCCGGTTGTCGAAGGTGGCGGGCGAGCCGGCCGCGACGGCGGCCACCGCCGCCAGGGTGCCGGCCGTGACCGACCCGACGTGGGCCAGCACCTGTTCGGCGTCCCACTCGCCGGGCGGGACGGCGACCGGCTCGGCACCGGCCGCCTCCTCGGCGGCGGCGATCACGTCCTGGTACGCGCGGTGGAGTGCGGCGGTGTCGTACATCCGTGGTGCCCTTCTGCTGCGGCGGCGCGCTCGGGGGCGCCGTGTCGGGTGCATGGGGTGCTTCGGGTGCTTCGGGTGCTTCTGGTGCTTCGGGTGTGTGGGGTCCGTCAGTCGGCGCGGGTCTCGGTGGGGGCCATCTCCCACGGGGCCTGCGGCAGGGTCTCCCCGGTCTCCAGCAGCGACTTCAGGTTGGCCAGGACGGCCGGCCAGCCGTGCGAGATCGCCTGCAGCGCGGTGCGGTCGCGCAGCTTCTCGTGGGTGACGGTCAGCCGGACGATGTCCTCGTGCGGCTCGACCAGGAAGGTGACGGTGGCCGCGTCTTCGAGGCCGGACAGGTCCGGCCGGTCCTCGAAGGTGAGCACCAGGCGGGTCGGCGGCTCGGCCACCAGCACCCGGCCGGTGACGTCGACCTTGCCGGAGCCGTCGGTGCGGCGGTGCTCCCAGGTGGATCCGGCCTGCCAGTCGGAGACGTTGGCGTGCCCCCAGTAGCGGGCCGTCAGCTCGGCGTCGGTGAGCGCCTTCCACACCTGTTCCGGGGTGGCCCGGATGTAGGTGGCGTACACGTAGGTCGGGACAGTACCGGTCTCGGATGCGCTGTTCATGGCGTTCTCCTGCTCTGCCTGTCGTTTGATCGCGCCGAGGACGGCCAGCCGGGGCCGGTCGAAGTCGGCGATCCACCGCTGCTCGATCTCGTGGATCGGCCCGGGGTTGAGGTAGTGGAGCCGCTCCCGCCCCCGGCGGACCACGGTGACCAGTCGCGCCGCGACCAACAGGTCCAGGTGCTGGGTCACCGACTGCCGGGCCATCGCCACCTCCTCGCACAGCTCCCGCAGCGTCTGCCCGTCCCGCACCCGCAGCCGGTCGAGCAACGCCCGCCGCGTCGGGTCGGCGAGGGCCTTGAACACCGCGTCCATCGGGGCGGCGGGGATCGGTTCCGGACTCACTCCTCCATCATGCAGGCATTTGCCTGCCTATCGCAACGCGGGCGGCGGGAGGCACCGGGCGGACCCCGGCCGCACACGTCGATCCGGTCGAACGCGGCCCGTCCGGGCGGCGTCCCGGCAGGGCGTTCGGACGGGTTCGGCCGGGGCTGCGGTGCAGGTGGCCCCCATCGGCCGGACAGGGGTGTGCGACGGCCAAGAGGTAGAGTCGTTGCTCGTGAAGATCGCCCTCGTGGACTCCGGAATCGGACTGCTCGCCGCCACCGCCGCGCTGCGCCGCCTGCGGCCGGACGCGGACCTGGTCATCTCCTGCGACCCCGACGGCATGCCGTGGGGACCGCGCACCCCCGAGGACATCACCGAGCACGCCCTCGCCTGCGCCCGGGCCGCGGCCGCGCTCGAACCCGACGCGCTGGTGGTCGCCTGCAACACCGCCTCCGTGCACGCGCTCGCCCGGCTCCGCGCCGAGTTCGAGCCCGGACTGCCGGTGATCGGCACCGTCCCCGCGATCAAGCCCGCCACCGCGGCAGGCGGCGTCGTCGCCATCTGGGCCACCCCCGCCACCACCGGCAGCGACTACCAGCGCGGCCTGATCGCCGAATTCGGCGCCGGCGCCGCCGAGGTCCACGAGGTCGCCTGCCCCGGCCTGGCCGAGGCCGTCGAACACGCCGACGAGGACGCCATCGCCGCCGCCATCGCCTACGCCGCGGCCCGCACTCCCGCCTCCACCACCGACGTCGTCCTCGGCTGCACCCACTACGAACTCGTCGACGACCGCATCGCCTCGGCGCTGTCCGTCCCCGCCCGCTTCCACGGCTCCGCCGACGCCGTCGCCGCCCAGGCCCTCCGCCGCATCACCTCCACCACCGCCGGCGCCGGCACCCTCACCGTCCTCCACTCCGGCCGCCCCGCCGCCCTCCAGACGGCGGCCCTCAACTACCCCCAGGGCGAGATCCTGATCGGCGCGAGGGTCTGACCGTCCCGTCGACCCGAGCGGCCACCGGTGGTGCCTCGGCGTCGTCGCAGCGCGAGTAGACCGAATCTGCCCCCTGGACGGCCCGCACCACTCCTCGCCCCCGGCCCCTTGCCCTCCCGCCCCGACCGACCGGGCCTCCGGCCGACCGCCACGCTCCCGGCCCAACCCCACCCCTCCACCGGACGCCAGCCCGTCGCGCCCCCGGCGCCGGCACCGCACCGGGCGGGGCTGCCACCCACCCCCCACACCCCGCCCCTTGCCCTCTCGCCCCGACCGATCGGGCCTCCGGCCGACCGCCACGCTCCCGGCCCAACCCCACCCCTCCACCGGACGGCAGCCCGTCGCGCCTCGGCGTCCGCGCACTGTCCGTGGGGCAGACTGCCGGGGTGACCGTGCTGTGGTGGGTGTCGGTGGTGGCGCTGGCGGCGTGGGTGTGGCTGGCGGCGTGTCACGGCGGGTTCTGGCGGACCGATCAGCGGTTGCCGCGCGGGGGTGCGGAGCCGTCGCGGTGGCCGGACGTGGTGGCGGTGGTGCCGGCCCGTGACGAGGCCGGCGTACTGCCCCTCTCCCTCCCGTCCCTGCTCGCCCAGCAGTATCCGGGCCGGGCCAGGGTCGTCCTGGTGGACGATCACAGCACGGACGGGACTGCCGAGTTGGCGAGAGAGCTCGCGGCCGCCCGGGGCCTGGAGCTGGAGGTGACCACTCCCCCGCCCCTCCCGGAGGGCTGGACGGGCAAGTTGTGGGCGTTGCGGCACGGCGTCGAGCGGGCCGGCGACGCCGAGTGGCTGCTGCTGACGGACGCCGACATCGCGCACCGGCCCGGTTCCCTGCGGGAGCTGGTCGTGGCGGGCGAGGCGCATGACCTGGACCTGGTCTCCCAGATGGCCCGCCTGCGGGTGGCGTCCGGCTGGGAGCGGCTGATCGTCCCGGCGTTCGTGTACTTCTTCGCCCAGCTCTACCCGTTCCGCCGCTCCAACCGTCCCTCCTCCCGGACGGCCGCCGCGGCCGGCGGCTGTTCGCTGGTGCGCCGTCGCGCGCTCGAACGGGCGGGCGGGGTGGCGGCGATCCGCGGCGCGGTGATCGACGACGTGTCACTCGCCCGCGCCGTCAAGCGCACCGGCGGACGCACCTGGCTGGGCCTCGCCGACCGCGTCGACTCCGTCCGGCCCTATCCCGGGCTGTCCCCGCTGTGGCGGATGGTCTCCCGCAGCGCGTACGCCCAACTCCGCTACTCACCGCCCCTGTTGCTCGGCACCGTCCTCGGCCTGGCGCTGGTCTACCTGGCGCCGCCGATCGCGGCCGTCACCGGCCTGCTGACGGGCAGCTGGTGGACCGCCGGTGCCGGGCTCGCCGCCTGGGCGCTGATGGCGGGCACCTTCGCGCCGATGCTGCGCTACTACGACAGACCGGTGATCGAGGCCCCGCTCCTCCCCTTCACCGCGCTGCTGTACCTGCTGATGACGGTCGACTCCGCCGTCCAGCACTGGCGCGGCCGCGGCACGGCCTGGAAGGGCCGCACCTATCCGCCCCCGCAACGCATCGACGACCGAACGACCCACCGGGCATAGTCACATGATGGAACGCCAGACGATCGGACGGATCGCCCACCGCGACCACCCCGTGGCCGCCCCCCTGTCGGACGAGTCGGTGCGCCGCCTGCTGGAGCACCAGCTCCGGCGCCGCCCGGACGGCCGCGTCCTCGACCTCGGCTGCGGCGAAGCCGCGTGGCTGGTAAGGGCGTTGAGCATGTACCCCGACCTGCACGCCATCGGCGTGGACGCCAACCCGGACGCCCTGGAGGACGGCCGCCGAACCGCCGAACGCGCGGGCGTGGCCCGCCGAATCGGCCTGCACCACACCGACGTACGGGACTTCAGGACGAACGAGCCCTTCGACTCCGTCCTCTCGGTCGGCGCGACCTACGCCTTCGGCGGCCTGCTGCCGACCCTCGAAGCCGTCCGCCCACTCCTCGCCCCGGGCGGCACCCTGCTGCTCGGCGAGTCCTACTGGGACGGCCAACCACCTGACCACGCACGCGAGTTCTTCGGCGACGACCTCACCGACCTGTCCGGCGTCCTCACCACCCTCCGCACCGCCGACTGGTGGCCGATCGCCGGACACACCTCCACCCGCGAAGAACTCGACACCTACGAATGGTCCTGGACCGGAGCCCTCACCGACTGGGCCCTCGACCAACCCCCGGGCCCCGACCGCGCCCAGGCCCTCGACGCCGCCACCCGCCACCGCGACCAATGGCTCAACGACTACCGCAACGGCTTCGGCTTCGTCACCCTCCTCCTCCGCCCCGCCGACTGACAGTCCGGCGTTCACTGACAGTCCGACGTTCCAGGAAGCCTGCGGTGGACGACTTCGGACGGGTCAGCACCCTCAAGCCCGGGCTGTCGTAGGCCGACGCCACAATGGCGGACATGAGCGACGCCTCCGACACTGCCAACCCGGAAACCGAGAAGGCCTGGGTCGAGTCCATGGGAGGCCCGCTCGTTGTCGTGCCCGTCTCGGCGTTGGACCGGTGGGAAGGCTGCACTCCCGGGGGCGAGATCCTCGGCGCCACCGGCCACCAGGACGACTACGACCGGGCCTGCGCGGTGGCGGACTACGCAGGGGTCGTCGGCCTGCGCGGAAGCGACTCCGTATCGGCTCTGGTGCTGGGCGAGGAGCCCTCCGACACCTGCTACTTGCCCGAGCGGACGGCCTTCGTCCGGTGGCTCGCGGCAGACTCCGTCGCTGCGCTGTTCGAGGCTGCCCGGTCCGTGCTGGACGATCCGGCCACCCCGTGGGAGGAGTGCGGCACCTGGATCACCGACGGCCCTGCGGTCCTCATGGACTCGGCCGTAGCCGGCCGGAATCTCGTAGCACCCTCCCCGCACGGACAGGGCGAGCCTTCCGCGGCCCCCGTCCCCGTGCCACCGGGGTCCTGGAGGGTACGCGCGTTCCACACCTGGACCGAGGAGTCCGTCCGGGTCGGTGTCGTCCAACTCCGGGCACAGGCCGAATCCCCGTCGACGGGCATCCCGGCGAACTGAACCCCGGACCGCTGCTTGACTCCTTGCGGCCGGGTGCTGGGCGGCGGCGCGCCGTCAGTGCCGCACGAATTTGGCGTACAGGTGGTCGCAGGCTTCTTCTTCGGAGTCGAAGCTCGCCTCGACCCAGTGCTCGCCGCGCTCCCACACGTCGATCGTCCACCGGCCGTCGCGGTGGTCGACGAGGACGGGGATGCTCTCCTGGATGTACTCGGAGCTGGGGAGGTCCCGCACCTGGAGCCCGTACTGACGGTCGGGCACACCGGCTTCCCTGAGGGCGGCCATGAGTTGACGGTGGTTCATGTGCAGGGTGCTCCGGTCTCGAATCGGGGCCGCCCCCGGAGGTGGTTCGTCAGCGGGTGAGGAGCCGTCGGGCCGTCGGCTTCACGTACTCGTAGCGGGTCATCTGTTCCAGGTCGCGGAGCCAGGCGGTGCGGCCGGGGGGTTGGCGGAGGAGTTCGCGGTAGATCTCTTCGAAGGCGGTGGAGACGTGGTCGAGCGAGAACCGGCCGACCACCCAGTCGCGGCCCCAGCTGCCGAGTTCGGCGCGGCGGTCGGGTGCGTCGGCGAGGGTGCGGATCTGGGCGGCGAGGGCCTTGGGGTCGGTGGGGCCGTCGCCGTGGCCGTACATGCAGCGGGAGGCGTGGGGTTCGACGAGGGGGCCGGGTTCGTGGATGGCGGTGTAGCCGTTCGCGCCGTGGACGATGACGGGTTTGGCGAACGCGAGGCCGCGCAGGGCGGAGCCGCCCATGCCGAGGACGAGGTCGGCGGCTTCGTAGGCGGGGCGCGGGTCGGAGCGTTGGCCGGTGAGGACGATGGCTTCGCGGCCGAGTTCGGCGTTGAGGCGTGCGGCCTCGGCGCGCAGCGATTCTTCGCTGGGGCCGCCGCCGACGACGGCGAGGACGAGGTCGGGGTCGTTGAGGAGGCGGACGGCGGCCATGGTGCGTCGGACGCCGGCGTCCTTCTCCAGGCCGGAGACCAGCCGGGTGACGATGCAGAGCAGCAACTGGGAGGGGGCGGCGCCGACTTCGGCGCGGAAGGCGGAGCCGGAGACCGAGCCGGGCGCGTCCAGCGAGGTGTTGACGGGGGGTTCGATCAGTCGCAGGTCGCGGTGGCCGAAGGCCCGCCCGTCGGGCATCAGCGCGCCGAGGCCGAGGACGAGGGGCTGGTGGCGGGGCATGCCGCGGAGCATGCGGATGCCGTAGAAGGTGGTGACGATCGGGAGGCGGCCCTGTCGGCCGGGGCCGAAGTACGCGTTGCGGGCGGCCCGGACCTCCCAGGCGTGGACGAGTTGGGAGCCGTGTTCGTCGGCGAGGCGGGCGAGTCGGGCCCGGATGACGGCGTGCGGGGTGTCGGGGTCGCCGGCCACGACGAGGTCGAGGTCGTGGGAGGCGGCGAGTTCGACGAGGGGGGCGGGGCCGTCGACCCCCTGGGCGAACAGGACGGGTTCGTGGCCGCGGTCGCGCAGGGTGCGGGCGATGTCGACGGCGTTGAGCTGGGCGCCGCCGAGGGCAAGGTTGTTGAGGTGGACCAGGACGCGGACCGAACGCACGCTCACTCCTCCCACTGGTGCGGTACGAAGACCGGCGCGGCGAGCACGACCGCGCGCGGCGGGGTGTCCAGCATCGGGCCGAACACGTCGAACTGGCCGGCGGAGTGCCAGCTCATCAGGGTGCCGCCGTCGGTCTTGCCGATGGAGTAGACGCCGGTCCACAGGGTGTAGCGGCCGCGCGGCAGCGGCAGCCGGGGGATGACGCAGGCGACGCGGTGGTCGCCGCCGGCCAGGCGGATCTCGTGGCTGATCTGGAAGATCGGGCTGGAGGTGCCTTCGCTGACGCCGAGGTGCAGGGTGGCGTCGCCGCGGTAGTCGCCGCCGAGGGTGAGTTCGACGGTGACGGGTTCGTCGGTGTGCAGGTTCTCCTCGCCGTCCTCGCCGCGCACTTCGTACTTCAGCAGCGTCAGCGGTTCGCCGACCCGGGCGGTGGCCTCGGACTGGGCCTCGATGGAGTCGCGGTAGCCGGCCAGGGCGTCCTTGATGCCGGCGTCGACCCGGACGCTGCCCTGTTCGAGCCAGACGCCGCGCCGGCAGATGGACTGGACGGCAGGGAGGTCGTGCGAGACGAAGACGATGGTGGTGCCCTGTTCGGCGACTTCGCGCATCCGGTCGAGGCAGCGCTGCTGGAAGACGGCGTCGCCGACGGCGAGCACCTCGTCGACCAGCAGGACGTGCGGCTCCAGGTAGGCGGCGACGGCGAAGCCGAGGCGCATCTGCATGCCGGAGGAGTAGAACTTGACCTGCCGGTCGATCGCACCGCCGAGCCGGGCGAACTCGACGATGTCGTCGAAGCGTCCGGCGACCTCGCGGCGCTTGAGGCCGAGCAGCGCGCCGAACAGGTAGATGTTCTCCCGGCCGGTCAGGTCGGGGTGGATGCCGGCCCGGATCTCGATCAGCGCGCCGATCCGGCCGCGGACGTCGATGATGCCCGCGTACGGGTACATGACCCTGGTCAGCATCTTCAACAGGGTGGATTTTCCCGACCCGTTGGAGCCGATCAGGCCGACCGACTCGCCCGGTTCGATGTGCAGGTTGATGTCGCGCAGCGCCCAGCGCCAGTCCTCGCCGCGGTCGCCGCGCAGCCGGCGGGCGGCCTGTTCGACCCGGTCGCGCAGCAGCATCCGCTGCTGGTCGGCGCGGAACCGCTTCCAGACCTGCTGGGTGCGGATGGTGCCCAGCGGGTAGTCACGCGACATCGGCGATCCCCGTTTCCAGCTTCTTGAAGAACAGGTAGCCGCCGACCAGGAAGACCAGCGAACTGGCGGCCGCGATCAGCGTCATCCGCCCGTCGGGGGCCTCGCCGTACAGCAGCGCCTTCCGGTAGCCCTCGATGACCGCGCCGAGCGGGTTGACGCCGACGTAGATCTCCTGCAGCCGGTGCGGGATCTTGGCCAGCGGGTAGGCGACGGGGGTGGCGAACACTCCCATCTGGGTGATGATCGGCAGCAGGTGGCGGACGTCGCGCAGGTACACCACGGCCACCGACAGGATCAGCGCGATGCCGTAGGTGAAGGCGAACTGGATCACCAGCAGCGGCAGCGCCCACAGGAAGGTGGCGGCGGGGGCGGTCCAGAACACCAGGAACATCAGGCCGAGCACGCCGACGCCGATCGCCATGTCGACGGTCGCGACCAGCATGGTGGCCAGCGGGAACACCTCGCGCGGGCAGTACACCTTGTTCAGCAGGCTGAGGTTGTTGGCGAGGCTGAGCGCGCCCTGGTTCATCGTGTTGCTGAAGAACTGCCAGACGATCAGGCCGACATAGGCGAACAGCGTGTACGGCACCGCGCCGGTCTCGATCTTCACGGCGCGATGGAAGACCAGCGTGAAGATGGCGCACAGCGCGAGCGGCGTGAGCACCGCCCAGGCGAAGCCGAGCACCGCCTGCTTGTACCGGGCGCGCAGGTCGCGTTCGGCCAGGGCGCGCACCAACTCCCGTGCGGCCCAGAGCTCGTGGGCCACCTGGACGGGGCGCAGCCGGCGTTTGAAGACCAGTTCGGGCGGTGGCCCGGCCGGGATCGTGACGCCGCCGGGCGCCTGTTGGCCCTCGCGGTCGTCGATGACCTGTGCGCGCTGTCCCCCCACGGACTCCCGCCCTCTCCGGGCGCGGTGCGGCCGCGCCCGGTGTCTGTGTCGGCTGTGTCGGAGCCGGGCGGACGGTGCGGTCCGGTCGGGCCCGGCGACCACCATGACACAGAGTGTGGGGGCGGCGGGCGGGTTCCGTGAAGATTGCGCCAGCTCAACCCGCCTGTCGACGGTTCTGGGTCGAACCGGTCCGCGCGCCAAGGGAGTTCACGGCTCAGCGGGCCCGGTCCGGGCTCCCCCCGGCGACCAGCCGGTCGAGCGCGGCGGGCATGTTCTCGACGCCGCCGGCCCGGGTGGGCGAGGTGCGGCCGTCGTGGTCCACGACCACCGTGGGCAGTTCGTTGACCTGGTAGTCGGCGAACAGCCTGGGCGCCTGCGCCACGGCCCGGTCCACCTCCGCGGAGTGGTACGCGGCACGGAACTCGGCGGCGTCCATGCCGTGCGCGGCGGCCCAGTCGGCGGCGCGCTGCTCGGTGGTCAGGTCGACGCCGTCGTCGCGGACGGCGCGGAACACGGCGGCCTGCTGCCGGTCCACCTCGCCGAGCCGGTCGAGGGTGTAGAACAGCCGTGCGTGGGCGCGCTGTTCGGCCTCGTCGGGGCTGCCGACCCAGATCGCCGGGATGCGGCGCAGCGTGACGTCCGGCTGGTGCCGGGCGGCCCAGCGGGTGAGCGGGGCTTCGAGCGCGGCGGAGTGCAGGCAGTTGTACCAGAAGAACTCGACGGCCTCGTGCAGGCGGGTGGCCTGCGGCCCGGCGGCCTGCGTACCGGCGGGCGGGCTCTGCGGCGCGGCGGCGGGAGCCTGCGAACCGGCGTCGACCGGCCGGGCGTCGGGGGCCGATCCGTGCTGCTCGGCGGGGCCGGGCTGCTGCACGGCGGCGAGGTACTGACCCGGCGTCAGCAGCTGCTTCCCGGTCAGGCCGTGCGACGCGCTCGGACGGGCGGAGACGGCGGAGACGGCGTCGGCGGCGGCGGCCGGGGCGGCGATCAGGCCCCCGGCGACGGCGATCAGGACTGTGGTTCTCAGCAGCGGCTTCACGAGGGCAGCGTGGCAGCCCGCCCCGGCGCGGGCCAGGCGATCCGGAGCCGGTCGGCGAAGTTCCCCGGAACGGAGCAGCACCGCTCGAACGGACGTCTGGCGCCCGGATGTTCGCCCGGACGTTCGCCCGGTCGGGCAGTGGAACGCCGGTCGGCCGTCGGGTCCCCGGCGGACGGGCGGCGCCCCCACACACTCGCCCGCCGGAACCCGGTCACGTCGCTCCTCGACTACTTGCCGAGGCCGCGCAGCTGGGCCTTGGCCTCGGCCTCGGAGGCCTGCGGGACGCCGATCTGGACCTGGGCGGAGCCCTCCTCCTTGACCGGGCAGTACCGGGCGTCCTTGACCTGCATGGGGAGGGAGAGGACGTCCTCGTTGCGGACCAGCACCAGCAGCGAGCCGGTGGTGCAGGAGGCGTTGGGCGCGACGGGCGGCGCGGAGAGCCAGGTGACGGCCTGGTAGACCGGCACGTTGGGGTGCAGCACGGTGCCGTGGGCCTTGTCGGTGGCGAAGGTGCCGGAGCCGAGGACGCCGCTGACGAGCTTCTGGAACTGCGCGGTGTGGTCGGTGCGCAGGTCGGGCTTGCCGTAGACGACGCACTCGGTGGACGTGGTGTTGGTGAGCTTGATGATGCCGGTGATCCGCGGGTCGGCGCTCCGGTCGAGGGTCAGCTCGGCCTTGACGTCGCTCTCCTTCTCGGAGTTGCCGCAGATCCGGACGTCGGCGGCGGGCTTGCCGCCGCCGGGAGCGGCGGACGAGGAGCCGCCGGACGCGCCGTCGGAGGCGGCCGGCGGGGCCGCCGGGGTGCTCGCGGCGGTGCTCTTCGCAGGCGCGGCGCTGGTGGAGCTGTCGGGGTCACAGGCCGTCAGGGCGAGGACGGAGCAGGCCAACAGGGCAAGGGCGGCGGGCTTGCGGAGGTTCATCGAAGGCTCCTGCGGGGGCGAGGTGTGCGGTCCGCCGAGCGGCGGGCATGCGTCACCACGCGTCCGGTTGTCGGACGGTTCCTCGGCCTTCCGTCCGGTACGCCGCTGTTACACGTCCGGGACGGACCGCCGGGCCGAACTCCGGTCAGGGCCGGTTCGGTTCGGGTGCCGACGGCTCGGCGGCCGTGACACTCCGCAGCTCGACCCGGTCCAGTCGGACGCCCCAGCCGGCCGCGGCGGGCGCCACCTCGCGCACCAGCGCGCGCCTCAGCTCCTCGCGTGCGGTGGTCAGTTCCCCGAAGGTCCGCTGCTCGGCCTCGGTGCGCAGCACCACCAGCGCGAGCTGACAGATCGCCGTCCGGTGGTTCTGCACCGCGGTGGTCGCCACCGCCGGATCGACCACCCAGAACGTCAGCACGGCATCGACGCGCGCCCGTCGGCCGTCCATGGCGGGGCCGGTGAACGGCACCTCGACCACGGTCTCGGACACGTCGACGCGCTCCAGTCGATCGACGAACGGCACCAGCACGACCGTCCCGGGCCGCAGCACGCGTTCCCGCAACCGGCCGGTGCGGAACACCAGTCCGCGCTCGTTCTGCCCCACCCGCTTCACGCTCGCCGCCGCCAGCAGCAGCACCACGAGCCCCACCGCGACAAGCCACGCCATGGCTGCCTCCCCCGCTCTCGACCTGCGCCCAGTATGGGCGGCGCAGGGCCAACCAGCAGTGGCTGCGGGCGACTTGGCCCGGCGGCGGCGAGCACGGCCGACCGGACATAAGAATCGCATTAGGAGAGGCTGCCCTTAGTAAGGTTAGGATCACCTTATGACATACCTGCAGCTGGCCGCGGAGGCGGCCGGATACACCACGCCTCCGACCTGGCGGGTCCTCACCAAGGCCGGCTACTTCCTCGGCCTGAGCGGCACCATCGGCACCACCGTCACGTACCTCGCCTCCGTGCGCCCCGCCCTCAGGGCCGCGAGCACCACGTCCGAGGACGCGGCCGCACTGCGCCGACGGTCGGCCGGCTACCTGGCCTGGGCGGGCGTCGTCCTGCTGGTGACCGGGTACTTCCAGCTGGTGGCGCGCGTCGCCAGGGCCGGCAAGGGCATGCCGTTCGGCGACGCCATGGCCCCCGGCCGAATAGCCGACTTCCTCGACGCCCCGGCGGCCAAGGGCGCCTGGATCGCGCAGGGCACGCTCTACCAGCTGCAGAACGTCGTGCTCCTCGCCACCGCCGCCGCACTGATCGCGCTGTTCGTCCCGGCGGTGCGCCGGCATCTCGACCGCATCGTCCTCGCGGCGCTGCCGGCCTCCCTCGCGATCACCCTGATCGCCGGCGCCCCGGCCACCGCGCCCGCCAACCTCGACCGCTGGCTCGACCCGGTGTTCGACCAGCTGCACATCGTCTCCGGCACCGTGTGGCTCGGCGGCCTGGCCCTGCTGGTCGCCCTCGCGGGCACCCGCGGCCGCCTCGGCGAGGGCGCCGGCCTGCTGTGGGCCGACATCTGGCGCCGGTTCAGCCTGGTCGCCATGGTGTGCGTCGGCGCGGTCACCGTCTCCGGCCTGTGGCTCACCTGGAAGCACGTCGGCGCCGTCTCCCAGCTGTGGACCACCGGCTACGGCATCGCCCTCCTGATCAAGATCGTGCTGGTCCTCGGCCTGGTCACGGCCGGTGCCTTCAACCAGTTCTGGCTGATGCCGAGGATCGCGCAGGCCCGCCGCGCCGACGACTCCGCCTCGCTGCTGCACCTCACCCTGCGGCACTTCCCGAAGGTGGTCTGGGGCGAGGTCGTCCTCGGCGTCGCGGTCCTGGTGGTCCTGCCCTTCATCACCGGCTCCGCCCGCACCGAGGCCGGCAGCGCGAAGGCCGTCTCCGACGGAAGCATCTTCGCCGCCGGCGCCGCGCTGGTGGCCGCCCTCGCGGTCTCGCTGTACGCCACCGCGAAGGCATCCGACGCCCTGTCCCGCCGCCCCGCCCCCGGCGCCGCCGCACCCGCCGCGACCGGCTGAGGCTCGGCGACCGCGGCACGCGAGGGCGGAGAGGTCCGGTCGGACGAGGGGCGCGACCACCGTCGGCCGGTATGCCGACCGGACGGTCAGTTCCTCGCGTCCACCCGCCGTCCGTCCCGGGCGACTTCGCGCAGCAGGTGCTGCCAGCGGGTGGCGACGGCGGCGAGGTCGAAGTGGGCGAGGGCGTGCTCGCGGGCGGCCTCGCCGTAGGGGGCGCGATCGGCGGCGAGGAGGGTGCGGAGCGCCTCGGCGGCGGCGGACGGGTCGTCAGGGGGCGTGAGCAGTCCGGTCTCGCCGTGGCGGACGACGTCGGAGACCCAGCCGACCTCGGTGGCGACGGCGGGCAGAGCGGCCAGGGCGGCTTCGATCAGGACGCCGGGGACGCCTTCGGAGTCGCTGGTGAGCAGCAGCAGGTCGGCGGCCCGGTAGAGCGGTGCGGGGTCGGCGAGCGGGCCGAGCAGGTGGGTGCGCGGGCCGGCGTCGGCCGTGAGGCGTTCGCGCAGCGGGCCCTCGCCGGCGAGGGCGAGGTGGACGTCCTCGGGCAGGCGGGTGTGGGCGGCGAGGGCGAGGTCGGGGCGCTTCTCCGGGCTGAGCGCACCGATCCAGGCGATCAGCGGCCCACCCTCGGGCAGCCCGAGCGCCTCCCGGGCGGCAGCCTTCTCGGCGGGGCCGGCCGGAGGCGAAAAGCGCTCCGCAGGACGGGCGTTGGGCAGCACGTGCAGTCGGCGGGCGGGCAGCCGGAACCGGGTGCGCAGCAGTTCCACGGCGCGCGGCGAGATCGCGGCGACGGCAGCGGCCCGGTGCAGGAACGCGCCGACCCGCAGGCGCCGGGCGGGAGTCGACGTCCAGTGCCGGGGGTCGCCGATGTTCACGTAGACGAACGGGGTGCGGGCGGCCAGCAGCCCGAGCGCGCACGCCTGCAGCGTGGACGACCCGTGCGCGACCACCACGTCGGCCCGGGCGGCCGCCCGCCGCAGGGCGCGCAGCGTGGCCGGGTGGTGCCGCGACGGCCCCAGCACGGCCACCGGATCGGCCGGATCGGCGTCCGCATGCGGGTGCAGGGCCACCAGCTCGGACGTCTGCCCACGGCGCGACAGTTCGCCGTGCAGGTCGCGGGCGAGGCGCTGCGCGCCCCGGGCCCGCGGGTCGGTGATCACGTGCAGGACGCGCGGCTCGGCCATGCGCCCGACCCTACCGAGACGCCGCGGACCGGCGGGCCGGGTTCGACCGACTGCCCGCCCCCGGCCACGGGTCGACACGGTGCCCCGCTGGCGCGGCGGCAGTCCCGCGACACGCCGTGCGGCCGGGCGGCGCCGCTCGTCCCGCGCCGATGCGACGCCCTCAGGCCCGACTCAACTCCCCCGCTGGTCCGCCGACTTGCGCAGCTCCGCCAGGTTGTCCGCCAGGAACTCGTCCACCGTCCGCGCCGGGCGGCCGAGCAGGTCCGGCACCGCGGTGGTGACGTCGGCGAGGGCGCCCGCGGCCGCGCCGCGGAAGAGGTCGGCGAGGTCGCGGGCGAAGCCGATCGGGGCGCCCTGGCCGGCGAGGGCGGTGGCGAGGGCGTCGGGGGCGAGGGTGACCCGGCCGACGGGTCGGCCGAGCGCGGCGGCGACGCGGGCGGCGAGTTGGGCGTCGGTGAGGGCTTCGGGGCCGGTGAGGACGAAGGTCTCGCCGGGGCGGGCGGGGCCGGTGAGCAGGACGTCGGCGCAGGCGGCGATGTCGTAGCAGTCGATGTGCGAGATCGCGCCGTCGCCGTAGCGGCCGATCAGCTGCCCGTCGGGGGTGAAGGCGCCGGGCCCGAGCAGGTTCTGCAGGAAGCCGGACGGCTGCAGGACGGTCCAGGGCAGGCCGGAGGCGGCGAGGCGGCGGTCGAGTTCCCAGTGCGCGCCTTCGGAGAGGGCTCCGCCGGGCGAGGCGTGCCAGACCGAGATCTTGACGACCCGTTCGACCCCGGCGGCGGCCGCTGCGTCGATCACCGCGCCCAGTTGACGCACCATCGGCTGCTCGCCGTCCACGGCCTGCGCGCCGGGCCCGTTGAGGAACAGGCGGTCCACGCCCTCGAACGCGGCGGCGAGCGAGGCGGGGTCGTCGAAGTCGCCGATCACGTGGTCGCAGCCCAGCTCGCGGCCCTTGGCCCGGTCGCGGACCAGTGCCCGGAACTCGACGCCGCGGTCGGCGAGTCGGCGGACCAGATGGCGTCCGACGGAGCCGGCGGCCCCGGTCACCAGGATCATGGCATGCCCCTTCCCCCGGACGCCCCGTTAAACTGAGGCGTCCTCGATTTCCCAATAACCCGAGGATGCCTCGACTTAATCGGGAACGCAAGCGCACCAAGGGAGTTGCCATGCCCGCACAACCGACCGGCCCCACCCGCCGACGTCCGCGCGCGGACGCCCTGCGCAACCGGGAGCGGCTGCTCGCCGAGGCCGACGCCGCGTTCCGGGAGGAGGGAACCGGCGCCTCGCTGGAGGGCATCGCCCGCCGGGCGGGCGTCGCGATCGGCACCCTGTACGGGCACTTCCCGACCCGCGCCGCGCTGATCGCCGCCCTGCTGGAGGAGCGCAACCGGGCACTGTTCGCACACGGCGAGCGGCTCGCCGAGGACCCCGACCCGGCCCGGGCGCTGGCCGAGTGGGTCCGCGCGGTGGTCGGGCACGCCGCCGCCTACCAGGGGTTGACCGAGCAACTCTCGGCAGGAGCCGTCGAGTTGAGTGAGTCCTGCGCCGCACTGACCGCGCTCTGCGACCGCTTCACCGACCGGGCCGGGCAGGCCGGCGCGCTGCGCGGCGACACCACCGGCGCCGACCTGTTCACCCTGATGAACGCCGCCGCGTGGAGCCGCGAGCACGACACCCGCGAGCAGGCCGACCGGCTGCTCGAACTCGCCCTGGCCGGCATGCTCGCCACCACTCCCCCGCCCGCCTGCGGGTAGCGCCCATCAGCTGACGGGTTTCGCGGACGCGGGCCCTCCGGGGCTGGGATGCTGAGCGCCGGTCAGGGGGTGGCCCGGGCGAGGGGGTGGCTGCGGTGCGCGTGGTGTACGTGATCGACAGTGTGAGCCGGGTCGGTGGCGCGGAGCAGGGGCTGGTGGCGATGGCTCCGCTGCTGGTGCGCGCGGGCGTGGAGCTGCAGGTGGCGTTCCTGAAGGAGTCGCCGGGCGGGTTCCAGGAGGAGCTGCGGGCGGCGGGCGCCGAGCCGGTGCCGGTGCTGCGCGGCTCGCGCCCGGCCCGACTGGCGGCGCTGCGCGCCGAGTTCCGCCGCCGCCGCCCGGACCTGGTGCACACCACGCTGTACGAGTCGGACGTGCTGGGCCGCCCGGCGGCGCTCGCGGCCCGGGTGCCGGTGGTCTCCAGCCTGGTCAACTCCGCGTACGGGCCGGAGCACCTGCGCGCCCGCGGCCTGAGCCCGTGGAAGGTGCGGGCCGCGCAGGGCGTGGACGCGCTGACCGCGCAGGGCGTGCGCCGCTTCCACGCGCTGACCGACCACGTCGCGGACGCGATGGCGGCCCGCCTGCTGGTGCCGCGCCGCCGGATCGACGTGGTGCCGCGCGGCCGCGACCCGCAGCTGCTCGGCACCGCGACCCCGCAGCGGCGGGCCGCGGTGCGGGCGGCGCTCGGGCTGGAGGACGAGGTGCCGGTGGTGCTGGCCGCGGCCCGGCAGCAGTACCAGAAGGGCCTGGACGTGCTGCTGTCCGCCTGGCCGGAGGTGCACGCGGCCCGGCCGGACGCGGTGCTGCTGCTGGCCGGCAGCCGTGGCGCGGAGACGGCCCGGCTGGAGCAGTTGGCGGCCCGGACCGAGGGGGTGCGGTTCCTCGGGCCGCGGGACGACGTGTTCGACCTGATGGCGGCGGCGGACGTGTGCGCGGTGCCCTCGCGCTGGGAGGGGCTGGGCAGCGCCGCGATGGAGGCGATGGGCGTCGGCGTGCCGCTGGTGTGCGCGGACGTGCCGGCGCTGCGCGAGACGGTCGGCTCGGAGGACTACGCGCTGCTGGTGCCGCCGCAGCGGCCCCGGGAGTTGGCCGCCGCCCTGCTGCGGGCGCTGGACGGGCCCGGTGAGGCGCTGGTGCGGGCGAAAGCGGCCCGGGCGCGTTTCCTGACCAGGTTCACCCTCCAGCAGGTGTCCGCCCGGATGGTCGAGTTCTACGAGCGCGCACTGACCTGACGGTCCAAGGGCGGTTCGCCGACGGAGCGAACCGGACCGCTTGATGACGTTTCGTCAGATTGTGTGCAGGCGTCCGGAATACGTCCACAGCTTGGTACCGGAATCGCCAAAGCGCTTGCGTCGCAGGTCCGGGCCGGGAAGCATCGTTCACCGGGGATGTGGTCTGGGGGGACCGTCCAACTGCGCGTGGCCGCAGCCGTGGAACACCGTCCGTGGGGCGGGTCGGCGCGGGCGTCGGGACGAGGCGAGGGGAACCAACCGGTGGAACCGGCAAATCTGTTCACCGTTCTGCGGCGGTACTGGCGGCTGCTGGCCGGGTGCACCGTCGCCGCGCTGATCGTCGGGTTCGTGCTGACGCCGGCCGGTGACGCGGTGGACAACGGCAAGTGGCAGTGCAAGGTGGCGATCACTCCCGTCGCGGGCGCGGCGGACACCGTCCGGGCCGACCAGGTGCTGTCGTACGCGCAGGGCTCGGCGGTGACCACGGCCGCCGCGCAGAAGCTGCACATCACGGACGTCGCGGGTCTGTCGGCGCGCCGCACGGTCGCGGCCGCCTCCACCCAGATGCTGGTGTTCACCACCACCGGCCCGACCCAGCAGTCCTGTGCGGACCTGGCGGCGGCGCTGTCGGAGGCCACCATCACCGGCTACAGCCAGGAGTCGAAGAAGAGCGCCGACGAGTCGATCAAGCGGCTGCGCGCCCAGGCCGACACCCAGCAGCAGCAACTCGACGACCTCCAGAAGCAGTTCAGCCGGGCCAACACGACCGATCAGGCCAAGCTCCAGCCCCAGCTGTCCACCGCGACGGCGGCGCTGACCAAGACCCTCGGCGCCATCGCCGACCTGCAGAACTACAGCCAGACCGACGCGATCCAGCAGTGGGGGTCGATCGACGCGAAGGAGCTCGGCGGCAACCTGCTGACCTCGCCGACCCGCAGCGTCCGGCTCGCGCTGGCGGTGGTGCTGGGCCTGGCGCTGGGCGTGGTGGCGGCGCTGATGCTGTCCCGGATGGACACCCGGCTGCGCACCCGCGACGGCGCCGAGGAGGCGTTCAACCTGCCGGTGATCGGCGAGATCCCGCTGCTGTCGCGGCGGCTGCGCCGACTGCGCGAACCGCTGGTGACGGCCCGCCCGGAGGACCCGGCGACCGAGGCGTACCGCTCGCTGCGCTCCACGCTGCTGCTGACCGGCCCGCGCGCGCTGTCGGCGCAGCTCGGCCAGGGCGGCCTGGACCCGGACGACCGGCGGGCCCGGCGGGCCGCCGAGCCGGCGCCGGTGGTGCTGGTGATGTCGGGGCGCTCGGGCGACGGGCGGACCACCACGGTGGCGAACCTGGCGGCGACGCTCGCCGAGACGGGCCGTCAGGTACTGGTGCTGGACTGCGACTTCCGTCAACCGGGCCTGCGCGGCCACCTCGGGGTGGGCGACGGCCCGGGCATGGCGGAGCTGCTGTCGGGCGAGCAGCTGCCGGACCCGGTGGACCTGATCCGCCGCACCAACGTGCCGGGCGTGGCCCTGATCACCGGCGGCAACACCACCGCGTACCCGGCGGCGCTGGTCCTGCGCGCCGGGGAGGTGCTGAAGCTGGCCCGCCGGCACGCGGACGTGGTGCTGATCGACTCCTCGCCGCTGCTGCACGCCAACGACGCCTACGACCTGGTGCAGCACGCGGACGCGGTGCTGGTGACGGTGATGGCGGGCAACGTCCGCCCGGAGGAGGCGGACCGGGTCTCCGAGCTGCTGGCCCGCACCGGGGTGCCGGTGGCGGGCGTGGCGCTGCTGGGCGCGGAGGGCGCCACGGGGCGGCGCAAGCGGACCCTGCGGCCGGGCCGCCCGCCGGCGAAGGGCTCCCCCGCGAAGGCCGCACCCGCGGCGAAGAGCACTCCGCCCGGCCCCGAGCCGCAGCGCCGCGCCGAGCCGGCGCCCCGGGTGGAGCCGCAGCGCCGACCGGGCGAGCACCAGCGGCCGGCCGATCCGCGTCCGGCCGCACCCGGGTACGGCGAGGCGCCGGACCGCCGGGACGGGGCGACGAGTTGGGGCCGCCGGCCGGCCGAACTGCCGCCGGAGGAGCCGGTGGAGACCACGCTTCAGCTGCGCCTGGGCGAGGACCGGTGACGGGCGGACCGGCCCGGGTGCTCTGGCTGGCCAAGGGCCTGGGTCGGGGCGGCGCGGAGCAGCTGCTGGTCAACTGCGCGCGCCACGTGGACCGTTCGCGGTTCGCGGTCGAGGTGGCGTACGTGCTGCCGCACAAGGACGCGCTGGTCCCGGCGCTGCGCGCGGCCGACGTCCCGGTCCACTGCCTGGGCGCCGCGCCGGGGAGGCGCTGGCCGCTGCGGCTGCGGGCGCTGCTCGCCGAGCGCCGCTTCGACCTGGTGCACACCCACATGCCGGTGCCGGCGGTCGCCGCCCGGCTGCTGGCGGGCCGTCGGAGGCTCGTGCACACCGAGCACAACCTGTGGGAGCGCTACCGCCTGCCGACCCGCTGGGCCAACGCCCTCACCTACCGGCGCAACGACGCGGTGATCGCCGTCTCGCACGCGGTGGCGGCGGGCATCGGCCGCCGCCGGCCGGACGACGGGTGGCTGACGGTGGTGCACCACGGCCCCGACCTGGGCGACGCCCCGGCGGGCCCGGCCGCCCGCCGCGCGGCCCGCGCCGAACTCGGCCTGCCCGAGGACGCGTTGGTGATCGGCACGGTCGGCAACCTGACGGCGAAGAAGGACCAGGCGTCGCTGCTGACCGCGTTCGCGCTGCTGCGCCGCACCCGTCCGGACGCCCGGCTGGTGCTGGTCGGCGCGGGCCCGCTGGAGGCACGGCTGCGCGAACTGGCGGGCGACGGCGTGCTGTTCGCGGGTTCCCGGGGGGACGTGCCGGCGCTGCTGCCGGGCTGGGACGTGTTCTGCCTGAGCTCACGCCAGGAGGGCCTGCCGGTGGCGCTGATGGAGGCGATGACCACCGGCCTGCCGTCGGTGGTGACCGGGGTCGGCGGCATGCCCGAGGTGCTGGACGACGGCGTCGAGGGCCGGCTGGTGCCGCCCGGCGACCCGGCCGAACTGGCCGCCGCGCTCGACGGGTTGGCGGCCGATCCGGGGCTGCGGGAGCGGATGGGCGCGGCCGCCCGGGAGCGGTCGAAGGCCTTCGACGTGGCGGGCGCGCAGCGGGCGATCGAGCGGGTCTACGCGCGGGTGCTGGCACGCTGAGTCCGGAGGGGACGAGCACGACGTGAGCGGTGAACTGACGTACCGCCGACTGGAGTCGGCGGACGTGCCGGCGGTCCTGGAGCTGCTGACGGCTTCGCTGGCGGGCGGCCCGACGGGGCGGCGCAGCGCCGAGTTCTTCGACTGGAAGCACCGGGCGAACCCGTTCGGCGCCAGCCCGGGCCTGGTGGCGCTGGCGGCGGACGGGCGACCGGTGGGGGTGCGGCTGTTCCTGCGCTGGTCGTGGCGGGGCGCGGGCGGCCGGGAGGTGGCGGCGGTGCGGCCGGTGGACACCGCGACGCACCCGGACTTCCAGGGCCGCGGGATCTTCCGCCGGCTCACCCTGGAGCTGCTCGAACAGGTGGCCGGCGAGGCCGAGTTGGTGTTCAACACGCCGAACGGCAACAGCCTGCCGGGGTATCTGAGGATGGGCTGGCGGGAGTTGGGCCGGGTGCCGGTGGCACTGCGGGTGGCCCGGCCGATGTCGTTCGCCCGGGGCGCCCGGGCCGCGCTGGCCCGCCGGCCGGGCCCGTCGGGGCCGCCGCGCTGCGAACTGCCCACCGCCGCCGACTGGTTCGCCTTCCCGGACCCTCGGCTGCGGGAGCTGCTGGCGGAGCGGGCGCTGGCGGACGCGGCCGAGACGCGGCTGCACACGGTGCGCACCGCCGAGTACCTGGCCTGGCGGTACGGGGCCGCGCCGGGCCTGGACTACCGGGTGGTGACGGTGGAGCGCGGCGGCGAGCTGGTCGGGCTGGCGTTCGGCCGGCCGCGGCGGCGCGGCCCGCTGGCCGAGTTCACCCTGGCCGAGCTGATCGTCCGCCCCGGCGACCGGGCCGCGGCCGGCCGGCTGCTGCGGGACGCGGCCGCCGCCGGCTGCGACCACGCGGCGACCCACCTGGCGCCGGGCACCGAGGCGGCGTCGGCCGGCCTGCGGGCGGGCTGCCTGACGGCGCCGCGCACCGGCATGGTGCTGGCCGCCCGCACCCCGACCGGGCCGCTGCCCGCCGAACGCACCCTCGCCGACTGGCGGTTCAGCCTCGGCGACCTGGAGGTCTTCTGATGCCCGCGGTGCAGCCCGCCGCACGCCCGTGGCCGCCCCGGCTGCGGGAGGCGGCCCGGCGCGGCCGGCCGACCGCGCTGGCCTGGGCGCTGGTGATGGCCTACGTCTCGGTGTTCGTGCTGGCGATGGTGCACACCTCGTACGACACCTGGGGGGCGCTGCTGGTCGCGCCGGCGCTGATGGCGATCGGCACGCCGATCCTGGCCCGGGTGGCGGCGAACAACCCCGAGCGGGGCGTGTTCAAGCTGCTGATCGTGGCGATGGGCGCCAAGCTGGCCTGCGCGTTCCCGCGCTACCTGATGGCGTTCGTGCTGTACGGCGGCGCGGCGGACGCCAAGATGTACGACCAGAAGGGCTCCGACCTCGCCCAGTACCTGACCACCGCCGACCTGCTCGGCGGGCTGCACTACGACCTGGGCATGAAGGTCGCCGGCACCGGGTTCGTCATCATCGTCACCGGGGTGGTCTACGCGATCACCGGGCCGACCCTGGTCGGCGGGTTCCTGGTGTTCTCCTGGCTGGGCTTCTGGGGGCTGCTGTTCTTCTGGCGGGCCCTGCAGATCGCCTTCCCGGAGGCCGATTCGCGGCGCTACGCGAAACTGGTGTTCTTCCTGCCCTCGCTGCTGTTCTGGCCGTCCAGCATCGGCAAGGACGCCTGGATGATGTTCTGCCTGGGCCTGACCACGTACGGCGTGGCCCGGCTGCTGGACCGCCGCTTCGGCGCGTTCGTGTGCATCGCGCTGGGCTCGCTGGGCACCGCGATGGTCCGCCCGCACGTCACGGTGCTCGCGGGCGCCGGGCTGACCGTCGCCTACGTGCTGCGCAAGCGGCCGCAGCAGGTGTCCGCGCTGGGGCCGCTGCGCACCGTGCTGACGGTGGCGGTGCTGGGCGTCGGCGTGATGCTGATGCTGCAGCAGGTGTCGACCTTCTTCGGCACCAGCGGCACCGGCGGGGACGCCGTCAACCAGGTGCTGTCGGAGACCTCGCGGCGCACCTCGCAGGGCTCCTCGGTGATCAACGCCTCGACCGCGGAGGACCCGGCGCCGGCGTTCAGCCTGAACCCGGCCCGGCTGCCGGTGTCGGTGATCAGCGTGCTGTTCCGGCCGTTCCCGTTCGAGGCGTCGAACATCCAGAACCTGATCCAGTCGGTGGAGTGCTTCGCGCTGCTGGTGATGTTCGTCCGGGCCTGGCCGCAACTGGCCCGCATTCCCAAGCTGTTCGTCCAGCGCTCGTACGTCGCCTTCACGGTGGTGTACACCCTGCTGTTCTGCTGGGCGTTCTCCACCATCAACAACATGGGCATCCTGTCCCGCGAGCGGGTGCAGGTGCTGCCGCTGGTCCTGGTGCTGCTGGCGATCCCCCGGCCGGCCGCCGTCGGCCCGGTGACGCGCCGCCGCCGCCCGCCCGTGTGGCGGGTGCAGCCCGGCCAGTGGGGCGGCGGCCCGGGGCCCGAACCTCCGGTCGCCGTCGGCTCACCGGACCCGTACCGAACCCAGGGGGGATCGACCACATGACGACCGACCAGCTGCGCCCCGCCGTCCTCGACGGCGCGCCCGCCTTCCCCGACGGCCTGCCGCTGACCCGCGTCCGGGTGCCCGACCGCGAACGGCTGCTCGGCCGGCTCGCCGAGGTGCTCGACTCGGGGATGCTCACCAACGGACCCACCGTCCGCCAACTGGAGGACGAGGCCGCCGAGTTGCTCGGCGTCCCGCACGTGGTGGCGGTGTCGAACTGCACGGCCGGCCTGATGCTGGTGCTGCAGGCCGCCGGGGTGGACGGCCGCCGCCCGGTGCTGATGCCCGGCTTCACCTTCTCCGCCACCGCGCACGCCGCGCACTGGGCCGGCGGCGCCCCGCTGTTCGCCGAGGCCCGCGAACAGGACATCACCCTGGACCCGGCGGACGCCGAGGCCCGGCTGAAGGCCGCCGACGCGCCCGCCGCGCTGATGGCCACCCACGTGTACGGGACGCCCTGCCAGACCGAGGAGCTCCAGCGGATCGCCGACGCGGCCGGCCTGCCGCTGGTGTACGACGCCGCGCACGGCCTCGGCTCGGCCCGCCGCGGTGTGCCGATCGGCAACTTCGGCCTGGCCGAGGTGTTCTCGATGAGCCCGACCAAGGTCGCGGTGGCCGGCGAGGGCGGCCTGGTCGCCACCCGCGACGCGGCGCTCGCCGCCACCCTGCGCACCGCCCGCGACTACGGCAACCCCGGCGACTACGACACGCTCTTCCCCGGCCTGAACGCCCGGATGAGCGAACTGCACGCCGCCGTCGGCCTGACCTGGCTGGCCGGCCTGCCCGAGCGGGTCGCCCACCGCGGCGCCCTGGTCGCCGAGTTCGCCCGGGCCACCGCCGGCCTGCCCGGCCTGCGGCTGGCCCTGCCGGAGGACGGCGACACCTCCACCTTCAAGGACCTCACCCTGATCCTCGACGCCGACGACTTCGGTCTGAGCAGCCGTCAGCTGGCCGCCGCGCTCAAGGCCGAGGGCATCGACACCCGCCGCTACTTCCACCCGCCCGTGCACCGGCAGCGCGCCTACGCCCACCTCGGGCAGGCGGCGCAGCTGCCGCGCACCGACCGGCTCGCCGACTCCGTGCTGACCGTCCCGCTGTGGTCGCACATGAACACCGCCACCGTCCGCCGGGTCGCCGACGCGGTGGTGCGTGTCCAGTCCTTCGCGCCCGAGGCACGGGCCGTCCTGCGCGACGTCTGAGCGAGCCTCGCAAGACGGTTCGGGGATTAGTCGGATCAGGTGAACTCGGTTGGACCGCCCGGAGGTTGGCCCGTCAGGATGGCGGACATGTTCAAGGGATTCCGCAGCTTCCTGCTGCGCGGCAACGTGATCGACCTCGCGGTCGGCATCGTCATCGGCGCCGCGTTCACCGCCGTCGTCACCGGTTTCGTCGCAGCCTTCCTGACCCCGCTGGTCGGCGTCGCCTCCGGCGCCGTCGGCGACTTCAGCAAGGAGACGTTCACCGTCGCCGACGTCACCTTCCCGTACGGCGCCTTCCTCCAGGCGCTGATCAGCTTCGTGCTGGTCGCCGCCGTCATCTACTTCGCCGTCGTGCTGCCGGTCGCCCGGCTGCAGAACCGCTTCAATCCGGTCAAGGACGCCCCGGTGGCCAAGGTCGACTGCCCCGAGTGCCTCAGCACCGTCCCGGCCGCCGCCACCCGCTGCGCGCACTGCACCAGCGAACTGGCCGGCCGCCCGGGCTTCCCGGCCCAGGCCACCGCCCCGGCCGGCACCCGCTGAGCGACCATCCGCACCACTCGCACCACCCGCACCACCCGGCCCGGACGGCGCCCGCCGCCCGGGCCGGCGCCTGTCCGGGACCCGGCGCCCCGCCGACGCCCCGCCCACCGGCGTCCGGCCCCTCCGGCCCTGCTCCGCCCGGTGAGATCCGGTGAGATCCGGCCGACGGCATTAACAGAACCTTTACTGGCCCTTTCCCCGCCCCCAGGTGAACCTTTTGCACCTTTCCGACCGGCGGATCGCCCACGGACCATACGTCGGGGATGGCCGAAATGATCCGACCGTTCGCCCAACTAGCTCCGGGATTGTCCGATTTGAGCCCGCGAAGACTCTGTAAACTGTTGAAGTCCGGGCCCTCCCGCTCTCCTCAGCAGGCATGCTGTGGGCTTACGGTATGCCCCATGACCTCGCCCCGCTCCTACGACGGAGTCGGCTACCCCTCTCCGTCCTTCTCCTCCGGCACGCCCATCTACGACAGCCTGGTCGCAGAGCGGGGCATCCCGCAGATCGCGCCCATCAACGTGCCCCCGGCCCACTCGGCCCCCACCTGGTCCGCCGCCTACGGCAGTGGCCTCACCGACGGGTTCGGCACCGGCGGCCTCGGCACCGGCTTCGACTCCCCGGCGTCGAACCTGCCCGCCCTGCCGCCGGCCCGCCTCGCCCTCGGCCCCGGCCCGAGCAGCAGCCCGGTGCCCGCGCCGCACATCCCGGTGCAGCCCGGCTACGCCGCCGCGCCCGTGCCGCCGCAGCCGTTCATGCCCGGCCAGCGCCCGGTTGCCCCGGCCTACCCGCAGCCCGCCCAGGCGTACCCGGCCGCCCCGGCGAACTCCTTCGCCGCCGCGCCGCAGGGCTTCGCCCCGCAGCAGTTCGGCGGTCAGCAGTTCGGCGCCCAGCCGGTCGGCCAGCAGCAGTCCTTCGCCGACCAGTCCTTCGGCGGCAACACCCTGCGCCCGGCCCAGCCGAACCCGCCGCAGCAGTACCCCCAGTACCGCCAGTACCCCCAGGCGGGCTGACCGGATCGATCGCAACTCCCCTCCCCACGGGGGCAAGGTCTCACATCTCCACCCCGGTTCCCCGCGGCCCGCCACAGGGCCGCGGGGAACTGTCTTTCCCCCGCGGAACTGCACGTGGGGGCACGGGAACGCCGGTGAAGTCCGCCCGCGACGGCCTCTGGCAGGATGGGCCGCATGCCGAGCCTGCACTCCCTCCACCTGTACCCCGTCAAGTCCATGTACCGCCTCAGCCCGCCGTCCGCCGACGTGCACCCCTGGGGTCTGGCCGGCGACCGTCGTTGGATGCTGGTGGACGCGGAGGGCGTCGCCGTCACTCAGCGGGACGAGCCTTCGATCGGCCGGTTCCGCCCCGTCCCGTCCGCTGACGGCACGTCACTCTCGCTGACCGCCCCGGACGGTTCCACCCACACGCTCGCGGTGCCGACGCTCGCCGGCGGCGCGCCCGAGGCGACGGTCTCGGTCTTCGGCACGCACTTCTCCGCCGCCACCGCCCCGAAGGACACCTCCGGCTGGCTGGCCGAGCACCTGCCCGCGAAGCTCGGCGAGGTGCGGCTGGTGCACCTGGACCGCCCGGAGGTCAGCCGGCCGATCAATCCGAAGTACGCGGGCCCGGACGAGACGGTGTCGATGGCGGACGGCTACCCGCTGCTGCTCACCACCACCGCCTCGCTGGTCGAGCTGAACGCCCGGATCGCCGAGGACCACCCGGGCGACGAGCGGAAGGGCGCGGCGCTGCCGATGGAGCGGTTCCGCCCGAACCTGGTGGTGGCCGGCACCGAGCCGTGGGCGGAGGACGGCTGGCGGCGGGTCCGGGTCGGCGGGCTGGAGTTCCGGGTGGTGAAGCCGTGCGCCCGCTGCGTGGTGACCACCACCGACCAGGAGACCGGCGAGCGCCGCGGCCCGGAGCCGCTGCGCGCGCTGGGCCGGCACCACCGGTTCGGCCAGAAGCTGGTGTTCGGCCAGAACCTGGTCCCGGTCCGTCCCGCTTCCGCCGCCGAGGTGCTGGGAACGCTGACGGTCGGCGACGAGGTGGAGGTCCTGGAGACGGTGGAGGCCCCGCAGCCGGACCGCCGCTGACGGGCACCCGGAACCACCCCCCGGCTCGTTCGTTGAACCGGGCGACGGTCCGGTCGGCCTCTCGCGCTACGGTGGGGGTCATCGCGCAGCGTCTCGCACGCACTCGACGAAGGCGGGGATGACAGATCGTCATGGGTGAGCTCAGGGTCCGGGTCACGCAGGACAGCGCCTCCCGGTGGCGGCGGCGCAGCGGGGAGTACGCGACGCTCCGCGAGGCCCTGGAGGTGGCCGAGCCGGGTGACACCCTGACGGTCCGGGCGGGGACGTTCCACGAGGCGGTGCTGGTCGACAAGCCGGTGACGCTGGTCGCGGAGAAGGGTCCGGGCAGTGTGCGGATCTCGCCGCCGGAGAGCGCGGTGCGCGGGGGCACGGCGCTGACGGTGACGGCGGGCGCGACGATCCGCGGCCTGACGGTCGCGGGCTCCGACCGCTCCGCCCCGGCGGTGCTGCTGGCGGGCGCGGACGGCGCGGCGCTGGTGGACTGCCGGATCGAGACCTCCTCCGCGGTGGGGGTGGAGCTCGCGGACGGCGTCCGGGCGCAGCTGGTCAACTGCACGGTGGAGAACCCGTCCGGTCTGGGCATCCGTCTGCGGGCGCAGGCGCAGGCCGAGTTGGCGGACTGCGAGGTCTCGGCGGCGGGGCAGAGCGGCGTGGCGGTGCTGTCGGGTTCGCGGCTGCGCGCGGAGCGGCTGAAGGTGCACCACGCGGGCGGCGCGGGTCTGCTGCTGGCCGATCCCGGGTCGCTGGCGGAGCTGACGGGCTGCGAGCTGTACGAGGTGCGCGGCTCGGGCGTGCAGGCCGAGGCGCAGGCGGTGGGCCGGTTGACGGACTGCACGGTGCACCGGGTGTCCGGCAACGGGCTGAGCCTGGACACCGGGGCGGAGCTGGAGCTGTCCTCCTGCCGGGTGCACGAGGTGCCGGAGAACGCGGCCGATCTGCGCGGCGGCGCGAAGCTGACGTTGCGGCAGGTGACGATGCACGGCTTCGGCCGGGGCGCGCTGTCGGTGTGGGACGGCGGGACGAAGGTGCTGGCGGAGAGCTGCCGGTTCCACTCCGCGCAGGGCGACTACCCGGCGCTGTGGGTGAGCGACGGCGCGGCCCTGGAGCTCGCCGACTGCTCGCTCGACGACCTGCCCGACGCGCTGTTCGTCCTCGACCAGGGCTCGTCGGCCGCGGCCCGCGACTGCTCGTTCACCGCGATCCGCTCCTCCGCGGTCTCGGTTTCGGGCGGGGCGAGCGCGGACCTGTCGGGCTGCCGGATCCAGGGCGCGGGCACCGGCCTGTGGTTCCGCGACCACGGCTCGGGCGGCCTGCTGACGGACTGCGAGATCGCGGACGTCGCCACCGGGGTGATCGTCACCAAGGGCGCGGACCCGGTGCTGCGCGAGTGCACGGTGCGCGGCGCGAGCGAGGCCGGGGTGTACGTGTCGGCGCAGGGCCGCGGCGAGTTCGACACGGTGCGGGTGTCGCAGGGCGGCGGGTTCGGCTTCCACGTGATCGACGGCTGCCGGACGAAGCTGGTGCGCTGCCGGGCGGAGCGCAATGCCCGGGCCGGGTTCGAGTTCTCCGAGCCGGGCCCGGTCGCCGAGGGCTGCACCTCGGACGACGCCGCGCCGCTGCCCGCCCCGCGTCCGGCCGAACCGGCCGCTCCCCCGTTGGCCTCCCTCGCTCCCGCCGTCCTGACCTCCGCCTCCGCCGCTCTTCCCGCGACCGCGGTGATCGCCCCCATCCCGGACTGCCGCCCGCCGGAGGTGGCGCTGGCCGAGCTGGACTCCCTGGTGGGCCTGGCGACGGTCAAGCAGGAGGTGCGGACGCTGATCGACCTGATCTCGGTCGGCCGGGCCCGCCAGCGGGCCGGTCTGAAGGCGCCGTCGCCGCGCCGGCACCTGGTCTTCACGGGCTCCCCCGGCACCGGCAAGACCACCGTGGCCCGCCTGTACGGCGAGATCCTGGCCTCCCTCGGCGTCCTGCAGCGCGGCCACCTGGTGGAGGTCGCCCGGCTGGACCTGGTCGGGGAGCACATCGGCTCCACCGCGATCCGCACCGCCGCGGCGTTCGACAAGGCGCGCGGCGGGGTGCTGTTCATCGACGAGGCGTACGCGCTGGCCCCGGAGGACGGCGGGCGGGACTTCGGCCGGGAGGCGATCGACACCCTGGTGAAGCTGATGGAGGACCACCGCGACGAGGTGGTGATCATCGTGGCGGGCTACACCGCGGAGATGGAGCGCTTCCTCGCCGCCAACCCGGGCCTGTCCTCCCGGTTCTCCCGGACCGTCACCTTCCCCGACTACACCGCCGACGAGCTGCTCGACATCGCCCGCTCGCAGGCCACCGAGCACGAGTACCACCTCGACCCGGCCACCGAGACCGCCCTGCACGCCCACTTCACCACCCTCGACCGGGGCGTGGGCTTCGGCAACGGCCGCACCGCCCGCCAGGTCTTCGAGAGCATGATCGAACGCCACGCGTCCCGGGTCGCCCAGCTCGCCGACCCGACCACCGAGGACCTGCAACTCCTGGTCCCCGCCGACCTGCCGGCCTGAGTCCCCGCCCCCGACCGGGCGACCTCGGGCCTCGCGCTGCGCTGACGGTGCGTCAGTTGCGGTACGGCGCGAGTGTGGCCGCCAGGCGGTCGCGCAGCGCGGTCTGGGCGGCGATCCGGCGGTCCAGCACGGCGAGGCGTTCCCGGGCGACGGCCAGCGCCTGCCCGGACGGCGGCCCGCTGGTCAGGTCGCCGTCCAGGCACGGCAGGAACACCTGCACGTCGTCGAGGGTGAGCCCGGCGGCCAGCAGGGCGCGGATGTTGCGGACCCGGACGGCCGCGCCCGCGGCGTACACCCGGTAGCCGTTGGCGGCGCGCCCCGAACTGATCAGCCCCGCCTGCTCGTAGTGCCGCAGCGCCCGGGCCGTGGCGCCGGTCGCGGCGGCCAGTTCACCGATCCGCACCCGCCCGATCATGCCACCACGGCCCCGCCGTCCACCGGCAGCACCACCCCGGTGACGAACGACGCCCCCGGCTCGGCGAGTCGGGTGATCGCCCAGGCCACCTCCGCCGGCCGCCCGATCCGCCCCGCCGGGGTGTGCGCCACCTGCCAGGCCCGCAGCGCGGCCAGCCGATCCGGCGTCAGCCCGCGCACGATCGGCGTCTCGACCGCCCCCGGCGCGACGGCCACCACCCGCACGCCCTGCGGCGCGAGTTCGACCGCCCAACTGCGGGTGAGCGACTCCAGCCCGGCCTTCGTCGCCGCGTACACCGAACTGCCCGGCCAGCCGCGCTGCCCGATCGCCGTGCTGACGTTCACCACTACGCCCCGCGCGGCGACCAGCAACGGCAGGGCGCTTCCGGTGAGCAGCGCGGGCCCGACCAGATTGGTCGCCAACTGCTCCTCGACCGCGTCCCGCCGCAGCTCCCCGAGCGGCGCGCTGCGCACCACCCCCGCGTTGTTGACCAGCACGTCCAGCCGGCCGTACCGCTCACCCACCGCCGCGGCGATCCGCTCCGGCCCGCCGGGCGCGGCGACGTCCCCGACCAGCACGTCAATTGCCTTGTGCCCTGCCGCCGTTGCTTCTAGCGCCGCCCTTCCCCGCCCGACCGCGACCACCCGCGCCCCGTGCCCCGCGAAGGCCTGCGCCGTCGCCCGTCCGATACCGCTGCCCGCCCCGGTGACCAGGACGATCCGCTCCTCAGGTGTCATGCCGCAGATCGTCCGACCCTGCCGCCAACGGCAGGGTCAAGCACGGGCGTTCAGGCGAGTCGGCCGCCGCCGTCGACGTGCAGGACGGTGCCGGTGACGTACGGGTTGTCGATCGCGTACAGGACGGCCTTGACCAGGTCCTCGGGGCTGCCGACCCGGCGGGCGGGGTTTCGAACGGCGACCTGCCGCAGGAACTCCTCCTTGCCCGCGCCGAGGCCGTCCCAGGAGCCGGTGTCGACGATGCCCGGGGAGACGGCGTTGACCCGCAGCGGGGCGAGTTCCACGGCGAGGGCCTGCACCAGGAACGCCAGCGCCCCGTTGGTGGTGGCCATCACGGTGCGGGCGGGTGCGGGTCGCCAGGCGGCGACGCCGGAGAAGAAGGTCATCGAGCCGCCGTCGGCGAACTGCTCCGCGAGGTGCTTGGCGAGCAGCAGCGGACCGATCACCTTCGCGTCGAACGCCCGCCGGACGTCGGCGAGTTGCAGATCCTTCAACGGCCCGTTGGCGGGCATCCCGGCCGTCGACACCAGGTGGTCGACCCGCCCGGCCCGGGCCGCCAGCGCCTCGATCGACGCCTCCTCGGTCAGGTCGACGGGCACCACGGCAGACGGGCCGGTCAGCTCGCCCGCCGTCCACTCCAGCTTCCGCGGATCGGGCCCGGCGAGCACCAGCTCGGCCCCGGCGGCGGAGGCGGCGTGCGCGAGCAGTCGGCCGGTGCGCGATCCGGCGCCGACCACGACGACGCGGCGGCCTGCGAGAGATTCGGACATTCGAGAGCTCCTGTCAGTTCGAGCGGTACTCCCTCCACCCTGCTCGGCCTGCGGTGATAGGTCCAAGGCTTGTTCTTCACTCCAGCCATAAACTGTGTGCATGGCAGCAACGCTCCGGCAGCTCGAGTACCTGGTCACCGTCGTCGACACCGGCTCCTTCACCCGGGCCGCCGAACAGCTGCACGTCACCCAGCCCGCCCTCTCCCACCAGGTCCGGGCCCTGGAGTCCGCCCTCGGCGGCCCCCTCCTCGAACGCCTCCCCCGCGCCGTCCGCCCCACCCCGCTCGGCCGGGCCGTCCTCCCGCACGCCCGCGCCGTCCTCGCCGACGCCCAGCGCCTGCACGCCGCGGCCCGCCGCACCGCCGGCCTGGAGGACGGCGAACTCGAGGTCGCCACCGTCCACTCCGTCGCCCTCGGCATCCTCCCGCCGGTCCTGCGCGCCTGGCGCCGCCGGTACCCCGCCGTCCGCATCCGCCTGCGCGAGTACCCGCACGCGGACCTGCTGCGCGCCGCGATGGCCGCCGGCGGCGCGGACCTCGCCATCGGCCCGGTCCCCACCGACTGGGACGGCCCCGTACGGGAGTTGGGCGTCGAGGAGTTCGCCCTCGTCCTCCCCTCCGACGACCCCCTCGCCAACCCCCCGGACGGCGCCCTCCCGCTGTCCGCCCTCGCCGACCGCGCCTGGGTCCACTACGCCCCCGGCCACGGCCTCGCCGAACTCCTCGACCAGTCCTGCGCCCGCGCCGGCTTCCTCCCCCACCCCGCCGTCCGCACCGAACAGACCGCCGCCGCCCCCATGCTCGCCGCCGCCGGCCTCGGCCCCGCCCTCGTCCCCGCCACCATCCTCCCCCCCACCCTCGACGCCGCCGTCCTCCACCCCCACCCCCCGATCCACCGCCCCCTCGCCGCCTACACCCGCACCCGCCCCGACCACCTCACCACCACCTTCACCGAAATCCTCGCCACCCACACCCGCCTCACCGGCTGACGGGACCTCAGGCCGAGAGCGCGCGTTCGATCTCGACCCGCTGCCTCGCTGCACGCGGGTCGTGGTACCCGGCCAGCAGGGCGAGCGCGGCGGCCCGGTGCCGACGGGCGGCCTCCGCGTCGTGGCCCTGCAGGGCCTGGGCCAGTCCGGCGAGGCCGAGGGCTTCGTGCCAGGGGTCGCCGAGTTCGCGGTGGGTGGCGGCGGCGCGGCGGAAGAAGGCGGCAGCCTCACCGGGGCGGTCGAGGTGGAGGTGGGTCTGTCCGGCGCCGTGCCAGGCGAGGGCCTCGCGGCTGCGGTCGCCGAGGCGGCGGTACAGGACAGCGGAGCGGTGGTAGGAGTGGAGCGCTTCGGTGCACTGGCCGACGGCCTGCTGGCTGTCGCCCAGGGTGATCAGCCAGAACGCCTCCAGTCGGTGGTTTCGCAGGGCAAGTGCGATCTCGACCGCGTCCTGGGCCGCCGTCAACGATTCGGCCAGGGCGCCCTGTTCGCGCAGGATCTCGGCGAGCAGGCGCAGGGCGTTGCCCTCCGCGCGCCGGTCGCCCGAGGCGCGGTGTGCGGCGAGGGCCTGTTCGGCGGCCGCCCGGGCCGGTTCGGGCCGCCCGGCGTGATGGTGGGTGCCGGCCAGGTTGGCGAGCACGGTGGTCTCCCAGTGCGTCTCGCCGAGCTGCCGGAACGCGGCGATGGCCTGGTCGAAGTGGGCGGCCGCCTCGTCGAGTCGACGCCGGCGGAGCTGGGTGAGGCCGAGCAGGTTGAGGGCATGGGCCTCGTTGCCGCGATCGCCCAGCTCGCGAAAGAGCGCGCGGGCGTCCCGGTGGTGCGTCTCCGCGTCGTCGAGGCGGTTGACCCGGGTACAGGTCATCCCGAGGTCGGTGAGCAGCAGGGCCTTCGCGGCCAGGTCCGGCAACCGGTCGGCCACCGCCAGACCGAGGCGACCGGCCGGAATCCACTCCGCTCCCGGTGCGGAGGGGGCGGGCGCGTTCCAGAGTGCGGCGGCCAACTGCCAGGTCAGGCGGTCGAGTCCGGCCGCAGCGGCGGTGCGGACGGAATGCAGGAGGTTGGTCCGGTCCCGCTCGGCCCAATCGGCGGCGGCGTTGTGGTCGGCGAAGGTCAGGGGCTGGACGCCGGCCGTCGGCGGACCGAGCGGGAGGCGGGCCTCGGCCGGGCTCAGCCACTGCTGGGCGGCGTCGGCCGTGTGCAGGTACCAGTCGAGCGCGCGCCGGAGCGCGGCCTCGCGCTGCGGCGGCGATTCCTCGTGCTGGGCCTGGTCGGTGGCGTAGGCGCGCAGCAGGTCGTGGAACTGGTAGCGGTCGGGGGCGGTCTGTTCGACGAGGTGTGCGCCGACCAGGGTGTCCAGGAGCTGCCGGGCGCGACCGGTGGTCAGCTCGGCCAGCGCGGCGGCGACGTGCAGCCCGAACTCGGGCCCGGGGTGCAGACCGAGCCGCCGGAAGAGTCGGGCGGCCGGTTCGGGCAGGGCGCGGTAGGACCAGGCGAACACGGTGCGGACGGCATCGCGCTCCTCCTCGTCCCCGACGCTCAGCACGTCCCACAGCGCGGATTCGTCGCGCAGGTCGGCGATCAGGTCGGCCAGCCCCAGGTGCGGCAGGCTGGCGGCGCGCTCGGCCGCGATCCGCAGGGCCAGCGGCAGTCGGGCGCAGAGCCGGGCGAGCTCGGCGAGTTCGGCGGGGTCGTCCGGCGGCCGGTGCTCGGCGGTGACGGCGCGCAGCAGCGCGACGGCCTCCGGCTCGGGAAGGGTGCCCACGGTGAGGCGGCGCGCACCGTCGCGCACCGAGAGCCCCGACAGGCGGCTGCGGCTGGTGACGAGGACCGGACACCCCGCACTGCCCGGCAGCAGCGGGCGGACCTGGGCGACGGCGGCGGCGTTGTCCAGCACCACCAGGACGCGACGGTCGGCGAGCAGGGACCGGTAGAGCGCGGCAGCGGCGTCCTCGTCCGCCGGAACGGACACGGCGGGGACGCCGAGCGAGACGAGGAACCGGTTCAGCGCCTCGCGGGCGGTGACGGGCCGTCCGGGGTCGTAGCCACGCAGATTGATGTACAGCTGCCCGTCGGGGAAGCGCTCCCGCGCCCGGTGCGCCCAGCGCAGGGCGAGCGAGGTCTTTCCGGCCCCGGCAGTGCCTGCGACGACGCACACCGGGGCGTGCGCGTCACCGTCCTGGCCGGCCAGCGCCGTGTCCAGCTCGCGCAGCTCCTCGGTCCGGTTGACGAATCCCCGGACGTCCGAAGGGAGTTGGCGTGGCGTCGGAGTGCTGGCGCGGCCGGACTCCGGGAGGCCGTGCAGGTGCAGGCCGCCGCTCACCGTCCCGACCTGGACGGCCTGGTGCGCGGTTCCGGACAACTCGTTGCGCGCCCCGCCACCGGTGTGCCCGTCGATCGCCTACTCCTTATCCGCACAGGGCGGCACCAAGGGCGCCACCTCCCGGACGAACCGGGACGCCACGTCTTCCCCCTGGCGGTACAGCGACCGAATGAACTCCTGCCATGGGCCGACACGTTCGGGGTCGGTCCACCGGATCGCGCCGTCCGGCCCGCCGGTGGCCGGGTGTCGCCCCTGGTACAGGGTGCGGCCGCCGAGGACGACGATCCCGGGCAGCGGCCCGAAGTCCTCCGCCGGATCCTCGGCGAGGACGATACGAACCCGCTCCCCGCACTCCGCTCGCATCCGCAGCGAGTGCAACTCCCCTTGCAGATACCCGGTCAGCGACCGCTCGACCACGCGGACCCGATGGAACCGGCAGCGTACGAGCTTCCCGGAGTCCCGGCCGCGAATCCGCGCATCCCGCTCCCGGAAGTCGGGCCGGTACTCCTCCCGGGTGAGTCGGCACCCGTCCTCGGGGTTCGGCGCCGGAACGAGAAGGTCAGGCATCCGGGATGGCCGGGCATTCGTCGCGGCCGTCGGAGAGGCCCAGCTCGGCGGCCGACTTCCCCAGGCGCTCGGCGAACGGTGCGGACAGGTCGACGTTCCAGGTGCGGCCCATGTGTGCCTCATCTGCTGGCGTAACAGTGGCCGGACAGTCTATCGCTGACGGTTCGTCATGCCTACGCCTCGGGGAAGCAGCCGTTCGTGCCCGGGCCGGCGAGGAGGGCGCCGATGGCGAGGGCGGTGAGGGCGATGCCGAGGACGACGGCGAAGAGGCGGACGAGTTCGGGGGCCTCCAGGTGGCGGCGGATGCCGCGGGAGAGGAGTCCGGTGACGGCGCCGCCGGTGGTCAGGAGGACGAAGCAGACGGGGACGAAGAACAGGAGGGCGCCGCGACTACCGGGTTCGAGGTGGGTGGCGCAGCCCATCCAGTTGTGGGCGATGACGCGGATGGTGGCCAGGGTGGCGGCGGCGGCCAGGACTGCGCCGAAGGTCGCGGTGGCGGGACGTCCCAACAGGTTCACGGTGGCTCTCCTCCTCGGGGCCGCGCCCGTCGCGCCCGCCCGTCCCCCTCTCGGACGGGCGGAGCGCCGGGCCGGTTGCACCACCGGACGGGGCGTCAGAAGACGGCGGTGAAGGCCGCCATGCGGCTGGAGTCGAGTTCGGGGCGGAGTCGGCCGCCGCGGGCGAGGGTGGCCATGCCGTGCAGGGCGGACCAGGCGAGTTCGGTGTAGCCGGCGGGGTCGAGGCCGGCGGCGGTGGCGCTCGCGGTGGCGGGGTCGGCGATGGCGGCGAAGGCCTCGTGCAGGGCGGCGGGGGCGTCGGGGGTGCCGAAGGGCAGCGGGTTGGCCATGGTGAAGATGGCGTCGTAGAGCGCGGGGTTGGCGTCGGCGAACGCCAGGTACGCGCGGGCGACGGCGGCGAACGCGGCCCGCGGATCGTCCACCTCGGTTGCTGCGGCGCGGAGTTGGACGGCGAGTTCGGCGCAGCCCTCGACCGCGACGGCGGCGACGATCGCGTCCTTGCCGGCGAAGTGGCTGTACAGGACGGGCTGGCTGTACTCGATGCGTTCGGCGAGTCTCCGGGTGGTGACGGCGTCCCAGCCCTCGGTCTCGGCGAGTTCGCGGGCGGCCCGGACGATCAGCTGTTCCCGTTCGGCGCGTTCGCGCGCCCGGCGTTCCTTGGTGGCCATGCCCGAAATCCTAGCAGCGCTAGACAACTGACGAGCCGTCGGTCTAGCGTTGTTCACGTCGCTAGCGCCGCTAACCAACAGGCGGCGCGGCCCACTTCACACGCCAGGGGGAACCACCATGTCCGGCACCGCACACGCGGCCACCAGCAGCGCAAGGGTCCGTCTCGCCACCGTCGGCACGGTGCTGCTCGGCCTGTTCCCGCTCTGGTTCGGCCTCAGCTACATCCTCGCCCCGGAGTCCACCGCCCCGAGCTTCGGTCTCCCGGCGTGGCCGCACGGCGACGCGGCGATGTTCCTGATCACCAAGGGCATCCGCGACGTGGTCTCCGGCCTCGTCCCGCTGGCGCTGCTGCTGCTCGGGCACCGCCGGGCCTCGGGCTGGGCGATGCTGGTCACGGCGCTCGTCCCGATCGGCGACGCGACCACCATCCTGACCCACCACGGCAGCGCCCTGACGGCGTTCACGATCCACTTCGCGACGGCCGCCGTCATGATCGTCGTCGCCGCCCTGGTGCTCACCGAGCACCGCGAGGCGAAGAACTGACGAAGCCGCTCAGCCGTCCGCCCAGTCGCCGCCCGCGAGGAACGCCTCCAGGGCGGCGCGGTGCGGCCGCGGGTCGATGTGCTCGCCGGCGAGCCACTCGTCGGAGTAGTACTTGTCGAGGTAGCGGTCGCCGGGGTCGCAGATCAGCGTGACGACGCTGCCGGTGCGGCCGGCGGCGCGCATCTCGGCGACCAGCTTGAGCGCGCTGTACAGGCCGGTGCCGGTGGAGGCGCCGGCCTTCTTGCCGAGGACGGTCTCCAGCAGGTGGACGGCGGCGATGGACGCGGCGTCGGGGACGCGCATCATCCGGTCGATCGCCCCGGGGACGAAGGACGGCTCCATCCGGGGGCGGCCGATGCCCTCGATCCGGGAGGAGGTCGGACAGGTGGCGTCGGGGTCGCGATGCACCCAGCCGTCGAAGAAGCAGGAGTTCTCCGGGTCGGCGACGCAGATCCGGGTGTCGTGCTGCATGTAGTGGACGTACCGGGCGATGGTCGCGGAGGTGCCGCCGGTGCCGGCGGTGGCGACGATCCAGGCGGGCTCGGGGTGGGGCTCCAGCCGGAGCTGCGCGAAGACCGACTCGGCGATGTTGTTGTTGCCGCGCCAGTCGGTGGCCCGCTCGGCGTAGGTGAATTGGTCCATGTAGTGCCCGCCGGTCTCGGCGGCCAGCCGGGTCGCGGCCTCGTACACCTCGCAGGCGTTGTCGACCAGGTGACATCGGCCGCCGTGGAACTCGATCAGCTCGATCTTGGCCTGGCTGGTGGAGCGGGCCATCACGGCGATGAACGGGACGCCGATCAGCTGCGCGAAGTACGCCTCGGAGACGGCGGTGGAGCCGCTGGACGCCTCGATGACGGGCTTGCCGGGGCGGATCCAGCCGTTGCACAGGCCGTACAGGAACAGCGAGCGGGCCAGCCGGTGCTTGAGGCTGCCGGTGGGGTGGGTGGACTCGTCCTTCAGGTACAGGTCGATGCCCCACTCGGCGGGCAGCGGGAAGCGCAGCAGGTGGGTGTCGGCGGAGCGGTTGGCGTCCGCCTGGACGCGCCGCACGGCCTCCTTCAGCCAGGCCCGGTACTCGGGGTCGGAACGGTCCACGTCCAGAGTCGGCACACTCGCAACGGTCATCGCGCACTCTCCTCGCATCCGCCGGATCCCCACCCACTGTAACAGGCGACTACGATAAGTGACGGTTACCAAGGCCCCAGCTTCCGCTTATGGGAAGCCGGGGCCCGGGTCCCGGAGCGCGATCCGACCCGTCGTCAGGCGGCGGCCACCGCACCCAGGATGTCCAACCGGGCCGCCCGGGCTGCCGGTCGCAGCCCGGCCAGCGCCCCGGCCGCCAGGCCGACCAGCGCGACGATCGCCAGCCGCCCGGCGGGCAGCGCGAACGAGCCGGTGCCGGCGCTGTCCGCGGCCCGGGTCAGCGCCCAGCCGAGCAGCGCGCCGAGCGCCAGCCCGCCGACCGTGCCGAACGCGGCGACCAGCACCGACTCCCAGCGCACCATGGCCCGCAGCTGCGCCCGGGTCTGGCCGACGGCGCGCAGCAGGCCCAGTTCGCGGATGCGTTCGTGGACGGCCAGGGTGAGCGTGTTGGCGATGCCGAGCAGGGCGATCAGCACGGCGAGCGCGAGCAGCGCGTAGACCACGGAGAGCATCATGTCGACGCCGGAGGCGGAGCTCTCGGCGTACTCGGCGCGGGTCTGCACCTGCGGGTTGCCGTAGGCGTCGGCCACCCGGGCGATCGCGGCCTTGCCGGCGGCCGGGCTCACGCCGGGCTTCAGCGCGACGGCGACCAGGCCGTCGGAGTCCTGGACGCGGTGCGGCTGCCAGGCCTGGCGGCTGATCAGGTAGTCGCCGGTGACGCCGCCGCCGCGGTACAGGGCGCGGACGGTGAAGGCGGCGGGACCGTCGGCGAACCGCATCGGGACGACGGTGCCGAGCTGCCAGCCGCGGGCGGCGGCCTCGGTGCGGGAGACGGCCAGGCCGTCGGCGCCGAGATCGGCCAGCGAGCCGTCGACCCGCCCGAGGTCGGTGACCTGCGCCAGCTGCCCGGGGTCGGCGACGTCCAACTGCTTGCCGTGGCCGTCCACTTGGGCCACGCCCCGGCCGAGCCCGACGGCGGCGCGGACCTCCGGCAGCGCCGCCAGCGCCGGCGCGAGCTTCGGGGAGACGCCGCTGCCGCCGGCCCCGGCGGCGGGGGCGGTGACGGCGAGGTCGCCGGCGAAGGACCGGGAGACGGTGTCGTCCAGGGTGGCCTGCACGGACGCGCCGAACACGGTGAACAGGGTGACCACGGCGACGCCGACCATCAGCGCGCCGGCGGTGGCGGCGGTCCGCCCGGGGTTGCGGGCGGCGTTGCGGCGGGCCAGCGCACCGGTGACGCCGCGCAGCCGGACCAGCGGCGCGCCGAGCACCCGGACGGCGGTGGCGGCGGCGACCGGCCCGAGCACCACGGTGCCCAGCAGCAGGGCGAGCGCGCCGCCGACGGTCAGCGCCAGCGACGGCCCGCGGGTCGCGCCGACGATCACGGCGGGCAGTCCGCCGGCCACCAGCAGCGCGCCGAGCGCGCCGCGCAGCAGGGCGCTTCGGCCACTGGCCGCCTCGTCCACGGCGGTGTCGCGCAGCGCGGCGAGCGGGGCGGTGCGGGCGGCGCGCAGCGCGGGGGCGAGTGCGGAGCCGGCCGCGACCAGGGTGCCGACCAGCAGCGGCAGGACGATGGTGGCGGCCTTGATCACGGTGCCGCCGGTGGGCAGGGTGAAGCCGATCGCCGCGAACAGCGCCTTGAGGCCGGCGGCGACGCCGAAGCCGCCGAGCAGGCCGAGCGCGGAGGCCAGCAGCCCGATGGCGAGGGCTTCGCCGAGGGTGGTGCCGAGCACCTGGCGGCGGCTCGCGCCGAGGGCGCGCAGCAGGGCGTTCTCGCGGGTGCGCTGGGCGGTGACGATGGCGAAGGTGTTGTGGATGGTGAAGGTGGCGACCAGCAGCGCGATGCCGGCGAACACCAGCAGCAGGGTGGTGAACAGTCCGAGGAAGCGCCCGGAGACGTCGGCAGTGGACTGCGCGGTGGCGTCCGCACCGGTCAGCGCCTCGACGCCGCTCGGCAGCAACGGTCGTACGTGTTCCACCAGTTGACGCTGACTGAGGCTGTCGGAGCGCAGCCGGACGGTGGAGACCTGGCCGCTGCCGTGGGGTGTCAGGTGGGCCTGGGCGTCGGCGAGGGTGAGCGCGGTGAAGGTGCTGGGGCCCATGCCGTCGGCGTCGGCGCCGAAGGTGGCGATGCCGACGACGGTGATCCGCACCGGGTCGGGGGTGCGCAGCACGGTGGTGTCGCCGACGTGCAGCTTGCCGGTCCGGGCGGCGCCGCGGTTGATCACGGCTTCGCCGGGGGCGGCGGGGGCGCGGCCTTCGGCGAGCCGGTACGGGTTGAGCTTGGGGTCCGTGATCCAGTTGCCGGCCCAGGTGGGCGGGCCCTGGCCGCCGATCGGCCTGCCGTCGGCGCCGATGAGCTGGCCGGCGCCCTGGACGGAGCCTTCGGCTGCGCTGACGCCGGGCACGGCGCGCAGCTTCGCGGTCAGCGCGTCGTCGAGCGGGGCGCGGACGCCGCCGGGGACGCCCGGGTCGGCGATCGCGTCGGCGCTGCGGACCACGGCGTCGGTGCCGGCGTTGGCGTCGGCGAACAAGGTGTCGAAGTTGGCGCGCAGGGTGTCGCCGAGCACCATGGTGCCGGCCAGGAAGGCGACGCCGAGGACGATCGACAGCACGGTGCCGACCAGTCGGCGCCGGTGGGCGAGCAGGGAGCGCGCCCCGAGCCGCACGCTCGCGTTCACCGGGCGCCCGCCCGGGTGCGGCGGCCGTCGAAGGCCTTCATCCGGTCCAGCACCCGTTCGGCGGTGGGTTCCTGCATGGTGTCGACGAGGCGGCCGTCGGCGAGGAACAGCACGGTGTCGGCGTACGCGGCGGCGGCCGGGTCGTGGGTGACCATCACCACCGACTGGTGCATGGTGTCGACGGCGGAGCGCAGCAGGCCGAGGACTTCGCCGCCGCTGCGGGAGTCCAGGTTGCCGGTGGGCTCGTCGGCGAACACCACCTGGGGGCGTCCGGCGAGGGCCCGGGCGACGGCGACGCGCTGCTGCTGGCCGCCGGAGAGCTGGCTGGGGCGGTGGTGCAGGCGGTCCCGGAGGCCGACCACCTCGATCAGGGTGTCCAGCCATTCGGGGTCGGGGGCGGCGCCGCCGAGGTCGAGCGGCAGGGTGATGTTCTCCCGCACCGTCAGGGTCGGCACCAGGTTGAACGCCTGGAACACGAAGCCGATCCGCTCCCGGCGCAGCAGCGTCAGCTCCCGGTCGCCGAGGGCGGACAGCTCGGTGTCGCCGAGCCAGGCCCGGCCGTCGCTGAGGGTGTCGAGCCCGGCCGCGCAGTGCATCAGGGTGGACTTCCCGGAGCCGGAGGGCCCCATCACGGCGGTGAACCGCGCGGCGGCGAACTCGACGCTCACCCCGTCCAGGGCCCGGACCCGGGTGTCCCCCACGCCGTACTCCTTCACGGCCTTCTCGACCCGGGCCGCGGCGCTCATCGCTTCACCCCGGGCGTGTCCTGGGCCTCGGTCAGGACGGCGCGGCGCTCCCGGTACTCGTCGGCGTCGATCTCGCCCTGCGCGTAGCGCCGTCCGAGCACCGCCAGCGGGGCGTGCTCGGCGTGGCCGCCGCACCAGCCGCGGCGCCGCCACACCGCCCGGCGCAGCACCAGCACCACCAGCACCACGACCAGCAGCCAGAAGAACGGGAACACCAGCACCCACGGCCCGGGCCAGTGCCCGTGTCCATCGGCCAGCAGTTCGACCATCGGAACTCATCTCCTCGGGATTCGAAGGGGGCCGGACCGATCCCGCTCCCGCCCACTCCTCCACCGTCCCGCCGGCCCCGCCCCCGCCGCGTCCCCCACCGGGCGGCTCTCCCGCTACTCCCGCCGTACTAGGGCGTGTCCGACAGGCCCGCCCTAGCCCAGCCAGCCGGGCCGGACCAGGCCCGATTCGTAGGCGGCGACGACGAGTTGGGCGCGGTCGCGGACGCCGAGTTTGACCATGGTGCGGCTGACGTGGGTCTTCGCGGTGAGCGGGCTGACCACCAGGCGGCGGGCGATGTCCTCGTTGGTGAGGCCGAGGCCGACCAGCGCGAGGACTTCGCGTTCGCGCTCGGTGAGGACGTCCAACCGGGTGGTGGACGGCTCCTTGGAGCGGGCGGCGAACTCGCCGATCAGGCGGCGGGTGACGCCCGGGGAGAGCAGCGCGTCGCCGGCGGCGGCGACCCGGACGGCGCGCAGCAGGTCGCCGGGTTCGGTGTCCTTGACCAGGAAGCCCGCGGCGCCGGCCCGCAGCGCCTCGAAGACGTACTCGTCGAGTTCGAAGGTGGTCAGCACGACCACCCGCACGTCCGCCAGTGCGGGGTCGGCGCAGATCCGGCGGGTCGCGGCGAGGCCGTCCAGGCGGGGCATCCGGATGTCCATCAGCACCACGTCTGGGCGCAGTTCGGCGGCCCGGGCGACGGCCTGTTCGCCGTCGTCGGCCTCGCCGACCACCTCCAGGTCGGCCTGGGCGTCCAGCAGGGCCCGGAAACCGGCCCGCACCAGCCGCTGGTCGTCGGCGAGCAGCACCCTGATCATGCGTCGGCTCCCTTCGTGACGAGCGGCAGCCGGGCCCGGACCTGCCAGCCGCCCGCGCCGCCGGGGCCGGCGTCCACGGTGCCGCCGAACGCGGCGGCGCGCTCGCGCATGCCGATCAGCCCGGTGCCGCTGCCGCCCGCGTCCCCGCCGCCGGGCGGCCCGGGGTCGGTGACGGTCAGCTCCAACCGGTCCGGCTCCCAGCTGAGTTCGACGGTGGCGGTGCGGGCGGTGGAGTGCCGCAGCACGTTGGTCAGCGCCTCCTGGACGATCCGGAACGCGGCCAGTCCGAGGCCCGCGCCGAGCGGCCCGGCCCGGCCCTCGGTGCGGACGGTGACGGCCAGGCCCGCGTGGCCGGCCTGCGCGACCAGTTCGTCGAGCCGCTCCAGGCCGGGGGCGGGGGTGCGCGGCGCGGCGGCCCCGGGGGTGCGCAGCGTGCCGAGCACCTGGCGGACCTCGCCGAGCGCCTCCTTGCTGGTCGCCTTGATGGTGGTGAGCGCGTCCCTGGCCTGTTCGGGCCGGGCGTCCAGCAGCTCCAGGGCGACGCCCGCCTGCAGGTGGATCAGCGAGATCGAGTGCGCCAGGATGTCGTGCAACTCCCGTGCCATCCGCAGCCGTTCCTCGTCGCTGCGGCGCGCCCGGGCCTCCTCCTCGGCGGCCCGCACGGCGGCGATCTGCTCGCGCCGGAACCGGGCCAGCTCGGCCCCGACGAAGATCAGCAGCAGCCACGCGGTGACGCCCAGCTCCTGCCAGCCCACCGCCTCCCGGCCCGGGGCCCGCAGCCAGGACGCCGGCACCGCGTAGCCGACCAGCAGGTGCAGCAGGTAGAAGCCGCCCGCGGCGATCCACGCAGCCCGCCGGTGGCCGCGCTGCACGGCCGAGAAGAACGCCACCACCAGCGCCACGAACGCCGGCCCGTACGGGTACCCGGCCCACAGGTAGGCGGCCGTCACCGCCGTCACGGCGGAGACGGTGAACGCCGGGTACCGCACCCGCAGGACCAGCAGCGCCGGGCCGAGCACCAGCAGCAGGTACCCCCAGGCGTCCAGCGGCACCCGCTCGCTCTGGTGCCGGGCGGCCACACTCGTCCCGACCACCTGGACCACCGTCGCCACGACGGCGGCCGCCACCGGCCACCCCGCCTTGCCGGCCCGTACCCAGACGGGCACCCACGGCCGCCGCACGTCTCCCATACCGGAAGGCTAGCCGCGCCCCGGGCCTGCACCATCGGCCGCGCGGAGCAGACCCGCCTACTCCCTCCGCAGTACGCGACGGGGCCGACGCCCGGCGAGGCGTTCGCGCCCGCGGCCCGTCAGGGGATCCGCACCGCCCGGCCGGTGACCCGCACCCGGGTGTCGCCGGCGGTGAGGCCGACCGTCAGCAGGCCGGGCCGGCCGAGGTCCTCGCCCTGGTGCAGCGTCAGCCGGGCGGTGTCCAGGTGCCGCAGGTGGCGCAGGTAGGCGCCGAACGCGGCGGCGGCCGCGCCGGTGGCCGGGTCCTCGACGATGCCGCCGACCGGGAACGGGTCGCGGACGTGGAAGGTGGTGGCGTCCTGCTCCCAGACCAGTTGGAGGGTCACCAGGTCCAGCCGGCGCATCAGTGCGGCGAGCGCGTCGAAGTCGTAGTCGAGGTCGGCCAGCCGGGCCCTGGTGGCGGCGCCGATCACCAGGTGCCGGGCGCCGGCGTACGCGATCATCGGCGGCAGCTTCGCGTCCAGCTCGGCGGCCTGCCAGCCGAGTGCGTCGAGCGCCTCCGCGAGGTCCGCCGGGTCGACGTCCTCGACGCTCGGCGGAACACTCGTCAACGTCGCCGTGAACTCTCCGGTCGGGGTGCGCTCCACCGCGACCGGCACCGGGCCGGCCTTGGTCTCGAACAGCAGCTCGCCGGGGCCGATCCGCTCGCCCAGCGCCACGGCGGCGGCGATGGTGGCGTGCCCGCAGAACGGCACCTCCGTCAGCGGGCTGAAGTAGCGGACGGTGCGGGTGCGCGGCTGGTCGGGCACGGGGGTGAGGAACGCCGTCTCGGAGTGGCCGAGCCGGGCGGCGAGGGCCAGTTGCTGCGCGTCGTCGAGCGCGGTGGCGTCCAGCACCACGCCGGCCGGGTTGCCGCCGGCGGGGTCGGCGGTGAAGGCGGCGTACTGCAGCGGTGCGGCGGGATCGGCCGGGGTGTTGTCGGTCATGTCCGGGCAACGGACGGCCGGGCGCGCCGATTCCCCGGGCGGACCCCCGGAACGTACGTGCGGGGATCAACGCTAGACTGCCGCATCCGGCTCTCATAACCGTATCGAGGACAGAAGAAACATGGCTGAGGCCCACCCGAAGGTTGTTGTAGTTGTTCCGACGTACAACGAGCGGGAGAACCTCCCGGTCCTGGTAGGTCGGTTGGGCGAGCTCGGCATGCCGAACCTGCACGTGCTGGTAGTGGACGACAACTCCCCCGACGGCACGGGCGACGTGGCGGAGAAGCTGGCCGCCGAGTCGGGCGGCACCCTCACCGTGCTGCACCGCACCGACAAGGACGGCCTGGGCCGGGCCTACATCGCGGGCATGACGCAGGCGCTGGAGAACGGCGCCGACATCGTGATCCAGATGGACGCCGACCTGTCGCACCCGCACACCGCGATCCCCGCCATGGTGGAGAAGCTCACCACCACCGACGCCTCGGTCGTGCTGGGCTCGCGCTACGTGCCGGGCGGCTCGACCGCGTCGGAGTGGCCGTGGCACCGCAAGGCGCTGTCGGCCTGGGCGAACTTCTACGTCAACGCGATCCTGCGGCTGAAGGTGAAGGACGCCACCGCCGGCTTCAAGGCCTGGGAGGCGCAGGCGCTGCGCCGGGTCGACCTGCAGTCGGTGCGCTCCAACGGCTACTCGTTCCAGGTGGAGATGAACTACCGCGTGGTCAAGCGCGGCATGCGCATCGCCGAGGTGCCGATCCGCTTCGAGGAGCGGGTCGAGGGCATGTCGAAGATGAGCCTGGGCGTGCAGCTGGAGTCGGCTGTCGCTCCCTGGAAGCTCCGCTTCGGCAAGTGACGCCCCAGTAGTGCGCCGAACGGCGCGGGTCGACGGTCCGTCGACCCGCGCCGTTCGCGTTTTCCGACACCGTTTCAGGGGCCGTTTCAGGGGCCGCTTCAGGGGCCGTTTCAGGGGCCGCTTCAGGAGGCCAGCACGGCCTGCGGGTCGTCCAGGTAGGGCTCCCAGGCGAGTTCGGCGGCCCCGACCAGCCCGGCGTGCGCGACCTGCGCGGGGACGATCGGGACGCGTCCGCTGCGGCCCCACAGGCAGCGTTCGGCGACCACGGCGGCCAGCCGGTCGGGGGCGGCCGCCAGCAGGTCCAGGTGCAGGCCGCTGAGCACGATCCGGTCGGGGTTGAGGATGTTGACCAGCCCGGCCAGGCCCAGGCCGAGGCGGTCCACCACGTGCTCGACGGCGTCGGCGGCCTCCGGGTCCCGGGCCAGTTCGCGGGCCTGCGCCAGCAGCGGCCGGCCGGGGTCGGGGCGGCGCTTCGCGGCGGCGAACAGCGCGTCGGTGTCGGTCTCGGCGTTCAGGCAGCCGCGGTTGCCGCACGGGCAGGGCCGGCCGAGCGGGTCGACGGTGAGGTGGCCGACCTCCAGCGCGAGGCCCGAACTGCCGGTGTGCAGGCGGCCGTCGACGACCAGCGCGCCGCCGACGCCGCGGTGCCCGGAGGTGACCAGCAGCAGGTGCCGGGCGTCGCGGCCGGCGCCGTGCCGGTGCTCGGCGAGCGCGGCCAGGTTGGCGTCGTTGGCGACGGCGGTCGGGAGCGCGGTACGGGCGCGCGGTCCGAGGTCCGCGCCGGCCACCTGTGCGGCGAACAGGTCGGCGACGGGGGTGCCGGACGGCCAGTCGAAGTGCAGCGCGGCGAGCGCGGTGCCGTCGGGCTCGGTGACGGGGTTGGGCAGCGCGAGGGCGAAGCCGAGCACCCGGCGGCGGCTGCCCCGGGCGAGCTCCGCGCCGGCCGCGGCGACGGCGCCGAGCAGGCGCTCGGGCGCGGTGTCGGCGGGCAGCGGCAGGTGGACGGTCTCCAGCAGCCGGCCGCCGAGGCCGGCCAGCGCGGCGGAGACGCCGTCGGCGTGCAGCTGGGCGGCGAGCACGGCGGGGCCCGGGTCGGCGACCGCGAGGCGGTGCGAGGGGCGGCCGCGGCCGCCGCCGGCCGGGCGGGAGTCGACGCTGATCAGGCCGAGCGCCTCCAGTTCGCCGGTGACCGCGCCGGCGGTGGCGCGGGTGACGTCGAGGGCGCCGGTGAGCGCGGAGCGGGTCGGGGCCTGTCCGGTGTGGATCAGGCGCAGCGCCGGTCCGAGCAGGGTGCGGCCGCGGTCGGGGGCGGTGCGGCGCGGGGTGCTCACGGCTGGGCTCCGGTTCGGGCTTGAAGGTGTGTGCGGCACACCCCTATTCTGACTTTGTGCCGCTAATGAACAAAACAGTAGCCCGCCCCTCGTCCTCCACCTCCCCGTCCGGCCGACGCTCCTCCTGGTCGGCGGCACGCCTCGCCCTCACCGCCTTCTTCGCGGTCGACGGCTTCCTGTTCGCCGCCTGGGTGGTCCGCATCCCCGACGTCCGCGCGCAGGTCGCGGCCTCGCACAGCGCGCTGGGCCTGGCCCTGCTGTGCATCTCGGCCGGCGCGGTCGCCACCATGGCGCTGGTCGGCCGGCTCTGCCTGCGCTTCGGATCCCGCCCCGTCACGGTCGCCGCCCTCGGCGTGTTCTCGCTCGCCGTCGCGCTGCCCGCGCACACCCACTCGGTGCTCGCCCTCGGCGCGGTGCTGCTGCTGTTCGGCGCCGGCTACGGCGCGGCCAACGTGGCGATGAACAGCGCCGCCGTCGACCTGGTCGCCGAACTCCGACGGCCCGTCATGCCCAGCTTCCACGCGGGCTACAGCCTCGGCGGCCTGCTCGGCGCGGCCGTCGGCGGCCTGCTCGCCGGGCGGCTCTCCGCGTCCTGGGCGCTGGCGTCGGCCGCCGCCCTCGGACTGGCCGTCACCGCCGCCGCCGGAACCGCCCTGCTGCGCGCCCCCGCGGTTCGCCCGCGGCCCGTCGACAGCCCTGCGGCGCCCGCCGCATCGCGGCTCTCCCGGCACACCCGGCTGCTCGTGGTGCTGCTCGGCCTGACCGCCCTGTGCACCGCGTACGGCGAGGGCGCGCTCGCCGACTGGGCCACCCTGCACCTCACCGACGACGTCCACGCGAGCGCCGCCACGGCCGCCGCGGGCTACGCGACCTTCGCGTTCGCGATGACGGCGGGCCGGCTCTCCGGCACCTGGCTCTCCGAGCGCCTCGGCCAGACCCGGGTCGTCCTGTTCGGCGGCCTGGCCGCCTGCGCGGGCATGGCCACCGCCGCCCTCGCCCCGTCCGTCGCCGTCGCACTCGCGGGCTTCGTCCTGGTCGGCCTCGGCCTGGCCAACGTCTTCCCGCTCGCCATCGCCCGGGCCGGCGCGGCGGCCGGCCCGCAGGGCGTGGCCACCGCCTCCACCCTCGGCTACGCGGGCATGCTGATCGGCCCGCCGGCGATCGGCTTCCTCGCCGACGCGCTCTCCCTGCCCGCCGCGCTGCTCACCGTCGCCGCCACCTCGGCCCTCGCGGGCCTGCTGTCCCTCACCGTCCGCCGCCACCGGGCGGCGTGACGCCCGCACAGGTGAACGGCGGCCCGGACGCCCCCACGCGCCCAGGCCGCCGTTCGGTCATTGCGGCCCCGTCAGGGCCGGTACGGCTGCGCGACGCTCAGCAGCGCGCCCTTGGCGTCGGGCTTCACCGCGTGCTGGCTGCCGTGGCAGCGGTACGGCGCGGCCGGCTGCTTGTGCGGCAGGCGGGCCTCCCGGGTCTTCACGAAGACGAGCACGTCGCCCTCCTCGGCCTTCGGGTTCTCGTCCGGCAGCAGGGTCCCGGTGTCGTTGCCGACGTCGTGGACCTCGGGCTCGCCGACCGCCTCGGAGCAGCCGTCGCCGGGCACGTCGGGCCCGCAGCCGAACGTGGCGCCCTTGGCGGCGCCCGCCCTCAGGGCGGCGGCGGCGATACGGCTGAGGCGCACGGTCGGTTCCAGGTGTCGTCGTAGCTGTTGACACGGACCCGGGACGCGACCTGTCGGCGCCCCCGCGGCCCGACCCCGGCACTTCCAAGATCCACGAGGCAGCATCCTGCCCCACTCGACAGCCCCCACCACGCCGATCGGGCCCTCCCGGTCTCGGGTGTTGCCCACCTGTGACGGTCGTTGCACCCCGTGCCACGGCCGTCGGCGTGCCGTCCGGCGCTACGCCTCGGGGGCGGTGTTCTCGCCGGGCAGGCGCAGGTCCCAGCCGACCAGGGCGCGGAGCTGCTCGGCGGTGACGCCGTCGGGGACGGGGCGCGGGGCCTCGTGGCGGATCGGCGGCTGCCACCCGCCCTCGGGGTTCCAGGTGCGGACCTGGCGGGCGGGGGCGCCGGCCACCACCGCGAAGTCGGGGACCTCGCCCGAGACCACGGAGTTGGCGGCGACCACCACGTTGCGGCCGAGCCGGGCGCCGGGCAGGATCACCGCGCCGGTGCCGATCCAGGAGCCGGCGCCGATCGAGACCGGCTCGTTGCGCGGCCACTGCTTGCCGATGGGCAGTTCGGTGTCGCGGTACTCGTGGGCCTGGTCGGTGATGTACACGTTCGGGCCGGTCCACACGTCGTCGCCGAGCACGATCTGCTGGTGGCCGACGATGTGGCTGCCGCGGCCGATCACGCAGCCGCCGCCGATCCGGACGATCGGCTCGGGGCCGAGGTCGAGCCCGGGCAGGAAGCCGGCGGAGATGGTGACGCGTTCGCCGATGATGGAGAACGGCCCGATGGTGATCCACTGCTCGTTGAACACGGTGCCGAGCGGGAAGGCCAGCTTGGTGCCGTCGCCGAGCTCCCCGAACCGGTACGGCCCGGGGCTCCGGTTGCTGACGGCGCCGGCGTCCTGCACCCAGCGCCAGCCGCGGTGCACCGCGCGCCCGGCCGCCCGGCGCGACCTCTCACGGACGGATCCCAGCAGCGCGCGGACGATCGACATGCGCTCACCGTATCGGCCGGCAGCGGCCCGCGGCAGGCAACGGGACCAAACTCACACCGGCCGGTAACTTCCGGCGTACGCCCAGGTCAGCGCACCCGGCCGGGTCAGCGCACCCAGCGCGCGGGCCGCTTCTCCAGGAACGCGCGCATCCCCTCCTGCGCCTCCTCGGAGCCGAACAGCCGCGCGGACTGGGCGACCAGCTCCTCGGTGTGCCGGTCGAAGGACTCCCGGACGGCGGCGTTGGCCAGCCGCTTGGACTCGGCGAGGCCCTGCGGCGAGCACAGCCGCAGCGCGTCCAGCACGGTCTTCAGCGCGGCGCCGGTGTCGTCGGCGGCCTCGGTGACCAGGCCGATCCGGGCCGCCTCGGCGGAGTCGAAGGTCTCGCCGGTGAGGTAGTAGCGGGCGGCGGCGCGCGGCTCCAGCTTGGGGCGCAGCGGCAGCGAGATGACGGCGGGGGCGAGGCCGAGGCGGGCCTCGGTGAAGGCGAAGGTGCAGTCGGGCCCGGCGACGGCGAGGTCGCAGGCGCCGACCAGGCCGAGCCCACCGGCCCGGACGTGGCCGTCGAGGCGGGCGATCACCGGCTTGGGGCAGTCGACGATGGCGCGCTGCAGGGCGACCAGGCCGCGCGGTCCGACGGTGGGGTCGTCGCCGGTCGCCTCGGAGAGGTCGGCGCCGGCGCAGAACACCCGGCCGGTGTGGCCGAGGACGACCGCCCGGACCTCGGGGTCGGCGGCGGCGTCGGCCAGGCCGCGGGTGAGTTCGGCCATCAGCCGGGTGGAGAGCGCGTTGCGGTTGTGCGGGGAGTCGAGTTCGAGGGTGGTGACGGCGTCGGCGGTGCTGCGGCGCAGGAGGGGAGCTTCGCTGGTCATCTGGGCTGGTCTGCCTTCCGGCTGAGGGTGGGTCGGACGGTGTCCGCCTGCACCCTGGCACGACAGCGCCCCGACTGACCAGTACCCCGTGCGTACACACCCTCAATTCTCTTAAGGTCTAGACCTATTGACTGTTAACGGTCACCCTGGGTTGAGTGCTCGACACACCGCTCGTTCCCCCCACAAGGAGTGGCCGATGTCCCCCACCCGCACACTCGCCGCACACCGTTCGCACTCCCGCCGCGGCCGGATCGCCGCCCTGCTGACCGGCGCACTGGCCGTCACCGGACTGGCCGTCATGGTGCCGACCTCCTCCACCGCCGCCACCGCCTGCGCGAGCCCGTACGCGGCCTCGCAGGTGTACACCGGCGGCATGACCGCCTCGTACAACGGCCACAACTGGAACGCCAAGTGGTGGACCCAGGGCGAGACGCCGAGCACCGGCGGCTCGGGCGTCTGGGCCGACCAGGGCGCCTGCGGCACCGGCGGCGGCACCTCGCCGAGCCCGAGCCCGACCTCCACCGGCACCTCGCCCAGCCCGAAGCCGTCCGGGACGGTCTGCGCCTTCCAGGTCTGGGTGGCGGGCACCCAGTACACCACCGGCACGGTGGTCAAGTACGTGCCCAACGGCAAGTTCTACGTCGCCACCCACGACAACCCGGGCTACGACCCGACGATCTCCACCTGGTACTGGAGCCCGTCGAACTGCGCCGACGACCAGCCCTCGCCGAGCCCCACCACCAGCACCTCGACCAGCCCCAACCCGGGCGGATTCGTGGTCTCCGAGGCCCAGTTCAACCAGATGTTCCCGAGCCGGAACCCGTTCTACACGTACAACGGGCTGGTCGCGGCGCTGAGCGCCTACCCGGCGTTCGCGGGCACCGGCTCCGACACCGTGAAGAAGCAGGAGGCGGCGGCCTTCCTCGCCAACATCAACCACGAGACCGGCGGGCTGGTGTACGTCGTCGAGCAGAACACCGCCAACTACCCGCACTACTGCGACGCCACCCAGCCCTACGGCTGCCCGGCCGGCCAGGCCGCCTACTACGGGCGCGGCCCGATCCAGCTGAGCTGGAACTTCAACTACAAGGCGGCCGGCGACGCGCTCGGCATCGACCTGCTGAACAACCCGAACCTGGTGCAGACCGACGCGGCCGTCGCCTGGAAGACCGGCATCTGGTACTGGATGACCCAGAACGGCCCGGGCACCATGACCGCGCACAACGCCATGGTCAACGGCAAGGGCTTCGGCGAGACCATCCGCTCCATCAACGGCTCCCTGGAGTGCAACGGCGGCAACCCCGCCCAGGTCCAGAGCCGGATCAACGCCTACACCTCCTTCTCCGCCATCCTCGGCGTCCCGACCGGCTCGAACCTGAGCTGCTAGCCGGCACGGCGGCGGGCGCGGGTGACGGACCGTCACCCGCGCCCGCCGCGCGCTGCCGGGTCAGCGGCGCACCAGCATCGTCATGCCGACGCCCGCGGCGGCGAACATCGCCGCCAGCAGCAGCCAGCCGGCCGTGCCGTTGGCGATCACCACCGAGGTGATCAGCACCGGGCCGAACATCATCGCGCCCGACATGCCGGTGTTGAAGACGCCCTGGTAGGCGCCCTGCGCGTGCTCCTTCGCCAGGTCGTAGCCCAGCGCCCACGCGCCGGCCTGGCTGTACACCTCGCCGAGCGCCTGGAGTCCGACGCCGACGGCGATCACCAGCGCCGCGACCCAGCCGGGCAGGCCCGCGGCCAGCGCCAGCACCGCGCAGGAGCCGGCCACCAGCAGCGCGCCGCGCCGGAAGACCCGGGCGGCCGCGCCGATCTCCTCGGTGCCCCGGGTGGCCCGCACCTGGAGGGCGATCACCAGCCCGGTGTTCACCAGCAGCGCGCCGGCCGCCATCCAGCGCGGCGCGTCGGTCTCCCGCACCACCCACAGCGGCACGCCGACCTCGATCATCACGAACTGCAGGGTGATCACCGCGTTCAGGCCCGTCGCCGCCAGGTAGCGCCCGTCCCGCAGCACCGCGCGCATCCCGCCCCCGGCCTTCGCCTCCGCGGCGTGCTCGGCGGTCCGCGGCGGAACGTGCACCATCAGCAGGTACATCACCGCGATCACGCCGTACGTCGCACCGTCGAACAGCAGCGCCGCCAAGTACGCGCCCCGGCTGTCGAGTTGGAGCACCGCCGCGGCGGCGACGGTGCCCAGCCCGATGCCGATGTTGGTGACCGAGCGCAGGTACGCCCGGCCCGCCACCCGGCCGTCCTGGGGCAGCACCTCGGCGAACAGCGCGCCGCGCACCGCCATGCCGCCCCGGTCGGTGACGGCCACCAGGCAGGCCAGCACCGCGAACACCGCCAGGTCGTGCACCAGCACGTACCCGACCGAGCACACCCCCTGGGCCACCAGCAGCACCACCAGCACCGGCTTGGGCCCGAACCGGTCGGACAGCCAGCCCGCCGGCATGCCCGCCGCCAGCCCGAACGCCCCGGCGACGGTCAGCACCACGCCGACCTGCGCGACCCCGAAACCCAGGATGCGGGTGAAGAACAGCACCGACAGGGTCATCGACAGGCCGTTGCCCGCCGTGTTGATCAGGGTGATCACGGACAGCCGGCGCAGCGCCGGGTCCTGGGGCAGCAGCCGGGCGAACCGGCTCCGGGCACGGCTGGGCAACGCGGCCTCGTCGGCCGCGAGTTCAGTGGCGGTCATGATCCGATCAGACCGGGTACGGAGCGCCCGTGGTATTGATTTAGCCCGGACCTGAATCCTCGGGCCCGGACAGGGGGAACACCGTGGTGCTGCGCTTCCGGCTGGGCCTGGCCGATCTGGCCGCCACCTACTTCGCCTGCTCGCCGCTGCAGGAGACGGTGCTCAGCCTGCGGATGTGGACGCACCCGGGCCAGTACCCGCACGGGGCGGCGTTCGAGGCGATGCGCCCGGCCTTCGAGGCGCTGCCGGGCGCACCGCTGCTGCGCGCCCTGGTGGCGAGCAACAAGTACGTGCCGGACTTCATGACACCCCGCCCCAGCGTCCCGTTCCCGGACTTCGCGGCCGAGCTGGCGGCCGTCCGCGCCTTCGAACCGGCCCGGCTGCGACGCGAGTTGGACATCACCTTCCGGCCGCACGACCGCGAGGTGCCGCCGCTGCTGGCCGCCTTCGACGACCGTCCGGCGGAGCTGATCGGGCGGATCGCCGACGCCCTGGAGGAGTACTGGACGCGGGTGCTGGAGCCCGCCTGGTGGCCGCGCGCCCGCTCGGTGCTGCACGCCGACATCGTGCACCGCGCCCGGGTGCTGGCCGAGCGCGGCGCGGCCGGCCTGTTCGCCGACCTCGACCACCGGCTGCGCTGGACGGACGGGCTGCTGACCATCGAGCGGAACTGGGGCTGCGGCGACCTGGACATCGTGGTGGACCGGCGCGGCCTGGCCCTGCTGCCGACCTGCTTCGCGCGCGGCGCGATCACCGCGATCGGCCCCGACCTCACCCCGTCGATCAGCTACGTGGCGCGCGGCCAGGGCAACCTGACCGGCCCGGCCGACCCGCCGCCCGCGCCGCAGGCCCTGGAGCAGCTGATCGGCGCCCCCAAGGCCCGCGTCCTGGCGCTGCTCCAGGAGCCCACCGCCACCACCGAGTTGGCCCGCCGCCTGGGCGTCACCCCGGGCGCGGTCAGCCAGCACCTCGCCGTCCTGCACGCCACCCGGCTGGTCACCCGGGCCCGGCACGGCCGCCTGGTGCTGTACGCGCGCAGCCCGCTCGCCGAGCAGCTGATCGGCCCTTGACGGGGCGTCAGCAGAACGCGATCGCCGCGCCGGTCCGCACCGACAGCTCGGCCGCCCGCATCAGCTGGAGGCAGATGAACGACTCGGCGCCGTAGCGCTGCCAGCCCTCGGGGTCCGCGACCTCGCCGTCGAGCACGGCGGTCACCTCGTCCGCGTACGGGTCGAGGTCCGCGGGCAGGCCGAGCGCCTCGGCCACGGTCCTCAGCTCGGCCAGCAGCCGCACCGAGGACCCGAGCATCCCGCCGGACAGCTCCTCGTCGATCAGCACCGGCCCGAAGTCCACGGGGACGTAGTAGCCCTCGCAGTCCGAGTGGTGGATCAGGTGGTCGAACGGGCCGGCCGGGTCGTCCGGTATGTCGTAGTAGGCCTCCCGCAACTCCGGGTCCTCGGAGGCCCGGTCGCCCTCGGCCAGCGGCTCGGGCAGCCGCCCGTTCGCGGCCAGGTGCGCGGCGACGCGGCGCAGCGTGTGCAGCCCCGAGTACCCCCACACCCGGTCGCTGAACCGGGGTCCGTCGACCGGCTCCTGCCAGCCGGGCAGGCCCTCGCGCTCCAGTACCGCGCCGATCGTCGCGCACTCCTCGCGGAACCAGTCCGCCACGTCCTCCTCGGCGCCGATCAGCGCGCCCACCATCACGTCGAGTCCCATGCCGGAGATCCTGCCAGCCACCGCCGACACCTGGTGGATCATGTCCCCGCCGGCCCGTCAACCTCCGTCCGGTATAGACCTGTTGACGAGTTGGTCCAGTCCACTTACCCTCCTGTTGCTGGCTCCCCGGCACCCCTGTACGGAATCCCCCACACCAGACAGGGAGTACCGATGCACGTCCGCTCCAGGAAGCGCCTCCGGGCCAGACTGCTGGCCCTGCTGGCCACGCTCGCCCTGCCGATCGCCCTGCTCGCCGCCACCCCCGCGCACGCCGCGGCCAAGCTCACCGCCACCTTCACCAGCGACAACTACGGTTCCTGGTGGAAGGGCACGTTCGTCGTCAAGAACCCCAATGCCACCGCCGTCACCGGGTGGACGCTGGAGTTCGACCTGCCGTCCGGCGTCACCATGACCGGCACCTACAACGGCACGGCCACCACCACCGGCAGCCACGTGGTCGCCACCAACGCGTACTACAACGCGACCGTGCAGCCGAACGGCTCCACCGAGCCGTACAGCTTCTGGTTCATCGGCAACGGCCCGATCACCGCGCCGCTCAACTGCCGCGTCAACGGCGACAAGTGCGACGGCACCCCGGACGTCCCGCCGACCGCGCCCGGCGCCCCGACGCTGGTCGACGCCACCGCGCACAGCCTCTCGCTGAGCTGGACCGCCGCGAGCAAGGGCGACTTCCCGGTCGCCTCGTACGACATCCTCAACGGCTCGACGGTCCTCGGCTCCGCGACCGGCCTGTCCACCACCCTCACCGGCCTCACCCCGGCGACCACCTACACCCTGAACGTCCGCGCCAAGGACACCCGCGGCAACACCGGCCCGCTCAGCACCCCGGTGTTCTTCTCCACCGTCGACCCGGCCACCGACACCGTGCCGCCGACCGCCCCGGGCAACCTGCGCTCCACCGGCGTCACCTCCACGAGCGTCGCCCTCGCCTGGGACGCCGCCACCGACAACAAGCGGGTCGCCGCGTACGACGTCTACCAGGGCGACGCCCTCGTGCAGACCGTCGGCACCACCACGGCCACCGTCGGGCAGCTCTCCCCCGCCACCCCGTACACCTTCACGGTCAAGGCCCGGGACGCCGCCGACAACAACTCCCCCGCCTCCAACGCCCTCGCCGTCACCACCGGCGACCTCGCCGGACCCGGGAAGTACACCCGGGTCGGCTACTTCGTCCAGTGGGGCATCTACGGCCGCCAGTACTTCGTCAAGAACCTCGACACCTCCGGCAGCGCCGCCAAGCTCGACGTCGTCAACTACGCCTTCGAGAACATCGACCCGGTCAACCTGACCTGCCTGGCCGGCGTCACCAAGGGCACCACCTCCGACCCCGAGGACCCCGACCAGGGCACCGGCGCCGGTGACGCCGACGCCGACTACGCCCGGCCGATGAGCGCCGCCCAGTCCGTGGACGGCGTCGCCGACGACGGCTGGTCGCCGCTGCGCGGCAACCTCAACCAGCTGAAGAAGCTCAAGGCGAAGTACCCGAACCTGAAGGTCGTGGTCTCGCTCGGCGGCTGGACGTACTCCAAGTTCTTCTCCGACGCGGCCGCCACCGACGCCTCCCGCAAGAAGCTCGTCTCCTCCTGCATCGACATCTGGATCAAGGGCAACCTGCCCGCCTACAACGGCGCGGGCGGCCCCGGCACCGGCGCGGGCATCTTCGACGGCATCGACCTCGACTGGGAGTGGCCCGGCTCTGCGGACGGCCACCCCGGCAACCACTGGAACACCGCCGACAAGGCCAACCTGACCCTGCTGCTCGCCGAGTTCCGCCGGCAGCTCGACGCCCTCGGCGGCCCGCACAAGCTGCTCACCGCCTTCACCCCCGCCGACCCCGCCAAGATCGCCCAGGGCTGGGACCTCTCACAGATCTTCCGGTACCTCGACATCGCCAACGTCCAGGGCTACGACTTCCACGGCTCCGGCTCCGACAACTCCTGGGAGCCCAACCGCACCGGCCAGCAGGCCAACCTGCACACCGACCCGACCGACCCCTACCCGTTCCACTTCTCGGTCGAGAACGCCGTCAACACCTACCTCGACGCCGGCGTCAACCCGCGCAAACTCACCATCGGCTTCCCGTTCTACGGCCGCGGCTGGCAGAACGTCACCGACGGCGGAGCCCACGGCGCCTGGCAGGCCGCCAACGGCGCCGCACCCGGCCAGTTCGCCGAGGAGGCCGGCACCCGCGGCTACAACAACCTGATCACCTCGGTGCCCAACCTCACCGTCTACCACGACCCGGTGTCCGTCTCCACCTACGGCTACACCGGCAACGGCGGCCAGTGGTGGACCTTCGACGACCCCTGGTCCATCGCCCAGAGGACCGCCTGGCTCAAGTCCAAGAACCTGCTGGGCGCCATGGTCTGGGAGATGTCCGGCGACACCCCCTCCGGCACCCTGATGAACAGCCTGGACACCGGCCTGAAGTAACCCCCTGTCAGGGGCGCGGGGAAGCCCCCCGAACCCCAACCCCCGCGCCCCGCCGCACCAACGGATCCGCCCGGGGAGGGAACTCCCCTCCCCGGGCGGATCCACGGCTCCGGCCGAGCCTAGCGACCGGCGATCGACGCCAGCTTCCGCGCCGCCCGGTGGTCCCGCATGAGCTGCGCGAACGTCGTGTGCCCCTGGGTGGTCCGGGCGAACGCCCGCCACGCCGGGGTGATCAGCGAGACGGCCGCGTGGAACATGTGCGGGCGCTTCTCGAACGAGGCCAGCATGATCTTGCCGGCCCGCATCTCCACGCCCAGGCCCGCCTTGATCGCGAACGAGTAGTTCAGCGCCTGGCGCCGCACGTCCGCCGCCCCGTTCGCCTCGGCGACCTGCACCGCCCACTCGCCGGCCAGCCGACCCGAGCGCAGCGCGTACGAGATGCCCTCGCGGGTCCACGGCTCCAGCAGACCGGCCGCGTCGCCCGCCACCAGCACCCGGCCGCGGGACAGCGGCGAGTCCTCGGCCCGGCAGCGCGTCAGGTGCCCGGACTCCACCAGCGGCGTGAACCCGGACAGGCCGAGCCGCCGGATGTAGTCGGCCAGGTACCGCTTGGTCTGCTCGCCCTGCCCGCGCGCCGAGATCACGCCGACGGTCAGCGTCCCGGAGTCGGTCTTCGGGAACACCCACCCGTACGAACCGGGCAGCGGACCCCAGTCCAGGTGGATGCGTCCGGCCCACTCGCGGGAGACCGACTCGGGGACGGGGATCTCCGCCTCCAGGCCGAGGTCGATCTGGTCGAAGCTGACGCCGACGTGACGGCCGATCCGGCTCGCGGAGCCGTCCGCGCCGATCACGGCCCGCGCCTCCACCCGCCCGCCGCCGGCCAGCGTCACGAAGACGGTCCGGCTGTCGCCGCCCTGCTGCTCGACGCCGGTCGCGGTGACGCCGGTGACCAGCACCGCGCCGGCCTGCTCGGCGGCCTGCACCAGCCGGAGGTCGAACTCGTCGCGGTTGACCACGCCGAACAGCATCCGCTTCGAGCGCCGGGTGCGCGTCCACTTGCCGTTCAGCGCGAACGTGACGGCCGAGATCCGGTCCTGCAGCGGGAGCTTGAAGTCGGCCGGCAGCGAGTCCCGGGACGGGCCGATGATGCCGCCGCCGCAGGTCTTGTACCGGGGGTGCTCGGCCTTGTCGAGCAGCAGCACCCGCCGCCCCCGCGTCGCGGCCGCGTACGCCGCCGACGAGCCGGCCGGCCCGGCGCCGACCACCACCACGTCCCACACCCCGTCGAGCAGCGCGGCCCGCTCGGCGTCCGCCTCCGCGTCTGTGCTCACGTGTTCCGCCGACGGCTCGTCCGACGCAACGTCCAACGCCTCGTCACCGGCGTCGTCGGCAAGGGCCGCGACCGGCTCGACGGGATCCAGGTCCTGGGTGCTACCGGTGTCAGTCACGGTCGCCCATCCTAATCTGCCCGCCCCGCTCTCCGGCCAGGACCCGCCCTTCCCGGACCGCGGCCGGACGGCGCGCGCCCAACCGGCCCGCCGCACACCCGCTGTGACGACACAACCGCAGGTCAAGGCCTTGCCAAGGGCCCTTCGAACCGGTTCAGTAAGGGCCATGCCGCACATCGCGCTCCCTGCCCCCCACCCCGGAATCCGGGGCCTGCTCGCCTTCAACCCCGCATCCGGCCTGCGCCTGAGCGAACTCGCCGAACAACTCCTGCGCGGCGAGTCCCCGTTGTCCGTCGGCGAACGCGAGCTGATCGCCGCCTACGTCTCCTCGCTCAACTGCACCCGCTACTGCGCGGCCGCGCACGGCGCCACCGCCGCGCACCGCCTGGAGGGCGACTTCGCCCTGGTCGACGCCGTCCAGGCCGACCTGGCGACCGCCCCCGTCTCCGACCTGATGCGGGCCCTGCTCCAGCTCGCCGGCAAGGTCGCCGAGAGCGGACTGTCCGTCACCGAGGAGGACATCGCCGCCGCGAGGGCCGTCGGCGCCGACGACACGATCATCCACGACACCGTGCTGATCGCGTCCGCGTTCTGCATGTACAACCGCTACGTCGACGGCCTCGCCGCCATCACCCCCGACGACCCCGACGTGTACCGCATGATCGGCGCCCACCTCTCCGACCACGGGTACCTCCCGCAGCCCGGCGAATAGGGCTGCGCCGGGCTGGAACCCGGACGCGCAACCGGGGGCGCTGGGGGTACCCCCAGGCAAAGCCGAGGGGGCGGAACTGCGCGCAGCGGAAGGCGCCCCGTCCGCAAGATCGCGACGCAGGACAATGACCTGCACGTGCTCGCGACCTTACGGCCGGGCGTGCGCTTGTCACGCAGTTCCCCCGCGCCCCTGTTCTCGCGCCCATCCGCTCGCGCAGCTCTCCCCGCGCCCCCGGTTGTGCTCTTCCTGTCCCCTCACCCGACTACCGGGCCTGCGCAGCGCCTGTCGCGGCCCGTCGCCCGCCCTCCAAGTACCTCAACTCCCCTTCCGCCCGCGCCTCCAGCGCAGCCACCAGCCGTCGCAGTCGCGCCGCCGGCAGCATCTCCGCGGCCTCCCGCAGCGTCGCGAAGTGCCAGTCCCGGAGCTCCCCGGTGGGCAGCCGCAGCCGCAGGACCTCGGAGGGCCCGAGTCGGCCGCCGTCGTAGACGAGTCGCAGGCCGCCGCGGGCGCGGCCCTTGCCCGGCTCCCAGTCGACGGCGAGCAGGCGCAGCTCCTCGGGGCGCAGCCGGAGGCCGAGTTCTTCGGCGGCTTCGCGGACGGCGGCCGCGGTCGGCGATTCGCCGCGTTCGACGACGCCGCCGGGGAACTCCCAGTGCGGCTTGTACGCGGGGTCGACCAGCAGGACCCGGTCCCGGTCGTCGAAGAGCAGGACGGCGGCTGCGACGGTGTCGCCGTTCCCGCCCTCGGTGCGCACGATCGGACAGCGGGCCGCACCGCTGCGCACCAGGTCGAGGATCCTCTCGGCGGTCTGGCGCGGCGTCAGCACACCGTTGTCGATCATGCGCGCGTCGCCGGCCAGCCAGCCGCGGGCGGCGAGGTAGGCGGGCAGCGCCTCCCGGTCGCGCTGCCGCAGCGCCGTGTCGAGGGCGCCCTCGCGGGTGGCGATCCTGGCGCGCAGGATCGTTTCGACGGGGTCCAGGACGACGTGGTGGACGGCGAGGCCGCGGCCGGCCAGCGAGCCGAAGATCTCGTCGCGGTGCTCCTGGCGCAGCAGCGTGATCGGGACCAGGACGGGCCCGGCGGTCTCGTCGGCGAGCGCGGCGGCCGTCTCGGTGACCAGTCGCCGCCACGCGGGCAGCTCTCGCAGGTCCGTCACCTCGGCCCGGCGGCCGGGCGGCAAGGTGGTGCGGAGCAGCGCCTCGACGGCGTCCGGCTCGAACAGCACGCTGCCGGGCAACAGCCCGGCCAGCTCTCGGCAGGCGCTCGTCTTGCCCGCCCCGAATGCCCCATTGACCCAGACGATCACAGCGTCCCTGCCCCTCTGTGCCGGCCCGGCCGGTCCGCCGGGCAGCCGCGGGGCCCGGGCCCCCACGCCACCCCCAGTGGTACCCACTCCCCGGGCTCCTGAAAGGACCGCTTTGCCCGCCCCGGACGGACCCCCTACCTCCCGGGCTCCAGCAGCTGCTTCTTCAGCACCTTGCCCATGGCGTTGCGCGGCAGGTCGTCGACCAGGACGACCCGGCGGGGGCGCTTGTGCACGGACAGCCGCTGCGCCACGAAGTCGACCAGCTGACGTTCGGTCAAATCTTCGCCCTGGGCGACCACGTAGGCGACCACCACCTGCCCGAGGTCGTGGTCGGGGGCGCCGACCACCGCCGCATCGAGAACGCCGGGGTGGTCGCGCAGTGCGGCCTCGACCTCGCCGGCGCCGATCCGGTAGCCGCCGCTCTTGATCAGGTCGACGGAGGCGCGGCCGACGATCCGGTGGAAGCCGTCGGGTTCGACGACGGCGACGTCGCCGGTGCGGAACCAGCCGTCGGCGGTGAAGGAGTCGGCGGTGGCGTCGGGCCGTCCGAGGTAGCCGTCGAACAGGGTGGGGCCCTGGAGCTGGAGGTCGCCGACGCTCTCGCCGTCGTGCGGCAGCTGCTGCCCGTCCTCGCCGATCAGCCGGGTCCGCACGCCGGGCAGCGGTACGCCGACCGCGCCGGGCCGCCGTTCGCCGTCGGCGCGGGTGGCGACGGTGATCAGCGTCTCGGTCATGCCGTACCGCTCGGCGGGGGCCTGCCCGGTGAGCCGGCGCAGCTGTTCGAAGACCGGGACGGGCAGCGGGGCGCTGCCGGACACCAGCAGTCGGGCGGCGGCCAACTCGCGGGCGGCGTCCGCGTCGGCGGCGATCCGGGACCACACGGTGGGCACGCCGAAGTACAGGCTGCCGCGGGCGGCGGCGTACCCGGCGGGGGTGGGGCGGCCGGTGTGCACCAGGCGGCTGCCGGTGCGCAGCGCGCCGAGCACGCCGAGCACCAGGCCGTGGACGTGGAACAGCGGCAGGCCGTGGACGAGGGTGTCGTCGGCGTTCCACTGCCAGGCGTCGGCGAGGCCGTCGAGGCCGGCGGCGACGGCGCGGTGCGGGATCAGCGCGCCCTTGGGGGCGCCGGTGGTGCCGGAGGTGTACAGCACGAACGCCGTCCGGTCGGGGTCCTCGGCGACGGGCCGCCACTGGCCGCTCGCCCGGTCGGTGAGCCGGACCGGAAGGACCGTCAGCCCTTCGGCGTCCTCGGGCGGACGGGTGCCCGCCAGCAGGGTGGCGCCGCTGTCGCGCAGGATGTGGGCGCGCTCCACCGGCCCGGAGTCGGGCGGCAGCGGCACCACGGGGACGCCGGCCAGCAGGCCGCCGACCACGGCCGCCACGGTCTCCGGCTCGGGCCGGGCCAGAACGGCCAGCGCCGGCGCCCCGGCGGCCCGTTCGGCGATCGCCCCGGCGGCGCGCAACAACTCCTCCCAGGACAGCGCAAGGCTGTTCACCACCACCGCGTCCGCGCGGTCCCCGTACACGCCGTCCAGTGCCGTCAGCAGTCCCATGCCGCCCGACTCTACGAGCCGGGGCGACCGGAGTACACCAGCGACCCGTCCGCCGGGCGGATCGTCACCGTCCGTGCTGAGCTGGGGCGTTACGGAATCGCTCCAGTTCCTTTACCGAATCCGGTGGCCGACCGGAACCATCCCCACCGCCCGTCTCGGACTATGGCCGGACCTCGCCGGCACCGGTGGGATAGGGATCGCCCCGGCCGGTCGTGCCGGGAACCGTCTCCTCCAGGAGTCCCCTTTGAGCATGCACCCCGCCACCGCGGGTCCCCGTCGCTCCACCGCGCTGCGGGCCGCCGCGCTGCTCGCCGTCGGGGCCACCGCCCTGACCGGCGCCACCGCGACCGCCCGGACGGCGGCCGACCTGCACCTGCCGGCCGCCTTCCACCTGCGTCCCGCCTCGGCCGGGCACATCGACGCGGTCGGCCGGGTCGCGCCGATATCGACCTCGGACTGCGTGTCGCAGATCGGCATCCACTGCTACTCGCCGCTGCAGTACCGCCAGGCCTACAACCTGAACCCGCTGTACCAGCAGGGCGTCACGGGCAAGGGCCGCACCATCGTGATCGTGGACTCGTTCGGCTCGCCGACCATCCAGCACGACCTGGAGGTGTTCGACAAGCAGTGGGGCATCCCGGACACCCAGGTCGAGGTGGTCAAGTGGGGCGACGTCCCGGTGTTCGACCCGACCAACCCGGACCACACCGGCTGGGCCGGTGAGACCACCCTGGACGTCGAGTACGCGCACGCCGTCGCCCCCGACGCGCACATCGTGCTGGTGGAGACCGGCGTCGCGGAGACCGAGGGCGTCACCGGCCTGCCGGAGATGATGGACGCCGAGAAGGCGCTCATGCAGCACCGCGACGTGGACGTGATCTCGCAGAGCTTCGGCGCCACCGAGAACACCTTCCCGGGCTTCGACAAGGGCGACTTCAAGTCGATCGAGAGCCTGCGGTACGCCTTCAGGTTCGCCGCCGCCAAGGACGTCACGGTGCTCGCCGCCTCCGGCGACAACGGCGCCACCGACGCGATGGAGAACGGCACCGACCTGTACCCGTACCGGGTGAACTCCTGGCCGTCCGCGGACCCGCTGGTCACCTCGGTCGGCGGCACCGAGCTGACCCTGGACAACAGCGGGAAGCGCACCGCCCCGGACAAGGTCTGGCACGACGACTACGGCGCGGCCGGCGGCGGCGTCTCCGGCGTCTTCGGGCGCCCCTGGTACCAGGCGGGCGTGGCGAACGTGACCGGCGACCACCGCGGCACCCCGGACATCTCGATGAGCGCGGCCGTGGACGGCGCCGCCTGGACGTACGAGTCCTACGACCCGACCCGGGTCGGCTGGCACCTGACCGGCGGCACCAGCGAGGCCACCCCGATCTTCTCGGGCATCGTGGCGCTCGCCGACCAGCTCGCCGGGCACCGCCTCGGCCAGCTCAACCCGCGGATGTACGCACTGGCGCAGCTGCCCCCGCAGTGGAGCGGCATCACCGACGTCACCGAGGGCGACAACTCCTGGGGCGCCGTGACCGGCTACAAGGCCGTCAAGGGCTACGACCTGGCGTCCGGCCTCGGCACCGTCGACGCCAACCGCTTCGTGCGCTCCCTCGCCGGCCGCTGACCGGACCCGAAAAACGGCGCGGCCCCCGGGACAACTCCCGGGGGCCGCGCCGCAGTTCAGCCTCGACAGGTCAGCCCTTGCGGGCCTTGACCTCGGTGGTGAGCTGGGGGAGGACGGTGAAGAGGTCGCCGACGACGCCGTAGTCGACGAGTTCGAAGATCGGGGCCTCGGGGTCCTTGTTGACCGCGACGATGGTCTTCGAGGTCTGCATGCCGGCGCGGTGCTGGATCGCGCCGGAGATGCCCGCCGCGACGTACAGCTGCGGGGAGACCTGCTTGCCGGTCTGGCCGACCTGGTTGCTGTGCGGGTACCAGCCGGCGTCGACGGCGGCGCGGGAGGCGCCGACGGCCGCGCCGAGGGCGTCCGCGAGGTCCTCGACGACGCCGAAGCCCTCCGCCGCGCCGACGCCGCGGCCGCCGGAGACGACGATGGCGGCCTCGGTGAGCTCGGGGCGGCCGGTGGAGACGCGCGGGGTGCGGGAGGTGACGGTGGCGGCGTTGCCGGTGAACTCCACGGTGACGCTCTCGACGGCGCCGGCGGCCGGCGCGGCCTCGGGGGCGGCGCTGTTCGGCTTGACGGTGACCACCGGCGTGCCGGTGGTGACGGTGGACTTCACCTGGAACGACGCGGCGAACACCGACTGGGTGGCGACGGGGCCGTCCGTGCCCTGCTCCAGGTCCACCGCGTCGGTGATCAGGCCCGAGCCCAGGCGCAGGGCGGTGCGGGCGGCGATCTCCTTGCCCTCGCCGCCGGAGGTGACCAGGACGGCGGCGGCGCCCGCGGTCCTGGCGATCTGGGCGAGGGCGTCGACCTTGGGGACGACGAGGCGGGTGGTGAACTCGTCGGCGTCGGCGGTGTAGACCTTGGCGGCGCCGTACTCGGCGGCCTTCGCGGCGATCGCCGCGGCGTGGTCGCCGGCGCCGAGGACGACGGCGGCGGGGGTGCCGAGGCGGCGGGCGAGGGTGAGCAGTTCGAGGGCGGGCTTGCGCACCGCGCCGTCGGCGTGGTCGACCAGGACCAGGATCTCGCTCATGTGTCTAAACTCCGTATCCTTCGAAGGTTCCCGGCGGCCCGTCAGATGAACTTCTGCTCGGCGAGGTACGCGGCGAGCCGCTTGCCGCCGTCGCCCTCGTCGGTCACGACGACGCCCTGGGTGCGGGCGGGGCGCGCGGTGATCTCCGCGACCTTCGTCCAGGCGCCGGTGAGGCCGACGGTGTCGGCGTCGATGCCCAGGTCGTCGAGGTCGAACGACTGCACGGGCTTCTTCTTCGCGGCCATGATGCCCTTGAAGGAGGGGTAGCGGGCCTCGCCGGACTGGTCGGTGACCGAGACGACGGCGGGCAGCGCCGCCTCGACGAGTTCGGTCGCGGCGTCGCCGTCGCGGCGGCCCTTGACGGTGCCGGCCTCGACGGTGACCTCGGACAGGAGGGTGGCCTGCGCGACGCCCAGGCGTTCGGCCAGCAGCGCGGGCAGGACGCCCATCGTGCCGTCGGTGGAGGCCATGCCGCACACGACGAGGTCGTAGCCGGTCTTCTCCAGCGCCGCCGCCAGGATCGCGGAGGTGCCCATCACGTCGGTGCCGTGGATGTCGTCGTCGTTGACGTGGACGGCCTTGTCGGCGCCCATCGACAGGGCCTTGCGCAGGGCGTCCTTCGCGTCGTCGGGGCCGACCGTCAGGACGGTCACCTCGGCGCCGTCGTTGGCCTCGGCGATGCGCAGCGCCTGCTCGACGCCGTACTCGTCCAGCTCCGACAGGAGGCCGTCCACGCCCTCCCGGTCGGTGGTGGCATCGTCCGCGAAGCGACGGTCACCGGTCGCGTCGGGCACGTACTTCACACAGACAACGATCCTCAAGCTCACGGCCTGCTCTCCTGTTACTGGTCCGATCCGGCGGCTGCGGCTGCGTCCGTGCGTGTCGAGCGGTCTCGGCACACGCGCGGGGCCCGCGGTCCGGGCGGCGCGCGCCGGTGCCCCGCCGGAACTCCCCGGCAGCATACTCATGAGTAGCTCAGCCGTCACTACTCGCCAGTAGCTTACGCTGCCGCAGGTCCGGGCGGGCACCTGCGCCACCGCCTTGGCCCATCCTGCCGCAGGGCGGGCCGACTGCCACCTGACCCGGCACCAGATCGCCTGTGAGATTGAACGCTAGACGGCCTCGCCGAGTGCCGCGATCACGTCCATCCGGCGCGGCTGACCTGCCGCCCGGCGCACCACCCGGCCCGCGGCGTCCAGCACCAGCACGGTCGGGGTGCGTCGGATCTCCAGCCGGCGCACCAGCTCCAGCTGCGACTCGGCGTCCACCTCCACGTGCGCCACCCCCTCGACCATTCCGGCCACCTCGGCGAGCGTGCGCCGGGTCGCCCGGCACGGCTGACAGAAGGAGGTGGAGAACTGCACCAGCGTCGCCCGCTCCCCCAGTTCGGCGCCGAGTTCCGCCCCGGTCAGCCGCACCGCCCCGCCCTCGCCGCGCATCCGCCGCCTCCCGCCTCGCCGTTCCACCGTCGGGACCGGCCGGTCCGATCACCGGTCCAGTGTGACAAACGCCGCCCCCCGGCTCGAACAGTCCGCCGGTGGGGCCGTCACGACCACTCTCCGTGCGACCCGACGTTCGGCGCCCCCGCCCCGTCCCGCGCCGCCCGGGGCGCCGGGCCGGAGCCGCACAGCCGCCCCGGTTCGCCCGGATTTGCCTGCGGGGCACGGATCGCCGCCCGCCGGTGACCGCGCCGAACGCCCGGCCCCGGCCCGGCATTCCGGCTCCGGCCGCACCCGCCGGTCCGGCCCGTGCGGTGCGCGGGCGTGACAGACCGTGCCCGTTCGGGGGATCATCGGGGGGAAACACCCGTGGCCGCCGCGGCGTGCCGCGACCCGTCGGCCCTGCCACCACGCCCCGGGATCCACCGCACCGGGCACCAGGCCCGTGGGAAGTAGGACTGACCGTGGCAGAGTTCGTGTACCCGCCGGTGATCCGCACCGCGCTCACCGCGTTCAAGGCGCTGGACCTGCGGATCTCCATCGTCGGCGCCGAGCATGTCCCCGCCACCGGCGGCGCCGTCCTGGTCAGCAACCACATCAGCTACCTGGACTTCATCTTCGCCGGCTTCGGCGCCTACCGGGTGGCCCGCCGCAAGACCCGCTTCATGGCCAAGGACGACGTGTTCCGGCACCGGATCTCCGGCCCGCTGATGCGCGGCATGAAGCACATCCCGGTCGACCGCGCCGACGGCCAGCCCGCGTACGAGGCCGCCGTCAAGGCGCTCCGCGAGGGCGAGGTGGTCGGCGTCTTCCCCGAGGCCACCATCAGCCGCTCGTTCATGCTGAAGAAGTTCAAGACCGGTGCCGCCCGGATGGCCGCCGACTCCGGCACCCCGCTGCTGCCCGTCATCCTCTGGGGCACCCAGCAGCTGTGGACCAAGGGCCGCCCGAAGACCCTGACCAAGCGCCACGTCCCCGTCACCATCATGATCGGCGAGCCGATCCACCTGACCGAGGCCGACAGGCCCGTCATGGTCACCCGCCGCCTGCGCGCCGCCATGTCGGAGATGCTCGACCGCGCCCAGCGCGACTACCCCGCCAAGCCGGCCGGCCCCGACGACTCCTGGTGGGTCCCCGCCCACCTCGGCGGCACCGCCCCCACCCTGGAGCAGGCCGAGGCCGAGGACGAGGCGGAAGCCGCCGCCAAGGCCGAACGCCGCGCCGCCCGCTGAGCCCGCCGCCCGTCGCCCTCGCCACCCGGCGGGGGCGACGGGCGCGCCGCCAGGGCCTGTCTTCACGCCGCTGGCTGCCCCACGACGCACCCCCGACCTTAGGCCGGGAGGTACCCCCGACCTTAGGCCGGGAGGTACCCCCGGGCCTGCCCTCCCGCCGCACCGGGCGAAAAGCCGAGTACACCCAGCACGAGGCCTTCCACCCGGCACACCGAGAGCACGCACCGGACGCCGCAGGGCTGCGACGGCGGCTTGAAGACCGGCCCTGGTCCATTCGCGCCGGGCCCTCGCACGGCACCGCCGCGCCGTCGCGCACCCCCGCGATCCGGGTGCCGTAGACCTGCGCCCGCCCCCGTTCACCAGCACGCGGTCCCGCAGGAACGCCGGCTCCCGCGACTTCCGCCACCGCCCGCTCCCTCCGCCGCAACGCCCGCCGCTGCACGTCCGGTTGTTGGGCCGTCGAGCGACGCCATGCCGGCCGCTCCGCCGGAACGCGTGAAGTGTCCCCGGGGCCGACAGCGCTTCGGCGCCGCTCAGCCGCCGAACCAGCCCGCCGCGTCCAGCCGGAAGCCGGACGGTCCGGTCAACTGCGCCAGGCCGTCCTCGAGTTCGCGCAGCCGCTGCTCCCCCAGGGCCGCCGCCCAGCGTCCGCGGATCTGCTCGAACACCACCGCCGACCGGGCCAGCACGTCCAGCCCGTGCGGGGTCAGCCGCACCACCTTGCGCCGCGCGTCGCCCGGGTCGTCCGCCCGCTCCGCATAGCCGAGCGCCTCCAGCCGGTCCACGGTCTTCCCCGCGGCCTGCTTGGACACCCCCAGCCGCCGGCCGAGCTCGCTCGCCGTCGCTCCGTCCGGCCCGATCGCCTGCAGCGCGAAGCCGTGCGCGGGCCGCGCCTCGGGGTGGCCCTGCCGGGCGAGTTCGGCGTGCAACTCGTCGATGATCGTGCGGAATCCGGCGAACAGCAGCAGTGGGAGCTCGAAGCCGTTGCGCGGATCGACAACCTGGTTTACGTTTTGGTCAACCACGTTGTCCATTCTAGGACGCACAGCCGCGGCACGCCCCGGCACACCTCTCACCACCCGAAAGAGACCGCCATGTCCGGCATCGCCGCCCAGCACTTCCCCGACCTCACCCCCGAGACCGCCCCCGCCGCGTCCCGCCGCTCCCTGGAGGGCGTCGCCCACCACCTCGGCTACCTCCCGAGCGCCGCCGCCCGACTCGCCCAGTCGCCCCAACTCCTCGACGGCTTCCTCAAATTGACGGCGCTCTTCGACGCCACCGAACTCGACCCGGTGGTCCGCGAGACCGTCGTCCTGACCATCGCCACCCGCAACGGCTGCCACGTCTGCGTCGCCATGCACACCGCTCAGCTCACCCGGCTCGCCGCCGACCCCGACCTGATCGCCGCCCTCCGCGCCCAACAGCCCCTCCCGGACGCCCGGTTGGAGGCCGTCCGCCGCTTCGTCCACTCCGTCCTCGACCACACCGGCGCCGTCCCCGAGCCCGACCTCGCCGCTTTCCTCGCGCACGGCTTCACGCCCCGCAACGCCCTGGAGATCGTCCTCGGCATCGGCGCCTACACCCTCTCCACCTTCGCCAACCGCCTCACCGACGCTCCCGTCGACCCCCAACTCGCGCCCTACGCCTGACCCTCCGCTCCAGCCGGTACGCTCCCCCGGTGACCGACCGCGGCCTCACCCTCCCCGAGCTCCGGCACCAACTGGTGACCGCGGTCCTCACCCTGGCCGCCCCCGGCCTCCAGGACGCCCACTTCGACCCGGCCCCGCACCTCGCCACCCTCCTCACCGACGCGTGCGACGCCACCGCCCCCGTCCCCTGGCTCGGCCACACCCTGCGCACCCCCGAGGAAGCCGCCCTCACCGCCGACCTCGGCACCGCCCTCCGCCTCCACCTGGCCGCCCTCCCGCCCGACCCCACCCCCACCGACCACCTCCGGGCCGCCACCTGGCACCCCGTCACCACGACCGCCGCCCACCTGGCCCACCTCCTCGTCCGCAACGACCACCACGCGGACACTCCCTGACGGCACGCCACCGTCCGCGGCCGGTGGCTCACGGGCGCGGCCTCAGCGCTGCCTGACCCCGCCGCTCAGAACTCCAGCGCCGCTCCGACCGCCCCCGCACCCGCCCGCTCCGCCGCCCGCAGCACCCGCAGCGGCCCCGCGAACAGCTCCGCGACCGTCCCCGCCCCGTCCTCATCGCCCATCGACGACAGCCACGCGCCCGCCCGTTCCGTCCCCGGCCGGCCCAACAGCGCCTCCACCACCGGCCGGTACTCCCGCACCCCCGCCGCGTTCCCGCCCCACCCCTGCAACCGCTCCACCGCCTCCGGCCCCAGTGCGAACGCCAACGCATCGAACGGGTACGCCCGCGAAGGGCCAATCGTGCAACGCTCCGCCTCTGCGCACTCCTCCAACCGCCCGAGCAGCTCCCACCGCACCTGCTCCGCCCGGTCGCCGTCGCCCCGCCAGCCCTCGAACATCGCCGCCAGCACGACCGCGTCCGCTCAGCGCCAAGCACCGCCGCCGGGCAGCCGCCGCAGCCACTCCGTCCGCGCCGCGAGCCGATCCCGCCACCACGCCGACTCCCCGACCGCCCTCGCCGGCCGCCGCGCCCAGTCGGCGACGCCCGCCGCCACCTCGTCCGGCACCGCCCCGAGCACCCAGTACCCGTGAAACCCCACGCCCGCCCCTCGCCTCCCGAGCTGCCAAGGGGCCCCGACCGTCACCGGCCGGGGCCCCTTCACCCTCCCACTCAGCGACCCGGGCCCTCGCCCTCGCCCGGCAGCGTCTCGGGCAGCACGAAGTGCGGGTTCTCGATCAGCCCCAGCACCGACCCGGCCGGCTCGACCACCGCCGCCACCCGGATCCCGCCGCCGACCTCCTCCACCGCCTGCCGCACCGTCGCCCCGGCCGCCACCACCTGCTTCAACGCCACCTCCACGTCCCGGACGCCCCAGTACGTCACCGGCCCCACCGCCGGGTCACCGCTCGGATCCAGCGACAGCTCGTAGCCACCGACGTTGAAGCCGACGTAGAACGGCTCGTCGAAGTACGGCTCGATGCCCAACACCGAGGTCCACCAGGCCTTCGCCGCAGCGAGATCCGGCGCGGGGTAGATCACCGTTCGCAGGCCAAGAAACATGTCAACTCCCGTTCACAGCAATCTGGTTCTTCCGAACGCGAGCCTACGGCCCAGGTCCGACAGCACCGCCCCGGCACGCCAGGACACTCACCCGAGCTGCGGCAGCACCTCCGCCGCCACCCACTCCATCGCCCGCTCCACCTGCTCCCCCGCGACCGGGAACCACAGCGTGCAGTCCGTCAGCCCCGCCTCCGCGAGCTCCCCCAACTCCTGCACCGCACTCCCCGCCGAAACCCTCTCCCCACCCAACGGCCGCCCCGGTGCCTCCACCACTGCCTCGACACCCGGCGGGGTCAGGAACACCGCCGCAGCCACCGCGAACCGCTCCGCGTCCTCCGCCAACTCCCCCAGCCGACGTCGAACGCCCACCACCTCCGCCGCATCCACGCCCGTCCCGTACCAGCCGTCCCCGTGTCGCACCACCCGCCGCAACGCCGCCGCGCTGTGCCCGCCCACCCACACCGGCGGCCCACCCGCCGACACCGGCGCCACCCCCAACCGCACCCCCTGCAACTGCGTGAACCGCCCCTCGAACTCCGCCGGCCGCGAGGACCACAACGCCCGAGCCGCCTCCAGGTGGTCGTCCGTCCGTGCGCCCCGCTCCCCCGCCGGCACCCCCACAGCGGCGAACTCCGCCGGATTCCACCCCGTCCCGACCCCCAGAATCAGCCGGCCGCCCGACACCACATCCAGCGTCGCCACCTGATTCGCCATCACCACCGCCCGGTAGTACGGCACCACCAGCACCGACGTCAGCAACCGCACTCGCGACGTGGCCCCCGCCACCGCCGCCAACAGCACCAACGGATCGGCATCCAGCCCGAACCCGCTCTCCAACACCCGGTTCCCGACCGCCACATGATCGAACCCGAGCCGCTCCGCGACCCCCGCCGCCCGAACCGCTCCACGACCGTCCCCCGCCGGCCACCGCGGCTGAAGCGACACCCCAAGACGCAACCCGGACATGGCAGCACACCCCTCCGTAGACCACCCGACCCCAGGCCCAACCGCTCGGCCCGGCCCGTTTCATCCCCGCAGGTCGGAGCTCCACGTCTCCGGATTCTCCCGGGAACGCGAAAAAGCCCCCCGCCGTAAAGGCGGGGGGCTTCTTCTGAAGAATTGTTCGGCGGCGTCCTACTCTCCCACAGGGTCCCCCCTGCAGTACCATCGGCGCTGTGAGGCTTAGCTTCCGGGTTCGGAATGTAACCGGGCGTTTCCCTCACGCTATGACCACCGAAACACTATGAAACTGTCGAACCGGAACCAGTTGGTGAACGGG
>NZ_NNBO01000016.1:0-184000 GCF_002803145.1 Kitasatospora sp. CB02891 | reverse complement strand
CAGGCGCCGCCGGCTGCGGGGCCGGAGCGGGCGCGGCGGGCTGCGGGGCCCGCGCCGGGGCGCCCCAGCCGCCACCGGCCGGCGGGGCCGGGGGCGCGTACGAGGCCGCTGCGGACTGTCCGGACGGCGAGGAGGTGCCACCGGACGGGTCGACGATGCACTCGACCCGCCAGTCCACGCCCAGCGCGTCCGTCAGCGCCTGCCGCAGCACCTCGTCGCTGTGGCTGCCGACGAAGCTGTCCCGGGCGCCCGCGTTCACGAACGACACCTGCAGCGTGCTGCCGTCGAAGCCCGCCACCTGGCCGTTCTGGCTGAGCAGGATCCAGGTGAACCGGCGGCGGTTCTTCACCGCCTCCAGGATCTGCGGCCACATCTGCCGGATCTGTGCCGCGCCCTGCTGCGCGGCCGCCGTGGGCTGGCCGGCGGGCGGCGCGGCGGCCGGCTGCGGGGCCGGGGCCTGCGGCGGCTGTGCTTGCGGGGGCTGCTGGACCGGCTGCACCTGCTGGGCCTGCGGCTGCGGGGCCGGGGCGGGCGGCGGGGTCTGGTCCGCCGAGGGGAAGCTGCGCGGGATCGGCCAGGCGCCCGGGGCCGGGCCCGACGGTGCGGGAGCGGGTGCGGGAGCGGCAGCGGCAGCCGGTGCCGGGGCCTGCTGCACGGGGGCCGGCGCCGGCTGCACGGGAGGCTGGGCCTGCTGGACGACCGGCTGCTGCACCGGCGTCTCCACCGGCGCGGGCTGGAACGCCATCGGCGCGGCGAACCCGCCGGTGGCGGCCCGGCGCTCCAGCTTGTCCAGCCGGGCCTGCGTCGACAGCTCGTCCCCGTACGCGCCGGGCAGCATCACCCGGGCGCAGATCAGCTCCAGCTGCAGCCGGGGGGCGGCGTTGCCGCGCATCTCCGTCAGACCGGTGTTGACCAGGTCCGCGGCACGGCTCAGCTCGGCCCGGCCGAAGCGGTCGGCCTGCGCCTGCATCACCGCGACCCGGTCGGCCGGGGCGTCGATCAGGCCCTTCTCCCCCGCGTCCGGCACTGTGGCCAGGATCACCAGGTCGCGCAGCCGCTCCAGCAGGTCCGTGACGAAACGCCGCGGGTCGTGCCCGCCCTCGACCACCCGGTCGACCACCTGGAACACCGTCGCGCCGTCCTGCGCCGCGAACGCGTCCACCACCTCGTCCAGCAGCGAGGAGTCGGTGTACCCGAGCAGCGCGGTCGCCATCTGGTACGTCACACCGGCCTCGCCGGCGCCCGCCAGCAGCTGGTCCATCACCGACATCGAGTCACGCACCGACCCGGCGCCGGCCCGCACCACCAGCGGGAACACCGAGTCCTCGACCTGAATGCCCTCGCGCCCGCACACCTGCGCCAGGTAGTCGCGCAGCGTGCCGGGGGGCACCAGCCGGAACGGGTAGTGGTGGGTGCGGGACCGGATCGTCCCGATCACCTTCTCCGGCTCGGTGGTGGCGAAGATGAACTTCAGGTGCTCCGGCGGCTCCTCCACCACCTTCAGCAGCGCGTTGAAGCCGGCCGAGGTCACCATGTGCGCCTCGTCCAGGATGAAAATCTTGTAGCGGCTGTGCACCGGCGCGAAGAACGCCCGTTCCCGCAGCTCACGCGCGTCGTCCACACCACCGTGCGACGCCGCGTCGATCTCGATCACATCGATCGACCCCGGCCCGCCGGTCGCCAGATCACGACACGACTGACACTCCCCGCACGGCTCAGGGGTCGGCCCCTGCTCACAGTTCAGGCAGCGGGCCAGGATGCGGGCACTGGTCGTCTTTCCACACCCACGCGGCCCGCTGAACAGGTACGCGTGGTTGACCCGGTTGTTTCGCAGGGCCTGCTGGAGCGGGACGGTCACGTGCTCCTGCCCGATGACCTCCGCGAAGGTCTCGGGGCGGTAGCGGCGGTACAGGGCTAGGGACACGCCACCGACGATATCGGGACCAACGGACAAACGTGGCTCCCCACCCACCACGCCCCCGGAAACGCAAGGACCCCTCGCGCACCCGCCAGAGCCCTCCTACCCTTGCTGCCTTCCGGCCCTGGGGGGGTTCAGAGAGATGACGCCACACGAGGGGCTGCCCCAAGAGTAGCGGATCCCGGCCCCCACTCCCCCCACCCACCCCGATCTCCGATCCGCAGGCCACCCCCGCCACCCACCTGCGAGACCGTGGTCGCAACCACCCCTCAACATGTACTAAGCTCTCCCACGGAGGATTCGCCTAGAGGCCTAGGGCGCACGCTTGGAAAGCGTGTTGGGGGCAACCCCTCACGAGTTCGAATCTCGTATCCTCCGCCTTGATCGAAGGCCCGGACCGCTCAGCGGTCCGGGCCTTCGTCGCTCACGGGCACCTGTTCAGAACCACTCGAAACGGCACGCCGAAGATCGCGCCAGGAGCGCATCACGTCGACCACCAGCCGCAGGATCGTCCGCGCCGATCGAAGCAGCGCGACGATGAACGCCATGATCCCGAGCACGGTGCCGCCCCACGCGGCTGCGGATCTCCACACGCCAAGCCTCCAGACGCCCCCGCCATGTTCCCGACTCGTGGCGCGGAAGTCTGTACCCAGTCAGGTACATCTGCGCATTGACTTCGGAATGTGTTCCGAAGTAGCGTGGCCGCATGTCCACTCTCACCGTGTCGTTCTCCGACCTGTCGAAGAACTCGAAGCGCGTCGCGGACACCGTCGAGCAGGCACAGCGCGTCCACGTCACCCGTCGCGACGGCGAGGACCTGTACCTAACCACGGAACGCCACGACCGTCAGCGCGAGGAGACCGCGGATGTCACCGCGCGCCTGTTCGCGGCCCTCATCGCCAGTGACGAGGGTGCGCGCGCGGTTCTCCTCGCCCTCCCCGAGGTCTTCCCCTGGACCCGGCACCTGTCGGCCGAGGAGGTACGCGAGTTCGTCGTCGACCTCGTGAACGCCATCCGCGACGTGGTGGAGTTGGACGTTCACGCCAACCTGCACCGTGTGATCGTCGAATGGCGGGCCACCGCCAGGATCCTGGCGGACCCCGAGCTGAGCGCCCAGCTCACCGGACCGCTCCCGGGCGATGACCACGGCGAGGTACTTATCCCGTGAGCCCCAAGCGTGGAGACGACGTCCCGCCGCCACCGATCGATGACGAGTGGCGGCTTCGATTCGCCACCAGCGAGGCCGCCAAGGGGTGGGGCGACCTTTGCGCGGAGGTGCCGGGGAACACTCGTCGTTGCTTCGAAGCGCTCCGCGCCGACCCCTTGTCCACGCGCGACCCCGATCGACAGCACCGGCTCCGAGGCCGCCTGGCGACGCGCGTTCTCGGCGGGGACGAGCTACCGCAGTGGGAGTACGAGGTGACTGCCGGCGGGCGCGTGCGCTACCTCGTCGACGAGCCGGGGCGGACCGTCCATCTCGTCTACGCCTCGCCTCGGCACCCCAAGGACACGGATAGCTGACCCTGAGCAAGATAGGCGATCCGGCCGTAGGTGCCAGGCAGCGTGGTCTCAGTTTTGGTCTCATTCATCGCCGTCCAACCAGGTACGGCCACCACCCAACGGCTTGCTCCGTTGCAGTTCAGGACGGGAGCGAACCCCGGCGGACGGTGCCGGGGAGAATTGGAAAGCGTGTTGGGGGCAACCCCTCGCGAGTTCGAATCTCGTATCCTCCGCCTCGATCGAAGGCCCGGACCGCAACAGCGGCTCGGGCCTTCGTCGTTTCCCGAGAAGCCAGGCCACCCTGCGATATGGCAAGTATGGTGGCATGTATGGCATCCAAGAAGGTCACCGTCACGCTCCCCGAGGAACTGCTGGACGAGATCCGCGCGGACAGTGCCGACCGCGGCCTCTCCGCCTACGTCGCCGACGCTCTCCGAGCCAAGCGCGACCGCAACCGTCTGCAGGAGCTGGTCGTCTGGCTGGAGGAAGAACACGGGCCGGTCAGCAGCGACGAACGGGCTGCCGCCCACTCGGAACTGGACGACCTCGACGCGGAGCACGACCGGCGGCGCGCGGCCCGTGACAAGAACAACGGGGCGGCCGCGTGAAGAAGCGCACCGCGGAAGACCGGCGGCTGCGCATCTTCGTGCTGGACAGCGAGGCACTGTCGCTCGCGGTTCGCGGCGACCGGATGATGATCGCTCGGCTCGATCTCGCCGCCCGCGGCGAGGCGGAGATCGTCACCTCGCCGATGACCTTGGTCGAGGCGTACGACGCGCGCACCACGGAGCAGCGCTGGGACTGGGTCCTGTCGCGAGTGAACGTCGCCGAACTGGGCAAGGACGAGGCGCGCCAGGCACGTCGGCTGCTGGCGGACGCCGGCCTGCACGGACACAAGTACGCGATCGACGCCGTGCTCGCGGTGGTGGCGCTGCGGCAGCGGGGCCAGGTGACGGTCTTCACCTCCGATCCGGAGGACCTGGAGAGACTGCTGCCGGACCACATCGTGGTGATGAAGGTCTGACCTGTCCGCACACGCCGGAAGAATCTGAGTCGGCAAGGATGAACGCCGGCGGACAGGGCCTGGGGTCAGTTTGGTCTCAGCCACCTCCGCTCAACCGGGTTCAGGCACTGTCCACCGATTTGCTCTGCCGCAGGTCAGAACGGCCCGCGAGTTCGAATCTCGTATCCTCCGCCTCTGCCCATCCGTGCAGACGGAAGGCCCCGACCGGGTTCCGGTCGGGGCCTTCGTCGTTGTTGTGGTTTCGGGGAGGCGTGGTTCAGCCGCACAGGGCCGCGTCGACGGCGTCCTCGGTCGGCTGCAGGTCCGCCATGCTGGTCGGGTCGACCGTTGTCGTGACGCTGGCGGCGCATCCGTCGTCGGTGGCGGCGCTCCAGGTTCCGTAGCCGGGGATGCTGCCGTTGTGCCACCAGACGGTCTTGTGGCACGACAGCTGTGTCCTCATGATCCCCAGTCCGTAGTCGTAGCCGGGCGCGCCCGTGGGGGCGGTGGTGCGCATCTGCTCCAGCTCGGGGCCGCTGAGGAGGTGGCCTTCCTTCATGAGCTCGGAGAAGAACCGGGTGAGGTCGGAGCTGGTGGAGACCATCGCGCCTGCCGCCCAGGCCGCGGAGGGGTCGATCTCGGTGACATCACGCAGCGATCCGTTCGGGCCGTCCTGGTGGTAGCCGTGGGGGTGAGGCCCCCTGAGGGTGGTTTCGGCGGGGGCGGGGAGGTAGGTGTGGCGCAGCCCGATCTTCTTGACGATGCGCTTGTCGACCTCCGCGGCAAGGGGCCGTCCGGTGACCTTTTCCACGATCATCCCGGCCACCAGGTAGTTCGTGTTGCTGTACCCCCAACTCGTTCCCGGGGCGAAGTCGGCTTCGTGTCGCAGCGCGATGTCCAGGGTGTCGCGGGGAGAGAGGTAGCGCCGCTGGAGGATGTCGGCGGTGACGTCGTCCTCGTAGTCGGGAAGTCCGCTGGTGTGCTGCAGGAGCTGACGCACCGTGATGTGGCGTCCGTCGATCCCCTGCCCGCGCAGGAGTCCGGGCAGGTAGGTCTCGACCGGGTCGTCGAGGCGGATCCTGCCCTCGCCGACCAGTTGCAGCACGACGACCGCGGTGAACGTCTTGGTGACGCTGCCGATCCGCACCTGGCCGTCCCGGGGCATTTTTGCACCGGTGGCCAGGTCCCCGACGCCCGCGGCATAGGTACGGGTGTGGCCGGCCCGGTCACGGACGGCGGCCAGAGCGCCGGGCACGTGATCGGGGCTCACCATCGCGTTCAGTCGCTGCTGGGTGGCGTCCGGCCTGGCGGCCCCCGGGGCGGCGACGGCGGACGGGGCAAGCGCGCCGAGGGCGAGAGCCCCGATGGCCACGGTGACGGCAGCGCGAGTCCTCCTGCGACGCAGGACGTGGGGCCGAAGCGGCGTACGTGAGTTCATGGAATGTCATCTCTGATGGTGTGTGTGCGGGTCTGATGTTTCGCCGGGGTTCCCGGCGCGGTCAGTGCCCGGAGAGGTTGCGGCGGACGCACGCGACGTACTGGTGGAGGCCGTCGGGGCGGTAGCGCTCCTGGATTTGGTTCTCGTACTAAGCCATGGCGGACACCGCGATCGCGGCGAGCGGCAGCAGCAGGCCGACGAGCGCGCGGCCTCGGCCGGTGTCAGTGCGTCCGGACACTCGCAGGGCGATGTTGCCCGAGGCCAGGCCGGCGGCGCCGAACAGGCCGCCGACGACCGCGAACGAGGTGAACAGGCCGAGCGGGCCCAGCACCACGGCCGCCGGCGCCGGGGCGTTGCGTGCCGCCGCAGGCCGGACAGCCGTCGTTCCAGGGGTGTGCATCCGCCGTCCTTCCGCGATCGGCCCGGTCGCTCCGGCCCAGACCGATCCTGGAACACGGCGCCCTGTGCACACCTCCCGGGCGGGAGGGAAACCGCGCTCCCCCGATCGGGGGACGGAGCCGGCAGCGCGGGACGTCACACTCAGCGCCCATGACCTGAGGAATCCGCCCTGGTCGTCCCTGGGCTGCCGGGCTGACGACCCCGCCGGGCATCCGGGCCGGGCGTGGGGCGACTTCCAGGGCAGGAGCGGGCCGAGGCGCTGGACAAGGCGGCACACGGTCGCCGTCGAGATCCCGAACAGCGGAGCCGGCCGGTCTCGGCTCTGGTCTCGTTCACCCCGTCCGACCGGGTTCGGCCGCCACCCGGAAGTTCACTCCGCTGCAGGTCAGAACGGGTGCGAACCCCGGCGGACGGCGTTCGGGAGAATTGGAAAGCATACTGGGGGCAACCCCTCATGAGTTCGAATCTCGTACCGCCTCTGCCCGCCAGGGCACAGGTCGGCCCCGACCGCTTCTACGGCCGGGGCCTTCGTCGTTCTGTGGCTGCAGTTTTGGTTGCAGTTGTCGGCGCGGGCTCTGGCATGCGGTTCCACTTGTTTGAACCGGCCCGCAATCGGACGGTACCTGCTGCGCCCCTGCGACCACCGCATGATCTTCAAGAGTCCACACGGTCCTGGTGATCACGCGGTGGCTGTTGCCGTTCCCATCGAGTTCCAGCGTAAGGTCGTGAAATCACACCGGAGCGCGAGTTCGATTCTCCTTCCCGCTCCAGTGCAAAGCGGCAGGCCAGACGCCTGCGGCTTCTACGCTCCTGGCCCTAGGTGTACTGACCATGGAGGTTGGTGACAGGGCCCACGGCGTGGTGATCTTGAAATGAGTGAGGCCTTCTGGCCTGGTGTGGATTGCGACATCTGCACCGGCGAGCAGAAAGGCCCTCTCGCCACACCGCAACGCACCGCTGACCGAGACCGGACGCCTGCGCCTGGCCCGCTGCGTGGCCGAGGACGGCTGGCTGCTGCGGCGGGCCGCCGAACGCTTCCAGGTCTCCCCGACCACCGCCAAGCGCTGGGCCGACCGCCACCGCGCCCTGGGCGAGGCGGGCATGGACGACCGGTCCTCACGGCCGCACCGCAGCCCGCGCCGGACCCCGACGCGTACCGAACGACGGATCGTCAAAGTCCGGCCCTGCGATGCTGGGGACCCGCCCGCATCGCCTACCTCCTCGGGCTCAACCCCGCCACCGCCCACCGCATCCTGACCCGCTACCGGCTCGCCCGCCTCGACCGGGCCACCGGTCCGTGTGGCGCTACGAGCACTCCGCGCCGGGTGAGTTGGTCCACGTCGACGTCAAGAAGCTCGGCAACATCCCCGACGGCGGCGGACACCGGACCCTGGGCCGCGAGGCCAGCCGCAGGACCCGCTCCGGCTACCTGCACAACGCCGTCGACGACCACTCCCGCCTCGCCTCGCCTCGCCTCCAGCGAGATTCTGCCCGACGAGCGCAAGGAGACCGCCCCCGCGTTCCGGACCCGCGCGGACGAGTTCTTCGCCCGGGCCGGGATCACCGTCCGGCGCGTGCTGACCAACAGCGGACGCCTGCTACCGTCCCGGACCTGGCGCGACACACTCGCGGCCGAGCATTGCAGACAAGCGCACTCGCCCCTACCGGCCCCAGACCAACGGCAAGGTCGAACGCTTCAACCGCACCCCGCTCGACGAATGGGCCTACGCCAGGCCCTACCGCACCGAACAGGAACGACGCGACGCCTACCCTGCCGGGCTTCACACCTACAATCACCACCGCGGACACACTGCACTCGCAGGCAAACCACCCGCCAGTCGCGGCCCCAACCTCACAGGACAGAACACCTAGGGTGTCCGGCCGGGTCAGCCAGGGGCTAACTGCTCAGAAGAGCTTCGACGGAGCCAAGATGACCGAGACCAGGTGCTTCGTGAAGGGTTGTCGCTTCGTGGCGTCCGACTTCGAGATGCGGGAGCCCTGAGTGTACTTGTCCAGCTGTTCCTTGACGGTGGTCGAAGCATCCTCCAGTTCGTTGTCGCTGAAGGTGCGGTGAGCCTCAGCCATCTTCGCGATATCCCCCCAGTGGGAGGGGTCCTTGTCCAGGACTTTCATCACCAGCGCGAAAGCCACGAAGGGGGCAAGGTGCCTCCGCTCCGAGTATCGGGTCTGCGACCGTGATGACTGGAGATACTCGTCCACCTGGCGCAGGACACTCGCCGCCCAGTAGAAGATGTTCGGGCCGGCCTTCGGGTCGAAGGCCTGCCGGTAGCGGGCATCTTCGGCGAGGAGCGAGTTGGGCTTCCCGCGGGCGACTTCCGGGCGGCCGTAGGCGATGGCGTACATGGCCTGGCCCAGGTACGGGATGCTGATGATCTTTGCTGGGTCCTTCCCCAGGTTCCGGTAGTAGCCCTTGCGCCGGTCGTAGAACAGGCCCTTGGCCCCGAAATAAGCCTCAATCCTGCGCTGGATTTCGTCCGTCGCACGCAGCGACGCATCCGGCACTGGAGTCTGGCGATTGGTGGCACGGATGATCTTGTCCCGGACGGCGTCGTCGCTCGCCTTGATCACGCGCACGAGGATCTTACGGTCGTCAAGCTCCAGGGCGGCTTTGCCGGCCGCCCCGGCCTCCTTAATCCAGTTGTGGAGCGTGTGTGAGGTCTGCAAGCCGTTCACGATCTGAATATTCTTCAGGGCAAACGTCTTGCCCACGCTGTGGGCCTCGTCGCACACAATCGTCACACCATTGTTGAGCCACCAGAAGTCCGGACCGGCGGAGTCCCGCAGGGAAGCGAGGATCTCCTTGTTGACGGCGACCTGGCCCTGGTAGTCCCTAACGTTAGCGTCGAACAGGTGGCGCCGAAGTCCCAAGCCCTCGTCGGAGATCAGCTTGATGAAACTCGACAGTCGTGCGAGTGCCACGTACGACTCCCCGCTGGTGAGCACCTCATCGCACTCTAGCGTCAGCGTCTCGGCTTCGCGCGTGTCGTACATCCGCCAGAGTTCTTCGGCGCCCAGCATCGTCACGTTCACATCTGCCGAGGGCAGCTTGTGGAAGATCTCCTCGCGCAGTCGGCCGACCCGACTGGAGACGTTGGCATTGATCTCGGTCGACAGGCCGCGGGTGCCGACGATCACATTGACTTGCACCTTCGGTCGCTTAGCCAGGAGATGCTTGTAGGCCGATCTGAAGACGAATAGCTTCTCCCGCACCTGCTCGTTCAGTTCGTCCGACAGTGAATCAAGGTCAGCACCCAGGTCGAGGGCCGAAGGCAGCACCGACTGGAGGGCCGAGATGGTGGTCTGGGCGAAACTCTTTGAGAACTTCGACTGAATCACGAAGAGAGTGAGTTCCAGCCCCTCCGGGAGTTCCTTCACCGCCTGTGGGCTCTCCACCACCTGATGGTCGAGGGGCAGCACGCTGCCTTCCAGCAGAGTGAAGATGGCATCCACGCCGCCATCGTTGGATCCGTCGACGATGCCGTCACTGATCGCGTCGAGCGTCACTTCCTTCTCTCGGAGAAGCAGCCAGGACAGGAAGACCTCCCAGGCGTCACTGTCCGCCATGTGGCTGGCGTTTTGCTCCTTCCACTGCTCGTAGACAGTCGTGATCAACGTTTGCGCACCAGACATAAGGCGTCCTTGACTGCAGGGGCTGGTTGCTATCAGCATGGAGATCGTTGCACGGTGTTATGCCTCTGAGCCACCGACTTAGAGGAACTAGCTAAGCCTTGGTCTCGGTCTTGGTCTCAATCACCCCGTCCAGCTGGGTTCAGCCGCCACCCAGCCAGAGCCTCCCCCGCAGGCCGGCACGCTTGTAAACCCCACCGAACATGGATCGGGAGAATTGGAAAGCGTGTTTGGGGCAATCACTCACGAGTTCGAATCTCGTATCCTCCGCCTCGATCGAAGGCCCGGACCGCAACAGCGGCCCGGGCCTTCGTCGTTCACCGGCTCATCTGCCGTCTCGACGGACCCTGTCGGTGGCTTCGCGGCTCCGCCCGCGTCAGTCGCCGCCGCCCAGCCGCCGGGCCAGGACTCGGCCGCGCTCGGCCTGCACTGCTCCGGCCTTCCCGGCCGCGTAGCGGAGCAGGCCGAACGGCGCGTGGAGCCGCAGTCGATCGACCACCAGGGCGCCGTCGGCGCCTCGGGCGGTGACGGCGAAGCGGTAGTCCATCCGCACACCGCCCGGGCTGACCACCTCGCCGCTGACCGTCGCCTCGGCCGGCAGCCCGGCGTCCTCGATGCGCAGGCTGACCCGGATGACATTGTCGTGCTGGACCAGTCCGAGGAACCGGAAGCGCTCGACGGCCACGTAGTGCGTGACCCCGGCCTCGTACTGCACGTCCCGCACGTCCACGAGCAGTGGGGAGAGCCCGATGTAGTTCTCGGGGTCTGCCAGGTGTGCGAGTACTGCGGCGGGCGTTGCCGCGATGTCGTAGCTGTGGCTCAGTTCGGTGCTGGGCACGTCCACCCCCGTCCGGTCCGGGTCCGATGTTCCGAGTCCGGCTCGTGGACCGGGGACGATCGAACTCGGCGGTGTGCGACGCCTACAGGTTGCGGTGGACGTCGCGACGGCTTCCGACAGTCAACACCCGCACGATCGGCTTGTGCCCCCACGCGGCGGCACTTCCCAAGGCCGTTCGGATATGTCAACGATGTGCGGCCCGAGGGGGCAGTTCGGCCTCGTCCTGCGCGCCGGGACCGCACGACCCGCAGCAGCCGCCTAGCGTGGTCCCGCGCCTGCCTGGTGCACCGGCTCGCATCAGCTACGTCCGGAGGGGCACACGGCCCGGGTCAACCGCCACACCATCGCTCGGTCGGTGACGTTCTGGCTCCGCCCGGCGTTCGCGTTGCGCGTCTACAGCCGGTTCCAACGCCTCGTCGGTTTCGACCGCTCGATGGCCTTGGCCTCGGCCGCGCTGACGGCGCTGATTCCGCTGGCCCTGCTGTGCGGCGGCCTGGCAGCCCGACTCGGGGCCAAGGACATCGCGGAACGCGTCGTCGAGCGCTACGACCTCACCGGCGACGGCGCCGAGGCCGTGCGTCGGCTCCTCCCGGAGTCGAGCGACTGGACCACGCTGGGGTTGTTCGGCGGCGTCTTCCTCCTGATCTCTGTCCTGAGCCTCGCGCGCGCCGCACAGCGGCTCTTCGAGCAGGGCTGGGACCTGCCGCCGCTGAGTGTCCGCAACACCGTCAACGGGCTCAGATGGATCCTGCTGCTCGCCGCGTACGTGGCGCTGAGCGGACTCGCCCACGCGACGTTCAGCCGCCGTGAACTGGGAGCGGCCCTGGTGGAAGCGCCCCTGACCTTGGCGTTCCTGCTGTGGAGCGGCCGCCTGCTGTCCGCCCACCGGATCCCCGGACGTGACTTGATGCCGTTCGCCGTCGTCTGCGCCGTCGCGCTGACCGGCTACTCGGTGGCCATGGCTGCCTACCTGCCTCGCCTGTTCGACTCCTACGCGAACCGCTACGGCGCGGTCGGGGCGGTCTTCGCGATGCTCTCCGCTCTTTTCGGGGCCATGCTCACGGTCGTCGCCTCGACGGCGATCGGCAACGAAGTGCGCGTCGAGATCGTCCGGATCGGCCGGGGCGAACGCCCGCCGGACAACGAGGTGCGCCGGCAATGGGCTGCGGTCCTGCAAACGGCCCGGTCACGCTGGCGCACGACTCGGGGCAAGGCCGGCCGCACCCACCACGACGGGAAGTCCTGACCGGGCCTTCGTCAGCAGCGCCGCCCGTCGACGGGCGTCAGTCGGAGTGGCCCCACGTTGCCAGCTGGTCGCGGAAGGTCGGGCAGGTGACGATGTCGGTCCTGCTGCACTGGAGGGCGTGGGTCAGGAGTTGGTGGGCGTGGTCGAGGTCGAGCATGCGCTGTTCGATCTCGGCGACCTTGGCGCGGATCATCGCCTGTCGCTGCGGCTGGTCCTGTTGGAACTCCCTGACCTCGGCCAGGCTCAGGCCGGCTTGCTGGAACTTGCGCAGCAGCACGATCCGCTCTGCGGCCTGTGGCGGATAGCGCCGCTGCCCGCTCCGGCGTTCGGGTGCGGGGAGCAGGCCGTGGCGTTCCCAGAAGCGGATGGCCGACGCGGGGACGTTGGTGAGCTCGGCGAGCTGACCGATCGTCATGCGCATCCTTCGCTCACCCTCACCCGGCCGGCCCGACGCTTGACTTGAACCTTAGTTCAAGTCGCAGAGTGGCAGGCACGTGCGGCGGCGGCGAACCGGCCACCGCCGACAGGGAATTGGGAGATGAAGAGATGGCAGGCGCACCAGAACACCAGCTCGTCGAGGCTGCCCGACAGCTGTTCGCGGCGGGGGTGATGTCGCACTCCGGGCACGCCAACCTGAGCGTCAGACTCGACGCCGAGCGCTTCCTGCTGACCCCGGGGTACGTCCGTGACCTGGAGCCCCACCAGCTGGCGACCGTCGGGCTCGACGGGCGGGTGCTGGAGGGTGAACTGCGCTCCGTCAGCGCCGAGATCATCACCATGCACAGCGTCGTCTACCGTGCTCGCCCGCACGTGGGCGCGATCGTCCACACCCACTCGCCGTCCGCGACGGCCTTCGCGGTGGCCCACCGGCCGCTGCCGTGCCACACCGAGCCGATGCTGCGCTTCGGACAGCCCGAGGACGTACCGGTGGTGCCGTGGGGGCCGCGCGGGTCGGACGTGTCGGTCCGGGGCATCGCCGACGTACTGGAGCGACGGCCGACGACGGCCGCGGTCCTCCTGGCCAACCACGGGTTGCTGGTGTTCGGTCCGGACGCGGCGGCCGCCGCCCACCTCGTGGTGGCGATCGAGGAGAGCGCCGAGGCCGAGATCGCCGCTGCGGCGATCGGCGGGGCCGTGGACTTCCCCGAGGGCGCGCTGGAGGCGGTCCGGGCCTCGATCGCACGGGTCGCGTCATGACCGAGCACGCCTTCGCGGAGCGTTCCGAAGCCCTGCGGGATCGCTACCGCACGACGCTCGGGGCCGTCCCTCGCGCAGTGGAGGACCGTCTGCGGGTGGCCCGGGCCTTCGGCCGGCTCCCCACGGAGGAGGCGTTCACGGCGCTGCGCCACATCGTGCTGGCCGACAGCCCGCTCGGCGGTCGGGTGCAACAGCTGGTCCACTTCGGGCAGTTGCTGGCTCTCGGCCGAGCGGAACCGGCCCGGATCCACGCCCGGGGAGCACTCCACGCGGGCGCCGGCATCGCCGACCTCATCGGGGTCGCCGAGACCGCGCTCATCACCTCGGGCACGCCGGCCTACGCGCTCGGCATCGAGATCGTCGTCGAACTCCTGCCCGACGAGGGCGGCACGGCCGAACACGGGCAGTGCGGGGACGCGCCGAGCCCCGGTGTCAGCACTCGACCCCGATCGCTCCCGCCGTCGCGACCATGAGCTCGACCGCCTCGCGGTCGGTGAGCCCTTGCTCCCGGCACGGGGAGCGCCAGGTCGCGAACGCCGCGGCGTGGCCGATCGCCGCCCGCCGGACCGGGTCGTCGGCCTCCGGCCAGGCACCGGTCAGCACCTCGACGTCCTGCCTGGTGGTCTCCTCCCAGGCCTCCCGGACCTCCCGAACCTGCCGGACGGCGCGGGCACGGCGTGCTGGTCGCGAATGACCAGCGTCAGCATCTGCTCGCCCGTGCGGTGGAAGCGGTAGATGTCGGCGAGCCCGACCACCGGCCGCTCAAGGGGGTTCTCGATCGCGCCCCACTCCTCGGGGCGGGGCGGCCTCTGCTGCGACAGCCAGTGCCCGAGCACGCCTCGAACAGCGCCGTCCCGTCCGGGAGGCGCCGGTGGACGGTCGGTTCGGGTGACGCCGACGCGTCGGTCGGGTGACGCCGGCTCGCTCGGCGACGGCCGCGATGCCGGTCGACGCCGGGCCCGCGGTGCCGTGCAGGTCCACGGCGGCGTCCACGATGCGCTGCCGCGTCCGCTCCACGTCCTCCGCGCGTTTGCGCATCTCGTGGCCGCGCGGGGAACTCCACACCATGGGGAACGCCGGCCCGGCCCCGGCGCGAACGATCGAGATCATCGGTCCGGCCGGGTTCGAGCACTTCTTCCGCGAGCCGGCCGAGGTGCTCACCTACGGGCCGCCGCAGCCGGAGGACGCGGTGCCGGCGCTCGCCGCCGAGTACGAGGTCGAGTTCGGGCGGCCCGCCCGGCTGCCCGACGTCGTCTCGCGCTTCGACCTGACGCCGCCGCCCGGCGTCCGACCCGCTCCGGCGCCGCCGAGCTCCTCCGGCGGCCGGGGTGCTCGCGGCACCGGAGCGGGTCACGGCACCGGTGGCGGGCGGGTCAGAGGTTGAACATCCCGCGGTACGGCTCGGAGATGCGCTCCTGCCGTGATCCGAAGTCGACCAGTACCGCGGTGTCGCCTTCGACTCCGATGACCCGGCCGAGGCCGTAGGCGTCGTGAGTCACACGGTCGCCGAGGGCGAAGTGCTTGCGCGGCGCTTCGGCCTTGGCCTTGAAGGGGCTGGTGGGCAGGTGTCGGCGAACTGCTTCAGGCTTTCTCATCCAGGCCAGTATGCTCCTCGGACCGCCGCAGCGACCCTTTCTGACGGCCCGAATCCTGGATGCCTGAAATGCCGGGTTCACCGAACGGCGCTTTCCCGGGCGCGCGAGCCCGCAGGGGCGCCGCGAACCGGCCACCGCGCCGGGCCGCCGCGCACCGGCCGGGCCAACCGCCCCGATCAGCGGCGATGTTGGCGTACGGGGCGGCTCCGGACCGCCTGCGCCGGGGCGACGCCCGCCGAAACCGGGGTCGAAATGTCCCCCCGTTGCGGGCTCGGGGCTGCTACAGTCGAGGTAGTTGCAGTAGTGGTTCCCATGAACTTTGTGTGCGCCTGCTGATGTATCGCAGGCGCATTTCTGTTTCCCGGACATTTTCCGGGCGGGCGCTCATCGCGGTGACTCGGTGCCCGTATCGTGCGGGTTCCGGAAGGTCCCTTGAAGGAGATTTTTACATGGCTAATGGCACCGTGAAGTGGTTCAACGCGGAAAAGGGCTTCGGCTTCATCGAGCAGGAGGGTGGCGGCCCGGACGTGTTCGCCCACTACTCGAACATCAACGCCAGCGGCTTCCGCGAGCTGCTCGAGGGCCAGAAGGTCGAGTTCGACGTCACGCAGGGCCAGAAGGGCCCGCAGGCCGAGAACATCCGCCCGCTGTAGTTCCCACTGCCCTGGCAATCGCCTGGCAGCGAGGGGCCCGCGCCGCGCACATGGTGCCCGGTGCGGGCCCCTCGGCTTTTTTGAAGAAGGGTCTCCCGCATTGAACCGTTCCAGCCGCCCTCCGCGCCGACGCACCGGTTCCGGCTCCGCATCGGGCAGCAGCGCGGGACCCGCCTCCCGGCGGGAGTTCTCGGTGCCGGTGAGCACAGTGCCGGCCCTGCCCCCCGTCGGTTCCTTCGAGGAGCTGGACCTGCCGAGGGAACTGCTGACGATCCTGGCGCGGCGGGGCGTCACCACCCCCTTCCCGATCCAGGCCGCGACGCTGCCGAACTCGCTGGCCGGCCGCGACGTGCTGGGACGGGGACGCACCGGCTCCGGCAAGACGCTCGCGTTCGGTCTCGCCGTGCTCGCCCGCACCGCCGGGCAGCAGGCCGAGCCGCGGTGCCCGCTCGCGCTGGTCCTGGTCCCCACCCGCGAGCTCGCCCAGCAGGTCACCGAAGCCCTCACCCCGTACGCCCACGCGGCGCGCCTGCGGATGGCCACCGTGGTCGGCGGGGTGCCGGTCCGCCGCCAGGCGCAGGTGCTGAACCGCGGTGCGGAGATCGTGGTGGCCACGCCCGGGCGGCTGGGGGACCTGATCGAGCGCAGGCTGTGCCGCCTGGACCAGGTCGGCATCACCGTCCTCGACGAAGCCGACCAGATGACCGACATGGGCTTCCTGCCCGATGTCACCGCGCTCCTCGAACAGGTCGCCGAGGGCGGCCAGACGATGCTGTTCTCCGCCACCCTGGACCGCAACGTCGACAGCCTGGTGCGGCGTTTCCTGAAGGACCCGGTCACGCACTCGGTGGATCCGTCCGCGGGAGCGGTCAGCACGATGGAGCACCACGTGCTGCACGTGCAGAACTACGACAAGACCGCCACGATCGCCCACATCGCCTCCCGCGACGGCAGGGTGATCATGTTCATCGACACCAAGAGCGGCGCGGACCGGCTGGTCGAGACCCTGCTGGCGAGCGGTGTGAAGGCCGCGGCCCTGCACGGGGGCAAGTCCCAGCCGCAGCGCACCCGCACCCTGGAGCAGTTCCGCACCGGTCAGGTGGCCGCGCTCGTCGCGACCGACGTCGCCGCCCGGGGCATCCACATCGACGGCCTCGACCTGGTCGTCAACCTGGACCCGCCCGCAGACCACAAGGACTACCTGCACCGCGGCGGACGCACCGCCCGGGCCGGCGAGTCCGGCACCGTCGTCACGCTGGTCCTCCCCAACCAGCGCCGCGGGACCGCCCGAATGATGTCCACGGCCGGCATCACCCCCGTCACCACCACGGTCCGGGCCGGCGACGAGGAACTCACCCGGATCACCGGTGCCCGCGTCCCCACCGGCGTGCCCGTCACGATCCCCGACCCCGTCGTCGAGCGGCCCCGTCACAACCGCTCCACCGGCCGGAACCGCTACGGCCGCCCGGCCTCCGCCCCCCGCACCCGCCCGACCGCCGACGGCTCGGGCGGCGCCAAGTCCCGGGCGCACAGCCGGTAGGCGCGAGCCCGGCGCGATCTCGCCGCCCGCGGTGAGGCCCGTGACTCCGGTCGAGGCGCACGACGCTCAGGAGAGTCGGGGGACCACCGGCTGCTGTGCGGTGCCGGCGTCCGTCGCCAGGCGGGCGAGGAGGCGGAGGCCGTCGGCGGTGGGGGTGCCCGGGGGTGCGGAGAGGACGAGGAGTTCGAGGCCGGATTCGTCGGGGAGCGCGAAGTTCTCCTGGTGGAGTTCGAGGGGGCCGACCAGGGGGTGGTGGTAGGCCTTGCGGCCGTGGGTGCGGGCGCGGACGTCGGCGCGGGCCCAGAGGCGGCGGAAGCGTTCGCTGCCCATGGCGAGTTCGCCGATGAGGGAGGCGAGGCGGGGGTCGTCGGGGTACTGGCCGGCGGCCAGGCGGAGGTGGCCGACGACGTCGAGGGTGCAGCTTTCCCAGTCGGCGTAGAGGCCGCGTTCGGCTTCGTCGAGGAAGATGTGGCGGGCCGTGTTGAGGCCGGGGGCGGTGCGGCCGAGGAGGAGGGCGGCGAGCCGGTTCGTGGCGAGGACGTCCAGGCGGTGGTTGATGATCAGCGCGGGGGCGTCGGGGACCAGGTCGAGGACGCGCAGGAGTTCGGGGCGGATCCGGGTGGCCGGGGCCTTCGCGGGACGGCGGCGTTGCCGGGCGAGGCGGTAGAGGTGTTCGCGTTCGGTGTCGTCGAGGTCGAGGACCCGGCCGAGTGCGTCGAGCACCTGCTCGGAGGGCTGGGTGGCGCGGCCCTGTTCCAGGCGGACGTAGTAGTCGACGCTGACGCCGGACAGGTGGGCGACCTCTTCGCGGCGGAGCCCGTCGACCCGGCGGCGGCGGTCGGTGGGGATGCCGGCGGCGGCCGGGTCGACCCGGGAGCGCCTGGTCCGCAGGAAGCCCGCGAGATCGTCCATGCCGGTCAGTATGGCCGCGGTCGGTGCGGTTGAGAGTGGCCCTGTCAGTACCAGGAAGTCCGGTCCGACGGACGAGGAGCCCCTGAACGCCGGGCGTTGCGGCGGCCAGGATCGGAGGCGTTCGATCCGTTGGAGAGGGAGTCCCGCTGTGAAGACGCTGATCGTCCATGCCCACCCGGAGCCGAGGTCGCTCAACGGTTCGCTGAAGGACCTCGCGGTGTCCACCTTGGAGGGCGCCGGGCACGAGGTGCGGGTGAGCGACCTGTACGCGATGAACTGGAAGGCCGTCGTGGACGCCGCGGACTACGGCCCGGAGGCGTCGAGTCCGTTGAAGGTCGCGCTGGACTCGGGGCGGGCGTTCGAGACGGGGGCGCTCTCGCCGGACGTGCGCGCCGAGCAGGAGAAGCTGCTGTGGGCGGACACGATCGTCTTCCAGTTCCCGCTGTGGTGGTACGCGATGCCCGCGATCCTCAAGGGCTGGGTGGACCGGGTGTTCACGTACCGCTTCGCGTACGGGGTCGGCGAGCACAGCGCCGCCAAGTACGGCGAGCGCTTCGGCGAGGGCACTCTCGCGGGCCGGCGGGCGCTGCTGTCGGTGACCGTCGGCGGCCCGGAGTCGCACTACGCGGCGCGCGGGATCAACGGCCCGATCGACGATCTGCTGTTCCCGTTCCAGCACGGGATCCTCTACTACCCGGGCGTCGAGGTGCTGCCGCCGTTCGTGCTGTACGGCGCCGACCGGATGACCGACGAGGACTACCCCGCCGTCGCCGAGGCCTGGGAGCAGCGTCTGCTCACGCTGGAGTCGACCGAGCCGATCGCGTTCCGCCGGCAGAACTTCGGCGACTACGAGCTCCCGTCGCTGCAGCTGAAGGAGGGGCTGGAGCCCGCGGGCCGCACGGGGTTCGGGCTGCACGTGCGCGGCTGAGCGTCGGCGGACGAGGTCTTGATCTCAAGTGGGCTTGAGGTTCTAGCCTCGGTGCCACGCGGCCGGTCGGCCGCGACTGGCCGCGCGACCCGGGGAGTCACGACATGACCATCAGCACGGAGGCGTTCGCCGCTCTGGAGCGGCGGGTCGGGGTGCTGACCGATCGCGCCGAGATCACCGGGCTCATCGACGGCTATCTGATCAGTCTCGACACGGTGCCCCGGGGCGGCGGCCGGTTCGACGAGGCCTGGGCGCGGCGGTACTTCACGTCCGACGTGCGGATCAGCACGCCGGTGGGGCAGCACGAGGGGATCGCGGGGCTGGCCGAGGCCGAGCAGGTCACGCTCGGAAAGTTCGAGCGGACTCAGCACGTCGGCGCCAACTACCTGATCGACCTGGACGGCGACCGGGCCGCGGTGCGCTGGAACGCCCTCATGACCCACGTCCATCTCGCCACCACCCAGCGGGCCCGCGGCGAGGACCCCGGCGGCCACTTCGACGTCGGCGGCACCTTCACCGGCGAGGCGGTCCGCACCCCGGACGGCTGGCGCCTGCGCCGCCTGGACGTCCAGGCCGTGTGGACGACCGGAAGCGGTCCGCTCACCCCGACCCCGAAGGCCGAGGCGACGCTGCGCGACCTTGCGGGCGGGGCGTGACGTCGCCTCCACTTCGGCGGGGCGGGCGCGTTGGAGGTTCGGCGAGTGCCGGGCGGCGGGTTCGGCGCCGAGCGGTGGGCGCCCGCCTTCGCCTGGCCGCCGCCTGCTCCGAAGCCGGGGGAGGTGGAGAAATCTCTACTTCGCGGACGCCGGGGAATGCCAGTGCGCCGGTCGGCCGCAGTTCCTGGCGTTGGTCACGTGTTCGCGCGAGGTGCGTGACCGGGCCGGCGGTGGTCTTCGCGGACGAGCCGACGGGTGCGCTGGACACCCGGACGGCGGCGGTGCTCGGGCTGCTGCGCGAGTCGGTGGAGGTCGGCGGGCAGAGACGCTGGTGATGGTCACCCACGATCCGGTGGCCGCGTCGTACGCGGACCGGGTGGTCCTCCTCGCGGACGGCCGGTTCGCCGGCGAGCTGCACCGGCCGTCCGCCGCGGCGGTGGCGGCACGGATGACCCGGCTCGGGGCGTGGGACGACGACGGGCACCGGCGGCATCGGCCACCTGCTCAAGGACAGCATCTTCGACAACGGGCAGTTCGTCGACGCGATCCGCCGGTTCGCCGCCGGCGGCACCGCGATGGATCCGGCCGTGGTCTACCAGCTGATGGCCAGTCACTCCCGCGACCGCCCGCTCGGCACGCTGAGCGCCCGGGAGCGCGAAGTCCTGGAGCTGATGGCCGAGGACTGCTCCAACACCGCCATCGCCCAGCGCCTGTTCGTCACCGAGCACCGAGGGCGCGGCGGCCAAGCACATCTCGAACATCTTCGTGAAGCTCCGCCTGCCCCCGGACAGCGACAGCAACCGCCGCGTCCTGGCGGTGCTCGCCTACCTCAACGCCTACGCGCCGGCCCTGCGGCGGGCCCTGGCCCGGTCGAGCCGGTAGTAGAGCTCGTACTCCTCGGGACCGACCCAGGCGAACTCACCGGCCTTGCGCGCCATGACCGCGGCCGCCGCCGCGGCGACCATCATGGCCACGGGGGTGCCGAACAGCACCAGGAGGACGAAGGCGGGGCCGCGGGTGAGGCCCAGCACGAGCTCGCTCTCCAGGAAGAACACCGCCCCCGCCACCAGGGACGCCCGCACGGGCCACCGCCTGGTGCGCGCACCCTTTCGGCTCGCGGCCAGCGAGACCCCGGCCGCCAGACCCGGCAACGCCCCCGTGACCAGGCCGAACCCGACGGTCGCGAGCCCGGGCCCGGTCCCGTGCCTGAAGGACATCGCGACGCCCGCGCCGATGAACAGGTACGGCACGGCCCCCGCCGCCGCGCCCAGCCCGGTGGCGTGCCGGACGACCGTCGATCTGCGAAGCATGACGCCCACCCCCTTCGACGGTGGACTGTATACGAATCACCCGGCGCGCGGACAGGGTGAGCCCTCAACTCGCGGGGTTGGCCGTGAGCAGGGCGTGCCCGAGCGGGGTGAGGGTGTGCTGGACCCGGCGGCCCTGACGGGCGGTGGTGATCAGGGCGGCGGCGCGCAGGGCGTTGGTGTGGGGGGAGGCGGACGGCGGGGCGATGCCGAGGGCGGCGGCCAACTCGGTGGTGGTGCAGGGGCCTTGGGCGATGGCGCGGAGGGCGCGGGTGCGGGCCGGGCCGAGCAGGGCGAGCAGGCCGTCGGGGGCGTCGGCGGGCCGGGCGGGGCGGGCTGCGGGATGCAGCAGCGCGGCGGGGCGGCCGGGCGGGTGCAGGACGGCGCACTTGTCGAGGAACAGGTTGGGGTGGAGCTGCAGTCCGCGGCCGGCGAGTCGGTGACGGACCGTCGGGCCGGGGCGGTCGACGGTGAGGGTGCCGGTGTCGTGCCAGCCGAGCCGGGGGTGCAGGCGGTCGAGCATCGCGGCGGGGCCGTCCGTCGCCACCGCCTGTGCGTGGCAACGGACTTCGGCGTCGAGGGTGCGGTGCAGGTCGCGCCATTCGGGGGCCAGGCACTCCCGGTAGAGGGCGGCGGCGGCGTTCACCACGGGCCGCAGCGCGCGGGCGCCGTCCTCGCGCAGGCGCTGGACGACGGGTGGTGCGGTGCGGTCGTAGCAGTGGTCGAGCTCGGTGCGGATGCGGTCGTCGTCGGCGGTCAGCACGCTGTCGAGTTCGTCGGCGAAGCCGCGCAGGTAGGCGGTGCTGTCGGCGAGCAGGAAGTCGGGGACGCCGCGCGGGCTGGCGGCGAGCAGGTCGAGCAGCGGTGCGGCGCGGTGCGGGACACGGGTGCGGATGCGCCGCCACCAGCGGCCTCTCGGACCGGTGCGGCGGTGCGCGGAGACGGCGAGGGAGCCGATCAGGAGCTGTTCCAGCGGCGAGATGCTGAAGCTGGTCCGGGCCAGGTCGGAGACGTCGAGGACGAGTTCGATCACGGGCGTCTCCCCTCGGTGCGGGCCCGGTGGGCGTTTTGTCGCTATGAGGCCCACGGCCTCACAGCTCCCCCGCAGCCGACGGGCGTTGCGACAGTTCGGGCATGCTGATGGACGATCATAGGGCGAAGTACGTTGAGGTTCCCGGCGGTTACCTGCACTGCCGGACGGTCGGCGCCGGCCGGGACGTGGTGCTGTGCAACGCGGGTGCGGCGGACCTGCGGATGTGGGGGTCGACGCTCCCGTGGCTGGCCAGGGCGGCCCGGGTGACGACCTTCGACTACCGCGACACCGGCCTGTCCTCGGCGGGGACGGAGCCGTACAGCGAGGTCGAGGACATCGCGGCGGTGTTCGACGCGGCCGGGGTGACGGACGCGCTGCTGGTGGGCGTCTCGGACGGGGCGCGGCGCGCGCTGGCGTTCGCGCACCGGTACCCGGAGCGGGTGGACCGGGTGGTGGCCGTGGGCGGCACGTTCGGGGCGTTCCCCGAACCGAACGCGGAGGAGGCGGCCTCCCGCCCCGAGCTGCTGGCGCTGTTCGCACGGATCGCGGAGGTCAGGGCGGCCGAGGGGCTGCACGCCTCGGCGGCGGTGGACGTCGACGCGTGGGGTTCGGCGCTCGGGCCGGACCAGCGGCGGCTGATGATCGGCCTGGAGGTGGCGAACTCGCACTGGGTCACGCTGCCGGACGAGGAGTACCTCGGTCGCGAGCCGGACCCGCCCGTCAACACCCGGTTCGCCGAACTCGCCGTCCCCGTCAGCGTCCTGGTCGGCGGCCACGACCTGGCCAGTACCCGGCTGTGGGCCCGGCGGCTGGCCGCGCAGGCGCCGGACGCGGAGCTGACGGTGCTGCCGGGGGCGGACCACTATCCGATGCTGTCGGCGCCGGCCGCGTTCGAGGCCTTCCTGCGCGCGCTGCTCTGAGCGGCCGTCAGTCCCGGTGCACCCAGGCGGGCGTCCAGGTGCCGGGGGCGTCGTGGGCGGCCCTGGTGGCGGCCAGGTGCGCGCGCAGGGCGGCCAGCGCCGGGTGCGGGTTGTCGCGGTGCCACACCAGGGAGTGCGGGTAGACCGGGGTCGGATCGGTGAGCGGGATCCGGCGCAGGCCGTGGCTCGCCGGCCAGACCAGGCGGGTGCCGTCGCTCAGGAAGGTGGCCAGCGCCGGGGTGTCGGCGACGGTGTCGAGCAGGGCGTCGGAGCCGAAGTTGGGGCCGGCGGCCTCGATGGTGAGGCCGAACTCGGCAACCAGGTCGTCGTAGTAGGCCGCCCACTCGGAGCCGGGGAGGATCCCCGGCATCCAGATCCGGTGGCCGACGAGTTGACGCGGCGTCACCGAACGGGCCCCGGCCAGGGCGTGGGCCGGGCCGGTGAGCAGCTGGAGCTGTTCGTCGATCACCCGGGCGGAGAGCAGGTCGTCGGGCAGCGGCCGGCCGGGGGCGGCGACGGCGCGGAAGGTGGCGTCGATGGCGCCGGACCGGACGGCGCGGACGGCCTCGTCGATGTCCAGCAGCTTCACCACGTCGAGTTCGATCCCGGGGTGGGTGCGGTGGAAGTCGCGCAGCAGTCCGGAGGCGGCGCCGCGCAGGTTGATCACGTCCACCCGCAGGGGGCGGCGAGCGGTGTGCACGGAGGCGACGGCCCGGTCGGCGACCCGCAGCAGCTCGCGGGCGTGCGGCAGGAACGCCTGGCCGTCGATGGTGGTCTCGGCGCCCCGCGGGGTGCGGGTGAACAGCCGCACCCCGAGGTCGCGTTCGAGGGCGGCGATGCGCTTGGAGACGGCCTGCTGGGTGATCGCCAGGTCGACGGCGGCCTTCTGGAACTGGCCCGCCTCGGCGACGGCGAGGTAGGTGCGTACGGCTTCGAGGTCCACGCCGACCCACCTTAGTGAACAACCACTGGTTGTGCGTTCGGCCTGCGACGGTTGTTTGACCTGCGGCTCGGCAGCCCGGTTTGCTCTGCCTGGTCAACGCGGCTTTGTGCAGGGCAGGGGGCAGGGTGGGCAGGCGACGTCCCTTGGGGCGGCAGTTCGGGTGGCTGTGGGCGTCGTACGCGGTGAGCGCGTACGGGTCGGGGCTGGGGTTCGGGGCGCTGCCGCTGATCGCGGTGCTGGTGCTGCACGCCGGCCCGGCCGAGGTGTCGGCGCTGTCGGCGGTGGGCCCGGCGGTGGGGGCGCTGCTGGCGGTGCCGCTCGCGCCGTGGGTGGAGTTCCGGCGCAAGCGGCCGGTGATGGTCGCGGCCGACCTGGTGCGGTTCGCCGCGATGGCGTCGATCCCGCTCGCGTACGCGTTCGGGGTGCTCGGGTTCGGCCAGCTGTTCGCGGTGTCGGCGGTGGTCGCCGCGGCGAAGATCGCGTTCGGCGCGGCCAGTGGCGCGTACCTGAAGGCACTGGTCCGGCCGGACGACCTGCTGGTCGCCAACGCCCGTTTCGAGTCGACCAACTGGAGTTCGATCGCGATCGGGCCGCCGCTCGGCGGGGCCGCGATCGGCGTGTTCGGACCGGTCAGCACGGTGCTGGCGGACGCGGGCAGCTACCTGCTCTCGGCGCTCGGCCTGGCGGCGATCCGCGACCGGGAGGAGGCGCCGCAGCCCCGGAGCGCAGGGCGGACCGGATCGCTCCTCGACGGCTGGCGGCACCTGTTCGGCGACCCCGGGCTGCGCGCGCTGTACCTGAACAACCTGCTGGTGTCCGGCCTGATCATGGCCACCGAACCGGTGCTGGCCGTCCTGCTGCTGCGCCAACTCCACTTCCCCGCCTGGCAGTACGGCCTGGCGTTCGCCGCCCCGTGCCTGGGCGGGCTGGTCGGCTCCCGGCTGGCCCGACGGGTGGTGGCGCGGTACGGGCGGGCGTGGGTGTTCCGGACGGTCGGCACGCTGCGCGCGATCTGGCTGATCGGACTGGTCTTCGTCCGGCCCGGCGTGGTCGGGCTGGTCACGGTGATGGCCGTCGAGCTGGCGATCATCGTGAACATGAGCCTGTTCACGCCGGTGCTCGCCACCTACCGGCTGGAACGCACCCCGCAGCACCTGGTCGCCCGCACCCTGACGGCCTGGTCGATCGGCCAGCAGGGCGCCATCGCCGTCCTCACCGCGCTCGGCGGCCTGCTCGCCGACCTGACCGGCCCGCGCACCACCCTCACCGTCGCCGGGCTGCTCGCCCTGGGCACCCCGCTGCTGCTCCCCCGCCGCGAACCGGCGCCGCACCCGCCCGCGCTGCTCGACAGCCGCGCCTGACCAGCCCCGCCGAGAGTGAGGACACCACCGTGCGGAACACCGCGCTGCTCCTGCTGGACTGCCAGCCCGCCGTCCTGTCCGCCCTGCCCGACACCGGGCCGCTGCTCGACCGCCTGGAGCGGGCCGTCGCCGCGACCCGCGCGAGGGGCGGCACGGTGGCCCACGTGCGGACCGCGTTCACCGAGGACGACTGGGCGGCCGTCCCCGCCGGCAACGCCGTGTTCGCGGCGGTCGCCCGGCACCGCGCCCTGCACCACGAGGACCCGGCTACCGCCTTCCACCCGCAACTGGCCCCGCGCGAAGGCGACTTGGTGGCTCGCAAGACCCGCGTCTCCGCGCTGTCCGGCACCGACCTGGACCGGCGGCTGCGCGCCCGCGGCATCGACGCCCTGATCGTCGCGGGCCTCACCACCGGCGGCGCCGTCCTGTCCACCGTTCTGGACGCGTCCGACCGCGACTACCGCCTGCGCGTCCTGTCCGACGGCACCGCCGACCCGGACCCGGAGGTCCACGCGCTCGTGCTGCACCGGGTGCTGCCGCCGCGCGCGGAGCCGGTCACCTTCGCGGAGCTGTTCGACCGCTGAGGACTGCTGGACGACGCCGCCCGGCCCGGCCAACGGCCGGACAGAGCAGGGCAGTTCAGCTCTTGCCGCCGTCGGCCCCGCGCTCGGGCGCTGCGGCGGCGCCGGCGGCGTCGTCGGCCTCCGCCTCGGGCTTGACGTAGAGGATCTCGCGGGCCTGCTCGGCCATCCGGAACAGCCCGTCGGAGACGAAGTCGAGGAACCGCGCGATGTTCTCCAGCCGGGCTGCGGCCGGGGTGCCCGGGCCGAGCACGGGAACGCCCTCGCGGACGGTGGCGACCACGGCGGCGTTGGCGCGGGCGCTGGCGATGGTGGCCTGGTACCAGATGTCGTCGTCGATCACGTACCGCTCGCGCCGGCGGTCGTCGCGCTCGCGACGGATCATGGTCTGCTCGTCCAGGAAGGCGACCGCCTTGGAGATGGACGCCGGGCTGACCTGGAGGCGCTGGGCGAGTTCGGCCGCGGAGAGGACGCCTTCGTCGGTGACCATCAGGGCGGCCAGCACCCGGGCGGGCATCCGGCTCATGCCGGAGTGCATGAAGACCGTGGTGACGGTCTCCTCGTAGGCGCGCACCGCGTCCGGGTCGCGCCCGTCGGCGGGCCGGTCGGCGTACGGGTCGCGCGGCAGGGCCGAGCGGCGCTGGGCGCGGTGCTCGGTGGCGCGGTGGGCGAGGTCGGCCCGGTAGCCGCCCGGGCCGCCGTTGCGCATGACCTCGCGGGTGACGGTCGAGGTCGGCCGGTCGAGGCGGCGGGCGATCTCGGCGTACGCGAGGTCCTCGACCAGTCCCAGCGCGATCTGCTGGCGTTCCTGCTGGGTGAGCCTGCCTCCCGGCATCGCGGTCTCCTTCGTCGGCGTACACGGTGCGCCCCCAGCATAGCGTTCACCCCCATTTCATTGCAACGACTATCGCCCTGACGTTGCGTTATCAAGCTCTCCATTGCAACGATTTATTGCCTCCCACCTGCATTGATGCCATTTGATTGCAACAACTGCGTTGCCAACTCCTTGAACGCAACGTAGCGTTTCCATCATCAGAAACGAAGCGCGCAAGGAGTCCACGATGCAGAAGTTCGCCACCCCCACCGCCATCACCGCCGTCATCGACATCCCGGCCGGCCACCTCCGCCTGATCGCCGCCGACCGCACCGACACCGTCGTCGAGGTGCTCCCCTCGAACCCGTCGAAGAGCCGTGACGTGAAGGCCGCCGAGCAGACCGAGGTGGTCCTCGCCGACGGGGTGCTGCGGATCGTCACCGCCGACGCGAACCACCGTCTGATCGGTCCGACCGGCGCGCTGGAAGTGACCGTCCAGCTGCCGAGCGGCTCGCGGATCGAGGCGAAGGCCGCCGACGCCGACCTGCGCGGCGTCGGACGGCTCGGCGAGGTCGCCTTCGAGAGCGCCCGGGGCCCGGTCAAGGTCGACGAGGCGGCCGGCGGCCGATTCGTCCTGCAGGACGGCAGCATCGAGGTCGGCCGCCTCACCGGGTCGGCCCGGCTCGACACCCAGCGCGGCGACCTCACCGTCAACGAGGCGGTCCGCGGCGACCTGGTGCTCACCACCCAGTCCGGTTCGATCACCGTCGGCGCCGCCCGAGGCGTCTCCGCGTCGCTGGACGCCGGCACCTCCTACGGCCGCATCCACAACGCACTGCGCAACGCGGACGACGTGCCCGCGGTGACCATCCGCGCCACCACCTCCAACGGCGACATCACCGCCCGCACCGTCTGACCGCCGCACCGCACGGCACCACCCCGCACCGCACGGCGCGCCACCTCGCACCGCCCCGCACCGCACGGCCGCCGCCCGGCGGCGGCCCCCTCCGGCACCAACCCGCCCCGCTGTAGAAGGAGTTCTCCCATGACCGGCCTGGCCATCGCGGCACAGGGGCTGCGCAAGTCCTACGGGGACAAGACCGTCCTCGACGGTGTCGACCTGTCCGTCCCGGAAGGGACCGTCTTCGCCCTGCTCGGCCCGAACGGGGCCGGCAAGACCACCGCCGTCAAGATCCTCTCCACCCTCGTCCGGGCCGGCCGGGGCAGCGGGCCGATCCGGATCGGCGGGCACGACCTGGCCGCCGCCCCGCAGGCGGTGCGCGCCGCGATCGGCGTCACCGGCCAGTTCTCCGCCGTCGACGGGCTGATCACCGGCGAGGAGAACATGCTGCTGATGGCGGACCTGCACCACCTGCCCAAGGCGGAGGGCCGCCGGGTCGCCGCCGACCTGCTGGCCCGCTTCGATCTCACCGAGGCCGCGAAGAAGCCCGCCTCCACCTACTCCGGCGGCATGAAGCGCCGCCTGGACATCGCGATGACCCTGGTCGGCAACCCACGGATCATCTTCCTGGACGAGCCGACCACCGGCCTCGACCCCCGAAGCCGGCACGGCATGTGGCAGATCATCAGGGAGCTGGTCACCGGCGGCGTCACCGTCTTCCTCACCACCCAGTACCTGGAGGAGGCCGACGAACTCGCCGACCGCATCGCCGTCCTGCACAACGGCGTGATCGCCGCCGAAGGCACCGCCGAGGAGCTCAAGCGGCTCGTCCCGGGCGGCCACGTCCGACTCCGCTTCACCGACCCGGCGGCGTACCGGTCCGCCGCCGACGCCCTCCCCGAGGGCGCCCGCGACGACGAGTCGCTGACCCTGCTGGTCCCCAGCGACGGCAGCCAGCGTGCGCTGCGCTCGGTGCTCGACCGGCTGGACGCCGCGGGCGTCGAGGCCGAGTCGCTGACCGTGCACACCCCCGACCTGGACGACGTGTTCTTCGCCCTGACCGGCGCCCCGGCCGTCCCCCACCAGTCCGCCCCGTCCACCCCGTCCACTGTCCCGGCCGTCGCGGCCGGTTCCGCCGAGGAGGCCGCCCGATGAGCTCGTTCGCCCTTGCCGTCCGCGACTCGTCCACCATGCTGCGGCGCAACCTGCTGCACGCCCGGCGCTACCCGTCGCTGACCCTGAACCTGCTGCTCACCCCGGTGATGCTGCTCCTGCTGTTCGTCTACGTCTTCGGCAACGCGATGAGCGGCGGGGCCGGCCGCGCCGCCTACGTCGCCTACCTGGTGCCCGGCATCCTGATGATGACCATCGGCTCCACCGTGATCGGCACCGCCGTCTCGATGGCCACCGACATGAACGAGGGCATCGTCGCCCGGTTCCGCACCATGGCGATCCACCGCGGGTCGGTGCTGTTCGGCCGGGTGATCGGCAGTGTGCTGCAGTCGGTGCTGAGCGTGCTGCTGGTCGGCGCGGTCGGTGTCGCCGTCGGCTTCCGCTCGCACGACGCCACCCTGCTGGAGTGGCTGGCCGCGTTCGGCCTGCTGGTGCTGGTCGCGCTCGCCCTCACCTGGATCGCCGTCGGCATGGGCCTCGGCAGCCCGAACGCGGAGGCCGCCAGCAACAGCGCACTGCCGCTGATCGTGCTGCCGCTGATCTCCAGCGCGTTCGTCCCACTGCACTCGATGCCCGGCTGGTTCCAGCCGATCGCCCAGTACCAGCCGTTCACCCCCGCCATCGAGACCCTGCGCGGCCTGCTGCTCGGCACCCCGATCGGCAACAACTGGTGGATCGCCCTGCTGTGGTGCGCCGCCCTCACCGTGCTCGGCTACGTCTGGTCCCGCTCGCAGTTCGACCGCGAGTCCGAGTAACCCGCACCACTCCCGGCGGAGCTGACGTCACGTCAGCTCCGCTGGTGCATCCGGGGGTTGTCCCCCCTGCCGATCCGGGTGGCGACCCCATCCCGCGGCGGCACGCGATCGGACAGGGTGGAGCGACCGACCGCCTTCGATCACGGGGAGAGCACGCCATGGGACACCGGCACAGAACAGCACTGCTGGGGTTGGTCGCACTCCTGCTCGCCCTCCCGGCGGCCACCCCCGCGGCCGCCGCCCCGGCCGACGCCGGCTCCCGACTCGCCCACACCGCCGTCGAGTTCACCAGCGCCGACGGCACCCGACTGCACGGCGAACTGGTCGCCCCGCAGGGCGCGAGCGGCGCCCCCGGACTGGCGATGATCGCCGGGGCCGGCCCGGTCGCCATGGACGAACTCCGGCCCGCCGCCGAGGCGTACGCGGCGCACGGCGTCCCGACGCTGATCTGGGACAAGCGGACCGCCGGCTACTCGACCCTGAGCCGGGACTACGACCGGCTGGCCGACGACGCCCTCGCCGCCGTCCAACTCCTGCACTCCCGGCCCGAGATCGACCCGAACCGGGTCGGCCTGTGGGGCCTGTCGGAGGGGGCCTGGGTGGCCACACTGGCCGCCGGACGGACCTCCGAGGTGTCCTTCGTGGTGACCGCCGGCGCGGTCGGCCTCAGCCCGGCCCGCCAACAGGCCTGGGCCTACGGGGAGTTCCTCCGCCACGCGGGCATCGGCGGCTCGCTGGCGCCGACCATGCAGAGCACGCTGATCCGGGAGCTGTCCGCCGCCGGACTCTTCCCGGAGGCCGACTACGACCCGGTGCCCGCCTGGGAGCGGCTCCGACTGCCGGTGCTGGCCGAGTGGGGAACACTGGACCGCGAGGCCGTGCCCGCCGAGAGCGAACGGATCGTCCGGGACGCGTTGGACCGCGCAGGCAACCGCCACTACACGATCCGCAACGTCCCGGACGTCCGCCACAATCTCCGCCGTAGCTTCGCCGACGGCTTCGACCGTCCGAGCCAACTGCCCGACGACTACGCCGACTTCGAGTCCCGCTGGATCACCGGTCTGGCCGCCGGCCTGCCACCGGTGTCGGTGGACGCCGCCCCCGCGCAGGAGCACGCCAGCCGGCCGCTCGCCCCGCTCGGCTGGTACGAATCGCCGTGGCTGCAGGCCGCGTCGGCCGTCGTCTGCCTGCTCGGTTTCGTCGGCCACCTGTCCGTCGGCGCGGTCCGCCGACTGCGCCGCCGCCCCGCCCCCGTCGGAGTGCCCCGCCCGGCCCGCTGGGCCGCCCTGACCGGTACGTTCGCGGTCGTCGGCACCCCGCTCTACCTGCTGTTCATGGCCATCACGGCAGCCGCCCTGCCCGGACCGGTCCTGCTGGGTCGGCCGGTGGTCTGGTCGGTTCTCCAACTGGCGTCCGTGGCAACGGTGGTGGCCTTGGCACTGACTGTCGCGGCGGCCGTCCGGAGCCACCCGGCGAACGGCAGCCGGGTGCGGCTCGGGCTCCTGGCGCTCTCGGGCGCGGTGTTCGTCCCGTGGGCGCTGTACTGGGGGCTGCTGCGCCCCTGAGCTGTACCGGGACCGGTACGTCGCAGCTCTAGTGCTGCTTGATGACGCCCTGCCAGACCGGGTCCAGGGCAAGGGCCGTGAGCTGCTCGCCGTTGAGGACCGGCGGGCCCGAGTAGAGATCGGTCGCCCCACCCGGGGCGGGGACGGTGCTTGAGGACGCGGTGACCATGCTGCCGTCGGTGCTGTACAGGGTGGCCTGCCAGTCCTGGAGGCCGGCCGCCGCCGCGGGGAGCGTCACCATCAGCAGGCTGCCGTCGGGACGGTGGGTGACCGTGCAGGCGGGCGCCGTACCGCAGTCCGCGGTCGGCTTGTAGTCCGTCGATCCGCTCGGCACGCCGACCACCTGGGTGAGCTCGATGCGGATGGTGCCGGTCCGCGGGCCGTTGGTGATGGTGTGTGCCACACCGATCCGCCATGGCTTCCCCGACCCGGGCTTCGGGCCCGGGTCCTTCCAGGTGGCGAGGATCCGGTAGCCGGCCGGGACCCGCTCGGCCAGCAGATCCGGGACGAGCGCACCGGCCGTGGGCGCGTCGGAGGGCTTGCCCGACGGGCTGGAGTTCGTGGGATCGGTCGACGGCTTACCCGATGACGTGCCGGACGGCTTGCCCGACGGCGTGCCGGACGGCTTGGCGGACGGTGTCCCGGACGGCTTGTCGGACGGCTTGTCGGACGGCTTGGCCGACCCCGACGCGCCGGCCGCCGGTCCGATGCCGACCGTCGGGCTGCCGCCGCCGATGCCGACGGCGAACGCGCCGGCCATCGCGACCGCCGCGACCGCCGCGACCCCGCCCGTCACGACGGCGGCGCGCCGACGCCTGCCGAGCCGGCCGCGGCGCAGCAGCTCCGCCGTCGGCGGCGGTCCGGACGGGGACTGACGGTCCGCCAGCACCTCCAGCGCCTGTGTCAGGTCCTCGTTCTCGTTGATGCTCATGGGCTGACTGCCTCCTGATCCCTGGACCGGCCCTCCGGCCGGTCCTTCGACATGACGGTGCGCAGCCGGGCCAGTGCCCGGAAGTGCTGGCTCTTGACGGTGCCGACCGAGCAGCCGAGGACGGCGGCGGTCTCCTTCTCGGAGAGGTCCTCCAGATGCCGCAGCACCACCACCGCACGCTGCCGGGCGGGCAGCGAGCGCAGGGCGCGGTGGAGTTCGTCCGTCTCGCCGTACTCGTCGCCGGCCGTGCCGGGCCGGTCCGGGAGCTCGGCGGTGAGCGTCTCCCGGCGTCGGCGGCGCCACCAGCTGATGTGGCCGTTGACGAGCATCCGCCGCAGGTACGCGTGCGGATCGTCGGCGACCGCCCGGCGCCAGCGGACGTACAGCTTGACCAGGCAGTCCTGCAGCAGTTCCTCGCCGCGGTTGCGGTCTCCCGCGATCAGCGTGGCCGTCCGCAGGTGCCGGGGCCAGGCGACCGCGACGAAGGCCGCGTAGGCGTCGTCCTCGGTTTCTCGACTCACACCGCACACACGCCCGAGTCGGGGTGAAAGGTTGTCAGCAGTTTTCCGGCGGTCTCCGTTCAGTCGGCGCGGGTCCGCAGCCGTCGTACGGCGAGGATCGCGGTGGCGGCGGTGAGCAGGGCGAACAGGGCGCTCTCCACGGCCTGGAAGGTCCAGTAGCGGGCGGCGGGCTGCTGGGTGATCTCCACGTGGATCCGGTGGTCGGCGAGGCAGCGGGGCAGGTCGGTGAGCGAGCTGTGGTCCATGCAGTCCTGGAACCAGTCGGTGTGTCCGACGGGGGCGCCGGCCTCGTCGAGGATCGCGCTGGTGTCGATCACCCAGGGTCCGCCGGGGACCCGCAGGCCGCCGATGTCGCCGTAGGTGCCGATCTTGCTGAGGTTGGCGACGATCGGCGCGGTGAGCTGCACCCTGGTCCGCTCGGGTGCCTGGTAGTGCGGCCGGACGAAGGCCGGGACGGCCAGTTGCAGGGCGGTGAGCACGGCCAGCGTGGCGGCCATCGCGGGCACGGTGCGGCGCAGGTGGAGGCCGAGGGTGGTGCCGAGGACGGACGCGAAGGCGGTGCAGGCGACGGGTGCGAGCCCGTGCGAGGCGAAGGCGACGGGTTCGAAGCGGGCGCCCTCGACGGCGAGGACGGGGCCGGTGGCCCAGCCGAGCAGCAGCGCGGCGGCGGCGACCGCGAGGGTGCAGCCGCCGGCCACCACGGTGAGCTTGACGGCCAGCCAGCGGCGGCGGGTGATGCTCTGGTTCCACACCAGCCGGTGGGTGCCGGCCTCGAACTCGCGGGCGATCAGCGGGGCGCCGCAGAACACGCCGAGCACGGCGGGCAGCACCAGCAGCAGGTAGCCGAGCAGGTCGGCGCGCAGCCGGTAGCGGTCGGCGAAGGCGCCGAGCGGCCCGGCGCAGTCCCGGCCGGCGCAGTGCGCGAGGACGTCCTGGTGGGCCCGGTGGACGTCGAGGCCGAGCAGCAGCAGGTAGCCGGCCAGCAGGAGCAGCGCGGCCAGGCCGAGCAGGGCCTGGGCGCGGAACTGACGCCAGGTCAGCCAGATCATCGGCGGGTCTCCGGTCGGGTGGTCGGGGCTGCGGGACCGCCCGGCCGGGCGGCGCGGGCCAGGTGGGCGAGGACGAGTTCTTCCAGGTCGGGTGCGGTGACGGCCCACCGGCGGTCGGCGGGCAGCGGCCGTTCGGTGCGGACCAGGGCGGTGGCCGGGCCGTCGGACGGGTCGGTGCGGGCCAGCACGGTGACGTCGGGCGGCAGGGCGTCGAGGTCGGCGGCGCGGCCGGTCACCCGGGTGTGCCGGGCGATCAGCGGCTCGATGTCGTCGTGCAGGTGGACCCGGCCGTGGGCGAGCAGCACCAGGTGGTCGCAGACCCGGGCGACGTCGGGCAGGGCGTGCGAGGAGAGCACGGCGGTGGCGCCGAGTTCGGTGACGGACTCCATCAGGTGGTCGAGGAAGGCGTGCCGGGAGAGCGGGTCGAGGGCGGCGGCGGGTTCGTCGAGGATCAGCAGGTCGGGGCGCTTGGCGGCGGCCACGGTGAGGGCGAGTTGGGCGCGCTGCCCGCCGGACAGCCGGCCGGCCTTCTGCCGGGGGTCCAACTCGGCGCGGGCCAGGCGGCGTTCGGCGAGCGCCCGGTCCCAGCGCGGGTTGAGGCGGGCGCCGAGTCGCAGGTGCTCGGCGACGGTGAGGTCCGGGTAGACGGGGGTGTCCTGGGCGACGTATCCGACCCGGGCGAGGTGGTCGGGGCGGGTGCCGGGCTCGGCGCCGTGCACCCGGATCCGCCCGGAGGTGGGGCCGATCAGTCCGCAGGCGAGCTGCATCAGGGTGGACTTGCCGGCGCCGTTGGGCCCGACCAGGCCGACCACCCGGCCCGCCGGAATGCTCAACTCGACGTCGGCGAGGGCGGTTCGTCGCCCGTACCGCTTGGTGAGCCCGGTGGTCTCCAGCACCGCGGTCACCACTGCCCGTCCTCCGCGTCCTGCTCGGCGCGCCGCGCCCGCCAGGCCCGGACCAGGCGGTACCCGCCCCAGCCGAGGGCGATCAGTACGCCCAACTGCGCGGCCCACCAGGCGTACAGCAGCGGGCTGCGTTCGGTCTTCTCGGCCACCGCGAGCAGCGCGGCACCGGTCGTCGTTGCGGTCATGGCCCCACGTTCCCGCCGGGCGGCAGCGGCCCGCAGCGGCCGAAGGTACGGTCCGGGCGGCAGCGGCGTCGTACTTTCGGCCGGTACGCGGTGGCGGGGGATTCGCCTAGCGTGGCGGCCGTGAGACGAACGTCGATGGTGGGGAACGCGGTGCTGGGGGCGGGATTCGCCCTGGTGCTGCTGGTGATGGCGGCGCAGTACGCGTCGCAGGGCCGGGTGTGGGCGCTGGATGCGGCGACCGGCGCGGTGGTGTGCGCGCTGGCGCTGGGGCGGGAGCGGCATCGCGGGGGCGCCGCGGCCGTGGGGCTGGCGGTGGCCGGTGCGGCGGCGCTGGTGGCGCGGCTGACGGGGCTGCCCGGGGAGCCGGGCGCGGCGGCGGTGGTGGGGCTGCTGGTGCTCGGCGGTTCGGCGGTGCGGACCCTGCCGTGGCGTTCGGCGGTGGCCCTCGGCGTGGCCGGACTGGCCCTGATGACGGCGGGCCTGTTGGCCGCGCAGGCCCCGGCCACCCCGTTCCGGGTCGGCATCGAGGTGTGGGCCCTGGCCTTGGCCGCCGGGCTCGGACTGCGTCTACTGGACCACCGCCGCCGGGCCGCCGCAGAGGCCGCCCGGCAGGACGAACGTCTCGCGCTGGCCCGGGAGTTGCACGACCTGGTGGCGCACCACATCACCGGCGTCGTGGTGCAGGCGCAGGCCGCCCGGATCGTCGCCCGCAAGCGCCCCGAGCAGTTGGACGAGACCCTCGCGGGGATCGAGACGGCGGGCGCCGACGCGCTGTCCGCGATGCGCCGGGTGGTCGGCCTGCTGCGCGCCGGCGACGACACCCCGGGGACGGCGCCCACCGCCCCCGGCGCGGCCGAACTCACCGCCCTGGTCGAGCGGTTCGAGGGCCACGGCCCGGCGGTCCGGCTGCGGCTCCCCGATCGGGACGCGACGCCGTGGCCGCCGGAGGTCGCCACCACTGTGCACCGGATCGTCCAGGAGTCGCTGACCAACGTCGCCCGGCACGCCGCGCACGCCCGCACCGCGGAGGTCGCCGTCGCCCACGCGCCCGGCGCACTGACCGTCACCGTCACCGACGACGCCCCGCCCGCCCCCGCCCGCCACCTGCGCCCCGTCGGATTCGGCCTGCTCGGCATGCGCGAACGCGTCGAGGCCCTCGGCGGCACCTTCACCGCAGGCCCCGGCCCCACCGCGGGCTGGACCGTCCACGCCGAACTGCCGGTACCGGCGGGCGGTGCCCGATGACCGCCCCCGACCTGCCCACCTGCTGCTCGGCACCGGCCCGCACCGCCGCCGCTGCCGCCGGCGCGCCCGGAACCTCGACCACGGTCGCCAATGACCTGCCCGCCCGTACCCAGGACCGGCTGTCCGCCGGATTCGGGATTCTCGGCGGCACCTTCACCGCCGGCCCCGGCCCCACCGCGGGCTGGACCGTCCACGCCGAACTGCCTATGCCGGCGGGCGGTGCCCGGTGACTGCCCCCGACCTGCCCACCTGCTGCTCGGCACCGGCCCGCACCCCGGCCGCAGGCGGTGCCCGGTGACCATTCGCGTGCTGCTCGCCGATGACCAGGCGATGATCCGCGGCGGGCTGCGGCTGATCCTGGAGGACCAGGAGGACATCACCGTGGTCGGCGAGGCCGCCGACGGGCCCTCGGCGGTCGAACTCGCCCGGCGGCTGCGCCCCGACGTCTGCCTGGTCGACATCCGGATGCCCGGCCTGGACGGCATCGACGTCACCCGGGCGCTGGCCGGCCCCGGTGTCGCCGACCCGCTGCGGGTGGTCGTCGTCACCACCTTCGACCTCGACGAGTACGTGCACGGCGCGCTCCGGGCCGGCGCGGTCGGCTTCGTCCTCAAGGGCGCCGCGCCCGCCCTGCTGATCGAGGCGGTCCGCGCCGCGCACGCCGGCGACGCGCTGATCTCGCCGTCCCTCACCCTCCGGCTGCTGCGCGGCCTCGCCCCCGCGCCCGCCCCGGCGGCCGTTCCGCCCGACCGCCCGCTCTCCGCCCGGGAGACCGAGGTGGTCCGCGCCATCGCCCGGGGCCGCACCAACCAGGAGATCGCCGCCGACCTGTTCATCACGCTCAGCACCGTGAAGAGCCACCTGACGGCTGTTCAGCAGAAGCTCGGCGCCCGCAACCGGGTCGAGATCGCCGCCTGGGCCTGGCAGCACCGGCTGGTGGACCGCCCCTGACCCGCTCCGGGGCCCGACCTCGGGGGCGGCTCAGGGTCCGTCCCGGATGCCTCGCGCGGCACCCGGACGACAGACTTCCGTACGTCAACGGGCACGGCAGCAACGAGGGTTGAGGAGTACGGGGGATGCGCGTGAAGACCATGGGACGCGGGCTGGCGGGGACGGCCGCGATCGGCGCACTGGTGGTGGCGCTCACCGCCGGGACGGCCGCGGCCGCGCCCGCCGCCGGTGCGACGCCGCCGAACGCGGCCGCGCTGCGCGCCTCCATCACGGGCCTGCCGACCGATCAGCTCACCAGCGCCGTCGTGCTGGTGGACGGCAACGGCGGCCGCTGGTCGGGCACCTCCGGGGTCGGCGACCCGGCCACCGGGCGGCCGGTGAAGGCCGACGGGGAGTTCCGGATCGGCAGCATCTCCAAGGTGTTCACCGCCACCGTGCTCCTCCAGCTGGCCGCCGAGCACCGCGTCGACCTGGACGGCACCGTGCAGCAGTACCTGCCCGGCACCCTGCCGAAGGGCTACCCGGACGTCACCGTGCGGCAGTTGCTCAACCACACCAGCGGCCTGCCGACCGGCCAGGGGCAGTTCCCCGACGACGGCACCCCGGAGTGGTTCGCCGCCCACGCGAGCGACGGCTTCACCCCGCAGGAGGTGGTCAGGCGGGTCATGGCCAACCCGAAGCAGTTCGACCCGGGCACCGCCCAGCAGTACAACGGCGTCAACTACTACCTGGCGGGCCTGGTGATCGAGCAGGTCACCGGCCACACCTTCGCCCAGGAGCTGGGCGCCCGGATCGTGCGCCCGCTCGGCCTGCACCACACCTCGGCGCCCGCCGCCGACGACACCGCGCTGCCGAACCCGAGCGCGCACGCCGTCCTCACCGTCACCCGCCCGGACGGCAGCACCGGCCTGGCGGACGTCACCCGGCAGAGCCCCTGGCCGTGGGCCGAGGGCGGCATGATCTCCACCGCGCCCGACCTGGACCGCTTCATGTCCGCGCTGCTGCACGGCAGGCTGCTGCCGCCCGCCCAGCAGGCCGAACTGTTCGCCGTCCCCGACGTCCCGAACATCCAGAACGACCACTGCGACATCGGCCCCACCGCCGGCCGGGCCTGCTTCAGCACCGGCCTGATGCGCTTCTCCCCCGCCCCCGGCGTCGAGTTCTGGGGCAAGACCGGCAGCCGCCCCGGGTACACCAGCGCCGTCTTCGCCACCCGCGACGGCTCGCGCGAGCTGGTCTACTCCTTCACCCCGACGTCCCGCGCGGGCGCCCCGTTCTCCGCCCAGTACCGGGTCGCCGCCGCCGCGTTCGACCTGCCGGCCCTCTGACACCGGCACGCGGAGGGGCCCGCACCGCGCGTCGCGGTGCGGGCCCCTCGCCGTGGCGTCAGCTCGCGGCGAGCAGCTCCAGGCTGTCGATGACCCGGTGCGAGAAGCCCCACTCGTTGTCGTACCAGGCGACCACCTTGACGTGGCGGCCGTCGACCCGGGTGAGCTCCGAGTCGAAGATCGACGACGCCGGGTTGCCGACGATGTCGGAGGAGACCAGCGGGTCCTCGGAGTACTCCAGCACGCCCGCGAGCTTGCCGCCGGCGGCCTCGCGGTAGGCGGCGAGCACCTCCTCGCGGGTGACGTCGCGGGAGACGGTGGTGTTCAGCTCGACGATCGAGCCGACCGGGATGGGCACCCGGATCGAGTCGCCGGACAGCTTGCCGTCCAGCTGCGGCAGCACCAGGCCGATCGCCTTCGCGGCGCCGGTGGTGGTCGGCACGATGTTGACGCCGGCGGCGCGGGCCCGGCGCGGGTCGCGGTGCGGGCCGTCCTGGAGGTTCTGCTCCTGGGTGTAGGCGTGCACGGTGGTCATGAACCCGTGCTCGATGCCGGCCAGTTCGTCGAGGACGGCGGCCAGCGGGGCCAGCGCGTTGGTGGTGCAGGACGCGTTGGAGACGATGGTGTGCGCGGCCGGGTCGTACGCCTCGGTGTTGACGCCGTAGGCCAGGGTGACGTCGGCGCCGTCGGACGGCGCGGACACCAGGACCTTCTTCGCACCCGCGGCCAGGTGGGCCCGGGCGGCCTCGGCGGAGGTGAACCGGCCGGTGGCCTCCAGCACGATGTCCACGCCGAGGTCGGCCCACGGCAGGTCGGCGGGGTTGCGCTCGGCGAGCACCTTGATCCGGCGGCCGTCCACCACCAGGACGTCGCCCTCGACGGTCACCGGGCGGCCGAGCCGGCCCGAGGTGGTGTCGTAGGCCAGCAGCCGGCCGAGCGCGGTCGGCTCGGTCAGGTCGTTGACGGCGACGACCTCCAGCTTGCTGTCGCGCTCCAGCAGGGCGCGCAGCACGTTGCGGCCGATGCGGCCGAATCCGTTGATGGCGATGCGGGTCATGGAAGGTGCCCTTCTGTGCGCTGGGTGAACTCCTCCACTTTCGCTCGCCGGACCGGCCGATGGCAGTGGCGTCCGCGCCATGGTTCGCAAGGATCGTGCCAATGCCCGGAGGCGACGGGAAAACGCTTTCCCGATCGGCCTGGAAAACGCTTTCCCGCCTACTGGCGAGAAGCGCTCTCACTCCCCCTTGGCGAAGGTCCGCCGGTACTCGCTCGGCGTGGTCCCGAGGATCTGCTGGAAGTGCGTGCGCAGGTTGGCGCCGGTGCCGAGGCCGGTGGCGGCGGCGATCTGCTCCACCCCCTGCTCGGAGCGTTCCAGCAGCTCGCGGGCCAGGTCGACGCGGGCCCGCAGCACCCACTGCATCGGCGTGTACCCGGTGTCCTCGACGAACCGCCGGGAGAAGGTGCGCGGCGAGACCGCCGCGTGCCGGGCCAGCGTCCGCACCGTGAGCGGCTCGTCCAGCCGGTGCAGCGCCCACTCGCGGGTGGCGGCGAACCGCTCGCCGATCGGCTCGGGCACGCTGCGCGGCACGTACTGCGCCTGGCCGCCGCTGCGGTACGGCGCGGCCACCAGCCGCCGCGCGGTGTGGTTGGACGCGGCCACCCCGAGGTCGCGGCGCAGCATGTGCAGGCACAGGTCGATGCCGGACGCCGCGCCCGCCGAGGTGAGCACGCTGCCCTCGTCCACGAACAGCACGTTCTCGTCGACCCGCACCCGCGGGTACTTCGCGGCCAGCGCCCGGGTGTAGTGCCAGTGCGTGGTGGCCCGGCGGCCGTCCAGCAGGCCGGTGGCGGCCAGCGCGAACGCCCCGGTGGAGATCGCCGCCAGCCGGGCCCCGCGGGCGTGCGCCGCGCACAGCGCCTCGACCACGGCGGCCGGCGGGTCGTCCCGGTCGGGGTGGCGGTAGCCGGGCACGAACACCGACTCCGCCCACTCCAGCGCCTCCAGCCCGTGCGCCACGTGGTACGACAGCCCGTCCCCGCCCGCCACCAGCCCGGGCGCCGCCCCGCACACCCGCACCTCGTAGGGCATGCTCGCGCGGGTCGAGAACACCTGCGCCGGGATCCCGACGTCGAGCGGTTTCGCACCGTCCAGGACCAGCACGGCCACCCGGCGCAGACGAGGAGCAGACATCCCTTCACCCTAGGCGGCCGTCGCCGGAGCCGACCGCAGCGGTGGTCCCCGACGTCCGCTCAGTCGGCGATGCCGAGGACCTGTCGGATCGTCCCGGGGTCGTCGAGGCTGCGCAGCATGCAGTGTGCGACGTCGGCCCGGGAGACGCTGCCGCCGCCGCGCACGTTCCGTCCGTGGGCGGTCCGGTAGTCGCGGGTGAGGGCCTTGTCGGTGAGCCGGGGCGGGCGGACCACCGTCCAGTCCAGGGTGCTGGCGCGCACCGCGTCCTCCATCCGGGCCAGGTCGGCGTAGTGGGCGCGCAGCACTCGTTTCACCAGCGGTGTCAGCAGGTACCGCAGCACCGGGCCCTCGCCGGGGTCGTGGCGCGGCGGGTGCGGCCGGTCGGGGGACGGCACGGTGCCGACCGGCGCGGCGCTGACCACCACCAGCCGCCGGACGCCGGTCTGCCGCATCGCGCCGATGACGGCGCGGGTGCCGTGCTCGGCCACTCCGATCCCGGCCTTGCCGACCGCGCCCAGCCCGGACAGCACCGCGTCCGCGCCCTCCACCGCCGCCCGCAGTTCGGCCGGCCCGGCGGTCGCCAGGTCGGCCTGCACCACCCGTGCCCAGGGCTGTTCGCCCAGTTTGGCGGGGTTGCGCACCACCGCGGTGACGTCGTGCCCGCGTTCCAGCGCCTGGTCGAGCAGGTGCCGGCCGATGCCGCCGGTGGCGGCCAGTACGGTCAGTTTCATCGCGCCCCTCATTCTCTTCTCCACGACCTCGAAGCCATCCCCGTAAGGATTCTGACGTTTCGTCAGTTCGGATCGCTCCGAGGCGGGAGCGCGAGGCGTTCCCGGCGCGAACGCCGAGGGCCCGCCCGGCCGACCGATCGTCGACCGCGCGGGCCCGGTGGAGTTCGGTGCTCAGCCCATGCTCTTCGCCCCGTCGATGGCCTCTCGGATGATGTCGGCGTGCCCGGCGTGGTGGGTGGTCTCGGCGATGATGCCCAGCAGGGCGCGGCGGACCGACCGGATCTCGGGGTTGAGGTCCCAGGGGGCCGGGGGCAGCTGGTAGCCGGTGTTCAGGTCGGCGTCGGTGAGGCCCGCCACCAGCTGGTCGGTGGCGGCGGCCACGGCCTCGTACGCGGCCAGCACGCCGGCCAGCGTCTCGCCGGGGAGCAGGCGGAACTCCTCGGCGCGGCGCCGGTAGTCGGCCTCGGTGAAGTTCATGAAGTCCGGCAGCGCGGCCGGGCCGAACTCGACGAACGCCGCCCAGACCCGCTCCGTCACGGTGACGTGCTTGATCAGGCCGCCGAGGCACAGCTCGCTGACGGTGGTTCGGCGCCCGGCCTGCTCGTCGTCCATGCCCTCGGTGGTCAGCCGCATGAAGTACCGGGCCTGGCGCAGGGCTGCCAGCAGATCGGCCCGCTCACCGGTCGGCCGCTCGTCCGTGATGGTGGTGGAGTACTCGCCGACGGGGGTCTCGGTGGTCATCGTCTCGCCTCTCTGGCACGTCAACATCGGTTCCCTGCAAGCGAGTTCCGCACCATTTCGCGGTGTCTCCCTCGCTCGTGCTCCACACTAGGAGCCATTGCGGTCAGTTTCCGGCCGCAATCGAAAGGAGGATCTGAGCATGGCCGACACCAGTGCCCGCACCCTGCGGCTGCTCACCCTGCTCCAGTCCCACCGCTACTGGCCCGGCGGGGAGCTCTCCGCCCGGCTGGGCGTCTCCGCCCGCACGCTGCGGCGCGACGTCGACCGGCTGCGCGAGCTCGGCTACCCGGTGGAGGCCCGGCGCGGCGTGGACGGCGGCTACCAGCTCGCCGCGGGCGCCGCGCTGCCGCCGCTGGTGATCGACGACGAGGAGGCGGTGGCGCTGGCCGTCGGGCTGCAGGCGGCGGCCGACGGCGCGGTCGAGGGCCTCGCGGAGGCGTCGGTGCGGGCGCTGGCGAAGGTGGTGCAGGTGATGCCGGCCCGGCTGCGCCGCCGGGTGGAGGCGCTGCGCACCGTCACGGTGCCGGCCGCCTGGCCGGGCCGGGGCGGCGGCGAGGCCCGGATCGACCCGGACGCCCTCACTGCCGTCGCGCTGGCCTGCCGCGACACCGAGCGGCTGCGTTTCCGGTACGGCACCGCGGACGGCCGGGCCGGCGAGCGCCACACCGAGCCGCACCACCTGGTCCGGCTGGGACGGCGCTGGTACCTGGTGGCGTACGACCTCACCCGGCAGGACTGGCGGACGTTCCGGCTGGACCGGCTGGAGGCGCCCGTCCCGACCGGCGCCCACTTCCGGCCGCGCCCGCTCCCGGCCGCCGACGCCGCCGAGTTCGTCCGGGCGGGCCTGACCGGCCAGGCCCGCCAGTACCGGGTCGAGGTGCTGGCCGCCGCCCCCGCGGGGACGGTCCGGCAGCGGATCGGCAGTTGGGCCCAGGTCGAGGAGGTGGCCGAGGGCCGCTGCCGGATCGTGATGAGCACCGAGTCGCTGGACTGGCCCGCGATGGCGATCGGCTCGCTGGACGTCGACTTCCAGGTGGTCTCCCCGCCCGAGCTCACCGAGCTGATGGCCGCCTGGGGCGAACGCTTCACCCGCTGCGCCGTGCCCAACGGGCGGGCAGAATCGGCGTCGTGACGACTCAGCAGCTGCTCACCCCGGCCGAGGCCGCCGAACGCTCGGGCTTCAGCCTCGACACCCTGCGCTACTACGAGCGGATCGGCCTGCTCACCGCCATCACCCGCGCCACCAGCGGGCACCGCCGCTTCACCCCGGACGACCTGGCCTGGCTGGGCGTCCTGCGCTGCCTGCGCGACACCGGCATGCCGATCGCCGACATGCGCCGCTACGCCGAACTCGCCCGGGTCGAGGGCCCGGGCAGCCTCCGCGACCGGATCGCCCTGCTGGAACGGCACGACGCCGCCGTCGACGAGCAGATCGCCCTGCTGGAGCGCCAACGCACCCACCTGCGCGACAAGATCGCCTACTACCGGGAAGTCCTGGACGGCGGCTGACGACCGCGGTTCGACGGCGCCTCAGCCCATGGTGCGCTGCCCGTCCAGGGTCTCGCGGAGGATGTCGGCGTGCCCGGCGTGCTGGGTGATCTCCGCGAGGATGTGCAGCAGGACCCGGCGCACGCTCCACACCGCGCCGGGTTCGAACCAGGGCGCGGACGGCAGGGCGTGCTCGCCGTCCAGGTCGAGGGTGGCGACCAGGCCGTCGGTGTGTTCGGCGACCGCCCGGTAGCGCTCCAGCAGGACGTCCAGGCTCTCGCCGGGCAGCATCCGGAACTGGTCGGCCCAGGCCTGGGCGTCGGACGGCGCGCCCGCGGAGCGCATCGCCTCCGCGCCGCCGAGCGCGAACCGCGTCCAGCGTTCCTCGATCCCGGCGACGTGCTTGATCAGCCCGCCGAGGGTGAGTTCGCTGACGGTCAGGCGCTGCCGGGCCTGGTCGTCCGTCAGGCCGCGCACGGTGTAGCGCAGGAAGCCGCGGTGCCGGTCGAGCGCGGCCAGCAGGTCGGCGCGTTCGCCGGTGAGGTCGGGGAGCGGGGTGACCATCGGTTCAGGCCACCTCCACGGTGGCCGGCGGCTCGCCCTCGGCGGCGGACGGGTCGATCAGCGAGAACGCCGCGCCCTGCGGGTCGACGAAGGACGCGAAGCGTCCGAACGGGGTGGTGATCGGTCCGAACACCAGCCGTCCGCCGGCCTCGGCGACCCGGGCGACCGCGGCGTCGCAGCCGTCGACCACGAAGTACACGCTGATGAACGACGGTACCTGCGTGGGCACTTCGGGCGTCATGGCCATCGAGCCGAGGACCGGCGTGTCGCCGATGCTGAAGACCCGGTAGTCGACGTTCGTGTCGGCGACCTTCCGCACCCCGTAGGAGAAGACCTTCGGGAAGAAGGTGTTGGCGGCGGCCGGGTCGCGGGTGAACACCTCCGCCCAGCCGTAGCTGCCGGGCGCGTCGCGCAGCGCGAAGCCGGTGTGCTCGCCGCCCTGCCAGATGCCGAACACCACGCCGCCCGGGTCCTTGGCGAGCGCCATCGAGCCGAACGTGCCGACCTTCATCGGCTCCAGCAGCAGGGTGCCGCCGGCCGCCCGGATCCGCTCCGCGGTGGCCTCGACGTCGACCGAGGCCAGGTAGAGCACCCAGGCGGACTGCCCGGGGCCCTGGCCGGGCATCGGCGGCACGATCGCGGCCACCGCCCGGCCGTCCCGGTACGCCTGCGTGTAGTTGCCGTACTCGGTCGAGGATTCGCCGAACGTCCAGCCCAGCACTGAGCCGTAGAAGCTCTTGGCGCCCTCCAGGTCGGTGAACATCGCGTCCGCCCAGACCGGGGTGCCTTCGGGTTGCGCAGCCATGGTGCCTCTCGCTCCGCTGTCGGGGATCGGGGATCCGCGGCCCGGCGAAGGGCCCGGCCGCGGGCAGAACCACCTGCGTTGCCACGCTAACCAGCGAGGTCACGGGTTTCCCGGCGGCGCGCGCGACCACCACCCGACGGGCCGTCAGCAGCCGGGCGGACCAACGGAGAAACGGGGTTCGAACGCCTGTTACGGGGCGGTGACAGCGCTCGCACGGGCCGGGGTCATCCGACTGCGAATCTATTGAACGTCGCCCGAACGGCAGCGCAGCAGAGCGCGGAACGGACCGGGCGGAAACCATCGTCGAGCACTGTTTCCAGGGGGAATCATCCATGTCCGCGCGCGCCCGCCTCCGCCGTTCCGCCGCTGTCGCCTTCGTCTCCGCGGTCACCGCCGGCTCCGCTCTGCTGCTGACCGCCTGCGACCCGTCGGCCGACGCCAACGCCGCGAAGTCCGGCAGCGCCACGCCGAGCGCCGCGACCGGCTCCCCCTCCGCGCCCGCCTCCGCCGCGCCCTCGGCGTCCGCGTCCGCGTCGACCACCGCCTCCCCGTCCGCGCCGGCCTCGCCGAGCAGCTCCGCCTCCGCGCCGGCCGACCGGCCCTCCGCCACCCCGACGAAGGCCGCGCTGAACCTCACCAAGGGCACCGGGCTGACCATCAGCAACGGCACCCGCTACGTGGTGATGGACGGCAAGGTCGTCGACTTCGGCACCGTGGTCCGCGACCTCGCGTGGTCCCCCGACGGCAAGCACGCCGCGTTCATCGACGGCAACGGCAACCTGGAGACCGCCGACCCGGACGGCAGCCACAAGGTCCTGGTCGCCAAGGCCCCCTCGGGCGTCACCTGGTCGCACCCGACCTGGCAGGTGTTCACGCCCACCGCCAACGAGTCCCTGAGTGACCTCAAGGCCAAGAACAACCTGCTGTTCACCGCGGACGACCACGGCGCGCTGCGCCTGTTCGGCGTCCCCGCGCAGGCCGGCGCCACCCCGGCGCCGCTCCGCCTGGGCACCTTCAGCGACGACAACGTCAAGCCGCTGCCGGAGACCGGCAACCAGTGGCTGAACGCCGGCGGCCGGTTCGGCAGCGCTGCCTACGCCAACAAGGACGACGGCCAGGTGTACCTCCGCGACGAGTACCTGCGCCAGCAGGGCGCGGCCGTCTCCAAGGGCTCGCAGCCCGACCTGTCCGACGAGGGCGACCTGGTGTTCGTCCGGTCCGTCGGCGGCCACGACCACCTGTTCACCAAGACCGGCGGCTACAACGGCCCGGAGCGCGACATCACGCCGAAGGCCACCGTCGACTACACCGAGCCGACCTTCTCCCCGGACGGCGCGACCATCGCCTTCCGCGCCCCCGACGGCATCTACACCATGCCCGCCAAGGGCGGCACCCCGAAGAAGGTCAGCGACACCGTGGGCCTGCCCGCGTTCCGCGGCTGACACCCGTCCGGCCCGGTCCGCGCACTCGCGGGCCGGGCCCCGCAACTGACGCGTCGACACCGCCAACAGCCCTGGGACGCAAGGATGTTGGCGATTGCTGACAGGATGTGTACGAGGCGCATGCCATCATGGCGGCGGCCCGGTCACCGACCGGTCCGCCGCACGTAGATCTGTTCCATGGGGGAATCTTCGATGAGCGAACGCATCCGTCTGCGCCGGTCCGCCGCGGCCCTGCTGGTGGCCGCCGTCACCACCGGCTCGGCCCTGCTGCTGACCGCCTGCGACCCGGAGGGCGACACCAGCGCGACTACCGCTCCCAGCAAGGCCGTTGACAGCCCGTCCGCGGCCGAACCGTCCGGCCCGGCCGGCGGCTCGCCCGCCCCGGCCGGCGGCAAGCTGAACAAGACCGCCGGCACCAAGGTCACCGTCAGCACCGGCACCAACACCGTGCTGATGGACGGCAAGTCCGTCGACTTCGGCACCGTGGTCCGCGACCTGGCCTGGTCCCCGGACGGCAAGCACGCCGCGTTCATCGACGGCGCGGGCAACCTGGAGACCTCCGACCCGGACGGCAGCCACAAGACCGTCATCGCCAAGGCCCCGTCCGGCGAGACCTGGTCCCACCCGACCTGGCAGGTGTACGGCCCGGACGAGCCGCACGGCGCCGGCACCTACCTGCTGTTCACCGCCGACGACAAGAAGGCGCTGAAGCTGCTGTCCGTCGAGGCGAAGGCGGGCGCCAAGCCGGATGCGCTGCACGTCGGCGACTCCGAGGCCGAGAAGCCGCTCCCGGACGTCGGCAACCTGTGGCCGAACTCGGCCGGCAAGGCCGGCGCGACGGTGTACGCCAACAAGAACGACGGCCAGGTGTACTTCCACGACGTGATCGCCCGCACCAACGGCGGTGTGATCACCAAGGGTTCGCAGCCCGCGCTGGCCGACGACGGCACGGTGGTGTTCGTCCGCTCGGTCAGCGGCCACGCCCACATCTTCGCCAAGGCGCACGAGCAGGGCGCCAAGGAGGTCGACCTGACGCCGGACGCCTCGGTGGACTACACCGAGCCGGTGATCTCGCACGACGGCAAGAACATCGCGTTCCGCGGCCCGGACGGCATCTACACCATGCCCGCCAAGGGCGGTAAGCCCGACCGGATCACCGACACGGTCGGGCTGCCCGCCTACCGCTCCTGAGCCAGGCGGGCCAACTCCTGCTGGAGGTTGGGGAGTTGCTGCTCGGCGAGGTCGTGCGGCAGCCACTCCACCGGGTCGATGAAGCGGAACAGCACCCGGCTCGGAGTGATCGCGAACTCGTAGTCCTCGAAGCCCACCACGGCGCCCAGCTCACCCCGGGCGGCGCCGCGCACCACGTGCGCGGTCAGGTCGTCCGGGGCGTCCTGCTGATCGGCCGTCACCTGACGGCGGGCGTTCGGGCGGCCCAGGTACGGGCAGACCATCGTCGCGTACAGCATGCACGCCCGGTGGCCGGGGGCCTCCATGGTGGGCGCCAGGTTCCGGTACGGCCGGCCGGCCGCCAGCGCCTCGCCGATCGCGGCCGCCTCCTCTCCGCCGACCACCCGCCACACCGGGCCGCGCGGCATCAGCGTGTTGCACACCGAGCACAGCCGCTCCCGGGCGCAGGCGGCGGACCGCTCGTAGTCGGTCAGCCCGAACTGCGGGTGGCCGCCCTCCCACGGGGTGATCGCGGGCACCGGGTAGCCGCGCTCGTCACGCGGGCGGACGGCCACGGCGGGCGGCTTGGGCACGGAGTCGAAGCGCATGCCCCATGCCTATCACGCCCGACGACTCACCCGCGCGGCACCGCATACTCGGTCAACTCGGCACTTCCCGGGACGAGTTGACTCCACTCGCCGGGCACGTCGAGGACCGCGATCCCGGCCGTGGCGAACTTCTCCCGCAGCCGCTCCAGCGGCTCGCTCTCCTTCTCCCCCGCCAGCGCCAGCACCAGCTCCTGCACCTCGGGCCGGTGCCCGACCAGCATCGCGGTGCGCACCATCGGCGGCAACGCCCGCACCAGGCCGATCAGTTCGTCCACCTCGCCCTTGTAGGCCCGGGGCTCCAGGACGAGTTCGGGCTCGCCGCCGAGCGCCGGCTCGGCCAGCTCCCAGGTCTGCCGGGTGCGCACCGCTGTCGAGCACAGCACCCGGTCCGGCACCAGCCCGTGCGCGGCCAGCCAGCGCCCGGCCGCCGCCGCGTCGGCCCGGCCGCGCTCGGCCAGCGGGCGCAGCTCGTCCGGCACGTCCGGCCAGTCCGCCTTGGCGTGCCGCAGCACGATCAACCGCCGCTGTTGGGTCATCCCCCCAGTGTGGCCCGCTCCGCCGGTGGTGTGTTGCGGGACGCGCCGCCGGGGACCGGCTGCCAGGATGGGAGTCCCGACCCCCTGGAGCACGTCATGGCCCCCGCCGTCCACCTCGCCCAGCAGGACGACGCCGACGCGCTGCTCGGCCGCAGCCCGCTGGCCGCGCTCACCGGCATGCTGCTGGACCAGCAGGTGCCGATGGAGAAGGCGTTCAGCGGCCCGTGGGTGATCGCGCAGCGGATGGGCGCGGACGACCTGGACGCGCACGCCGTCGCCGCTGCCGACCCGGAGGCGTTCGCCGCGCTGTTCGCCGAGAAGCCGGCCGTGCACCGCTACCCGGGTTCGATGGCCAAGCGGGTCCAGCAGCTCTGCGCCCACCTGGTCGAGCACTACGACGGCGACGCGGAGGCGGTCTGGCGCGACGCCCCCACCGGCGAGGACCTGCTGGCCCGGTTGAAGGCGCTGCCCGGTTTCGGCGCGCAGAAGGCGCAGATCTTCCTGGCGCTGCTCGGCAAGCAGTACGGCGTCCGCCCGCCCGGCTGGCGCGAGGCGGCGGGTGCGTACGGCGAGGAGGGCTGCCACCGCTCGGTCGCCGACATCACCGGTCCGGAGTCGCTGCTGAAGGTCCGCGCCACCAAGCAGGAGGCCAAGCGTGCTGCGAAGGCCGCCAAGGGCTGATACCGCCGGAAAACCGGACGACACGTCCGGGGCGGCTCCGCTAGCGTCCGGTCCATGCGTGCCTTGACCGAGCCCGAGATCCGCGCCTCCTTCGTCAACTGCTCGAAGGGCGAGGCCAAACGGCTGCCCGTCCCGCGCGAGCTGGCCGAACAGCGCTGGGACGACCTGGACTTCCTCGGCTGGCGCGACCTCGGCGCGCCCGACCGGGCGTACCTGGTCGCCGAGCTCGACGGAGACCTGGTCGGGGTGACGCTCCGGTCGCCGAACGTCCGGCGCAGCCTGACCAGGACGAACGTCTGCTCGGCGTGCATCACCGCCCACCAGGGCAGCGGCGTGTCGCTGCTGACCGCTCCCCGGGCGGGCGTCCGCGGCCGCGAGGGCAACTCGGTCGGCACCTACCTCTGCGCCGACCTGGCCTGTTCGCTGTACGTGCGCGGCATCCGCCGCCCGGCGACGGTCAGCCGTCCGGACGAGTCGCTCCCGCTGGAGGACCAGATCGCCCGGACGGTCGCCAACCTGGAGGCGTTCCTCCGCCAGGTGCTGGCCTGACGCCCCGCCGTCAGGCGGACTTGTACTCCACGGTGAGCAGGGCGCGGCCCAGCGCGTGCGCGGTCAGCGCGAAGCCGACCTGCGCGGCGGGGGTGTCGCGCTCCACGCCGAGGTTCGCCACGTCCAGGGCGTGCACCACGAACACGTAGCGGTGGGCCGGCCCGGGCGGCGGGGCCGCGCCGTCGTACCGGTGACCGGGGAAGTCGTTGCGGACGTGGAACGCCCCGCCGGGCAGCCCGCCGTCCTCCGACCCGGCGCCGCGCGGCAGTTCGGTGGTGTCGGCGGGCAGGTCGACGGCCAGCCAGTGCCACCAGCCGGCGCCGGTCGGCGCGTCCGGGTCGTAGCAGGTCACCGCGAACGACCGGGTGCCCGCCGGGAAGCCCTCCCAGGACAGCTGCGGCGACCGGTTCCCCGCCCCGTACACGTGCGCGTCCGGCATGGTGGCCCCGTCGACCAGGTCCGCGCTGTGCAGCTCGAACCTCGGCACCGGCGGCAGGAAGTCGTACGGGAGCGGGATGCGGCCGGTCATCGGTGTCCTCTCGCAGGTGTTCGCTGGTACGCCGGGCAGTCTACGGAGCGTCAGGCGCGAGCCAGCGCGTCGACGGCCGAGCCGAGCACCGTGTCGGTCCGGCCGAGGTCGAAGACCAGGTCGAAGTGGTTGCGGCCGCCGATCAGCAGTTCCCGCACCGGCACGGCGGCGTCCCGGGCGGCGTGCGCGAACTCGGCCTGCTGGCGGGCGAACTCGCCGGTCTCGTACTCGCCGAGCGCCACCACCAGCGGCGGCAGCGCCGTGAGGTCGGCGAGCAGCGGGCTGAGTCGGCGGGCCCGCTCGACGTCCAGGCCGAGCGGCTCGTTGACGTAGCTGAGGGCGATCGGCTCCAGGTCGTAGACGCCGCTGAGCAGCGCCGCCCCGGAGATCCGTCCGCGCAGGCGTCCGTCGAGCAGTGCGGTGGCGGCCAGGTGCGCGCCCGCTGAGCTGCCGCTGAGCACGATCCGCTCCGGGTCGACGTCCAGTTCGGCGGCGTGCTCGACCAGCCACACCACCGCCTCGGTGACCTGTGCGGCGATCTGCTCCACCGTCCAGGCGGGCGCCAGGCCGTAGCCGACGGCGGCGTACGCGGTGCCGCGGGCCACGAAGTCCAGCGCCGGGAAGACCGAGTCCTCCTTGCCCAGCTCCTGCCAGTAGCCGCCGTGCACGAAGACGTGCAGCGGCGCGCCGGGCACCGCCGGGAAGAAGTCGATCAGTTCCGGCCCGTCCGCCCCGTACCGCAGCTCGCGGTGCCCGGGCAGCTCCCGCAGGGCCCGGCCGCTCTCCCGGGCGTACGCAGCGAGTTCCGCGTCGAAGTCCGACACCCGGCTGCTGGGCGAGTACTCCCGATCGAGTTCCCGCTGGTCGAAGCCCCGGTAGACCGCCACCCTGCCGCTCCCCTCACCCAACCAGGTATAGACCAATACAGGAGGCCGCGGCTAGCGTGGTCACTCCCTGTACTTCCTTCTCCGGAGTTGCCCCGTGGAGACGTCCGTCCTCGCCTTCGCCACCGACCTGCTCGACGAAGGGGCCGACACGTTCTTCGGCAACCTTACCGACCGGGCCGGCGTCGGCGGCGTCACGCTCGCCTCCGTCTACCACGAGGCCCGCGACGTCTTCCCGCACAACCCGCACCGGGTGCTGCGCTACCTCGAACCCGGCGCCGCCTACTTCCGCCCCGACCCCGCCCGCTGGGCCGGCCGGCGCCTCGCCCCGCTGCCCTCCACCGCGATCGGCACCCGCGACCCGTTCGCCGAGGCCGCCGAGGAGACCCGCCGACGCGGCCTCAAACTGCACGCCTGGACGGTCTTCTGCCACAACGACCGGCTCGGCTTCGCGCACCCCGACTGCGCCCCCGCCAACGCCTTCGGCGACCGCCACCTCACCGAGCTCTGCCCCGCCAACCCCGAGGTCCGCGCGTACTGCCACACCCTGGTCGAGGAGCTCGCCCGCTACGGCGTGGACGCGATCCGCGCCGAGTCCCTGCACTTCCACGGCCTGGCCCACGGCTACCACCACGAGCGCTACTTCGAGCAGCTCGGCCCCGTCACCGAGGCCCTGCTGTCGATCTGCTTCTGCCCGCACTGCCTGGCCGCCGCCACCGCCGCGGGCGTCCCCGCCGAGCGCGTCCGCGACACCGTCCGCGCCGAACTGCGCGCCCGCCTCGCCGACGAGACCCGCGCCCTCGCGCCCGTCCCGCTGGACGAGCTGGCCGGCGGCGCCCTCGCCGCTTACGTCGACGCCGGTGCCCGCACCGTCACCACGCTGGCCGCCGAACTCGCCGCCACCGCCGCCGCCCACGGCATGCGCCTGACCTTCATGGACGGCGGCGGCCCCGGCACCGGCTGGCTCTCCGGCATCGACCTGCCCGCGCTGGCCGGCGCCGCCCACCAGATCGAGACCCTCGGCTACGCCAGGACCCCCGAGGCCGTCCGCGAGAAGGTCGCCGCCTTCGCCCTGCACGGCGTCCGCCCGCAGGACATGGCCGTCATCCTCCGCCCGATGTCCTCCGACTGCGACGGCCCGGCCAACCTGGCCGCCAAGATCTCCACCCTGCGCGAGCTCGGCGTCCCCGAGGTCGAGTTCTACAACTACGGCCTGATGCGGCTCTCCTCGCTCGACCGGATCGGCGCCGCACTGCGCTGAGGCGGAAATCCGGTCGGCGTTGGTCCCGCTTGCTGCGCCCGCCATGTCCCAAACGGTAGGCTTTCCGTGTGATCTTCAAGCGCATCGGTAACGGGCGGCCGTACCCGGATCACGGCCGGACCAGCACTCGCCAGTGGGCGGACGTCGCGCCGCGTCCGGTGCGGCTCGACCAGTTGGTGACCACCAAGGGCCAGTTGGACCTGGAAACCCTCCTCGCGGAGGACTCCACCTTCTACGGGGACCTGTTCGCCCACGTGGTGAAGTGGCGCGGCGACCTGTACCTGGAGGACGGGCTGCACCGAGCCGTTCGAGCGGCCCTCCAGCAGCGTCAGGTCCTGCACGCCCGCGTGCTGGAGATGGACTGACGGACCGCCACCCGCTGTCGGCTGCAACCGATGGTCGGTGTCGGTACGTCCTTTCGAGTGCCGTCGTCCCCCGGATGATGATCATCCAGTACCTGCGCCGCTGTTGTCGGATTAATCTGGCGACTACCGCGGCGCACGCGGCCTTCTTCCACGGCCGCACCGCGGTCACCGGCACCCCACCCTGGCACCTATGGGGAGACAGACCATGAGCATGTTGACTCCCCGGGGGTTGAAGGGGAAGCAGTACCGGGTCACCGGCAACAGTTACCCCCGTCTCGGACGTCCCCCGCGTCGCGGCCGCAAGGTCGTCATGGCCGTCGGCGGCGTCCTCGCCCTCGGCCTGGTCTCGGTCGGCGGAATCCAGCTGTACGACGTGTTCACCGGCAAGAACAAGCACGGCGCCGCGCAGGCCTGCGCCTCGCCGGGCGCGACCGGCAAGCCGCTGGCCGCCCCCGAGGGCTCCCCGTCCGCCGCGCCCGGCGCCGTCCCCGGCAACACGGCCGTGCCGCAGCCCGCCACCGTCACGGTGAACGTCTACAACGCCACCGACAAGTCCGGCCTGGCGGCGCGGACCGCCGACGAGCTGAAGAAGCGCGGCTTCCAGGTGGGCCAGGTCGGCAACGCGCCGTCCGCGCTGGACCGGAAGGTCCCCGGCACCGCGCAGGTGCTGAGCGGCCCCGGCGGACTCGGCGCCGCCACCCTGTTGGTCTCCCAGGTCGCCTCCGCCACCAGCACCGAGGACGCCCGCACCGACGCCACCGTGGACCTGGTCATCGGCGACGCCTTCACGGCGCTGGCCGACCCGAACCAGGCCGCGGCCGCGCTGGCCGAGCTCACCAAGCCCTCGCCCAGCCCGGAGCCCGGCCACTGCTGACCGGCCCGCGAAACGCGGAGATCCGGCCGGGAGCGACGTGTTCGCTCCCGGCCGGATCTTCGCGTTCCGCCGTGCTCCGTCAGCCGGCGGTGCCGTACAGGCGGTCGCCCGCGTCGCCCAGGCCCGGGACGATGTAGCCGTTCTCGTTCAGGCGCTCGTCCACGGCGGCGGTCACCACGGTGACGGGCTGGCCGGCCAGCTCGCGCTCCATCACGGCGACGCCCTCGGGCGCGGCGAGCAGCACCACGGCGGTGACGTCGGTGGCGCCGCGGTCGAGCAGCATCCGGATCGCCGCGACCAGGGTGCCGCCGGTGGCCAGCATCGGGTCGAGGACGTAGACCTGCCGCCCGGAGAGGTCGTCCGGCATCCGGGTCGCGTACGTGGAGGCCTCCAGGGTCTCCTCGTTGCGGACCATGCCGAGGAAGCCGACCTCGGCGGTGGGCAGCAGCCGGGTCATGCCGTCGAGCATGCCGAGGCCGGCCCGCAGGATCGGCACCACCAGCGGACGCGGGTAGGACAGCCGGGTGCCCTGGGTGACGGCGACCGGGGTGGTGATCTCGACCGCATCGGTGCGGACGTCCCGGGTCGCCTCGTACGCGAGCAGGGTCACCAGCTCGTCGGTGAGCCGCCGGAAGGTCGGCGAGTCCGTGCGCTCGTCGCGCAGGGTGGACAGCTTGTGGGCGACCAGCGGGTGGTCGACGACGTGGAGACGCATGACAACGACGATAACGGCCGTCGGCACATGTGTACGACTTCGCACGGTTCGCCCGGACCCGCCGCGACCTGCTGCGACCGGCCGGGAATCCCTCCGGAATCACCGATTCCCGGCCGTCGCTGTGGTATCGGCGGGTGACATCTGGGAAAGTCGGAGGCTATGAAGAGCAACCCGACGCGGGCATGGACCGCCGGCGCGGGCGGGTCCGGCTCGACAGACGAGTCCCGTCCGGAGCCCGCGGCCGCCGAGGAGACCGAGGCAGAGACCGCCGAGGAGACCGACGCGGAGCGGCGCAGGCGCCGGGCCGTGTTCCTCCGTGAACTGGCCGAGGCCCGCGAGCTGCGCGCCCGGGTGCAGCCCAGACGCACCAAGGAGCGCCGGATGCGCGAGGCGATGCGGATGCGAACCTTCCGGATCTGAGCCGCCCGGGGCCGCGCCCCGCAGCACGGTCGCGCCCCGTGAGCCCCTGTCCGCCCCCCGCCCGGGGGCGTCCGAGGGGCATGATCCACGCCTGGACCGGCCGGAGACCGGCCATTCCGACACGACCTGCGAAGACGCGCTGCCGAACACCCCCCGCAGCGGCGGCCTTTCTGTCACGATGCGGTGGGACGGTCCGACCAGCGGACCGCCCGCTGGCGCGGGGGCGGCCGGACCGCACCCGCCCGAGATCGCCGACAGCCGAGACCAATCTTGGGAGTGTCCCTGGTGGCGTACTTCGCTGCAGTGCTTGCTCGCACCGGTGCCGGGTGGGATGTGAGCGAGACCGAACTCGACGACGTAGAGACCCTGGCCGACCTGACCGACCTGGCCCGCGAAACGGCCGAGGACGACGACACGGTGCTGGTCTTCATCGAGCAGGAGGACGCGTGGTTCGCCGTCCTGCGGATCGACGGTGAGGACGACCCGCGGATCTTCGTCTCGGACGCGGCCGCCGCGGCGCGCAGTTCGTACGGCTCGGTCCTCACCGACGAGCTGATCGAACAGGACGGGGAAGCCGACTTCGACGACCTGGACGGCCTGGTGGCCGGCCTCGACGAGGACGACGACGCCGCCGCGAGCGACGAGGCCGACGACGCGGACGAGGACGACGAGCCGGCCGGTCGGAACGCCACCCCGGTCGGGCCGATCGGCGACTCCGAGCTGCTGAGCGAGTTCGGCCTCGGCCAGGCCGCGCTGCTGGAGCTGGCGGGCGAGGGCGCGGCCCCGGGCGACGCGCTCGGCGAGATCGCCGAGGCGCTCGGCTGCGGCGAGGTCCTGGAGGCCGTTCGATAGCGGCGGGCCCGGTGTCCGACACTGGGTCCATGCAGTCCGTCCCCTCCCTCTCCAGCACCCTCGGCGAACGGCCGCGGATCGCGCCGCTGCCCGCCCCCGAACGCCCCGATCCGGTCCGCGACCGGTGGCGGGAGCCGATGCGCCGCGCCATCGACGAGGCGGCGCTGGCCACCGCGACCGGCGACGTGCCGGTCGGGGCGTTCGTGCTCGGCCCGGACGGGTCGGTGCTGGGCCGCGGCCACAACGTCCGCGAGGCGGTCGGCGACCCGACCGGGCACGCCGAGGTGGTGGCGATCCGTCAGGCGGCGAACGCCGTCGGCGAGTGGCGCCTCAGCGGCTGCACCCTGGTGGTGACCCTGGAGCCGTGCACCATGTGCGCGGGCGCGATCGTGCTGTCCCGGCTGGACCGGGTGGTCTACGGCGCCCTCGACCCGAAGGCCGGCGCGGCCGGCTCGCTGTTCGACGTGCTGCGCGACAACCGGCTCAACCACCGCCCCGAGGTGATCCCGGGCGTGCTCGCCGACGAGTGCACCGCCCAGCTGCGGGCGTTCTTCGACACCCACCGCTGAACCGCGCCGATACGGATTTCGTCCGCCCGCACCCATCCGGTAGAGTTCCCCTCGGTAGCGTGTCCGAGCGGCCAAAGGAGCACGCCTCGAAAGCGTGTGTGGGGGCAACTCCACCGTGGGTTCGAATCCCACCGCTACCGCCTGCGAAGAGCCCCGACCTGACGGTCGGGGCTCTTCTGTGTTCCCGGCGTCCCGCAGTGGCGGCCCATTTCCGGTTGGCGGGGCCGCAGTTGAGGGGATGATGCCCGCATGGGGAGTTCGCGGTGGCGCTGGTTGGTGTGGGTCGGGGCCGGGATCTCGGTGGTGGGGCTGGCGGTCTTCCTCTGGGGGGAGGGGCTGGACCGGGCGAATCAGTGGGCGGGTGTGCTGGGCCTGTTCGTCGGGCTGGCGGGCCTGGTGCTGTCCGTCACCGGCGGCGTGCGCGGCCGCGGCGGCGGCCAGTCCGCGGACGGCGCGGCGGCCGGCGGCTCGGTGCGGCTGGTGCGGAACGTGAAGGGCGACGTGGTGATCGGCGGCGGCGCCGCGCCCGGACCCGTCCCGGAGGCCTCGGCGGCACCCGTCACCGACGCGGCGGGTGACGGCCAGTCGGCGCGCGGGACCCGCGCGGGCGGGGACGTGAACCTGGTGGACGGGGTGGAGGGTTCGGTCCGGTTCGGCGAGCAGCAGCCGTGAGCGGATTCTGGCGCCGGCTGTTCGGCGCGGAGGGCGCCGCGGCCGGCGGCGGCCAGTCCGCGGAGCATGCCACCGCGGGCGGCGACCTGACGATGATCCAGCACGCGCAGAGCGTGCAGATCACGGTGGGCGCCGCGCCGCCGCCCCCGGGCGACCTGGACGAGGCGCGCCGCCGGCACGCGGTGCGGCTGCGCGAGCGCTACCACCGGCTGGACCTGGAGGTGCTGACCCCGCTGTCGGAGCAGGACGAGCACCCGGCGGTGCACCTGCGCGAGGTGTTCGTGCCGCAGCTGGTGCGGGCCGACCCGCCGCCGGTGGAACTGCCCCGGGAGCTGCTGAAACGGCTCACCGAGACCGGCGAGCTGGACCCGGACCGGCTGCCGCCGGGCGTGGAGCGGGAGACGGTGCGGCGGGTCCGGGAGGCCTACCGGCGCCGCCCGGCGGTGCCGGTGCTGCCGCTGCTGGCCGGGCCGGACGGCCACCGGGCGGTGCTGCTGGGCGACCCGGGGTCGGGGAAGTCCACGCTGGCCCGGTTCCTCGGCCTGGCGCTGACCGAGCCCCTGGTGCACCCGGGCGCGGCCGTCCCGGACCAGGTGGCGGCGCTGGCGGGCCGGCTTCCGCTGATCGTGGAGCTGCGCCGGTACGCGGACCCGGAGTGGCGGGAGCGGACCTTCGAGGACTTCCTGGCCCATCTGCACGGCACCGAGGGCCTGGGCCTGGCGGCGGGCCTGCTGGAGCGTCAGCTGACCGAGCATCCGGCGGCCACCCTGGTGGTGTTCGACGGCCTGGACGAGCTGTTCGACCCGCAGGTCCGGGAGACCGCGAGCCGCCGGATCGCCGCGTTCGCGGCCCGCTACCCGCAGGTGCGGGTGCTGGTGACGTCCCGGGTGATCGGCTACCGGCGGGAGCCGCTGGACGCCGCCGGGTTCGGGCACTACATGCTGCAGGACCTGGACGACCGGCAGATCGACACCTTCGCGGCCCGCTGGTACGCCACCGCCTGCCCGGGCGACCCGGTGGAGGCGCAGCGGCTGCACCGGCGGGTGACGGCCGCGGTGGCGTCCTCGGCGCCGGTGCGGGAGCTGGCCGGCAATCCGCTGATCCTGACCATCCTGGCGATCATCGGCCGCCGCCGGGAGCTGCCCCGGGACCGCCGCACCGTGTACGAGCACGCGGTGGCGGTGCTGGTCGAGCACTGGGACCCGAGCAAGTACCTGCAGGACCGGCGGGTGGACGGCGGGATGCCGTACCTCGCGTCCGACGACCGCCTGGAGCTGCTGCGGCTGGTGGCGCGGCGGATGCAGGAGGGCGGCGACGGGATCGCCGGGAACCACATTCCGGGGCGGGTGCTGCTGGCGTCCTTCGAGGGCTACCTGCGGGAGCGCTACGAGCTGCCGGCCGACCGGGCGGCGCCGGTGGCGCGGGCGATGCTGCAGCAGTTCCGGGAGCGGAACTTCATCCTGAGCCGGTTCGGCGGCGAGGTGTACGGCTTCGTGCACCGGGCGTTCCTGGAGTACCTGGCGGCGTCCGACATCGCGTACCGGTTCAACCGGGAGCGCTCGCTGACCGAGGACCAGCTGCTGGAGGGCGTGTTCGCGGCCCGCTGGCGGGACCCGGCGTGGCGGGAGGTGCTGCTGCTGCTGGCGGGCGAGCTGGACGAGCGGTTCGTCGGCGAGGCGGTGTCGCGGCTGCTGGCGGCGGCGCCGGCCCTGCCGGGGGCGGGCGACCCGGTGCCGGAGTGGCTGGTGCTGGCGGTGCGCTGCCTGGGCGAGGTGCGCAAGCTCGGGCTGGTGACGGCGCAGAGCGAGGCCGTGGTGGACGCCCTGGTGGCGCTGTTCGAGGCGTACGCGGCGGAGGGTTCGACGGTGCTCCCCGGCGACATCGTGGAGGCGCTGGACGGGCTGCGGCCGGTGCTGACCGGGCTGGGGCCGCACTGGGTGGGGCGGGAGCGGTTCCTGCGCTGGTACCTGGTGTACGGGCACCACGCGCAGCGGGAGTCGCCGCTGCTGGCGGTGGGGGCGGTGACGGCCCGGCTGGCGTGCGCGCTGCTGCTGAACGATCCGCGCGGCCCGGCGGTGCTGCGGGCCTGGGCGGAGCACGGCTGGTCGCCGGCGCAGCGGGCGGCGGCGTTCGCGGCGCTCGCGGAGGGCTGGGCGGGCGATCAGCGGGTGGGGGCGTTCGTGCGCCGCCGGATCGAGGAGGACCCGGACCCGCTGACCCAGGAGGCGGCGGTGGCGGCGCTCGCCGACGGCTGGGCGGGCGAGGAGGCGAGCGGGGGGTTCCTGCGGGCCCGGGTGGCGGGCGCGCGGGGCGAGAACCGGTTGAACGAGATGCTGGCGCTGGGCAAGGGCTGGGCGTGCGACGGCCCGGCGCAGGAGTTGCTGCGGGAGATCGCGGCCGCCGATCCGCAGCCGGAGCTGCGCGGGCTGGCGGTGTTCGCGCTGACCGTGAACGAGCGGGTGGGCGGCGGCGCGCCGGCCGAGTTCCTGCGCGAGCGGGTGCGCACCGACCGGGATCCGGGGGTGCGCGGGCTGGCGCTGCAGGCGATCTGCCTGCGGCCGGCGGAGGATCCGCGCAACGCGTCGTTCCTGCGGCTGCTGGCGGGGACGGACAAGGATCCGCGGGTGCGGATGGCGGCGCTGGCCGGGCTGGCCCGCGGTTGGGCGGGCGACCCGGAGGTGGCGGAGTTCCTGCGGCGGCGGGTCGCCGAGGACCCGGATCCGATGGTGCGCCGGCGGACCCTCGCGGTGCTGGCGCACCGTTGGGCGGGCGACCGGCAGGTGGCCGAGCAGCTGCGCGGTTTCGTCGCCGGGAACGGGCAGCCGGAGGTGCGGGCGTTCGCGTTGACGCTGCTCGGGCAGGGCTGGGCGGGCGACCCGGAGGTGGCGGAGTTCCTGTTCGAGCGGGCCCGGGCGGCGGACGGGCACGGGCGGGCGCAGGCGACCGGCGAGCTGGCGGCGCACTTCGCGGACGCCCCGGAGCTGGACGCGTTCGTCCGGCACGAGGCGGTGCACTCGCCGGACCCGCTGGTGCGGGGCGCGGTGCTGACCGCGCTGGCGGACCGCCGCTCGCCGAGCGGGCAGGCCCGGGCGCTGTTCCTGGAGCGGGCGGTGGCCGACCCCGATCCGCGGACCAGGGACCTGGCGCTGGCGGCGGTGGTGCGCTGCTACGACGGCGAGGAGCGGGCCGGGGTGCTGCTGCTGGCGCGGGCCGCGCACCTGCGGGACGCGGCGGTGCGGCTGTCGGTGCTGCGGGCGCTGCTGGCGCACCGGCCGGGCGATCCGGCGGTGCGGGCGCTGCTGCGGGAGCGGGCGGTGGCGGACACCTCGGCGGGGATCCGGGCGATCGCGCTGCACGCGCTGTCCCGCGACCGGGCGACCCGGCCGGCCGGGCTGCTGCAGGAGCGGGCGGTGGCGGACCCGGATCCGCTGCCGCGCCGGGTGGCGCTGCGGGCGCTGGCGGCCGACCCGGAGGTGGCGGAGTTCCTGCGGCTGCGGGCGGTGGCGGACGGCGACGAGGAGGCGCGGATCGCGGCGCTGCGGGCGCTGGCGTTCGCCTTCCCGGGGGCGCGGACGGTGGAGCTGCTGGCGGCCCGGGCGCGGGCGGAGCGGCTGCCGGGGGTGGCGGTGGAGGCGGCCCGGCTGGGCGAGGCGCTGCGTTCGCCGGGGGCGCCGTGGACGACGGACGGCTCCGCACTTCCGGGCGGTTGACCACCGTGCCTCGGACGTGCGGAGCCGGGACGAACCTCACGGTCCGCGAGGGGGGCGGCAGCTCCGGGGGGACGAGCTGCCGCCCCGGAGCGGAGGTCCCACAACCGGGTCCGCGTCGGGGGGAAGCCGCGGTGCCCGGTCCCACAGCGGGGACCTCCGGATCGCCGTACCGGGGATTCCTGCCAGATCCTCGGTACATCAACCATCCTGCCGTGCCATCGGGACGGGCACACCCGGAGAAAGCCCTGCCCGCGCAGGACCTTCGTCCTGGCGGGTGAACACGGTCCTCACCCCTTGCGCCGTCCGGTGGATAAGCTGCGGGTGGCAGGGCCGTGCGGGGAGAGGACGGCGGCCCGACTCAGGGAGGCAGGCGCGTTCGATGGCTCAGGCGAAGAAGGTGGCCATGTGGATCGTGGTCATCTTCGTCATCTACACGATCATCACCTCGCCGGTGCGCGCCGCCGAGCTGGTGCAGTCCGGCTTCGTCGGGATCTCGGACGCGGCCAAGGCCGTCGGGTCGTTCATGACCGGACTGGTCCGCTAGTACCGTTTGCGTGGTTCGTCCTTCGGGGGCGCTCCCCGGCCGGGGCGTGCCCTCCTGATCCGCGAGGAGCGGCATCGTGATCCGGCACCTGGTCCTGTTCAAGCTCAATGACGGCGTCGGCAAGGACGACCCGCGGGCCCTGGCGGGCGCGAAGGCCTTCGAGGAGCTGGGCGCGCTGATCCCGGAGCTGCGCGAGTGGGAGTGCGGCTGGAACATCACCGAGCGGGACATCGCCCACGACTTCGCGATCAACAGCCTGGTCGAGGACCGCGACGCGCTGGCCGCCTATCTGGGCCACCCGGCCCATCAGGCCGCCGCCGGGCAGTGGCGTTCCTTCGCCACCTGGGTGATCGCCGACCTGGAGGTCTGACCGCCCGTCACCCCCCGCCGTACCCGTACGACCACCGCGACCCCCCGTCTGTCGAACAGGCCGGGGGTCGCGGCGCGCTCCGCCGAATGCTGGACAGGGCGTCAACACGCCTCCGTCGGGTGCTTGCCCGGCCGCAGAGCGACTTGTGATGCTATGACCGGTTTTGACGGAAATTTTGGCGAGGTGGTCCACAAGGGAGGGGTGACGTGTCGGTGCGGACGCAGGGCAGCAGTGCGCCGGAGGACCGGGCCGAAGAGCTGCCGGACCCGGTCGAGCTGGCCGCCCGCCGCACCGGCGGGCGCGGCGCGATCGACGTCCGGACGCTCACCCGGGTGCTGTTCGAACGGCTCGCCGAACTGTCGTCCGACGCCCCCGAACGCACCCGGGTCCGGGCCGCGCTGATCGAGATCAACATCCCCCTGGTCCGCTACGCCGCCACCCGCTTCCGCAGCCGCAGCGAACCCATGGAGGACATCGTCCAGGTCGGCACCATCGGCCTGATCAACGCCATCGACCGGTTCGACCCGACCCGCGGCGTGCAGTTCCCCACCTACGCGCTGCCCACCATCCTCGGCGAGATCAAGCGCTACTTCCGCGACAACGTCCGCACCATGCACGTGCCGCGCCGGCTCCAGGAGCTGTGGGTCCAGGTCAGCGGCGCGATGGAGGAGCTGACGATCACGCACGGCCGGGCCCCCAAGGTCCCCGAGATCGCCGCCAACCTGCGCATCCCCGAGGAGGACGTCCGGGCCTGCCTGGACGCCGGCCGCGCCTACAACGCCGCCTCGCTGGAGGCCGCCCAGGAGCACGAGGGCGGGCTCGCCCTGCTGGACCGGCTCGGCTACGAGGACTCCGCCCTCACCGACGTCGAACACCGCGACATGGTCCGCCACCTGCTGGTCCAACTCCCCGAACGGGAACGGCGGATCATCATGCTGCGGTTCTTCGCCAACCTCACCCAGTCGCAGATCTCCACCGAACTCGGCATGTCCCAGATGCACGTCTCCCGACTGCTCTCGCGGATCCTCACCCGGCTGCGCACCGGCAACTCCTGGGAGGAGTGAACCGCCCGACGCCACTCCTCGGGGACGACTGGCCGCGATCGGGTTTGCCGGGCCCGATGATCCGGTATTGAGCAGGAGGACACGTCAGTGGGGGGCCGCCGCACGGAGCGGCACCCGTTCGGCAGGCAGTCACAAGGGGGTGGGCGCGTGTTCACAGAACAGGGCAGTGCGGTCATCGAGTCCGTCGTCGTACCGATCCCGGCCCAGGCCGGTCCCGCCGAGGCCCCCGACCGGGCGCTCGACACCCGTACGCTGTCCCGCTCGCTGTTTCGCAGGCTCGCCGTCCTGGAGCCCGACAGCGCCGAGCACGGCTACGTCCGCGACACACTGATCGAGCTCAACCTGCCGCTGGTCAGGTACGCGTCCGCGCGCTTCCGCAGCCGCAACGAGCCGATGGAGGACATCGTCCAGGTCGGCACCATCGGCCTGATCAAGGCCATCGACCGGTTCGACCCGGAGCGCGGCGTCGAGTTCCCGACCTTCGCCATGCCCACCGTGGTCGGCGAGATCAAGCGCTTCTTCCGCGACACCAGCTGGTCGGTGCGCGTCCCGCGCCGCCTCCAGGAGCTCCGCCTGGCCCTCACCAAGGCCGGCGACGAGCTCTCCCAGCGGCTCGACCGCTCCCCCACCGTCCCCGAACTCGCCGCCTACCTCGGCGTCTCCGAGGACGACGTGGTCGAGGGCCTCGCCGTCGGCAACGCGTACACCGCCAGCTCCCTCGACTCCAGCCCCGGCGAGGACGACGGCGGCGACGGCCCGCTCGCCGACCGCCTCGGCTACGAGGACCTCGCCCTCGAAGGCGTCGAGTACCGCGAGTCGCTGAAGCCGCTGCTGGCCAAGCTCCCGCCGCGCGAGCGCCGCATCATCATGCTGCGGTTCTTCGGCAACCTGACGCAGTCCCAGATCGGCGAGGAGATCGGCATCTCGCAGATGCACGTCTCGCGGCTGCTCACCAAGACCCTCGCGCACCTCCGGGAAGGCCTCACCAGCGAGTGATCAGGGGCCCCGCGAGCCCCTAGGCGGTGCAGGTCGCCCGAAGCGCCAGAAGGTGATCGTCCGTCAGGCCGAGGCCGTCGTGCCAGAAGTCCTCGAAGGTGGGCCAGCCGGAGGCGAGTTCGTCGAAGGCGGCGTTGAGGTAAAACGTTTCGGCACGGGCCAGCGGGCGCATCAGCGGGTCCACCCGGGCGATCCGCGTCGCGGCGCGCTCGTTGGTGAGGAGGTAGTCGGCGAGGACCGCCTCCCGGTCCACGCCGAGGGCGGTGAGCAGCAGGGCGGCCGTCCAGCCGGTGCGGTCCTTGCCGGCGGTGCAGTGGAACAGCACGGGGCTGCCGTCCGCCTCGGCGATCAGTCGCAGGACGGTGGCGAAGCGGGAGCGGGCCAGCGGGTCGGTGACGAACCAGCGGTACATCGAGGTCATCATCGCGGTGCCGCGCCCGTCGCCGAGCACGGCGTGCATCGCGTCCGGTTCGCCGCTGCCCAGGGCCCGCCGCAGGTCCACGTAGAGGTCGAAGTCGGCGGAGAACACCGGCAGGTGGTGCAGGGCCGGGCCGAGGCCGTCCGGGGAGGGCACGCTGAGGGTCGCGGCGGCGTCCATCGGCAGGACCGCCGTCGGCAGGCCGGGGACCAGGTCGGCCCCGAGTTGGCGGACCTCGTCCAGGCTGCGCAGGTCGACGACGTGGCGCAGGCCGAGCGCGCCGAGCAGTTCGCGGTCGCGGTCGCCGAGGCGGCTCAGCGCCTCGGTGCGCAGCAGCAGGCCGGGGCGGACGGTGCGGCCGCCGGCGGTGCGGTAGCCGCCCAGGTCGCGGGCGTTGACGGCGGCCGCCAGGCCGAGGCTGCGGGCGGTCTCGGTGGACGGCGCGGACACGGGGCCTCCTGGCGGGCTGCGGCGGTTGCCGCCAGTGTAGGCGCGCCGACCCGCGGGACCGTCCGGGGCGTCCGGCCGGCCCCGGGCGGGCGGGTTCCGCGAATTACTTGACGGCCAGCCAGATCACGCCGACCACGACCGCCAGGGCCACGACGGCCCCGATGACGATCAGCGGGGTGCGGCTCGACGAGGAGCTGCTGCTGCCGTAGGTGGTGACGGTGCCCGGGGCCTGCGCGGCCGGGGCCTCGTCGACGAACGCCCGGAACATCTGGGTGGAGCCGGCGGGGTCGTAGTCGTTGTCAGCCATGGACGGGACTCTAGCCAACCCCGACGGCCCGCCGACACCCCGGACCCCACTGCGGGCGCACTCTGCACGGAGCCCTCACCTCGGACGACAGCCCGATGAACAACCGGTCGCACCGGAATGAAGCAGGACCCGAACGGGTTGTCCTCGGGCATGACTTCCACTGACACCTCCCGGGTGACGCTCGGTACCTCCGACCTCGCCGTGTCCCAACTCTCCCTCGGCGGAAACGTGTTCGGCTGGACGGCCGACGAGGAACAGTCCTTCGCGGTGCTCGACGCGTACGCGGCGGCGGGCGGCAACTTCGTCGACACCGCCGACGTCTACTCCTCGTGGGCGCCGGGCAACTCCGGCGGCGAGTCCGAGACGGTGATCGGCAACTGGCTGCGCAGCCGCGGCAATCGCGAGCAGATCGTGGTCGCCACCAAGGCCGGCATGGCGCCGGGTCTGGACAACCTGAGGCGCGACACCGTTCGGCGCGCCGTCGAGGGCTCGCTGCGCCGGCTGGGCGTCGAGCGGATCGACCTGTTCTACACCCACCGGGACGACCTGGACACGCCGGTCGAGGAGATCGTCACGACGCTGGACGAGCTGGTCCGCGAGGGCAAGGTGCGGGAGCTCGCGGCGTCCAACATCGGCCCGGAGCGGCTCGCCGCCTCACTGGAGTTCGCCGCCCGCGAGGGCCTGGCCCGGTACGTGGCGGTGCAGCCGCACTACAACCTGGTCTCCCGCGACACCTACGAGGGCGACCTGGCCGGGGTGGTCGCCGCGCACGGCCTGTCCGCCGTCCCGTACTACGCGCTCGCCTCGGGCTTCCTGACCGGCAAGTACCGGCCCGGCGCGCAGGTGGACAGCGTCCGGGCGCAGGGCGCGTCCCGGCACCTGGAGACGGCGCGCGGCCCGCGGGTGCTGGCCGCGCTGGACGAGGTCGCGGCCGCGCACGGCGCCGAGGTCTCCTCCGTGGCGCTGGCCTGGCTGGCCGCGCAGCCCACGGTCGCCGCGCCGCTGGCCAGCGCCCGCACCGTCGAGCAGCTGCCCGCGCTGCTGGCCGCCGCCTCGCTGCGGCTGACCGAGGCCGAGCTGAAGCTGCTGGACGGCGCGTCGGCCTGATCGTCCGTCAACGCGCCGGCGGCGCCCCTCCCGCGGCTGCGGGAGGGGCGCCGCCGTGGTGTGGCGGGCCCGGTCAGGGGCGGCCGAAGAAGTCGGGGTAGTAGCCGCTGTTCAGGTGGGAGACGCGGACGTTCTTGCCGGGACGGGGGGCTTCGACGTACGTCCCGTCCCCGAGGTAGATCGCGACGTGGTGGATGCCGGAGACCCGGCCGTTGCTGGACCAGAAGATCAGGTCGCCGCGCTGGAGCTGCTTCGAGGTGATCGGGGTGCTGGCCCGGTACTGGTCGTCGGCGACCCGCGGGGTGGACACCCCGGCCCGGCGGAACGCCTGCTGGACCAGGCCCGAGCAGTCGAAGCCGTTCGGCCCGTTGCCGCCCCACACGTAGGGCTTGCCGACCTGCGCCAGCGCGTACGACAACGCGGCCTCGACGCCGCTCGCCGCGGGCGCGGCCGGCTTCGGGGGCTGGGCGGTGGAGCCGGAGCCGCCCCCGCCGGCGCGGGAGACGTACACGTCGTAGTGGCTGGTGTAGCGCCACTCGCCGGCGGCGTTCCTGAACCAGTAGACCTTGCCGTCCCAGCCCTGCCGGATCCCGCCGGACGAGGACTGCGAGGAGCCGGAGCCCTGCGGCTGCGACTGGCCCTTGGAGCCGCCGGTGCGCTCCAGGTAGACGTTGTGCCACTGGGTGTAGCGCCACTCGCCGGACGCGTTCTTGAACCAGTAGACGTGACCGTCCCAGCCGGGGCCGGACGGGGCGGGCATGGCGTGCGCGGTGGTCGCGCCCAGGCCCAGGCCGACGGCTCCCGCGCCGGCCAGCACGGTGGTGGCCAGACAGGTCGAGCGCACGGCGCGGTGTATTCGGCCCGCCCGCTCGACGGCGCCCGGGGCGGCGGCCGGGGCGGGGCGGGTGCACTCCGCGCACCGGCAGGCCGACGGCCCGGCGGATTCGGCGAAGCCCAGCAGTGGGGCGCCCGACCAATCGGGCAGATCGGCGGGGTCGGTGGATATCGAGGCGAGCGGGTTCGTCACGCGGGCTTCCCTTCCTTGCGGCCCGACCGGGCGGCCGGGGCAGGCACCGAGGCGGTCACCCCGGCCGGGGCGACGAACGCGACCAGCAGCTGCTCCATCAGGGCGCTGCGCGCGCTGTCGTCCAACTCGTGGGCGGTGGCGCGCTCCAGGCGGCGCACCGCCAGTGCCGCGGCCTCCACGGCGTCGTCCACCAGGACGGTCCGCAGCCCGGCGTCCAGATCGGCCAGCCGGCGCCGGCGCATCGACTCGGCGACCTCCGGCGCGTAGTCCAGGGTCAGCGGCTGCACCGAGTACACCTCGATGCCCGCCGGGGCGGTCTCCGCGGCCAGCGCCCGGGTCAGCTCGTCGGCGAACCACTGGCCGTCGCGCAGCGCGGGCCCGGGGGCGGAGTTGGAGTCGCACGGCAGGACGGAGGACGTTCGGGTCAGAACGGCCTGCACCTGCTCGCGCAGATACGTTTCGTGGTCGGCGATGCCCAGGGTGACCCGCGCGGTGTCCTTGACCCGCCACACGATCAGCACCCGCACCAGCAGCGGGGTGCCGGTCCGGTCGGTGACCTGCACCGGCTCGCTGCGCCAGTGGCGCAGCCGGACGTCCACCCGGCGGCGGCGCACCAGCGGGTTCACCCACAGCAGGCCGGTGCGGCGCACGGTGCCCCGGTAGCGGCCCCAGCGGGTCAGCACCCGGGTCTCGCCGCCCGGGTTGGACAGCAGTCCGCCGATCGCCAGCAGCATCGCCAGGCCGATCGCGCTGACCGCGCCGACGGTCCGGTCGTCGACCTGGAGCCCGTCGGCCTTCACGGCGGCGGTGCGCACGTCCGGCAGGCCCGACAGGTGCGGGAGCACCCCGGCGCGGGCCAGCACCAGCAGCACGCCGGCGGTGCCGAGCAGCAGCGCCAGCAGCGGCAGCCAGCCCGGCAGGGCGAACGCCGGGCGCTCGCGCAGCGACTGGTCGGCGCGCGGCGGGCGCCGGTGGGTGGCGGCGTCCGCGACCGTCGGGTGGGCGGTGGACCCGGCCCGGTCGGACCGGCCCGCGCCGAACGGTCGCGGCCCGCCCCGGTCGGCGGGTTCCGACGTCGTCCGGGGGCCGGGCGGGAACGCGGACGGCTCGTCCGCGCCGACCGCCGGCAGGGCCGCCGCTTCGACGGTCGGGAGCTGCTGGGTCGGCGCGCTCCGGTCGAGCGGCTCCTCGGCCGGTGCGACGGGCCTGATCAGCGGGTTGTTCACCGCCTGGGCGACTGCCTTGGACAGTTGGGTCGCACCGACGGGGTCGGCGGGGGGTTCGGCGGCGGAGGGCCAGGAACGGGGTCGCGGCGACGAGTCGCGGGTGACGTCCATGCACGTGTCCTAAGGGTTCAGAGTGTCGCGCAACGGGCGGCCCGGATCTGACGGGCAGTGCCGGGGACCCAGGCTAGGCTGATTGATCATCAAATGCGACGAATGCCATCCGGTGTGTCGCTATGTCGGAAAACACGTCGCCCGAGGCACCGCCCGCCGCACACTGCGGGGCGGGCGGTACCGAACCGGCCGTCAACGACGGCGGGCACTCCTCCGACGGCGGCCGAACACCCGCCGCGCCAGCAGCCCGAAACCCGCCGCGATCAGCAGTGCCCCGCAGGCCAGGCCGCGCCACCCGGTGGCCGCCGCCCGACGCTCGGCCGCCGCCACGCCGCCCGGCGGCGGCGCCGACGTCCGCCCCCGCGCGGCCTCGTCCGCCGACGAGCCGGTCGGCTCGGCCGACGCGACCACCGGACCCGACAGGGCACCGACCCGTGCGGCCGAGGGCGTGGCCGTGGGCGTGGGCGAGGCCGGGACCGACGGCACCGGGCTCGGGCTCGACGCACCGGTGGACGGCGCGGCCGTCGGCGACGGGCTGCCGGACGGCGCGCCTGCCGCGTCCGGGGCGTCCGGCTCGGCGGGGCGGGCCGCGAACGGCGACTGATCGCCCGTCAGCGTCGGCTTCAGGAAGGGCGGCACCGGCTCCACCGCCGGTCCGGGCTCCTGCGCCGACGGCGCGCCGGAAGCCGGCCCGGAAGCCGGCGCGGAGGCCGGGGCGGAGCCGGACGCGACCGGGCCGGTGCCCGCCGTCGGCGCCGGCGTCGCCTCCACCGGCACCACGACCGGCAGCAGCTCCGGCGGCGCCGGCACCGCCGGGGGCGTGCTCGCCGGGGAGACCGAGGCCGAGGCGGACGGGCTCGTCGCGACCGGGCTGCGGGAAGGCGGCGCGGTCGGCGAGGCCGTGCCCGAGGGGGCGCCCGACGCCGCGGGCGCCGCCGTCGACGGCTTCGGTGCGCTCGGCGACGCGGTGGACGCCCCTGCGGTGCTGCTGCCGCCGGCCGACGAGCCGGGCACCCGGACTGCGACGGGACCGCCCGCGGTGCCGTTGCCCGCCGGGTCGGTGGCGGTGGCGATCAGTGTGACCTCGCCGCCCGCCAGGTCGTGGGTGGCGGTGCAGGACCAGCTGCCGTCGGCGGCCGCCACGGCGCTGCACACGGTGACCCGGTCCTGCCCGCTCCGGCCGGCCGTGACGGTGACGGTGGAGCCGGGCTCGGCGCGGCCGGTGATCACGGGCCGGGCGGAGTGCAGGAGCTCACCGGCGGTCGGCGAGAGCAGCTGCGGCTTGTCGGGCGCCACGGTGTCGACCGTGAGCTCGACGGGCTTGCCGTCGGAGGTGTTGCCGGCCCCGTCGCGGGCGTGCGGGGTGAGCCGGCGGACGCCGTCGGCCAGGTTCTCCACCGGCAGGCAGGACCAACTGCCGTCGGCGGCGACGCCGGTGGAGCACAGGTCGAACTCCTCCGGCCCGCCGTCCGCGGAGACGGTGACGGTGGAACCGGGTTCGCCGAGCCCGGTGACCAGCAGCCCCGGGTCGTTGCTGTAGGCGGGCAGGGTGAGCACGGGGGCGGTCGGCGCCGTGGTCTTGACGGTCAGTCGGAACGGCTCGCCGCGCAGCACGGCGTCGCGGGTGGTCTCCGCCAGGACGAGGGTGTGGGTGCTCTCGCCGAGCGCGTTGTCGGGGCGGCAGTTCCAGCTGCCGTCGGCGCCGACCTGCGCGAGGCACAGGGCGGTGCCTTCCTCCTGGACGGCGATGCCCGATCCGGCGACGGCGCCGTCGCCGCGGAACTCGGGGCGGGTCTCGCCGGTGACGGCGCCGGGGATCGGCAGCGCGATCTCCGGCCCGGGGGCGGCGGGGCCGACCGTCAACGCGATCCGCTGGTCGACGACCTGCCCGGAGTCGGCGAAGCCGTCGGGGGCGGCGAGTTGGGAGGCGTCGCGGGCCAGCCGGAGCCGGACCCAGGTGTCGCCGCCGGCGGCGCCGGCCGGGACCTTCCACTCCAACTGGGCGCTGCTCGCCCCGGCGGGGACGTCGGTCTGCACCCGCTCCGCCGGGTCGAACCGCCCGTTGTGGTCGAAGTCGATCCAGCCGGCCAGCACCGCGGACCCGGCGCCGGGGCTGACCGGCACCTCGGCCCGGTAGGTGCGCCCGGCGGCGGTCTCGGTGGGGAGGGTGAGGGTCGGGTCGGCGCCCCGGTAGTCGGCCCGGCCGGGCCGGAGCCGGGGCGGCGCCGGGTTGGCCCAGGGGCTGCGCCGGTCCGCCGCGGCGGCGCTCTCCGCGCCGGGGGCGAGCGGGCCGGTGGCGGCGGCGGGCGGGACGGGCAGCACCGGCTTCTCGACGGTCTGGGCCAGACCGGGCCGGGAGCGGGTGGCGGCCGGGGTGGCGTCCTGCCCGAGGAACAGGTCGGAGAGCAGGTGGGAGGCGTTGCCGTAGCTCTCCGGGGCGCTGCCGAGGCCCTCGTCGACGGTGACCGTCCACGTCCGGCCGAGCGCCGCGGGCGGTGTGGTGGAGCCGTCCCGCGCGGTGGAGCGCTGTTCGACGCGCAGGTCGACGGTGCTGACGGTGCCGGCCAGTTCGAGGGTGCCGGCGCCGTCGGCGTCGCCGTCGCGGGCGCCGGCCCCGGCGGGGGCGAGTTCGCCGGGGCCGACCGTCCAGCCCGCCCAGCCGGCCCGGCCGACCAGGGCGGGGGCGGTGGGGCTGCCGCCGGCGACCGTCAGCCGGGTGCTGCTGCCGGTGGTGCCGCCCTTGCCGGTGGACAGGCCCGTCAGGCCGCTGAGGTGCAGGCGGGGGTTGCGCACGGGGCTGGAGAAGGAGAGCCGCAGGGTGCCGAGGGCGCGCCAGGAGCCGTCCGCCCGGGGCTGGTCCTCGGCGGCGCGGAAGGTCTCGGCGGGGTCACCGGGGCGGATGCCGTCGCTGTAGGCGCTGCCGGTCCGTTCGGCGAGCCGGCCGGGCGCGGCCTCGACGCTCGTGCCGGGGGCGGCCGTCCAGTCGAACTGGACGGCGAGCCCGGAGGGCAGTTGGGCGCGCCGACCGGCCGACCAGCTGCCCGGCGTCTGCTGGGCGGCCACCGGCGGGGTGCCGAGGCCGGTGAGCAGCCCGGTGGCGATCAGGGCGGTGGTGGTCCGGCCGATCCGGGGTCCGGGCCGGTCACGGTCGGCCGGGCGGGCGTCGGGGGCCGGGGCCCGGTGGAGGAACTGTCGGCACATCCGGCTCTCCTCTCGGTGTCTGCGTCCGCCGAATTCGCGGCCCAATGCCATGCACCCGAATGGCCATGACGATCAGACAAAAGGGAATCACGATCTGGTTTCGGTCATACCGCGACACCTGGCGAATTCGCCCGACACCACCCGATTGACGGTCACTCGTTCGGCAGCATCTGGATACCCGTCGGGCCGGGCTTCAACTCGCCCAAGCAGGCATCAATCGGACGCTACTGTCCAGTACTTGACTGATCATCAGGTCACCCTGTTGGAATTGGTGTGTTTATCAGTAGAGTCGGCCGCCGTGACCATTGATTCCGCGCTCATCAAAAGCAGCTTCGCCGCCGTCGAGCCCCGCGGCAGCGAGATCACCACATACTTCTACGCCCATTTGTTCGAGCACAACCCTGATGTTCGCAAGCTCTTCGCCGAGCACCTCGACGAGCAGCAGGACCGCCTCTGGGCTGCGCTGACCACCCTGGTCGACAAGCTGGACGACACCGACACCGTGGTCGCCGTGCTGCAGGGCCTGGGCCGCCGGCACGCCGGCTACGGCGCCCTGCCCGCGCACTTCCCCGCCGTCGGCGCCAGCCTGCTGGCCGCCCTCGCGCACGTCGCCGGGGACGCCTGGACGCCGGCGGCCGAGGCCTCCTGGACCGCCCTGTACGGCGTCGTCGCCGAGGTCATGGGCGGGGCACTGACCGAAGCCGCCACGGGCTGAGGACCTCCCCGGTGCCCTTCGACCCCGCGGTCGTCCGTGCCAGCTTCGCCGTCGTCGAACGCCGTGCCGACCACCTGACCAAGTACTTCTACGCCCACCTGTTCACCAACAACCCGGGCGTCGAAGCACTGTTCCCGGCCCGGCTCGCCGAGCAGCGGGACCGCCTGTTCGCCGCCCTCACCCAACTGGTGCTGCGGCTGGAGGACCCGGAGAAGCTCACCGGCTACCTGGCGGCGCTCGGGCGCGACCACCGCAAGTTCCAGGCCGCGCCCGAGCACTACCCCGCCGTCGGCGCCAGCCTGATCGCCGCGCTGAAGCACTTCTCCGGCAATGCCTGGACGCCCGAGGTCGAGCAGGCCTGGGCGGAGGCGTACGGCGTCATCGCCCGGGCCATGATCGACGCGGCCGCGGCCGTCCCCGCCGACACCCCGCGCTGGTGGGACGCCGAGGTGACGGACGTCCGCCGGGCCGCCCCCGACCTGGCCGTGCTCACGCTGCGGCCCGACCGCCCGTACCCGTTCACCGCCGGCCAGTACCTGACCGTCAGCTCCGAGCGACACCCGCAGGTCTGGCGGCCCTACTCCCCGGCCTGCGCACCACGACCCGACAACACCCTGGAACTGCACGTCCGCCGGGTCCCCGACGGGCTGCTGTCCACCGCACTGGTCAACGACGTCCGGCCCGGTGAGACCCTCCGGCTCGGCCCGCCGCTCGGCGAGGCCGTGCTCGCCGAGGGCTCCGAACGGCCGCTGCTGATGGTCGCCGCCGGCACCGGCTGGGCCCAGATCAAGGCCCTGCTGGAACAGCTCGTCCGGGACGGCGGGCGGTCCGCCACCGTGTTCGTCGCCGCCCGCGACGACCACGACCAGTACGACCTGGCCGCCCTGCACGACCTGGTGAAGGAACACGCCTGGCTGCACGCCGTGCTCTCGGCGCCCGCGCCCGGCGCGTCCCGCGGCGCCGCGATCCGACTGCTCCGCGACGGCCTGCGCGACTACGGCGACTGCGCCGGCCACGACATCCACCTGTCCGGCCCGCCCGACCTCGCCCCCGCGCTCACCGCCCAACTCCTCGACCAGCACGCCGATCCCGAACTCGTCCGGCACGACCCGGTCACCGCCACGTTCAACCGCAGCCGCCCGCTCACGCCCGCGGAATGGTTCCTGGAGGAACGCGACGTGCCCTGGATCAACCGGACCGAACTCGGCCCGCCGACATGACGACGAAGGCCCCGGGTGGAAACCCGGGGCCTTCGGCTGGTGCGCTCAGCAGGATTCGAACCTGCAACCTCTTGATCCGTAGTCAAGTGCTCTATCCGTTGAGCTATGAGCGCTCGGACGGCCCCTTGCGGAACCGCGAGCGGAGATGAGTGCGCTCAGCAGGATTCGAACCTGCAACCTCTTGATCCGTAGTCAAGTGCTCTATCCGTTGAGCTATGAGCGCTCGCCCCGTCGGCCTTGGCCTCCTGGGCGGTGCGGGGACAACATTACATGACCGGCGACCTGGGGCGAAATTCATTGCCGTCGGCCCCGTCAAGGCCGCCACGGCGGCCGTCCGACAGCCGTTCGACGACTGTCCGGCGAACGATCCGGCCCCCTCCGGACAACGCAGGAGCCCCGTCGGTCTGTGACCGACGGGGCTCCCGGTGAAGCGGAGGCGGAGGGATTTGAACCCTCGATGGACGGTAAAGCCCAAACCGCATTAGCAGTGCGGCGCCATAGACCGGACTAGGCGACGCCTCCAACACCCGGACTGCGACCGGGACTCCGGCGCACTCCGTGCGACTGCGATGATGCCACAGCCGAAGGCTCCGGCACCAACCACCACAACGATACTGGCCGGGTCGTCCACGGCGCAAAGAAGAATGAGATACTCCAGTCTCCGAGGAGAGCCAGAGCCGCCCGTCGAAGCGGCGGCCCGAAGGCGTGAGGAGACCTGTCGACGTGAGCAGCAGGCCGACCCGAGGCGCTGCTCGCCTCGCCGCGATACTCGACGCACTGCCCGACCCCCTGCTGCTGGTGAACTCCAACGGCACTGTGGTCGACGTCAACAAGGCCGCCGTGGAGAGCCTGCAGGCCCCCGGCACCTCGTTGGTCGGACGGGGAGTGCTGGACCTGCTGCCGGAGTTCGACCCCAGCCGAATCCCCGGTTCGATGCGGCCCCCGGCGAGCGAGACCCAGAGCCTGGAACTACCGGTCCGGATGACCGCCCGACGCACCGACGGCACCACCTTCGCCGTCGAGGTGTCCGGCAACGACTTCAAGGACGAAGGCGGCGGGGAGGCGCACGGGTTCCTGTCCTTCACCACCACCGACCAGGACCTGCTGCTGCTCCTGGTCCGCGATCTGTCGACGCGCCTGGGCGTGGAGTCCGAACTGAGGCGCCAGCACAAACAGACCGAGATGATCCTGCGGGCCGCGGCCGAGGGCGTCCTCGGCGTCGACCTGGAGGGCCGCGTGGTGCTGGTCAACCCGGCCGCCGCGCACATCCTCGACTTCCGGGCCAGCGAGCTCGGCGGCCGTGAACTGCACCCGCTGATCCAGCACTCGCAGCCCGACGGCAGCCCGCTGGCCGCCGAGAGCTCGGCGCTGAACGACACCCTGCACTCCGGCCGCAAGCACCGGATCCGCAACACCGTGCTGTGGCGCAAGGACGGCACCCCCGTCACCGTCGACCTGACCACCGCACCGGTCCGGGACGGCGAGCAACTGGTCGGCGCGGTCATGACGTTCACCGACCGCACCCACGAACTCGCCCTGACCGCCCGGAACGAGCACCTGACCGCCGTCCTGGAGTCCGAACTCGGCGGCGCGCTCGGCGCCCTGCACCGGCGGATCGACGCGCTCGCCGCCGACCCCGCCGGGCAGCTCTGGCCGGAGGCCAACTGGACGCTGCGCCGGCTCGCCGACGAGTGCCGGCGGTTCGGCCGGCTGATCGAGGGCGTGCTGGAGCACCAGCGCTTCGAGGCCGCCGCCGACCGCGGCAAGGCCGCGCTGGACCGTGAGCGGATCGGCCTGGACGAGGTCGTGCAGCTGGCCGTCGACCGGGCCGGCGAACTGGTCGGCCCCGGCCGGGTCCGCTACTCGGTGCACGCCGCCGCCGTGAAGGTGCTCGCCGACCGCGAGCGCCTCGCCCAGGCCCTCGCGCACCTGGTCGCCGACGTCAGCGGCGTCACCCCGGTGCCCGAGCCGGCCCGGGCCGAGGACGAATCCGCCACCGCCGGCGGGCCGTTCGCCGGACCGGCGCCGGACCCGGGGCAGCCGCCGATGGTGGTGCTGGCCGCCGCGCAGCGCGGTCAGGTCGCCCGGATCGAGGTGCGCGGCCCCGCGCAGAGCGCCAGCGCCGTCCACCTGCCGATCGCCCGCGCGGCCGTGCAGCGGCACGGCGGGGTCCTGCAGCGGCACGACCTGCCCGGCGGCGGCGGGGCCACCTACGTGGTGGAGCTCCCGCTGGATCCGGACGGCGGCGACGGGGACGCGCCGGACAAGCAGCAGCACGTCCCCAAGGACTCCGACACCGCGATGCTGCCCGACCTCCCCGGGCAGCCCGCCGCGGCCGAGTCGACGCCCGCCGAGGCCGACGGACCGTCAAAGGCCGAGCCCGCCGAGGAGGACGCCGGCGGCGCCGCCCGGGCCGACGACACCCAGGGCTCCGGTCGGCGACGGGCCCGGCCGGCCCGCGAGGAGGCCCCCCGGCCCGGCACGCCGATCGCCCTCGGGCCCGGCCCGTCCGCCGCCGCCGAACCGGTCGAGCAGCGGCCCGCCGTCGAACCGCCCGCGCCCACCGGGCGGCGGGCCCGCCGGGCGGCGCACGCGGGCTCCGGCGACAGCTCGCCGGCGCTGCAGCTGCCCGGCGTCCCGGACCCCGGCACGGCGGTCTACCCGGGCCTGGAGAACGCGCTGCCGACCGCTCCGCCGGAACCCGTCACCCCGCCGAGCCAGCCCACCGGACGCCGCCGCCGGCTGGCCCTGCCCGCCGACACCGCGGAGAGCGCGGAGGAGGTGACGACGGTCCTGCCGCCCGTCCCCGCCACGGCCCCCGAACCCTCCGCCGCGCTGGAGGTCGCCCGGACCGCCGCGCCGCCCGCTCCCCCGATGCCGCCCGTGCCGCCCTCGCTGCCGGCCACGGCCGACGGCGGCCAGCCGCAGCCCGTCGGCAGCGGACTGGGCGAGCTCGTCCCGCCGCGGCCGATGGGCGGCCTCCAGAACGGCTTTCCGGGCGCGTTCCCGCCCCCCGGGACGCCGCAGCAGGCCGAACTGCCCGCCGCCGCCGGCGAGGGCGTCCCACCGGCCGTCAACGGGCAGGCACTGACCGCCGGTTCGGGCGGCGGCGCACCGGCGCTGCCCGCCGGGCCCGGCGCGGTCGAGGGCCGGACGCCGCCCCGGCCGATCGCCGAGCTGCCGCCCGCCAAGGAGCCCGCGTTCGACGGGCCCCGGCCGCTGCTGGTGTGGCCCGAGCCCGACCCGTCCACCCGCGGCGCGCTGGAGCACCGGGGCTTCCGCCCGGTCGTCGTGGCCTCCCGCGAGGAGGTCGACGCCCAGGTGCCGCAGACCCCCGCCGCGCTCTTCGTCGACCCGCTGACCGGCCCGATCACCCGCACCGCGCTGCAGTCGCTGCGCACCGCCGCCCTGGCCGGACGGATCCCCGTGCTGCTGGCCGCCGGACTCGGCCAGGCCACCCGGGACGCCGCCTACGGAGCCGACCCGGCCGTGCTGCTGCGCGCCCTGGCGCCCCGCGACGGCGAGAACCACGCCGCCCGGGTCCTGCTGGTGGAGTCCGACCCCGAGGTGGCCGCCGCCCTGGTCGCCAGCCTGGAGCGGCGCGGCATGCAGGTGGAGCACGCCACCGACGAGAACGAGGCGGTGGCCCGGGCCAGCAGCATCCAGCCCAACCTGGTGGTGCTCGACCTGCAGCGGATCGAGCGCCGCAGCCTCGGCCTGCTGGACTGGCTGCGCGCCAACGACCGCCTGCACCGCACCCCGCTGGTGGTGTACACCTCGGCCGACCTCGACCCGCAGGCCCGCCAGGGGCTGCGCACCGGCGCGAACGTGCTGTTCCTGGCCGAGCGCTCCACCACCGAGGACGTGCAGGGGCGGATCGTCGAACTGCTGGCCCGGGTCGGCGCGCTGGGGCAGGTGGCGACGGCCGCGTCGTTCTGACGCTCAGTCGGCGGACCCGGCCCGCGGCAGCCGGGCCACCAGGCGGGCGCCGGTGCGGGCGGGCTCGGCGGCCAGGGTGCCGCCGTGGTGCCCGGCGAGATCCCGGGCGATGGCCAACCCCAGCCCGGCGCCGCCCAGTTCGCGGCTGCGGGCGTCGTCGAGCCGGGTGAAGCGCTCGAACACCCGCTCCCGGTCGGCCGCCGGGATGCCCGGCCCGTCGTCGCACACCTCCAGCACCGCGTCCGGGCCCCGGACGGTGAGTCGGACCTCCACCCGGTCGGCGGCGTAGCGCTGCGCGTTGTCGACCAGGTTGGTGAGCAGCCTGGTCAGCCAGGTGCGGTTGCCCAGCACCTCCGCGCCGTCGGCGAGTTCGGCTGCGACCGGGACGCGGTCGGCGGTGCGGGCGGCCAGCGCGGCGGCGAACAGGGCGGCCAGGTCGAGGAGTTCGACGGCGACCGGGTCGGCGGCGTCCAGCCGGGCGAGCAGCAGCAGGTCGGCGGCCAGGTCCTGCAGGCGGACGGTGTCCTCCAGGGCGTCGGCGAGCAGTTCGGGCCACAGCTCGGGGTCCGGGTGGGCCAGCGCGACCTCCAGTTGGGTGCGCAGCACCGCGATAGGGCTGCGCAGTTCGTGCGAGGCGTCGGCGATGAAGCGGCGCTGGCGCAGGCCCGCGTCCTCCAGCCGGTCCAGGGTGGCGTTGACGGTGACGGCCAGCCGGGCCACCTCGTCGCCGGTGTGCGGGACGGGGACCCGGCGGTGCAGGTCGTGGCCGGTGATCTCGGCGACCTCGGCGCGGATCGCCTCCACCGGGCGCAGCGCCCGGCCGGTGACCCGCCAGGTGACGGCCGCGACCAGCAGCACCAGCACCGGGACGCCGACGGCCAGCGCGGTGCCGGTGGTGTCCCCGGCGGCCTCGACGTCGCGCAGCGAGGCGGCGGCGTGCACGGTGAGCGGCCCGTCCGGTCCGGAGACGGACATGGTGATCACCTGCTGCCGGCGGTCGTGCAGCCGCGCCCCGACCACCAGCGGCCTTTCGTCGGGCGGGAGTTGGAGCAGGCTCCGATCCGGGCCGGGGGCGCTCGGGCCGGGCGGGTTCGGGAGGGGCGGCGCGGCGGCCGGGCGGATCAGCAGGTCCGGGGTGACGGCGACCGGCTTCCCGTCGGCGTCCAGCACCCAGACGGAGGATCCGCCTCGCGGGGCGAGGACCGACGGCAGGTGCTCGCGGGAGGCCAGCTCGACCACCTTGCCGGCCTGTTCGACCGCGGAGTCCCGGGCGGTGCGCAGCAGGTTGGCGTGCAGCACGGCGAGCAGCGCGGCCGAACTGCCGCCCAGCGCGAGCGTCACCACGGCGGTGGCGGCGAAGGTGGCCCGGGCCCGCACCGAACGCGGCAGCAGCCGCCGCAGGCGCGGCGGGACCCGTGGGCGGCGCACGCGGTCAGCCACCGTCCACCGCCAGCCGGTAGCCCGCGCCGCGGACGGTGCCGACGGTGCTGCGGCCGAACGGGGCGTCGATCTTGCGGCGCAGGGCGCTGATGTGGACCTCGACGATGTTCGGGTCGCCGTCGTAGGCGGAGTCCCAGACGTGCTCCAGGATCTCCCGCTTGGAGACCACTCCGCCGGCCGCCCGGGCCAGGCACTCCAGGACGGCGAACTCGCGGGCGGTGAGCCGCACTTCGGCGCCCGCGCGGGTGCAGGTGCGGCGGGCGGGGTCGATCGCCAGGTCGCCGAACTCCAGGGTCTGCGGCAGTCGGCGGCCGGTCCGGCGGACCAGGGCGCGCAGCCGGGCCACCAGCACCACGTACGAGAATGGCTTGGACAGGAAGTCGTCGGCGCCGGTGTCCAGCGCCTCGGCCTCGTCGAGTTCGCCGTCCTTGGCGGTGAGCATCAGGATCGGGGTGTCGTCGCCGGCGGCCCGCAGCCGGGCGCAGATCCGGTAGCCGTTCAGCCGGGGCAGCATGATGTCGAGCACGATCGCGTCGTAGTCGTGCTCGGTGGCCAGCCAGAGGCCGTCCGCGCCGTCGTGGGCGACGTCGACGGCGAACCCCTCGGCCCGCAGGCCGCGTTGCAGTGCGGCGGCGAGCCGCCGTTCGTCCTCGACCACCAGTACGCGCATGGGGACCAGCGTGGCAGGCGCCGGGCCGGGCGGCGGGGGCAACTTCAGCTTGGCTTCAGGCGGGTGGCGGCATGCTGGGCGCCCGGCCGGCGGATCGGTCCCGGCCGGGTCGTCGAGGGGAAGTGGTGGGCAGATGTCCGAGCCGCAGTCGGAGCCGCAGTCGCCGGAGCCGGGGCCGGGGCCGTTGGCGTTCGACCCGGAGGTCGCGTTCGAGAAGCCGGCCGGGGCGGAGCCGCGTCGGCGCCGGGTGCCGCTGCCGAAGCGGCGGGGCGGCCGCTGGGCGCTGGGCGCGGCGGCCGTGGTGGTGGTGGTGGGCGTCGCCGCGACCGTGGCCGGGGTGGCGCTGCACCACCCGGAGCGCGGGCGGCCGATGCACGAGCGGGGGTTCGCGCACCGGGTGCCGGGCGCGCCCGAGGCACCCGATGCGCCCGGCGCGTACGGACGGCCGGGGACTCACCAGGACGGGCGGCCGGGGGCCCACCAGGACGGGTGGAAGACGGCGCACCGCGGCGCCGAGGGCGGCGGGGCGGCGACGCTCGCTCCGGCCGCGCTGCCGGCCGTGCCCGCCGATCAGGCGCTGGCCAAGGCCGCGGGCGCGGTGCCCGACGGGAAGCCGGACGCCCTGTCGGTGGTGGGCCGGGAGGGCGGCGGCAGCTCCTGGGCGGTGGAGGTGCTCGGCGCGGACGGGGTCCGCCACCTGGTGACGGTGGACGGCGCCGACGGGTCGATCACCGGCAACACCGTCGTGAACGGCCGCTGAGCGCACGCGAAGGGCCCCGCCGCGGCGCTGCGGCGGGGCCCTCGGGGTCGGTCAGCGGTGGGCGTGCACCGCGGCGCGGCCGAGTCCGCGGCGGATCGGCCGGCGGTCGGCCGGCACGGTGACGACGAACGCCGGGGCGATCGGCAGCACCACGGTCGCGCCGTGGTGCAGGCCGAAGCCGACGCCGATCACCCGGCCGCGGACCCCGCCGACGACGCAGTCGGTGGGGCAGCCGGTGGGGCAGCGCGGCGTCGCCCGGGCGGCGGTGGCCCGGCCCGTCGTCGACGTCCGCCACCGGCCGCCCACCCGGCACACGCCGTTCGTGGTCATCCCTTGCCGATCACCGTCACGTCCAGCCGGTCGGCGGCGTAGTCGGCGCGGATCACCTTCTTGTCGAACTTGCCCACCGAGGTCTTCGGCACCGCCTCGATCAGCGACCAGCGCTCGGGCAGCTGCCAGGAGGCGACCCGTTCGGCCAGGAAGGCCCGCAGCTCGGGCAGTCCGGCGGTGGCGCCGGGCCGCAGCACCACGGTGGCCAGCGGGCGCTCGCCCCACTTCTCGTCCGGGACGGCCACCACGGCGGCCTCGGCCACCTCGGGGTGGGCCATCAGGTGGTTCTCCAGGGCCTGCGAACTGATCCACTCCCCACCGGACTTGATCACGTCCTTGGCCCGGTCGGTGAGGGTCAGGTAGCCGTTGGCGGTGATGGTGCCGACGTCGCCGGTGCGCAGCCAGCCGTCCGGGCTGAACTTGTCCTCGGGCCGGACCGCCTGGCCGTCCGCGCCGCCGAAGTACGCCCCGGCGATCCACGGGCCGCGCACCTCCAGCTCGCCCTCGGCGACGCCGTCGTGCGGCACCGGTTCGCCGCCGGGGCCGATCAGCCGGGCCTCCACGGAGGCGGGGAAGACGCCCTGGGTGACCCGGTAGGTCCACTCCTCCTCGCCGGTGACGCCGGCCGGCGGGTGGGCGACGGTGCCCAGCGGGGAGGTCTCGGTCATGCCCCAGGCGTGGATGACCCGGATCCCGTGCCGTTCCTCGAACGCCTTCATCAGCGCGGGCGGGCAGGCCGAGCCGCCGATCACCACGGTCTTCAGGGTGGAGGTGTCGTAGTCGCCGGCGTCCAGCTCGTCCAGCAGGCCGGTCCAGATGGTCGGGACGGCGGCGCTGAAGGTCGGCTTCACCTGGTCGATCATCGCGGCCAGCGGCTTGGGCTGCAGGAAGCGGTCCGGCATCAGCAGGCTCGCGCCGGTCATGAACGCCGCGTGCGGGATGCCCCAGGAATTCACGTGGAACATCGGGACCACCGGCAGCACGGTGTCGCGGGCGGTCAGGCCGAAGCTGTCGGCGGCGATGATCTGCATCGAGTGCAGGTAGATCGACCGGTGGCTGTACACCACGCCCTTGGGGTCGCCGGTGGTGCCGGAGGTGTAGCAGAGCGCGGCGGCCTGCTTCTCGTCGATGTCGGTCTGCCACGGGTAGTCGGTCCGGCGGCCCGCGATCAGTGCCTCGTAGTCGTGCACCGTCCCCTCGAAGCCCGCCAGCAGCGCCGGATCGTACGGCCCGGCCACCACCAGGTGCCGGACGACGTCGCCGACCTGCGGCAGGACGGCGGCGAGCAGCGGCAGCACCGATCCGTTGACGATCACCACCCGGTCCGCGGCGTGCCGGAGGATGTACGCCAGCTGGTCGGCGGGCAGCCGCAGGTTCAGGGTGTGCAGCACGGCGCCCATGGACGGGATCGCCAGGTACGCCTCCTGGTGCTCGGTGTTGTTCCACATCAGGGTGCCGACGGCCTCGCCGTCCGCGACGTCGAACTCCTCGCGGAGCGCGTGCGCGAGCTGCGCGGCGCGGGCGCCGATCTCGGCGAAGGTCCGCACGACCGGGCCGTTCTCGGTCCAGGTGGTCACGGTCGACCGGCCGTGGATGGTGGACCCGTGCTGCAGAATCCGGGCGACGGTGAGTGGAACGTCCTGCATCGTGCTGTACACCAGGGTCCTCCTTGACCGGCCCGCGGTTGTTACCCGCAGGTAGTAGGCGATGCCCTCGATTGTTTCCCCGGCACACCCGCGCTGTCAGTAGCCGCAACCGAGATGAGACCGACGCCGCGGACCTGCACGGCTGTCCGTCTCCGCGCGTGTCCGTCCGGGTCCGCGGCGTGTTCGGAATCCGGGGCTCCGCCACTGTTCCCATGGTCGCGCCCCGGAGGCCGGTGGGCGGCAGACCGCCCCCGATCGGCGGGCGGCAGCCGGCCTCGACCGATGGGTGGTAACCGTCTTTGACCAAAAGCACTCCTTACGCCACACTCGATCTCATGCCAGGCACCTCCCTCACCGTTGAAAGCACTACTGAACTCCCCGCTATCACCTCCATTTCCAAGGTCGAAGGCGGCTCCGGTCGGGCGCGGGCCAGCGGAATGCGGCGACGGCTGGGCGGCATCCCGGCCCCGGTGCTGTGCGTGGTCTCGATGGTGGCGGTGCAGCTCGGCGTGGCGGCCTCCAAGCCGCTGTTCGGAGTGCTGGGAGTGGCCGGCGCGACCTTCCTGCGGATCTCCTTCGCCGCCGTCGTCCTGCTCGCCTTCACCCGCCCCCGGCTGCGCGGCCGCAGCCCGCGCGACCTGGCGATGGCCGGCCTGCTCGGCGTGGCGTCCGCCGGCATGACCCTGCTGTTCGCCGCGGCCGTCGACCGGCTGCCGATGGGCACCGCCGCCACCATCGAGTTCCTCGGCCCGCTCGCCGTCGCGCTGGTCTTCGCCCGCCGCGCCGGACACGTGCTGTGGGCGATGCTCGCCGCCGGCGGCGTGGTGCTGCTCACCCTGTTCGGCCACGGCGAGTCCGGCTCCGGCCTGGACCCGGTCGGCCTGGCCTGTGCCTTCGGGGCGGCCGCCTGCTACGCCGGCTACATCCTGTTCACCGACAAGGTCGGCGCGGCGTTCCGGGGGTTCGAGGGCCTGGCGGTCTCGTTCACCGTCGGCATGGTCGTGCTCGCCCCGTTCGGCGCCGCCGAGGCGCTGCACGGCCTGTCCGGCGCTTCCTCCCCCGCGCTGCTGCTGCTCGCCGTCGCGGGTGTCGCGCTGCTCTTCCCGGTGCTGCCGTACGCGCTGGAGATGGTCGCGCTGCGCCGGATGTCCCAGCGGGTGTTCAGCGTGATCGTCAGCCTGGACCCGGCGGTCAGCGCGCTGGTCGGACTGCTGGTGCTCGGCCAGGTGCTGGGCCTGCCGCAGCTGATCGGCATCTGCTGCGTGGTCGCCGCCAGCGTCGGGGCGACCCTCACCGCCCGACGGTAGGGCGGTCCTTCCGGTCGGAAAACCCCTCGGGGGTGCGGCGGTCGCCGCACCCCCGAGGGGTTTTCCGTTCGTCTGTGCACCCCGAGGCGGGTGACCCTTTCCACTCCCGGGTGCTCCGGCGGCAGGTGCTCCGGCCGGTCCGGCGCCCCCGCCGGTCCGTCCGCACCTCCCGCCGGGAGGTCAGTGGCGATGGACCGGCGCGAGGACGGCGCCGGCGTCGGAGGCCGCACCGCCGATCGGGCCGTGGCCTGCGGCCGGGCGGGTGGTGCGTAAGTGCGTCATGGATTCCTCCGTGCTGCCGATGGTCGCTCCGGTCACTGCCGATGACCGTGAATCGCTGCCCTTCACTTCCGAGGACCAGAATTCCGCAACAAATCGACAAAGCACCAGCACCGCTGGGCCTTTTCCCTCATTAGCGTGATCCGCGCACCCCCGCGCATGCCCCTGCCCGGGGGCCCCGGGTCTGCGGAAGACCTGCACGGAGCTGGCCTTTTGCCCGACCCCGGGCGGTCGGCGACCCCGGCCGGGCGGGAGCGCGAGCCGCCGTTTCACGGCGAGTCGCGCCACCCCTCGGGCGCGCGAACGGCGCACCCACGCCCCGTTCCGGTGCGCCGACCGTCGAATGTCGATATTCCAGCGGGGTGGTCGGCCGGGCCCGATTCCAGGGAAATCCGATCCGAATTCCGAACGATCCTCAGATCATCTTTCCCGGATTGAGCAGGCCCAGCGGGTCGAAGACCGCCTTGATCTGCCGCTGCAGCTCCAGGCCGACCGACCCCAGCTCCCGGGCCAGCCACTCGCGCTTCAGCAGCCCGATGCCGTGCTCGCCCGTCACCGTGCCGCCCAGCGCCAGGCCGAGCGCCATGATCTCGTCGAAGGAGACCCGGGCCCGCTCCACCTGCTCCGGATCCCGGGCGTCGAAGATCACCACCGGGTGGGTGTTGCCGTCGCCGGCGTGCGCGACCATGCCGATGGTCAGCCGGTGCCGCTCGGCGATCTCGGCGACGCCGTTCAGCATGGCGGCCAGCGCGCTGCGCGGCACCGCCACGTCGTCGATCATCGTGGTGCCCATCCGCTCCAGCGCGGGCAGCGCCAGCCGGCGGGCCTGGAGCAGCAGTTCCGACTCCGCCCGGTCCTCGGCCGGCACCACCTCGGTGGCCCCGGCGGCGGTGCACAGCTCGCCGACCGCGGCCAGCAGCTCGCGCTGGTCCGGGCCGTCGAAGGCGACCAGCAGCAGCGCCCGGGTGGACTCCGGCAGGCCCATCTGCGCCATCTCGTTGACCGCGCGGACGGTGGTGGCGTCCATCAGCTCCATCAGCGAGGGCGTGAACCCGGCGGCCATCACGTCGCACACCGCCCGCCCGGCGGCGTCCACCGAGTCGAACTCTGCCGCCAGCACCAGCTGCGGGCCGGGCGCGGGGCGCAGCGCGAGCACCGCCTCGACCACCACGCCGAGGGTGCCCTCGGAGCCGACCAGCAGCCGGGTCAGGTCGTAGCCGGCCACGCCCTTGGCCGTTCGCCGTCCGGTGCGCAGCAGTCGGCCGTCGGCCAGCACCACGTCCAGGCCGAGCACGTACTCGCCGGTCACGCCGTACTTCACGCAGCACAGGCCGCCGGCGCCGGTGCCGATGTTGCCGCCGATGGTGCAGGACTCCCAGCTCGACGGGTCCGGCGGGTAGGCCAGCTGCCGGGCTTCGGCGGCCCGGGACAGTTCGGCGTTGACCACGCCGGGCTGCACGATCGCGATCCGGTCGACCGGGTCGAGGTGCAGGATCCGGTTCATCCGGGTCAGCGAGAGCAGGATGCAGCCGTCGACGGCGTTCGCGCCGCCGGACAGTCCGGTGCGCGCGCCCTGCGGCACCACCGGGACGCGCAGTTCGGTCGCGGTGCGCATCACGAACTGCACCTGTTCGACCGTCTCCGGGAAGACCAGCACCGCCGGCTCGCCCGCGTCGCAGAATCCCGCCATGTCGCGGGCGTACGCGCCCGTGACGTCCGGGTCCACCGCGACGGCGCCGTCCGGCAGTCCCGCGCGCAGCCGTTCGACCAACTCACCCACGACAACCTCCACTCGTTCCGCCCGCACTCTCCTCCCCCGTCCGGCCCCGGGCAAGCGTCGCCGCCCCCTGTCGGGCTGTCGGTCGGTTCGGGCACCCTGGTACCCATGCGCGCACCCCGTGTCCAGTGCCCCGCCTGCGACCGCCCGGTCGCCCTGATGCCCACCCGCCGCACCGGCTACGGCGTCATCCACGACCACAAGCGCGACCGCCGCTCGCTACAGCTGTGCGACGGCAGCATGCGCCAACTCCCGCTCAGCGACGCCGCCCTGTGGCAGGACGCGCTCCCCGGGCTGCCCGCCCCGGACGGGCCGCCGACGCTGTTCTGACGGCCCGTCGGTCCGGGGCTGGTCAGCGCCGGACGCCGCAGGTAGCGTCCCGGTGCGACGGTTCGTCCTGGGGGGCACGGCATGGCGTACGACGGCGGCAGGCAGTACCAGTACCTGGAGTCGCTCGACTCGGCCCGGACGGCCGGGCCCGGGGACGGCCGGGGCGAGGAGCTGCAGCTGCAGATCTTCACCGAGGTGCTGCTGACGCTGGCGCTCGGCCGCGAGGTGGTCGTCCCGCAGTCGTTCGCCTTCGACTCGTTCGGGTTCCACCGGGTCGCGGCCACCGTCCTGCGCGCCAGGGACAGCAGCGCACCGGGCGAACACCCGTTCCGGCTCCACCTGTTCGGGGCGCGCTCGTACGAGGAGGCGGTGGCGGGCATGCTCGCCAGGACGGTCGATCCGGCCGGCCCGTTCCTGAGCCTCCTGCTGCCCGAGCTCAGCGACCCCGCCGCCCACGGCCTCGACCCCGGCGAGGTGCGGGAACAGGCCGCCGACTTCGACCGGCTGCTGAGCGCCGAATGGCTCGACCCGGAACGGGCCGACGGGCTGGCGGTGGTCCGCGACGAGTTCCGGCACCTCCCCCGGGTGGCGGCCCGGCCGCCCGCCCGGCTGTACGCCCTCGGCGAGCTGGTGGTCGCCGCCGTCGACCCGGCCTCGCCGATGGGACGGGCAGTGGCCGACCTGCCCGAGCCGTACCGGGAGGTGCACGCCACGCTGGCCACCGCGATCCGCCGCCTCGGCGTCGACCGGCCGCAGGCCTTCCACCACCGCAGCCGGTTGCGGCTGGCCCGGCCGTGGCCCGGCGACGCCGCCGGACGGACCCCCGAGGAGATCGTCGGCGGGCCGGAGACCCTCGGCCTGGTGGTCGAGTTCGTCGACACCCTCTACAACCTGACCGTGGTCGACTCCATCGGCGTCGCCGACACCACTCTCAGCACCGGCCAGGGCCTCGACGACGCCCGACTGGCCGCCCGCGCCGCCGCCCAGGAACTCGCCCTCGCCCAGTACCGCCACCGAGCCGGGCAGACCCGCCCGGAGACGGACCGGGCCGGCTCGGGACCGCTGTTCGAGATCAGGCTCGGCGCGGCGGCCGGCCTCGCCGACGACCGGGTGCGCGCCCGGATGGCGGCGCTGCGCACCGACGCCGGCGACGCGATCGCCGCCCTGATGCAGGCCCGCGCCGAGCGCGGCCGCACTGCCAAGTCGCCGTTCTGGAAGGGCATCGAGCGGTTGCGGACGGCCGAGGACCCGCTCGCCGCGCGCAAGGCGCTGGACGCCCACCTGGCCCGGGTCGCCGCCGTCCTCGGCGACCGGACCGGGCTGGCCCCGATCGGCGGGTTCGCGATCGAACTGGTGCTCACCGCCGCGGGCGCGGTCGGCCCCGCGCTGGCCACCGAGGTGTGGCGGCTGCCCGGGCTGGTCGGCTACCCGGCGATGGCGGCCGGCGCGGTCGGCAACGTCCTGTACCGCAAGAGCAAGGACAGCCTGGCGCGCCGGCTCTCCAGCAGACGGCTGGCCTGCGCGCTGGGACGAGTCGTCGACCTGAGGAGCTGACACGGTGACAGATCCCGAGCACCCGGACGCCATCCGCCGCACCCGGGAGGTGCTCGCCTACCGCAACCGCTTCGTCGACGTCTACGACGACGAGGTCGCCTTCCCGAGCGGCTCCGCCGGCCGCTACCTGAGGATCCGTCACCGTGCCGAGGGCCTCGGCGTGGTGGTGCTCCCCGTCCACGGCGAGCTCGTCGGGCTGGTCCGCACCTACCGCTACCCGCTCGGCCGCCCCCAGTGGGGCCTGCCCCGCGGCTTCGCCCATAACGCCGACCCGCTGGTCACCGCGCGCGCCGAACTGCACGAGGAACTCGGCGTCCCCGACGCCGAGTTCCACCTCCTCGGCACCATGACCCCCGACTCCGGCCTGCTCGCCGGCGCCGTCGCCGTCGTCCACGCCACCGTCCCCGACCCCGTCCCCACCGGCGCCCCCCGCGACCCCGACGAAGTCGTCGAGACCCGCTGGCTCCCCCTCCCCGACCTCCACCACTGGATCACCACCGGCCGCCTCGACGACGGCATGACCCTCGCCGCCCTCACCCTCGCCCGCGCCCACGGCCGCCTCCCCTGACGCACCGTCACCCGCGAACGCCGAACGGCCCCCGACCGGAGGTACAGGTCGGGGGCCGTTCTCAGGCGCGGAGGGTGTGGGATTTGAACCCACGGTGGCGCGAAGCCACGACAGTTTTCAAGACTGGTCCCTTAGGCCGCTCGGGCAACCCTCCTCGGCGGAGGCCAGCCTAACGGGTCGGGGCGGGTTCGGTGCACACCGTTCCGGTGGGGTGGGTCAGTTGTCGCCCTTGCGTTCGCCGAGGGTGACGGTGGTCTTGGCGGCCTTGCCGTCGCGGGTGTACTCGACCTCGACCTTCTCGCCGGGCTTGTGCGTCCAGATCTCGCTGACCAGGGTCGGGCCGCTGTCGATGGCGATGCCGCCGAGCTTGGTGATGACGTCGCCGGCCTTCAGGCCGGCCTGGTCGGCGGGGCCGCCGGGGGTGACGGCGGGGGTGTCGCGGACCGGGGCGGTGGCGATCTGGGCGCCGTCGCCGCGGTAGTCGTCGTTGCGCAGGACGCCGAGGATCGCGTAGACCGGCGTGCCGTCCTTGATCAGGGTCTGGGCGACCCACTTGGCCTGGTTGATCGGGATGGCGAAGCCGAGACCGATGGAGCCGGCCCGGCCGGAGCCGCTGGTGTTGGACTGGATCGCCGAGTTGATGCCGATGACCGAGCCGGAGCCGTCCAGCAGCGGGCCGCCGGAGTTGCCGGGGTTGATCGAGGCGTCGGTCTGCAGGGCGTTCATGTACGAGGACTGGGCGCCGGTCTCGTCGCCGGAGGCGACCGGGCGGTCCTTGGCGGAGATGATGCCGGTGGTGACGGTGCCTTCGAGGCCGTAGGGCGCGCCGATGGCGATGGTGGCGTCGCCGATGGCGACCTTGTCGGAGTCGCCGAGCGGCAGCGGGACGAGCTTGTCCTTGGGCGGGTTCTCCAGGCGGATGACCGCGACGTCGTAGCCCTCGGCGCGGCCGACCACGGACGCGTCGTAGGAGGAGCCGTCGGAGAACTTGACGGTGAGCTTGCCGCCCTTGGCCGCGGGCGCGACCACGTGGTTGTTGGTCAGGATGTGGCCCTCGGTGTCGAAGACGAATCCGGTGCCGGTGCCGGACTCGCTGGAGTTCGAGGCCTTGATGGTGACGGTGGACGGCAGCGCCTTGGCGGCGATCCCGGCGACGGACTCGGGAGCCCGGTCCAGGTTCTGGTGGGTGTTGCCGACGGTGACGGTGGTGCTGCTGTGGCTGGCGCCGGTGCCGCCGCTGCCGCCCTTGTCGGAGACGGACGCGCCGATCGCGCCGCCGGCCAGGCCGGCCACCAGGGCGACCGCCGCGACCAGGGCGACGAATCCGCCGCGCTTGCCCTTGCCGGACCCGCCGGGGGCGGGCTGCGGGCTGCCCCACGGCGCACCCGGTTCGCCCGGTCCGCCGACACCGCCGGTGCCGCCGGACGGGTGGCCCCAGCCGCCCACCGGGTGGCCGGCGCCGAACGGGTGCTGCGGCTCGCCGGGGACGCCGGGCGCACCCGGGGCGCCGGGCGCACCGGCCTGGGCGAGCGGCGGCACGGCCGGGACGGCCGCGGTCGGCGCGTAGGGGTTGACCGGTGCGTCGGCGGCGGGCTGCGCGTAGGGGCCGGCCGGTGCGGCGACGCTGCCGTACGGGTTCTGGAACGGCGGCGGCGCGTCCACCGGGGCGGCGGGCGGGGCGGCCGGCGCCCCGGGCACCTTCCCGAGCTGCATGGTCTCGTCGGGGGCCGGCGCGGCGGGCACCTTCCCGAGCTGCATCGTCCCGTCGGAGACCGGCGCGGCCGGGGCCGCCGGCAGCACCGGCGGCGGCGCGTCGAGGTAGGCGGGAGCGGGCGCGGGCGTCCCGGAGCCGGCGGAGGCCGCCTCGGTGCCGGTGGCCGCGGGGGCCTTCTCCGGCGGGGTGGTACCACTCGCGTGCTCGGTGCTCACGGACGACCTCCATCGCTGACAGAATCTTGGGCCGCGGTCCGTCGCGCCGGCGGCGCGGCCACAGCCTCGGGGCACAGTTTTTCCTATGCCGGATTCGGACACCGTAAGCGGGCCCCTGAAGAAATCATGAGAAGCCTTAGGCCTCGCTGACATGCACATCAGTGGTCCCGCGGTGCGGACGCCGATCCCCCCGGCCTTGGCGTTCCCCAGCCCGGAGGCTAGCCTGTCGCTCCTGTAAACCGAAGAACGTCGCGGGAGCTTGGACCAGCCAGGCTGAGAGTGCGCCGGATCGACCGTAGGGCATGGCGGTGACGCCGCCCCGGTCGAGGGGGCGCTGACCGCCTGAACCTGTCCGGATAATGCCGGCGTAGGGAGTATCGGCCATGACGGCTGTTCCGTCTGCCCAAATTTCCGATCATGAGGCTGCCGCGCGGGCCGAGGCCCCGCTGACCCTCGACACGGCGCCGCCGCGCACCCTGGACTTCCGGGCGCTGTTCGCCCTGTGGGCCAACCTCGGGGTGAGCCTGATCGGCTTCACCAGCGCCGCGACGGTGCTGGGCAAGCAGGGCCACGAGCTGGGCTTCACCGCGGCGGTGACGGCGATCGTGGCGGGCACCGCGATCGGCACCGCGATGCTGGCGGTGGCGGCCCTGGTGGGCGCCCGCACGGGTGCGCCGGCGATGGCGGTGCTGCGCGGCCTGTTCGGCACCCGGCTGTCGTACGTGCCGACGGTGCTGAACATCCTCCAGTGCGTCGGCTGGGGCGTGTACGAGCTGACGGTGATCGCCTGGGGCGCCCAGACGGTGGCCGGCACCGAGGGCTGGCGCTGGCTGTTCGTGCTGCTGGCGGGCGTGCTGACGACGGTGCTGACGATCTGGCCGCTGGGCGCGATCGCGGTGCTGCGCAAGTACGTGGCGGTCGCGGTCGGCGTGGCGATGGTCTACTTCACGGTGCAGTTCGCCCGGCTGGGCTTCCCGGACCCGGGCGCGGGCAACTGGGACGGCTTCCTGTCGGCGACGGACGCGGTGATCGCGGTGTCGATCTCGTTCGTGCCGCTGGCCGCCGACTACACCCGGCACGCCCGCAGCTCGGCGAAGGCGTTCTGGGGGACGTTCTCCGGCTACACGGTGGCCCAGGTCTGGTGCTACGTGCTGGGCGTGGTGGCGCTGCTGCAGTCCGGCGGCGACCCGGACAAGATCCTCGGCTCGTTCACCGGCGTGGCCGCGGGCTGGGCGTTCCTGCTGGTGCTGGTGCTGCGCGAGTCGGACCAGTCGTTCGCGAACGTGTACTCGACGGCGATGTCGATCCACAACCTGTGGCCGAAGGTGGACCGGCGGGTGCTGACCGGCGGCATCGGCGTGCTGGTGACGGTGCTGGCGCTGCGGATCAAGGAGTTCACCGAGTCGTACTACGCGTTCCTCGGCCTGATCGGATCGGTGTTCGTGCCGCTGTTCGCGGTGCTGGCGGTGGACTACTTCCTCGGCGCGGGCCGGCGCGGCTGGAACCTGACGCAGGACGCCCCGGCGCGCTGGGTGATGCTGCTGCCGTGGGCACTGGGCTTCGCGGTGTACCAGTTCCTGGCGCCGACGGCGGTGGCCGGCTGGTGGACCGACCTGTGGGCGAAGGCGCAGGAGGCGGTGCACTTCACCCCGCAGGCGTGGAGCTCGGCCTCGTTGTTCTCGTTCCTGGTGGCGGCCCTGGCGACCGGCGCGGTGACGGCCCTGGAACGCCGGCAGGCCTGACCGCCCGCGGGCGTCCGACGGGCTGACGGTCCGCGGGCGTCCGACGGGCTGACGGTCCGCCAGCCGTTCGCCCCCGGGGAGCTGTTCACCGGAGCGTTGCCGTGCCGGAAGCGGGCCGTCATCCGGTGCCGCGTAGGGTGGTTGACGTGAACACCCAGCACAGCGCCTCGGCCCCGCTCCCCGCTCCGATCGACCGCTCGTCGGTCAAGGTGATCGCCCACCGCGGGTCCTCCGCGGCCCTCCCGGAGCACACCGAGGAGGCGTACCGGCAGGCGCTGGAGGAGGGCGCGGACGGGCTGGAGTGCGACGTCCGGGTCACCGCCGACGGGCAGCTGGTGTGCGTGCACGACCGGACGGTGGGCCGCACCTCCGACGGGCAGGGCGTGGTGTCGACCATGACGCTGGCTCAGCTGTCCGAGCTGGACTTCGGTTCGTGGAAGCACCCGGAGCAGCCGCAGCGCAGCTCGGTGCTCACCCTGGAGCGGCTGCTGGAGCTGGTCGCGGACACCGGGCGGCGGGTGGAGCTGGCGATCGAGACCAAGCACCCGGTGCGGTACGCGGGCCGGGTGGAGTCCGAGCTGCTGCGGGTGCTGGGCCGCTTCGGTCTGCTGCCGGCCGCGCCGGAGGAGTCCACGGTGCGGGTGATGAGCTTCTCGGAGCTGGCCCTGCACCGGGTCCGCCGGGCCGCCCCGGCGGTGCCCCGGGTGTACCTGTGGGAGCGCTCGGTGCCGCTGCTGGGCCGGACCAGGTCGCTGCCGGGCGGGGCGTCGATCGCCGGCCCGGGCATCTCGCTGGTGCGCCGCGACCCGGGCATGGTGACGGCGCTGCGCCGGGCCGGGCACCGGGTGCACGTGTGGACGGTGGACCGCCCGGAGGACGTCGAACTCTGCCTGGAGCTCGGCGTGGAGGCGCTGATCACCAACCGACCGGCGGACGTGCTGGCCCAGTTGGGCCGCTGAACGGGCCGGCCGGCCCGGTGCCCGCCGGGTGGCACGCGGGCTCCATTGGCGTGGCATAAATACCGAACGGGGTATTTCCCGTTGCCCATTCGGACAACCCCCGGGACGCGACAGAAAGGTGAGACGCTCCTCACCTTTCGGCCGCGAGCCGTGCGGATCCCGTTAATGCCGCGATCGGATCGTCGAACGCCCGTTTCCGATGCAATAACGGCGGGCATCCATCCCTCGGCAGAAGCTGAAGGAGGTCCGGGGGTGGCGTTGATGGTGGCGCGAGCTGTGCCAGTTCAGGCCGGGTCGACCTCATCGGCCATGGCCGTTCCGCACGGTCCGGCCAGTGTCTCGACCGCGCGGCGGAGGCTGCGCAACGATCTCGGTGATCGCTCGATACCGGATGCGGTGATTGACGACGCGGTGTTGATCCTCTCCGAACTGCTCAGCAATTCCTGTCGTCATGCCAGGCCGCTGCCGGCCGAAGATCCGGAGCCCGGCGACAGACCCGGCAGATCCGCCGACCGTCGCCCGCACGTCGACGACGACGACGACGCGGAGATCGGTACCGTGCTGGTGAGTTGGCGGATGCGCGGGGACGGCCTGCTGACCCTGGAGGTCACCGACGGCGGGGCGACCACCCGGCCGGTGCCGGCCAGTCCCTCGGTGTCGGCGCACGGCGGCCGGGGGCTGAGCATCGTCGGCAAGCTGGCGACGGACTGGGGAGTGCGGCACGCACCCGGTCAGGTGACGGTGTGGGCGGAGCTGCCCGCGTTCGAGCAGGTAAGGGGCGGCGGGGAGCGGCGCAGCGCCTGAACCGCGGGCCGCGGGCGAAGTAGGCTGCGCGGTGCAAAGTCCGACGTCCCCGGGAGAGCCGCACCATGGCCAAGAAGGCCGCGAAGAAGCAGCCCAGCCAGTCCACCGTCGTCGAGGGCGAGATCCCGGTCGTCGGAGCGCGCGAGGCGTGCCCGTGCGGTTCGGGCCGCCGGTACAAGGCCTGCCACGGCCGTCAGGCGGCGCACGCGGTGCAGGAGTTGGTGCACCGCCCGTTCGAGGGCCTGCCGGGCGAGGCCGACTGGGTGGCGCTGCGCGAGCTGGTGCCGGCCGCCACGGTGCCGCTGACGCTGGCCGCCGGGGTGGCCGAGCAGGCCGTCGGCGAGGTTCCGTCGGTGACGCTGGCGACGGTGCTGCCGCTGGCCTGGCCGGCGCTGCGGCGCGCCGACGGCTCGATCCTGCTGGGCCTGCAGACCCAGTCGTCCTCGGGCGACCTGAGCCGTGACCTGGCGGACGCGCTGGAGCTGGCGCTGGCCACCGAGCCGGGCACCCCGGTGCCGGCCCGCCGGACCGACCCGGGCGCCCGCCGCCTCCAGGAACTGCTGGACACCACGGCCGAGTTCGTGCCCGCCGTGCACACCGGCTTCGAGTTCTGGCTGGAGGACGCCGAGTCGGCGACCGGCGAGGTCGCGGCCTCGCTGGAGCGGGCGAACGCGTCGGCGATCCCGACCGAGAAGCTGGCCGGGGTGGACTCCGCGTACTGGTGCGGCACGCCGGACAAGAACCACCTGCGCTGGGTGATGACGGTGCCGGAGGAGCAGCTGCTGGACGCGCTGGCCCGACTGTCGGCGTCCGGCGAGAGCTCGCTGGGCGAGGGCACCAAGCTGGTCGGCTCGTTCCGGGCGCACGGCCTGACCGTGCCGGTGTGGGACCTGCCGGTCGACATGGCCGCCGCCGAGGTGGAGAAGCCGGCCGTGGAGTTCGCCGCGAAGCTGGCCGAGGTGCTGGCCGCGCCCGCGCCGCTGACCGCCGACGAGCGCCGCGCCCGCGCCAACCTGGTGAATCGTCAGATCACCCTCAACTAGCCGGAAGTGACCCGCATCACATTCCCGTCCGGCCGCCGAAAATCCCAAGGGCCTTTCGGCGTGGACAAATTGGCGCGGAGCCGGATCTTTGTTACTGTTTGAACAGTCCGACCGCTGGTGCATCCCCCGTCGCCAGCGGTCGGGCCTTTTCTGTTTCCGGGCCTGTGGTGCAACTGATCTGACGATCGGTCAGCAGTGCGGCAGGGTGACGGCACTGGCGGTGATCAGCCCGCCCAGCAGGGTGCCGACCTCGGGCAGCCAGGGCCGGCCCGGGCCCGGGCGGCGCACCCAGTGCACCTGGCCCTCGCCGGTCCGCGAGGGCGGCAGCACCAGGTAGCCGCCCGCCCCGTGGTACCGCAACACGCCCGGCACCCAAGGCCGTTCGGACAGCAGCGCGCCGAGCTCCGGCAGCGTGTAGGGCGCCGTCAGCAGCACGAACCGGCCGGGCGTGCCGAGCACCGGGCCGTACGGGACGCCGATCTCGTCCAGGTGCCGCAGCAGCCACGGACCGGCCGGGCGGGGCAGGCTCACCGCGCACAGCGACCGGCCGGTGGCGACCAGCACCGGCGCGCCGGGCGCGCGCCGCTCCCACCAGTGCCGGACCATCCGCGGATCGGTGGTGGCCGCCTCCAGCGGCGGGTCGCACGGGTGCGCGCCGGGCGTCGGGCAGAGCCGGTCCGGGCACGAGCAGGCCGGGCCGCGCAGCGCCCGCGCGCCGGGCACCACCGGCCAGCCGCAGCCGACGGCGGCCTGCAGTGCGGCGGTCAGGGCCAGCGTCCGGCCGCGGCGGCCCGGCCACCACTGGCCGACCCGCTCGGTCAGCAGCTCTCGGCGGTGTCGGCGCATGGCGGCTCGTTCCTCTCCGCGTCGGTCGGCCTGGGCCGGGGGTGCGGGCGGTGCGGTTGCGCTCAGGGCCTGTTCGGCCGAGCCCGCGCTGCGCCGCTGGAACGAGAATCCCCCATACGTCCGGATGGACGCGGGTCGGCCGACACCGGTTCCACCGTACGAGTGAGTGCCCGGCGCCCCGGGTGGCACCTGCGGGGCCTCACCGTACGATCCCTGGCACGTTCGGCCCGCCGCTCTCCTGGACATGCCCCGATCGGCCTGTGTACAAGTGGGGGAATCGTGCCGAGTAGTGAGTAAAGACATCGTTTTCGGTCGGTCTCGGGGGTCCTGCGTGACACGTTCCGGATTGTGGGGAGTTGCGACATGACCGACGTCCAGCCGCTGGCGGCGGAGGCCCTGAGGTTCGAGCAGGCGCTGCTGCCGGAGCTCGGCGAGGCGCCCTCGGCGGACCTGCAGGACCGTTTGGCCGGATGGCTGTCCGATTTCACCGGCCTCCAGGATCACCTGGAGCTGCTGGCCAGGGCCGACGGGCTGGCCGGCACCCTGGACGCGCTGCTGGACTCCGGCGCGGCGCTGCTCGGCGCCCGCCGCGGCCTGGTGGTCACGCTGCGGCCCGGCCCGGCCCGCACGCTGGCCCGGCCGGTCGGCCTCGGCCTGGACCCGGCGACGCTCGGCCAGCTGGAGACCATCCCGGCCGAGCACGGCCCGTTCGCCGACCTGCTCAGCCTGCCCGGCACGACCGGCCGGCTGCTGATCTCCGACCTGGCCACCGACCCGACGGTGGGCCCCCGGTTCCGCGAGATCGCCGCCCAGCTGGGCCTCGGCGCCTGCTACGCGCTGCCGCTGGCCACCGAACGCGAGGGCGCGCTCGGCGCCGCGGCCTGGTTCTACGAGGAGCCGGGCCGCCCCGGCGAGCGCCGCGAGCACCTGGTGCGCCGCTACTGCGAGTTCGCCGCCCCGCTGCTGGCCCGCCAGTTGGAGGCCGACCGGGCGGTGCGCGCCACCGCCGCGCTGCGCCGCTCGCTGCTGCCCGACCACCTGCCGGTCCGGCCCGGCCTGCGGATCGCCGCCCGCTGCGTGCCCGCCGCGCTGGAGCACGCCGCGGGCAGCGACTGGTACGACGCGGTCCCGCTGCCGGACGACACCCTCGCGCTGACCGTGGGCAGCGTGCTCGGCGGCGGCCCCAGCGCCGGTCCGGGCGCGGGCGCCTGCGCGGCCGCCGCGATGGGCCGGGTGCGGGCGGCGCTGCGCGCGTACGCGGTGCTGGAGGGCGAGGACCCGGTGTCCGTGCTCGGCGACCTGGAGCTGCTGCTGAAGACCACCGAGCCGACCCGCTCGGCGACCGCCGTGTACGCCAACGTCGACCCGGCCGAGCGCCGGATCGCGCTGGCGGGGGCGGCGAACTGCCCGCCGGTGCTGCTCACCCGGTACGGGGCGAACTTCGTGGAGACCTCGCTGTCCGCCCCGCTGGGCATGCTCAGCTGCTGGGAGGCGCCCGGGGTGGAGCTCACCGCGGAGCGCGGCGACGTGCTGGTGCTGTACACCGAGGGCCTGGCCCGCAGGTTCGGGGCCAACCTGCACGCCGGGCAGAGCGCGCTGCGCCGAGCCGCCGCGGACGCCCCGCGGGACGTCCGGCTGGATCCGGAGCGGCTCTGCGACCACCTGCTGGCCGAGGCCGGCGGCGAGGGCCCGGGCGAGGACGACCTGGTGCTGCTGGCGGCCCGCTTCGAGTGACCGCGGGCCGGCCGCGAACCGCAGGTCGAACGGCCTTTCTTCCCTCGAACGGCCCTACGTACCATGGGGGCGACGTCCGCCCTCGCGCCCCGCGACCCGGGGAGTGCGGGGCGGTACCACGCGCAAGGAGGCGACGTACGTGACCGAGGACCGCAGCCCGGCGGTGTCCGAGAACCCCGAAGGGACCGCCGAGGGCGAGGAGGACGAGCCGATCAAGAGCCGCAAGAACGGCCTGTACGGCGACATCTCCGACGAGCTCGCCGCGTCCATGCGCACCGGCTGGGCCGACACCGAGCTGCACGGCCTGCAGCCGGTCGCCCAGGCCCCCTACGCGGCCGAGCGCCGCGCCAAGCTCTCCGCCGCCTTCCCCGGCGAGCGGCTGGTCGTCCCCGCGGGCAACCTGCGCACCCGCGCCAACGACACCGAGTACGCGTTCCGCGCCGCCAGCGAGTACGTGCACCTGACCGGCAACCAGACCGAGGACGCGGTGCTGGTCGCCGAGCCCGTCGAGGGCGGCCACCGGTTCGCGCTCTACCTGCTGCCGCGCTCCGACCGGGAGAACGGCGAGTTCTGGCTCAGCGGCCAGGGCGAGCTGTGGGTCGGCCGCCGCAACTCCCACGCCGAGGCCGAGAAGCTGTACGGCCTGCCGGTGCGGGACGTCCGCAAGGCCGCCGAGGAGCTGGCCGCCGACACCGTCCCGACCCGCCTGGTGCGCGGCTACGACGCCGGCCTGGAGGCCGCCCTCGCCGAGCAGCTCGACGAGGAGAAGGACCAGGAGCTGACGGTCTTCCTGTCCGGGCTGCGCCTGGTCAAGGACGAGTGGGAGATCGGCGAGCTGCGCGCCGCCTGCACCTCCACCGTCAACGGCTTCACCGACGTGGTGCGCGAGCTCGGCCGGGCCGTCGCCACCTCCGAGCGCTGGATCGAGGGCACCTTCTGGCGCCGCGCCCGGGTCGAGGGCAACGACGTCGGCTACGGCACCATCGCCGCGGCCGGCCCGCACGCCACCACCCTGCACTGGGTGCGCAACGACGGCGACGTCCGCCCCGGCGAACTGCTGCTGCTGGACGCCGGCGTGGAGACCCACACCCTCTACACCGCCGACGTCACCCGCACGCTGCCGATCAACGGCACGTTCACCCCGCTGCAGCGCAAGATCTACGACGCGGTGTACGACGCCCAGGAGGCGGGCATCGCCGCGGTCCGGCCGGGCGGCGGCTTCCGCGACTTCCACGACGCCGCGCAGCGGGTGCTCGCCGAGCGCCTGCTGGAGTGGGGCCTGATCGACGCCTCGGTGTACGACGTGGAGAAGGTGCTGGAGCTCGGCCTGCAGCGCCGCTGGACCCTGCACGGCACCGGCCACATGCTCGGCCTGGACGTCCACGACTGCGCGCACGCCCGCCGCGAGAACTACGTGGACGCGGTGCTGGAGCCCGGCATGGTGCTGACCGTCGAGCCCGGCCTGTACTTCCAGGCCGACGACCTGACCGTCCCCGAGGAGTACCGCGGCGTCGGCGTCCGGATCGAGGACGACATCCTGGTCACCGCCGACGGCAACGAGAACCTCTCGGTGGGCCTGCCCCGACAGGCCGACGAGGTGGAGGCCTGGATGGCCTCGCTGAACGGCTGACTCGACCTCGCACCGAAGCCCCCGTCCGGTCCGCCGGCGGGGGCTTCGGTGCGCTCAGTGCCGTCGGCCCCACCCGGAGCGGGCGGCAGCGAGCACGACAATCTTCTCGAAACGGGCACGACCGGGCGTGAACATGGCTGCTCTCCGGGAAAAGGGTGTGGTGGACGTCCGCGGGAGGCACTTCTGTGGCCTGCGCGTGTTGACGCTCCCATCCTCCCGGGAGGTTGCAGATCAGTTCCAAAGGTTTTCCGCCCCCGTCCGATCACCCTTCGCCGCCGCCCGTGCGCACCCGGTCCGCCCCGGCCCGGCGCGCGGCACGGCGGCGGGGCGGACGGCTACACTCGCCGCGAACCCGCCACCGGCCGCACCTGGAGCACCACATGGCCGAGCCCGTGCCCGTCACCATTGGAAAGCGCCCGGCTCCCGTGCACACCGTCGCGGTGTACGCCTTCGCGGGCATGGCCCCGTTCGAACTCGGCGTGGTGGTCGAGGTGTTCGCCCTCGCCCGCCCCGAGCTCGCCGGCCTGCTGGCCGCCCCCTGGTACGACGTGCGGGTGTGCGCGGAGCGGCCCGGACACCCGCTGGAGGCGGTCGGCGGATTCACCCTGACGCCCCGGCACGGCCTGGAGGAACTCGCCGCCGCCGACACCGCCGTGGTGGTCGGGGTGCCCGACCCGTACGGCCAGGTGCCGCCCGCCGTGGTCGCCGCGCTGCGCACCGCGCACGCCCGCGGCGCCCGGGTGGTGTCGATCTGCTCCGGCGCCTTCGCGCTGGCCGCCGCCGGCCTGCTCGACGGCCTGCCCGCCACCACGCACTGGCGGTGGGCCGAGGAGCTGCGCCGCCGCCACCCGCACGTCCGGGTCGACCCGGACGTGCTGTACGTGGACAACGGCCAGGTGCTGACCAGCGCGGGCAGCGCCGCCGGCATCGACCTGTGCCTGCACCTGGTCCGGCAGGACCACGGCGCCAAGGTCGCCAACACCGTCGCCCGCCGCTTCGTCGCCCCGCCGCACCGGGACGGCGGACAGGCCCAGTACGTCGAGGCGGCGGTGCGCCCGGTGGACGAGCCCGAGGACGGGGTGGCCCGGTCGATGCGCTGGGCGCTGGACCACCTCGCCCGGCCGCTGACCGTGCCGCTGCTGGCCCGGGCGGCCGCCATGTCCGACCGCTCGTACCTGCGGCACTTCACCGCCCGCAACGGGGTCAGCCCGATGCGCTGGGTGGCGATCCAGCGGATCGCGGCCAGCCTGCCGCTGCTGGAGTCGCCGGAAGGCAGTGTCGAGGAGATCGCGGCGGCGGTCGGCTTCGAGTCGGCGGCGACGTTCCGCCACCACTTCGGCCGCACCATGCGCACCTCGCCCACCGCCTACCGGCGCACCTTCGGCCGGGCCGCATGACGCTGCGTCAGAACCGCTCCTGCCGGTCCGCGTTGGCGTGGACCGCGTCCCGCAGCCACCCGGCGAGGCCCGGGGCGAGCTGCTCGTAGGTGGCGGTGAACCGCGGGTCGGCGACGTACATGTCGCCGAGGCAGCGGTGCATCTGCGGGGCGCACTCGTAGAAGTTCAGGCCGATGTGGTTCCGGTGCTGCTCGGCGGCGTCCATCGCCTCCGGGCTGTCGGGGGCCGCGCCGGCCGTGAACGCCGCCACCAGGGCGTCGTTCACGGCGTCCGTCTCCTCCTTGATCCGCTCCCAGTCCGCCTTGGTGTACTTCGCGGTCCGCTGCTGGGACTGCTTCCAGGCGTCGGTGTCGCCCCAGCGCTGCTCGGCCTCGTCCTCCCAGCTCTCCTGGTAGTCCTTGCCGAACACCTCGAACTTCTCCTCCGGGGTCAGCTGAATGCCCAACGTCCTTGCCTCCATCGCTCGTTCGACTGCCGCGGCGAGGTTCTCCAACTTCCTGATCCGGTCGCCGATCAGCTCGCGCTGCCGGCGCAGGTGCTCGGTCGGGCTGACCGAGCGGTCGTCCAGGATCGCCGCGATCTCCTCCAGCGGGAAGCCGAGTTCGCGATAGAACAGGATCTGCTGCAGCCGGTCCAGCTCGGCGTCGTCGTACCGCCGGTAGCCGGCCGGGGTGCGTCCGCCGGGCGACAGCAGCCCGATCTCGTCGTAGTGGTGCAGGGCGCGCACCGTCACTCCGGCGAGCCGGGCGAGCTGCCCGACGGTGTACCCGCTCATCGCGTCGCCTCCTTTCCTTCCCGCTGCGCACCAGCCTCCGGCCTCACGCCGCGTGAGGGTCAAGCCGGCCCGGCCGCACGGTTATTCGGACGCGCCGTAGCGGATCAGGTAGTCGGCGAACCGGTCCAGGTCCTCGTCGTCCCAGGAGGTGAAGCGGTCGGTGAAGGCCCGCCGGCGCTGCTCGTACGCCTCCGCCAGCAGCTGCTCGCCCGCGTCGGTCAGGTGCAGCAACTGCCCGCGCTGGTCGTCCGGATCGGCCTGGCGGCCCAGCAGCCCGAGCCGCTCCAGCGCGCCGACCTGCCGGCTGACGGTGGACTTGTCGAGCATGAAGTGCGCCGCCAGGTCCGCGGCCCGGCAGGACCCGCGCTCCTTGACCAGGTCGAGCATGCTGTACGTGACCAGCGAGAGCTCGGGGTGCAGCTGGGCTGCCTTGTGGCGGGCCCGGCGGGCGAACGCGGTGAGCTCGCGCTGAATGGTCTCCAGCGCGGCGTCGCGGTCGGGCATGGCAGTGGCTCCTTCGTCGTGCGGTGTTGCGACCCACGGTAGGGGCAGCAGTCCTCAGACGCCGACCGCCTCCTCCATCTCCTCGTCCGCCGGCTCCCCGGCGTCCGGGCCGGGGGCCGCGGCGAGGGCCCGGGCGCGCTCGGTGCGGGCGGCCAGGACGAGCAGCGCCGCACCGGCCGCGAGCCAGCCGAACAGGGTGGCGACGTGGCCGCCGAGCCCGGCCCGGCCGCCGAAGTGGACGTGGTCGCGGACGCCCTCCAGGAAGCCTGCGCCGTTCCAGAAGGAGTGCAGGGCGCCGTAGAAGCCGTTCTGCAGCTCGGGCTGGAAGATGCCGCCGGAGCTGGTGAAGTTGAGCATCACGAACAGCACCATCATGGTCAGCGTGGTCCACCGGCCGAGGAAGGTGTGCAGGGCGGTGCCGATCGCGATGATGCCCGCCGAGTACAGCCAGCTCATGGCCCAGAGGCCGAACAGGCCGTGGTCGACCAGGTGGAACACCGGCCCGGCCAGCGCCGCGCCGAGCAGGCTGACCACCAGCGCCACTCCGAGGCCGAGCAGCGCCCGGGCCCGCATCGCCAGCGCCGCACCGGCCGCGCCGAGCACCGCGACCGAGCCGTAGGAGCCGATGCTCAACGCCACCAGCAGGAAGAACAGGCCCTGCCCGGTCGGGTCGCCGGCCGGCAGCAAAGTCAGCTCCTGGACGGCCAACGGCTTGCCCTGCTGGGCGGCGACCGTGGTGAACACTTTCTCGGCGGCGCTCGCCGAGGTCTCCGAGTTCGCGGTGGCCACCAGCAGGGTCGGCGCGTCGCCGCCCGGCACGTACGCGGCGACCAGCTCCCGGTCGAGCAGCCGGGTGCGGGCCGCGTCGGGGTCGGCGACGGTGGTGACGTCCAGCCTGTCGCCGGCCTTGTCCTGGAGCGTCTGCGCCAGCGCCCCGGCCTGCGGGCCCTGGCCGACCACGGCGACCGGCAGCCGGTGCGGGGCGGGGGCGTGGAAGGCGGAAAGGTACGCGACGCCCATGCCGAGGCACATCAGCAGCGGGGTGACCAGGTGGGTGAGGACGTGCCGCAGGGCGGGGCGGGACACCGCTGGCAGCGAGGACATCTCTGACTCCATGGTTGATAAATACAACTAATATCTAGTTGCACTTTACAACGCACAAATGCTTCGCATCCAGACTCCCGCCCGCCCCGTGACACAGCTCACCCGCCTACAGCAGGTCGTCCAGCTCCCGCAGCAGTCGGGCCTTGGCGCGGGCCCCGACCATCGAGCGCACCGGCTCGCCGCCCCGGAACACCATCAGGGTCGGCATCGACAGCACGCCGTACGCGGCCTGGGTCTCCGGGTTCCGGTCCACGTCCAGCGCGACGACCTTCAGCCGGCCCGCCTGCTCCGCCGCCACCTCGACCAGCACCGGCGCCAACTGGCGGCACGGCGGGCACCAGTCGGCGGTGAACTCCACCAGCACCGGGCCCTCCGCCCCCAGCACCTCGCTCGCGAAGTCCTGATCGGTCACTTCCTGTACGCCGCTCATCGGGTCCCCTCTCCTCGTTCGATCGTTCGGTCGTCCGTGCGGGCCAGCTCGCAGCGCGGCTCCCGGTCCGCCGCGGCCAGCGCGTCGCGCGCCGCCTCGGCCTGCGTCAGCTGGGCCGCCACCTGCTCCCGGACCTCCGTCAACCGGGCCACCATGGCGTCCAGTTCGGCCAGCTTCGCCCGGTACACCTCCAGCGAGGCCGGGCAGGAGTCGCCGGCCGGATGGCCGGCCTGCAGGCACTCCACGAACGGCCGGGTCTCCTCCAGCTCGAACCCGAAGTCCTGCAGCACCCGGATCTGCCGCAGCAGCCGCAGATCCTCCTCGTCGTACGCCCGGTACCCGTTGCCGCCGCGCCGCGCGGGCAGCAGCCCCCGCGACTCGTAGTACCGCAGCGCCCTGGTGGTGGTCCCCGCCCGCTGAGCCAGCTCGCCGATCCGCATGGCCACGACGCTAGACCTTCACCCCGGCGTCAACGCCAGGGGCGGTCCCGGGCGGCCCCGGTCCGCAGAATGGCCGGAAAGCGCTTGCCAAGATCCTCTACCCTCGCCTGATGACCGACCTGAACAAGGCCCTGCTCGCGGCCTACGACGAGCACCTGCGCGGCCTCGGCCCCGTCCGCGACGGCGAGATCCGGGACACCGACGGCCCGCTGCTGCGCAAGTGCGGCGGCTTCCGCGGCTTCCTCACCTCGCCCGCCGCCGACCTCGGCCTGCGCGGCGCCGAACTCGACGACCTGATCGCCCGCCAGCGCGACTTCTTCGCCGCCCGCAGCGAGTCCGTCGAGTGGAAGACCCGCGGCCACGACCTGCCCGCCGACCTGCCGGAGCGGCTGACCGCGGCCGGCTTCGTCGCCGAGGACCCGGAGACCGTCCTGGTCGGCCTGGCCGCCGAACTCGCCACCCCGACCCCCGCCCCCGAGGGCATCACGCTGCGCCGGGTCACCGCCCGCACCGACATGCGGCGGATCGCCGCACTACAGACCGAGGTCTGGGGCGAGGACTGGAGCTGGCTGGTCGGCGACCTGACCGAGAACGCCGCCGCCGACCCCGAGGGCTTCCTGGTGGTGGTCGCCGAGACCGACACCCCCACCCCCGAGGTGGTCTCCGCCGCCTGGCTGACCCGCACCCCCGGCACCGAGTTCGCCGGCCTGTGGGGCGGCTCCACCCTCGCCGCCTGGCGCGGCCGCGGCATCTACCGCTCGCTGGTCGCCCACCGCGCCCGCTGGGCCGTCGAACGCGGCATCCGCTACCTCCAGGTGGACGCCTCCCCCGACAGCACCCCGATCCTGCGCCGCCTCGGCATGCACGCCGTCACCACCACCACGCCGTACGTGTGGACCCCGCCCGCCTCCTGAGAATCTCTCGAAGACTCCGCTCCGCCGTGTCGAGAAGCCGCTCCCCGGCTCCGACCACCGGACGCAAGCACCCGACGAGCACAGAGGACGTGGTCCCCGTGAAGTACCTGCTGATGACGTACGGCAACCAGGAGAAGTGGGCGTCCGTCTCGGCCGAGGAGTGGCCGGAGGCGATCGCCCGGCAGGACGCGTTCAACCACCGCTACCGGGAGACCGGGGAGCTGATCGGCGCGTACGGCCTGGGCGACGCGGCCGCCAGCCGGCTGGTGCGCCGCCAGGACGGGCTGCCCGCGGTGAGCGACGGCCCGTACCTGGAGACCAAGGAGTACATGGCCAGCTTCTACCTGCTGGACTGCGAGAGCGAGCAGCGGGCGCTGGAGATCGCCGCCGACATGCCGTGGGCGGACCAGGAGCCGGTGGAGCTGTGGCCGATCCTGCACGAGACGCCGATGGGGGACTGAGCCGCGTGGACGACCGGACGGCCGCCGACCAGGACCTGCTGCGCACCCTCGCACCTCAGGTCCTGGCGGCGCTGCTCCGCCGCCACCCCGGCGCGTTCGACAGCTGCGAGGACGCGGTGCAGGAGGCGCTGCTGGCGGCCGCGGTGCAGTGGCCGCAGCAGGGCCGGCCGGAGAACCCGCGCGGCTGGCTGGTCACCGTGGCCTCGCGCCGGCTGGTGGACCTGGTGCGCGCCGACCGGGCCCGGCGCGAGCGCGAGGAGCGGCTGTTCCTGGCGACGCCGCAGTCGGAGCTGCTCGACCGGGCCGCCGACGCCGGCCCCGAGGCCGACCGGGACGACTCGCTGACGCTGCTGTTCCTGTGCTGCCACCCGGCGCTGACCTCGCCCAGCCGGATCGCGCTGACGCTGCGCGCGGTCGGCGGTCTGAGCACGGCGCAGATCGCGGCGGCGTTCCTGGTGCCGGAGGCGACGATGGCGCAGCGGATCAGCCGGGCGAAGCAGACCATCCGCTCGTCGGGGCTGCGGTTCGTACGGCCGGAGCCGGGCGAGCAGGCGGAGCGGCTGCGCGAGGTGCTGCAGGTGCTGTACCTGGTGTTCAACGAGGGCTACACGGCCACCTCCGGCGAGGACCTGACGACCCCTCGGCTGTCCGACGAGGCGATCCGGCTGACCAGGCTGCTGCACCGGCTGCTGCCCGAGGACGCGGAGGTGATGGGACTGCTGGGGCTGATGCTGCTCACCGACGCCCGGCGGCCCTCCCGGACGGGCCCGGCCGGGGAGCTGGTGCCGCTGGCCGAGCAGGACCGGACGTGCTGGGACGCGGCGGCGATCGCCGAGGGCGTGGCGCTGGTGGAGCGGGCGCTGCCGCACGGCCGGGTGGGGCCGTACCAGTTGCAGGCGGCGATCGCGGCGCTGCACGACGAGGCGCCGGACGTGGCGACCACGGACTGGCCGCAGATCCTGGCGCTGTACGACCTGCTGGTGCGGGTGGCGCCCGGTCCGATGCCGGAGCTGGGCCGGGTGGTGGCGCTCGCGGAGGTGCACGGCGCGGAGCTCGCGCTGAAGGAACTCCACGCGCTGGAGCCGGCGTTGGGCCGGCACCACCGCTTCCTGGCGGTTCGGGCCGAGCTGCTGGCCCGCACCGGCGAGGCGGCTTCGGCGGCGGAGACGTTCCGCCGGGCGTCCGCGCTGGCGCCGAGCCTGCCGGAGCGGCGTTTCCTGGCGGAACGGGCCCGGACGGTCGGCTAGGGCCTGCCGACCGCGGCGGCCACCGCGGCGTCGACGGCTCCGTACAGTTCGGAGCGCAGGCCGAGCCGGCTGGCGCGGATCTCGACGGCCTCGGCGACGGCGGGCTGCGCGTAGCGGTCGACGGACTCCCGGATGCCGTTGATCAACGGTGCTCCGGCCAGGCCGAGTTCGCCGCCGATCACGATGGCGGCGGGGTTGAGGCAGTTGACCAGGTCGGCGAGGACGCGTCCGATGGTGCGGCCGGCTTCGCCGATGACGCGGGCGGCGGCGGGGGTGCCGGCGAGTTCGCCGAGCGGCGGCAGGTCGACGGCGTCGTCGGGGCGGGCGCCGGGGGCGAGCACGTGGGCCAGTCGGCGGCGGACCTCGACGATGGAGGCGACGGACTCCAGGCAGCCGCGGTTGCCGCAGCGGCACCAGGTGCCGGTGTCGGGGAGCTGGATGTGGCCGATCTCGCCGGAGATGCCGCTGGCGCCGCGGTAGATGCGGCCGTCGAGCAGCAAGCCGGCGCCGATGCCGGTGGAGGCCTTGACGTAGATCAGGTCGTTGACGGCGTGTCCGCCGCTGTGGGCGCGTTCGCCGCGGGCGCCCATCTCGGCGTCGTTGCCGACGGTGACGGGACGGTCGAAGAGCCGGCCGAGTTCGGCGGCCGGGTCCATGCCGATCCACTGGGAGAGGGTGGAGGGCGCGCGGACCACGTTGGTGCGGGTGTCGAGGGCGCCGGGGATGCCGGCGGCGACGGCGGTGATCGCGTCCAGCGGGTGCCCGGCGGCGGCGAGGGCCCGGTCGGCGAGGGTGCGGGCGGCGGCCAGGACCTCGCGGGGGTGGTTGTCGACGTCGAGGTGGGCGGTGGCCTCGCCGAGCACGGCGCCGGTGGTGTCGGCGACGGCGGCGGTGACGTGGGTGTGCCCGAAGTCGAACGCGAGGACCAGGGCGTGGGCGCGACGCAGGGTGACGGCGGCGGCGCGGCGGCCGCGTCCGGTGGCGGTGGCGGCGGTGGTCTCGCCGGCGAGCCCTTCGTCGATCAGGTCGGTGACGGCGCTGCTGACGGCCGAACGGGAGAGCCCGGTGAGCCGGCTGATCTCGGCGCGGCTGAGCGTGCCGTGTTCGCCGAGGACGGCGAGCAGGGTGGCCCGGGTGCGCAGGCGGCGGGCCGAGGGGGCCGGGTGGGCGGGGGCGGTCATGCTGGGAACGGTAGCGGACAGCGACCGGATATACACCGTTGAACGGATTATTTACTGAATGACTTGTCCTCTTGACGGAGGAATTGGCCTATACCTATGGTCGAAGTCGGCTCCCTGTCACCCAGGAGAGCAGCAGCACCTCATGTGCGGGAGAGGAAGGCCGATGGACGCCCCCCAGAGCCGGCACCGCTGGTGCGTCGAGATCCCGCACGCCAACGAGATCCGCGCCGGCCGCCACCTGTTCATCGTGGACGCCCCCGCCGAGGACGACGCCCGCCGCGCCGCCATCGAACGCGCCGAGTCGGTCGAGGCCCGCCGCCACCGCCGCGGCGCCACCCTGGACCTCGCCCGGGCCACCGTGGTCCACCTGGCGCTGCTGCGCGTGCACTGACCCCCCGCTTCCCGATCCCCCGACGGCCGCCCGCCGTCGGGGGATCGTGCGTTTCCGCCGGGGTGTGACTTCACTGGACCGAATTTGTATGCTTCGCTGAACCTCTACAGCTTTGTAGAAGTTCGGGTCGGCGCACCGTCGGCCACAACGGGGAAGGGTGCGTCATGTCTGCACGCAGGGCGGGGGGCCGCGGCACCGGATCCGGGCGCGGCCGCAGGATCCGTCGGATCGCCCTGTGGAGCACCGCCGGCGTCGTCGCGCTCGCCGTCACCGCGGGCGGCCTGGTCTACTACCGGCTCAACGGCAACCTGAGCACCTTCGACTCCTCCGGCATCAGCAAGGACCGTCCGGACGCGGCCAGCGCCGACGCCCAGGGCCGGGTCCCGGTCAACCTGCTGCTGATCGGCTCCGACTCGCGCTCCGGCAGCAACAAGGACCTCGGCGGCGGCGAGGAGGGCGGCGCCCGCTCGGACACCGCGATCCTGCTGCACGTCTACGCCGACCACAAGCACGCCGTCGGCGTCTCCATCCCGCGCGACTCGCTGGTCGCCGTCCCGCCCTGCCTGCTGCCGAACAAGACCTGGACCAAGCCGCAGGCCAGCGCCATGTTCAACAGCGCCTTCTCGGTCGGCGACAGCGAGCAGGGCAACCCGGCCTGCACCCAGAACACCGTGGAGAAGCTCACCGGGCTGCGCGTCGACCACACCATGGTGATCAACTTCCAGGGCTTCTCCGACATGACCTCCGCCGTCGGCGGCGTCGACGTCTGTCTGCCCAAGCCGGTCTACGAGGGCGACCTCAACCCGAACCTCGGGCACCGCGGCAAGCTGCTCTTCAACCAGGGCCACCAGAAGATCTCCGGCCAGGCCGCCCTCGACTACGTCCGGATCCGGCACGGCCTCGGCGACGGCTCCGACATCGGGCGCACCAAGCGCCAACAGGCCTTCCTCTCCTCGCTGATCAAGCAGGTCAAGGCGGAGGGCATGAACCCCGTCGCGCTGCTGCCGCTGGCCGATGCCGTCACCAAGTCGCTCACCGTCGACGAGGGCCTCGGCTCGGCGCAGAAGCTCGTCGACTTCGCGATGTCGCTCAAGGACATCGACCTGCACGACATCAAGTTCCTCACCGTGCCCTGGCGTTACCAGGGCGAGCGGGTCGCCCTGGTGCACCCCGACACCGACCAGCTGTGGGCGGCCCTGAAGGCCGACCGCACCCTGGACGGGCAGGACGCCTCGGCCGGGGCGAGCGCCCCCGCCACCGAGAGCCCGAGCCCCGGCCCGACCACCGCACCGGTCAAGGTCAACGGGGCCGGCATCCGGGTCTCCGTCTACAACGGCACCGACACCTCCGGGCTGACCTCCAGGGCCGCCGAGGCGCTGGAGGGCTCCGGCTTCACCGTCACCGGCCGGGCCAACGCCTCCTCCCGCACCCACGCCACCACCCTCGTCGAGTACGGGCCGGGCGAGAAGGCCAAGGCCGAGAAGGTCGCCGAGCTGTTCCCCGGCGCCACCCTGCAGGCCGGCAGCCACGCCGGCATCGCCGTCACCCTCGGCGCCGACTACGCGGCGGGCAACGGCACCACCGCCGCCCCGCCGCTGCCCACCGGCCCGCTGCCCACCAGCGTCAGCCAGGCCCGCTCCGCCGCCGACGACGCCTGCTCCGACCTCACCTACGGCTGACCGGCACTCGACCTCCACGGGGGACAGCAGCGATGGACCCGCTCACCGGCCACGGCCCCACCCAGCAGGACCGCGCCGACTTCGAGTACGCCCTCGGCCGGGCGCTCGCCGACCCGGCGGTGCGCGCCGCACTGGCCGACGACACCGCGCGGGCCGCCCGGCTGCGGACCCTGGCCCGGCAGCGCACCGCGGAGATCCTGGCCGCCGCCGAACCCGAGTACCTGGCCTACAGCCGGCTCCGGGGCACCGCGGCGGACGCACCGGGCCCCGCCGCCGAACCCGGCGAGCGGCTGTCCGGCTGGTTCGGCGCGCTGGCCCTGGTGGTGCCGATCGTGATGGGCAGCGCCGCCGCCGTGTTCTTCCTGCTCGGCGCCGTCATCGGCCTGTCCGGCCCGCACGCCGCCTCCGCCGACGTGCTGCGCACCGCCGCCTGGAGCACCGTCGCGGCCGCCGTCGCCAGCGCCCTGATCGGCCTGCTCGGTCTGCTGTTCAGCGCCGCCCGCCAGCGGGCCGTGCCCGGCGAGGAGCCGCAGCACGCCCAGGACCTGGCCGCCGCCCGCACCGCCTGGCGCACCACGCTGCTCCACCGCGGCCTGATTCCCTTCCTGCTGGCCGACCTGCGCACCGCCGACCCCGGCCACTGAGAACCGCCGACCGCTCCGGCCCGGGGCGGGCTTCCGCGCGGGCTCGGCGCGGGCTCGGCGCGGGCTCGGCGCGGGCTCGGCGCGGGCGATATGGAGGTGATAACGCGGTGATGACGTGCCCTTCTAGGGTCGGCCCGTAGGCGGTCCCGGAGTGGGACCGCACCGGGCAGGGAAGAGGGCGACGCCATGGAGTTCCGGATGCTCGGTCCGGTCCACCTGCTGGCCGACGGCCGGGAGGACACGCTGAGCGGCACCAAGCAGCGGACGATGTTCGCCACGCTGGTGCTGGCCGCCGGTCGGGGGGTCTCGGACGAGCACCTCGGGCGGATGCTCTGGGACGAGCGCCCGCCCGGCACTGCCCCCGCGCAGCTCCACACCTACGCCTCGCGGCTCCGGCGCCGGCTCGGCCCGGACGTGCAGCTGATGCGGATCCGATCGGGGTACCGGCTGTTCGCCGAGCACGTGCCCTGCGACCTGACCCGGTTCACCGATCTGTCGGGCGGCGGCTTCCGGGCGCTGCGCGAGCAGCGCTTCGAGGCGGCGGCCGACCTGCTGCGGGCGGCGCTGGAGTGCTGGAACGGCGAGGCGCTGGCGGATGTGACGGACCATCTGGCGGCCGCGGAGCGCCCGCGGCTGGAGGAGGCCCGGCTGGCGGCCCTGGAGGCCCGGATCGAGGCGGACCTGATCACCGGCCGGCACCGTCGGCTGATCTCCGAGCTGACCGGCCTGGTCGCCCGGTACCCGATGCGGGAGCGGTTCCGGGCGCTGCTGATGACGGCGCTGTCCCGCTCGGAGCGGCAGGCCGAGGCGATGTCGCTCTACCTGGACGGTCGGCGGCTGCTCGCGGACGAGCTCGGCGTCGAACCGGGCCGGCTGCTGGTGCGGACGTACCAGGCGATCCTGAGCGGCGAGGCGCGGACCGTCATGCCGCCTCGGCCTGCGCACTGATCTCGTCGACGGTGCGGAGGGTGAGCAGCCGGGCCCCGGCGCCGAGCGCGATGGCCAGCAACTCCTCGGCCGGGTAAGGGTCGAGGACCGGGGGCGGCTCCAGCAGCAGTCGGTGCAGGCGGACCAGCAGGGCGCGCAGGGCGGTGCGCAGCCACAGCGGTCCGACCGCCACGCCGGCCGCCCACAGGGTGAGGCAGGCCGTCGCGGCGTACAGGGTCTCGTAGGCGGCGGCCAGTTCGCGCCCCGTCGAACTGCCGGCCGGTTCGGTCGGCAGTTCGGCCATCCGCCGGTGCAGCTCGTCACCGGCGACCAGCAGCGACTTGGCCAGGCCCTGCACCTCGGCGCCGGCGGCGTCGAGCGCATCACCGCCGACCAGTCGGGGCAGCGCCTGGACGGGGCTGCAGCCGCCCCGGGGGCGGGCGCCGGGCCCCGGGGCGTCCACCGTCGCGGGCAGCGGCGCGCCCAGCCGGACGGCCTCGGCGAGCCCCGCCCCGTCCACCGCCTCGGAGGCGAACCCGTGCACCAGCCACGGGAATTGGGCGGTCAGCGCGCCGCGCAGGCGTTCCACCCTCGACACCTGGGGGGCGGCCGGGTGGTCCAGCGCGGACGTCGCCTCGGCGACCAGGGCCGGCACCAGGGCCGAGACCACCGTGAGGGTGAGGTCCGCCTCGGCGGGGAGCACGTGCGCGCTGCGGGCCGCCAGCACGGTGGCGGCCTCGGCGGCGCCGAGCAGGGCGGCGGCCCGGCCCAGCGCGTGCGCGCCGGTCGCGCCGACCGTGCCGTCGTGCAGCGCCGCCCGCAGGGCGCGGTCGCCGGCGTCCAGGCTCTGCGCCCAGCCCGTGACGTGCAGCGGGAGCGGGCCGCCGCCGGTGGCGGCCGGGTCGAGGCCGAACAGCGCGTGCAGGCTGCTCGTGGTGCGGGTAGCGGACGGCGGGTCGGCGGGGTGCGGCTCGGCGGCGCTGGTCATCGCCGGCTCCTTCGGGGAACGGGGCAGCTGCGTCCCACTGTGCCCCGGCGGCCTATACGCCGCCGATATCGCCGCCGGGCGCTTCGCCCGCGGCCGGCCCGAGGGCCGACAGCTCCCGTTCCGCCAGCTCCAGATCGCGTTCGGCCCCGCCGGCCCGGAGCAGCTCGGCCGCCCGGTTCAGCCGCTCCCGCGCCTCGTCGGTGCGGCCGAGCGCGGCCGCGGCCCGCCCGAGCGCCACGCCGACCCGGCCCTCCGCGACGACGGTCCGGCACCGGCCGACCAGGTCCAGGGCGATCAGCAGCTCGGCGTGCGCCTCGGCGGCCCGGCCGCGGCGCAGCATCGTCTCGCCCAGGCCGAGCCGGGCGTGGGCGGAACCCAGCAGGTCGCGCCTGGCCATCACGACCCGGAGCACGACCTGGAGTTCACGCTCCGCGTCCGCGAACCGCTCCAGCTCCGACAGCACCCGGGCGTACCGGAAGTGGACCTGGGCGGTGACCCCGGTCTCGCCGATCCGCCGGGCGACCGCCACCGCCTGCTCGGCGTACGTCAGCGCCGCGTCGGGCCGACCGAGGTCCAGCTCGCCCTGCGCCAGGAAGCCGAGCACGTGCGCCTCGCAGGACAGGTCGCCCGCCGCCCGGAACAGTTCGACGGCCTCGGCGAGCCGGGCCCCGGCGGAGGTCGGATCGCCCTGGACGCGGTCCAGCACGGCCAGTGAGCGCACCGCCAGGGCGCGCCCGTGCTCCTCCCCGATCTGTTCGAACAGGGCCTGAGCGCGGAGCAGCGGTTCGGCGGCCGCGGAGACGTACTGGGTGCCGATCCAGCGTTCGCCCAGCGACTCCAGCACGGCGGCCTCGCCGCGCAGGTTCCCGGCCGCCCGGGTCGCGGCCAGCGCGCGGTCGCAGCTGTCCTGCCAGTCGTCGAGGTACTCCCTGGTCCGGAACAGCACGACGGTGCAGCCCAGCAGGTCCCAGGCCAGCTCGTCCAGGCCCAGCCGGGCGGCCTGGTCGATCGCGGCGACCAGTGACAGCCGCTCGGCCTCGAACCACTCCAGCGGGTCGGCCGTCAGCTCCTCCAGCAGCAGGGCGTCCAGTTCGAGGCGCGGGGCGGAGCCGTGGATCAGCGCGAAGTCCCCGCCGTACTCCACCCGGTGGGCGTGCTCGGCGACGGTCAGGTAGCCGCGCAGTGCCCGGTGCAGGCTCTGCGTCCGCTCGTCCTCGCTGTCCTCCGCCGCGGCCCGCTCGCGGGCGAACAGGGCGAGCAGGTTCTGCTGCCGGAAGCGCAGCCGGCCGGTGCCGTCGGTGCCGGTGACCTCCAGCAGTTGGACGTCGACCAGGTGCTCCAGCAGCTGTTCCGCCTCGAACGGGTGGACGTCGACCAGCGCGGCGGCCGTCCAGACGGTGACGTCGGGCGCCTCCAGCAGCGCGAGGCGGCGGTACAGCCGGGCCGCGTCCGGCGCCAACTGGCGGTAGCTGACCGCGAATCCGGCCCGGACCTGCGACTCGCCCTGGCTGAGCTCGTCCAGTCGGCGGCGCTCGTCGGCCAGCCGGGCCACCAGGTGGGGCACGCTCCAGTGCGGCTTCGAGGCCAGCCGGGCTGCGGCGATCCGCAGCGCCAGCGGCAGCCGGTCGCACAGTTCGGCCAGCCGCTCGGCCTGCTCGGGGTCGGCGGCGACCCGGTCCTCGGGCACGATCCGGCCCAGCAGTTCGACGGCCTCGCCCGGTGGCAGCATGCCGAGTTGGACGCGCACCGCGCCGTAACGGAGCATCAGCTGCTCCATCGGCTGGCGGCCGGTGACGATCACGCAGCACTGCCCGGTGCCCGGCAGCAGCGGGTCGACCTGCGCCGCGTCGCGGGCGTTGTCCAGCACCACCAGGGCCCGGCGGCCCGCCAGCAGGCTGCGGTACAGCTCGGTGCGTTCGCCGGTGTCGGCCGGGATCTGCTCGCTGGGCACGCCGAGGGCGCGCAGGAAGCGGCTCAGCACGTCGGCGGCGGTGGTCGGCTCCCGGGTCCCGTCGTGGCCGCACAGGTCGACGTACAGCCGGGCGTCCGGGAACCGGGCGGCGACGCGGTGCGACCAGTGCACGGCGAGGCCGGTCTTGCCGACGCCCGGGACGCCGGTGATCAGGCCGATGCCGGGCGGCTGCTCCTCCGCCCGGCCCTCCAGCAGCCGGTCGAGCGTCGCGGTCTCGGCGGCCCGGCCGGTGAAGGCCGGCACGTTGGGCGGCAGGAAGAACGGCGTCGGGCGGGATCCGGCCGCCGGCGCGGGCGGCAGCGGGATCGCCGGGAGCGGCGCCGGCGGTGGGCCGTCCTCGGGCGGGGCGAGCGCGGGGTCGTCGCGCAGGATCGCGTCGTGCAGTTGGAGCAGCGCGGCGCCCGGTTCCAGGCCGAGTTCCTCGACGGACTGCCGGCGGCCCTCGCGGAAGGTCTCCAGCGCCTCCGCCCGCCGTCCGGCCAGGTACTGGGCCCGCATCAGGATGTGCCGGGCGCGCTCGCGCAGCGGCTGCTCGCGGACCGCCGCCGCCAGCGACCCGATCACCTCCAGGTTCCGTCCGAGGGCGAGGTTGAGTTCGGCGAGCGCCTCCTGGCAGCACATCCGCACCTCCTCCAGGCGTGCGGTCTCGTCCTCGACCTGCCGCCCGGTGACGCCCTCCAGCACGGGCCCGCGCCACAGTTCGAGCGCGCGTTCGTAGCAGGCGGCGGCCTCGGCCGTCCGCCCGCCGCCGACCGCCTGCTCGGCCCGCTGGACGAGGTCCTGCAGGACCAGCAGGTCGATCCGGTGGCCGGCCGAGTTGAGCTGGTACCCGGGGTGGACGGTGGTGATCAGGCCGTCGCCGCAGCCCTCCGCCCGGAAGACCTTGCGCAGGCCCGCGACGCAGATCGCCACCTGGGTGCGGGCGGTGGCCGGCGGGACGCCCTGCCAGACCGCCTCGACCATCGCGTCCACCGAGACCACGGAGTCCGGGGACAGCAGCAGCAGGGCGAGGATGGTGCGCTGGCGCGGACCGCCGACGGCCGTGCGCCGGCCGTCGGCGGTGACCGACAGCGGGCCGAGCAGGCCGAATTCGATCCGCGCGTCCAACCGATCCCCCGTTCGCCGGACGCCTCTCCCCGGTACGGGCGCCTGTGCCGGGGAGCTTCACCCCTCCCCCTGCACTTGATCACAGTACCGGCGCGCTTCCCGTCCGCCGCGTCCGGCCGCTCGCGCGGTCCAACGGCCGGAGCCGCGGCCAAGGTCGGGCCGGGACCGGGGCGGCGACCGGCGGGCGCGCCGACGCCCGGGCCGGCTCAGGCGCGGTCGGGGACCCGGGTCAGGCGCGGTCGGGGACCCGGGTCAGGGTGCGGATCGGGCGGGTCAGCAGCAGGGCGGTGGCGGTCAGGGTGGCGACGACGAGGCCGGCGAGCAGGACGGGGGTGCTGCCGAAGGCGTGCACGGCGGGGCCCGCCAGGGCGCTGCCGAGCGGGTAGAGGCCGACGGAGCCCGCCACTTCGTACGCGTGGACGCGGTTGAGGACCTCGCCGGGGACCTGGGTCTGCACGCTGGTCGCCCACATGACGCCCCAGATGCCGATGCCCGCGCCGACCAGGACCTGGGTGGCGGCGAGCAGCCAGACCGGGGCGTCGAGGACCAGGGCGAGGGGGTAGAGCGGGTAGGCGAACATGGCGACGGCGCCGGCGGCGAGCGGCCGGGCGGGCTTGTACCGGATGGCGATCAGCCCGCCGGCCACGGTGCCCGCGCCGAGCGCGCAGTTGACCAGGCCGAACGCGGTGGCGCCGTGCCGGGGGACGATCAGGCCGGCGGCCAGGGAGAGCTGCGGGCCCCAGGCGAGCACGGCGTAGACCATCCAGATCACGATCACGCCCCAGAGCCAGCTGCGGGCGCGGAACTCGTGCCAGCCGACCACCAGGTTGCGCCACAGCCCGTCGCCGGCCGGCGGGGCGGGCACCCGGCCGAGGCGCAGCGCGAACAGGCAGCTCGCACTGGTCGCGTAGGCGAGGGCGGAGATCGCCATCACCCAGCCGGTGGAGCCGAATCCGACCAGCACGCCGGCCAGCGCGGGCCCGCCCAGCCCGGTGATCGCCTCGGAGGTGCGCAGCACCCCGTTGGCGCCCTGCACGTCCCGGGCGATCAGCGGGACGGTGGACGAAGCGCCGGGCTGGAACAGGGCGTTGGCGGTGCCGGCCACCGCCAGCAGGGCGTACAGCTGCCACAGGTGGTCGATGCCGTGCAGGAAGAGGACGGCGAGCAGGACGTGCGCGGTGAGGTTGGCCAGGTCGGCGACGATCATCATCCGGCGGGCGGTGAACCGGTCGGCGAGCACCCCGCCGAACAGCACCAGGCCGGCGAACGGGCCGACCAGGAAGGCCATCGCGTAGCCGGCGGTGGCCAGGCCGTGGCCGCTGTCGATCAGGCCGGCCGAGACGGCGACCGGGAGCATCGCCCAGCTGAGCAGGCCCGCGCTGCGGGCGGTGAACCAGTAGCGGAAGTTGCGGGACCAGATCGCCGGTTCGGCGGGCCGGTCGAGGGCCGGCGCGGGGGCTTCGGCCAGGCGTTCGAACACGGGTGGTTCAGTCCTTCGGGTCGGTGCGGACGGCGGCGAGTTCCACGCGCAGCGCGGCGTTCTCCGTCTCCAGCCGGGCGAGGCGCTCGCGGACCGGAGCGAGCGCCCGGTCGAGTTCGTCCTGGCTGAAGCGCGGGGTGATGTGGTTGGGGCAGTTCCAGGCGAACGCCTCCACCCGGACGGTGACGACCTGTTCGACCCGCCCGTCGGTGCGCGGGGAGTCGAGGCGGGCGACCAGCTCCGGGCACCGGTCGGCGGGGACGGCGGTGGCCCGGCCGAACAGCTTGAGCCGGGCCTGCCGGGCGTGGTCGAGGAAGAACAGCGACACCCGGTCGTCGGCGCGCAGGTTGCCGGTGGTCAGGTACTGCCGGTTGCCGCGGACGTCCAGGTAGCCGAGGGTGTGCTCGTCCAGCACGTGGACGAAGCCCGGCGGGCCGCCCCGGTACTGGAGGTACGGCCAGCCGTTCTCGTTCACGGTGCCGACCAGGAAGCCGTCGAGACTGCGGATGAACGCGGCGGCGGCGCCGGTGAGCGGCTCGGGCTCCCCGGCGGGCTCCCGCAGTCGGCGGCCGGCCGCGGCCGCGCTGCCCAGCTCCTGCTGGACGCGGTGCACCGCCGGGGTGGACGCCAGCAGGTCGTAGCGGCTCATGCGGGGTCCGGGAGCAGGGGCACGGTGTCACCTCGGGGTGTCGGCGCGGGCGGTGCGCCCACCGTACGGAGGCGGCCTGTACGCGCCCCCGCAGCCGGACCAGAGGCCGCCATCACGCCTCTGGCCTGCGGTTACTGACCCTCCGTCACGGTCGACCGGCAGAACGGCGGAAGTGCCGGTACTGCCGCTCAGCGCAGCCGGGTGACGCCCATCGCCCGGGACAGCCGCAGCGCCTCCCGCCAGTGCCCGACGGCGAGGCCGGGCGCGCCGAGGGCGGACTGCGCGCGGCCGAGCGCCAGCAGGGCCCGCACCTCCCCCGGCAGGTGGCCGGTCTCCCGGTGCACGGCGAGCGCCCGGTGGCCGCTGTCCAGCGCCGCCCGCGGCTGGTCCAGCCTGGTGCGGACGCAGGTCAGGGCCGTGAGCGCGTTGCCTTCGAGCATGCGGAAACCGGCCGCACGGGTGAGTCGGAGAGCGCTTTCCACGTGCGGCAGCGCGGCCTGCGGATCGGAGTCGGAGCGGGTGGTGGCGAGGCCGATCAGGGCGACGGCCTGCGGGTGCCGGTCGTCGCCGGCCTCGGCGAGGCGCAGCGCCTCCCGGTAGCCGGCGGCCGCGTCGGCCCGGCGGTGCGCGCGTTCCTGTGCGGCGGCCAGCGCGAGGTGGGCGCCCGCCTCCAGCGCGGGGTGGCGCACGCTCCGGGCGGCGGTGATCGCCGCCCGGGCGAGCAGCCGGCCGGCGGCGGGGTCGCCGAGGTCGGTGCGCGCCCCGGAGAGGCAGCTCAGCGCCACCGCCTCGCTGAACGTGTTGCCGGTGCTGCGGTGCATGGGCAAGGTCGCGTCGAGCAGCCGGACGGCATCGGCGGGGCGACCCAGGGCGCGGCGGACGACGGCCAGGTTGGTGCGGTCGACGGCCTCCTCGGCGTAGGCGCCGCAGTCGTGGTGCAGCCGGGCGGCCCGGGCGAAGTGCTCGGCGGCCTGCCGGAGCCGGCCGAGCTTCCCGCAGATCAGTCCGAGGACGGTGAGGTCGTCCGGGTGCCCGGCTGCGGCCGCGGTGAACTGCCGTGCGGCATCGGGACGCTCGGCGTAGGCGCGTTCGGCATCGCGACGTTCGGCATCGCGGCGTTCGGCGAGCCGGCGGGCGGTGGCGGGGAAGCCGGTGTCGCAGGCCTGCCGGACGACGGCGGCCAGGTCCCCGGTCCCGGCGCCCGTCAGGTACCGGTCGAACAGCCGCTGCCGCGCGGCGTCCGCCTCCTGACGTTCGGTCAACTTCCGGGCGTGGGCGCGCAGCAGCCCGGGCAGCGCGTACCGGCCGGCCGGGTGTTCGCGCAGCAGGTGGGCGTCGGCCAGGGTGCGCAGCAGCGCGGCGGCCTCGGCGGGGTCGGTCTCCGCGAGGGCCGCGGCGCCGTCGACGGTGGTGTCCGGGCCCGGGAGCAGGCCGAGCAGGCGGTACAGCCGCCGGGCGGGGCCGGGCAGCGCCCGGTAAGACAGGTCGAACGCGGCCCGGACGGTCGAGCGCGGGTCGCCCTCGACGTGCAGCAGGTCGAGCAGGTCGTCGCCGGCCAGCCGGGCGCAGTGCTCGGCGATCGTGCCGTCCCGGGCGACCAGGTCGGCGCCGGCGGCGCGGACGGCCAGCGGCAGCCCGTCGCAGAGCTCCACCAGGCGGCGGGCGGCGTCGGGTTCGGCGGCGGTCCGGCACTCGCCGACGACGCTGCCGAGCAGGTCGCGGGCCTCGTCCGGGTCGAGCGCGCCCAGCGTGAGGCGGCGGGCGCCGTCGCCGGCGACCAGCCCGGTCAGGCGGTGGCGGCCGGTGACCACGACGGCGCAGCCGCGGGCGCCGGGCAGCAGCGGCCGGACCTGCTCGGGGTCGCGGGCGTTGTCCAGCACGATCAGCGCCCGGCGGTCGGCGAGCAGTGTGCGGTAGAGCGCGGCGGCCTCGTCCGGGTCGGCGGGGAGCCGGTCGGGCGGGGTGCCGAGGGCGCGCAGGAACCGGGCGAGCACCTCGGCGGGCCGCAGAGCGGGCTGCGCGGAGTGGCCGTGCAGGTCGATGTACAACTGCCCGTCGGGGAAGTGCTCGCGGCGGGTGTGCGCCCAGTGCACGGCGAGGGCGGTCTTGCCGATGCCGGGCGGGCCGACCACCGTGACCAGGCGCGGCTGCGGGCCCGGGGAGACCAGGGTGTCGAGGACCTGGAGCTGGGCCCGGCGGCCGAGGTGGCGGCCGGTCTCGGCGGGCAGCTGGGCCGGCGGGCCGCCCACGGGCCTCCCGGGTCGGCTCGGCAGGCCGCTCTCCGACCGTACCGGTGGCGGGAGTTGACGCCGGAGCACCCGCAGGTGGGCGTCGTCGACCTCGGGGCCGGGGGCGATGCCGAGTTCCTCGTCGAGGCGCTCGCGCAGACGGTGGAACACGTCGAGCGCGGCGGCCTGTTCACCGTCGCCGGCCAGCGCGAGGATCAGCCGGGCGTGCAGTCCTTCGTGCAGCGGCTCGGCGTGCACCAGCTCCCACAGCCGGGGGACGGCGTCGGCGGGCCGGTGCAGCAGCAGGGCGGTGTCGGCGTACAGCAGCGCGGCGCGGATCCGCCGTTCGCCCGCCGCGACGGCGGCCGGGTGCCCGCGCAGCGCGAGGTCCGCGTCGGCGAGCACCGGGCCGCGCCACCAGCCCAGCGCCCGGGCCAGCGTCTCGTGGACGGTCGCCGGGTCCGGCGCGTGGTGCGTGCAGACGGTGCGGGCCAACAGGGCGTCGAAGCGGCCGAGATCGGTGTCCTCCGGGCCGGCCGTCAGCCGGTAGCCGACCGGCGTGCGGACCACCCCGCCGGCCCCGAGCAGGCGGCGGACCTGGCTGACGTAGGTGTGCACCAGGCTCTGCCGCGACTCCGGCGGCCCGTCCGGCCAGAGCGTGTCGGTGATCTCCTCCGGGGTGGCCGGCTCCGGGTGCTTGAGCGCCAGCAGTCCGAGCAGGCGGCGCAGCATCGGGCTGGCGACGGGAACGGTCCCGTCGCCCTGCCGGAGCGCCAGCGGCCCGAGGACCAGCAGCCGCGGCGAGCCCTCGGCACCCGCCAACTCGTTCTGATCATCAACGAGTTCGGCCATCTCCTCACCGGTCAGCGCGAACGCCTCGGCCAGCTTCCGGAGGGTGCCCGCCCGCGGCCGCCCGACCCGTCCCTGTTCGAGGTCGCGCAACGCCCGCGCACTGAGCCCGGCCCGCTCGGCGACCACCTGCTGGCTCAGCCCGGCCCGACGGCGCAACGCCCGCAGCCGGGGACCGAACGGAGCCCCGCCGACCGCCGCCGGTCCCGCCATCGCATCCCCCTCGTCCGCCCCGGACGGCCAGTCTGGCCGGGCCGTTCGCCCCCGGCAAGGGAGGACCGACGGGCGGTCGGCTCAGCCCGTCAGCCGGCCGAGCAACCGACTCCAGCGGCCGGGCCCGCACCCACGACGCCGCCGGCCAGCGGCTCTTCACCGACCTGCCGGTGAGCTCCGACGCCGGGCCGAACAACAAAAATCCCCAGGTCATCGACCTGGGGATTCCTTGAAGAGCGGGCGACGAGAATCGAACTCGCGCTCTAAGCTTGGGAAGCTCATGTTCTACCATTAAACTACGCCCGCACTGACGGTCCGTCAGGGACGGATCGATCAAGCACCACTGTACCCCATGCGGCGGGGCGGCAGGGCCGGGTTCCGGGTGGCGGCGAGCCTCGTGGGGTGGTGTCCGGTTGATCCCCTAATGTGACGCTGTCTGCGGAACTGTGGGAAGGGGACCGATGGAGCAGCGCACCGTGGTTCGTTGTGCCGAGGGGCATGTGTTCAGTACGGCGGCGTTTCCGATGCAGCAGTTGCAGGCGGGCCGGCTGGGGCCGGGGCGGTTGTTGCGGTGCCCGGGGTGCGGGCGGCTGCGGAATTCGGTGCCGGCGGACGTGTCGGAGCTGTCGGCAGCCCAACTGGGGCGCGGCGCGCGGCGGTAGGCCTTCCGGGCGGCCATCGCAGCAGGTCCACGGGCCGGTCGCTTTTGGGCGGCCCGGCCCGGGGCACGTACCCTCGGGGGCGTGCTGCTCTCTGACAATGACATCCGTGCCGAGATCGACAAGGGGCGGGTCGTCGTCGACCCGTTCGACCCGTCGATGGTCCAGCCGTCGAGCATCGACGTCCGCCTCGACCGGTTCTTCCGGGTTTTCGAGAACCACCGCTACCCGCACATCGACCCCTCCGAGGAGCAGCCGGACCTGACCCGGCTGGTGGAACCGGAGGGCGACGACGCGTTCATCCTGCACCCGGGCGAGTTCGTGCTGGCGTCCACCTACGAGGTGATCACGCTGCCGAACGACGTGGCGTCGCGGCTGGAGGGCAAGTCCAGCCTGGGCCGGCTCGGCCTGCTGACCCATTCGACCGCGGGCTTCATCGACCCGGGCTTCAGCGGCCACGTGACGCTGGAGCTGTCGAACGTGGCGACGCTGCCGATCAAGCTGTACCCGGGGATGAAGATCGGCCAGCTGTGCCTGTTCCGGCTGTCCTCGCCGGCCGAGCACCCGTACGGCTCGGAGCGCTACGGCTCCCGGTACCAGGGCCAGCGCGGCCCGACGCCGTCCCGGTCGTTCCAGAACTTCCACCGCACCCAGGTCTGAGCCGCTTCGGCAGAGCGCACGGACAGCAGACAGACGCCAAGGAGGGCCGGTCCCGCAGCCGCGGGGCCGGCCCTCGTCGTGCGTCAGGCGCGCTTGGGGCCGGTCCGGGCGACCAGCTCGGTGCCGTCCGCGGAGAGGGTCAACTCGGTGCGCAGTTCGACGAGTTCGCCGAGGTGGTGGAGGTGGGTTCCGCCGCAGGGGATCTCCGCGGCGCCGTCCGGGAGGTCGGCGTGCCAGCGGCGGCGGGCGGTGAGCTCGGGGCCGGGGACGTCGATCCGGACGGCCGCGTCGGCGGCGACCCAGGCGGCCAGCCGGGCGTTGACGTCCGCGGTGAGGGCGGGCAGCGCGTCGGCGAGGGCGGGGAGCTCCTCGGTGGCGTCGACGGTGAAGCCCTTCTTCTTCAGCGACTTGCCGATCCGGTAGGTGTCGGTGCTGGCCTCGGTGTCCATCACCGAGGTGTCCATGGCGAGGCTGTCGAAGTCCGGGTTCCCGAAGGCGTCGGCGCGGCCCGGGTCCTTGCGCCAGCGCGGCGCGAGCGCGGCGTTCAGGGCGAGCGCCAGCAGGTGGCAGCCGGTGTGCGCGGCGGACAGCAGCGCCCGGCGCTCGGCGTCGACGGCGAGTTCGGCGGTGCGGCCGACGGCCTCCGGCCCGAGCACGTCGGCGGGCAGCACGTGCAGCACCAGCCAGGACCACTCCTCGTCGCCGCGCCGGACCGGGATGTCGGCGCCGGCCGCGAACTCACCGGCCGGGCCGTGGCCACCGGTGAGGCAGTCGACGACGGGGTGCGCGACGCCGTCGACGGTGAGGGTGCCGAGGTCGGCGGGCTGGTCGGGCCAGGTGTGGTCGACGGGGTGGAACGGGGTGGCCTCGGTGACCACGGCGGTGCGCCCGTCCGGCAGGGTGTGCACGGCGAGGATCGGCGAGGCGCCGGTCACCGCCCCGGCCGGGAAGCTGACGTGGGTGGTGGGCAGGCTCATGCGCGGGCTCCGGACGGGTTCTGAGGGTGGGCCGAACACCCCACCCTACAAAGATCCCGCCATCCGGACGGCCGGGGCTCCGCGGCGGCCGCGGCGGCCGCGGCTCAGCCCAGCGTGGGCAGCTTGATCAGCACCAGCAGCGCGAGCAGCTGCACCGCCGCCGCCCCGGCCGCCTTGCCCCAGGGCAGGTCGTGGATCCGCCGCACCAGGATGGTCAGCAACGCCGCACAGCCCACCCAGGTCGCCCAGCCGACGGCCTGCACCACCAGGTTGTCGGCGGGCAGGAACAGCGCGAGCAGCAGGCGCGGGGCGTCGGTGGTCCAGCTGACCAGCACGGACAGGCCGACCGTCGACTGCCAGGGGCCGTCGCCGCCGAACTGCCGGGCCAGCGCGTAGGTGACGGCGCTGAGGATGCCGCCGGCCACCGTGAAGCCGATCGCGGCGGCGGCGATCGCCCACAGCGCGACCGCGAAGGTGGAGTGCACCACCTCGTCGTAGGTGCTGTCGAGGGCGAACACCGCGAGCACGCCGTACAGCAGCGACACGCACAGCGCGGGCAGCCAGACCTGGTGGTCGCGCATCCGGTCGAAGGTCGCGCTCGGGCGGCGGTAGATCCCGGCGAGCAGCTCCCGCCAGGGCAGCCGGGGCCCGCCGAGGTGCGGCGCGGCCTGCCCGCCGGCCCGGTAGACGGCGACGTTGTCCTCGACCGGCCGGCCGCCCTGCTCGTACGGCTGCTGGTAGTAGCCGTCGTCCGCGCCGCCGTACGGCTCGCCGTAGGACGCGTCGTACGGCTGCTCGCCGACCGCGAAGGCCCGGGTGTGGCCGGGCTGGTCGCCGTAGCGGTCGCCGGGCTGCGCGGGCGGGGGGCCGGGGTAGCCGGGGGTCGGGGCGGTGAAGTACTCGGGGACGCCGGTGGGCGCGCCGCGGTACGGGTCGCCCTGCGGGGCGCCCGGTTGGGGTGCCGTCCAGCCGTACTGGGGGTCGGCACCCCATCCGTCGTCGTGTCGATTGCCAGCCACGCCATGACGGTACCCGCAAGGGCCGGCCCCGGTCGGGTGATCATGACGGCGGGGCCGGATTGCAGCCGTCCCGTGACGCGGCCGCGCGGGGCGTGCGTCAGCCGGCGACGCGGCTGCCGGGCGCGTGCACCGCGGCGGCGTTGCTCAGGCCGGCCTCGCAGCCGCCGGGGCCGGCGGACAGGCGCACGGCGCCGACCGGCAGGCGGGTGCCGCAGGCGATCCGCAGGCCGTTGGAGAGCTCGTTCTCGGCCTCCAGGGCGGCGCCGTCGCCGATCACCACGCCGTCCAGCGAGCAGCGCTCACCGATCTCGGCGAAGGCGCCGACGATGGAGTCCTTGACGTACGCGCCGGCCTTGATCCGGGCGCCCTGGAGCACCACGCTGCCCTCGACGATGGCGCCGGCGGCGATCTCGGCGCCCGCCGAGACCACGGTGCCGGAGCTGAGCACGGCGGCCGGGTCGACCTGCGAGCCGGCCAGCAGCAGGGCCTCGCCGGTCGGGCCGGGGACGGCCGGGGAGTCGACCTTCCCGAGCACCAGGTCGGCGGAGCCGCGGACGAACGCGGCCGGGGTGCCGAGGTCCAGCCAGTAGGAGGTGTCGACGACGCCGCGCAGCAGGGCGCCGGTGGCGAGCAGCTCGGGGAAGGTCTCGCGCTCGACGGAGACCTCACGGCCGGTCGGGATGCGGTCGATCACCGAACGGGTGAAGACGTAGCAGCCGGCGTTGATCTGGTCGGTGACGATCTGCTCGGGGGTCTCGGGCTTCTCCAGGAAGGCGAGCACCCGGCCGCTCTCGTCGGTCGGGACCAGACCGAAGGCGCGCGGGTCGGCCACCCGGGTGAGGTGCAGGGTGACGTCGGCGCCGGAGGCGGCGTGCTCGTCGCGCAGGCCGGCGATGTCCAGGCCGGACAGGATGTCGCCGTTGAAGATCAGCACCGGCTCGTCGGGACCGCAGGTCAGGCCGGCCGCGGCGTTGCGGATGGCGCCGCCGGTGCCCAGCGGCTCGTCCTCGGTGAGGTAGACCAGTTCGAGGCCGTACGGGCTGCCGTCCTTGAAGTGGTCGACGAAGACGTCGGCCAGGTAGGAGGTGGCGAGCACGACGCGGGTGACACCGGCGGCCGCGGCGCGGGCCAGCTGGTGGGCGATGAACGGGACGCCGGCGACGGGCAGCATGGGCTTCGGCGTGTGCGTGGTCAACGGGCGCAGTCGAGTGCCCTTGCCGCCGACCAACATGATCGCCTCGGTCATGTGCTATCTCCCCTGGTCAGATTCCGGCGGCCCGGCTCGACTGGGTCCGGTGCGCTGCTCGGTGACTGTGTCGGACCGGCATCAGGCGGCCTCCGACGGGAACCGGCACCTTACCTGGCCCCGCCGCATACTCTATTTGCTCGAACACCGTGTCAAAACCACTGCCCCCGTCGGGCAGCTGTACGGGCGTCGACCGGGTCCGGGCCCCGTCCTCGCACCCGCGCCGCAGGCCACCGGGCCTGGGGCCGCAACCCCTACGGCAGCAGCCAGGAGCGTTTGGCGGTGGTTCCGGCGCCGGTGCCGCCGGAAGCGTTCAACTGGGCGACGGCGGTGGCGGGCAGCGCCTGGTCCCAGACCTGCACGTCGGAGATGGCGCCGTCCCAGAAGTCGCTCCAGGTGTTCTTGTAGCGCACCCGGCCGAGCTGGAGCCCGCCGGTGGTCTGCCAGACGCCCTGGACCGCGGTGGTCTGCTGGAGCACCCCGTCGACGTACAGCGTGATCTTCTTGGCGCCCGCGTCGTAGACGCCGGTGAGCAGCGTCCACCGGCCGGTGGTGGCGGCGCCGGCGGCGGTGGAGAAGGCCTGGTAGGTGGTGTTGTCCTGGGCTCCGGCGGCGGTCTGCACCTTGAACACCCACTGGTTGTGGGTGCCCCAGTCGTCCCGGCCCAGGTAGAAGGAGTAGTAGCTGTCGCCGCCCTGGGTGACCACGGCCCGGCCGCCGGTCGGCGCGTTGTTGCGGACCACCGCCGAGACGGTGAAGGACCGGGAGGTGTCGACCACGGGGCTGCCGCTGTCCGCCCAGCCGTCGGTGTTGCCGTGCAGGACCAGGGTGGGCCCGGTGTGGCCGGCGGTGCCGCCGACCGCGGAGCCGCCGCCGAGGGTGAGCCCGGGCAGCGTCGGCGCGGGCGCGTTCGGCTTTCCGGTGGCGCTCCCGGTGGGCTTGGCGCCGGTCCGGGCGGACGCCGAGCCCGAGGGCTGCGCGGAGCCGGACGCCGAGGCCGGGGCGGACGCGGACGCCGGGTCGGACGGGCCGGGGCTCGGGTCGGCGCTCGGTGCGCCGGAGGCGGGGCCGTCGGGCTGGGCGGTGACGGCGGGCGCGGAGGTGTTCCCGGCGTTGTCGGACGGCCCGGAGAGCGCGACGGCGGTGGCGACCGCGCCGCCGATCAGGGCCACGCCGAGCGCGCCGGCGCCGATCTGCAGCCGCAGGCGGCGACGTCGGTGCTCGCGTTCGTTGGCCTCGGCGAGCGCCGCCCAGTCGGGGGCCGTGCTGGTCACCGGCGGCAGTTGGTAGGAGGGTCTCCCGCCGAAGCCACCGGGCCCCGGTGTTCCCCCGTCAGCAGTCATGCGGCAGATGCTAGGTCATCGTTGATCATCCAGAACGCCCGGACCCCGGAGCCGCAACGGGCGTCCGGGGTCCGGGGAGCGGGGCGGGCGTCAGGCCTCGACCGGCTCCGCGTCGGCGGCGGGGAGGGCCTTGACCGACTCCAGCAGCAGCTGGGCGACGTCGACGACCTTCAGGTGCTCCTTGGCGGCGCCCTCGTTCTTCTTGCCGTTGACCGAGTCGGAGAGCATCACCAGGCAGAACGGGCAGGCGGTGGAGACGATGTCCGGGTTGAGGGACAGCGCCTCGTCCACGCGCTCGTTGTTGATCCGCTTGCCGATCCGCTCCTCCATCCACATCCGCGCGCCGCCGGCGCCGCAGCAGAAGCCGCGCTCCTTGTGGCGGTGCATCTCCTCGTTGCGCAGGCCGGGCACCTTGCCGATGATCTCGCGCGGCGGGGTGTAGACCTTGTTGTGCCGACCGAGGTAGCACGGGTCGTGGTAGGTGATCAGGCCTTCCACCGGGTTGACCGGCAGCAGCTTGCCCTCGTCGATCAGGTGCTGCAGCAGCTGGGTGTGGTGGATGACCTCGAAGTGGCCGCCGAGCTGCGGGTACTCGTTGGCGATGGTGTTGAAGCAGTGCGGGCAGGTGGCGACGATCCGCTTGGTCGGCGCGTCCTCCAGCGCGGCGTTCAGGGTCTCGACGTTCTGCGCGCCGAGCATCTGGAACAGGAACTCGTTGCCCAGGCGGCGCGGGGAGTCACCGGTGCAGGTCTCCTCCTTGCCGAGGATCGCGAACTTGACGCCCGCGGTGTGCAGCAGCTCGGCGAAGGCCTTGGTGGTCTTCTTCGCCCGGTCCTCCAGGGCGCCGGCGCAGCCGACCCAGTACAGGTACTCGACCTCGGCGGGGTCGATGTCCTCGCCGATCACCGGCACCTCGATGCCGGTCTCCTTCTTCAGCTCCTTGACCCAGTCCAGGCGCGCCTTGGTGGCCAGGCCCCACGGGTTGCCCTTGTTCTCCAGGTTCTTGAGCATCGTCCCGGCCTCGGTCGGGAAGTTGCTCTCGATCATCACCTGGTAGCGGCGCATGTCGACGATGTGGTCGATGTGCTCGATGTCGACCGGGCACTGCTCGACGCAGGCGCCGCAGGTGGTGCAGGACCACAGCACGTCCGGGTCGATGACGCCGCCCTCCTCGGCGGTGCCGATCAGCGGGCGCTCGGCCTCGGCGAGGGCCTCGGCCGACACCCCGGCGAGCTGCTCGCCCGACGCCTTCTCCTCGCCCTCCATGTCCTTGCCGCCACCGGCCAGCAGGTACGGGGCCTTGGCGAAGGCGTGCTCGCGCAGGCTCATGATCAGCAGCTTGGGCGACAGCGGCTTGCCGGTGTTCCAGGCGGGGCACTGCGACTGGCAGCGGCCGCACTCGGTGCAGGTGGAGAAGTCGAGGATGCCCTTCCAGGAGAAGTGCTCGACCTGCGAGACGCCGAACACCGCGTCGTCGGCCGGGTCCTCGAAGTCGATCGGGGCGCCGTTGCTGGTCATCGGGCGCAGGGCGCCCAGCGCGGTGCCGCCGTCCTCCTCTCGCTTGAAGTAGATGTTGAAGAAGCCCAGGAAGCGGTGCCAGGCGACGCCCATCGACGGGTTGATGCCGATGGTGGTGGCCCACGCGAACGAGATGACGATCTTCAGCATCGCGAACAGGTAGATCAGGTTGACCAGGGTGCCGTGGGCGGTGCCCTCGAACGCGGCGACGATCGGGTACGAGATCAGGTACGTCGGGTCGTAGGAGGTGACGCCTTCGAGGGCGCCCTCCAGGCCGCGCAGCATCATGATGCAGATGCCGATGCCGAGGATCGTGTACTCGACGTAGAACGCCTGCCAGGCGATCGAGCCGGCGAACCGGGACTTGCGGCCGGACCGGGACGGCAGGCTGAGCAGCCGGATCACGATCAGGACGGCGATGCCCAGGGTGGTCAGCGTGCCGATCAGCTCGACGAAGATGTTCCAGATCAGCCAGTGGCCGATGATCGGCAGCGCGAACTCGGCGTCGAAGAGCTGACCGAACGCGTTGACCAGGGTGAGGATCAGCGAGAAGAAGCCGACCGCGACGAACCAGTGGGCGACGCCGACCACGCCCCAGCGGTTCATCCGGGTGTGGCCGAGGAACTCCTTGGCCACGGTGGCAACGCGCTGCGCGGGCTGCCCGAATCGGGTGCTGTCGGCAGAGCCGGTGCGCACCACCTTGTAGATGTACAGCGCCGCCCGGGCGGCGAGCGCGGTGCCGATCACAAAGGTGACCAGCGAGATGACGATCGCTGCTAGCTGCATCGGCTCTCCGTCTCCAGCGGCTATGGTCCGAGTCCTACCCGGAGTGTACTGGTCGGTAACTTTCCGGGTCGACGGGCCGGACATTACCGCGCGTTAACACCCACCCAGAAGATGTTCAAGGTATGGCGGCAGTCACTATGCCCGGACTCACCCGTCCGGAGCACGCCGAAAGCCCACGTCGGACGCCTCGCGACATAAGCGCTCAGTAAAGTTGAGCGACAAGGACTCAAAGCTGTTGACGCTTCCGCGTCGGTCGTGCATCCTTGAGCCTGTACTGCTCAACTTCTCCCCGGAGGTATTCACGATGGCACGCGCGGTCGGCATCGACCTCGGTACGACGAACTCCGTCGTCAGTGTTCTTGAGGGCGGTGAGCCCACGGTCATCACCAACGCCGAGGGCGCTCGGACCACGCCGTCCGTCGTCGCCTTCGCCAAGAACGGCGAGGTGCTCGTCGGCGAGGTCGCCAAGCGCCAGGCGGTCACCAACGTCGACCGGACCATCCGTTCGGTCAAGCGCCACATGGGCACCGACTGGAAGATCGGCATCGACGGCAAGGACTTCACGCCGCAGCAGATCTCCGCCTTCGTCCTGCAGAAGCTCAAGCGGGACGCCGAGGCCTACCTGGGCGAGACGGTCACCGACGCCGTCATCACCGTCCCGGCCTACTTCAACGACTCCGAGCGCCAGGCCACCAAGGAGGCCGGCGAGATCGCGGGCCTGAACGTCCTGCGCATCGTCAACGAGCCGACCGCCGCCGCCCTGGCCTACGGCCTGGACAAGGACGACCAGACCATCCTGGTCTTCGACCTCGGTGGCGGCACCTTCGACGTCTCCCTGCTGGAGATCGGCGACGGCGTGGTCGAGGTCAAGGCCACCAACGGCGACAACCACCTCGGCGGTGACGACTGGGACCAGCGCGTCGTCGACCACCTGGTGAAGGTCTTCCAGTCCGGCCACGGCGTCGACCTGTCCAAGGACAAGATGGCCGTCCAGCGTCTGCGCGAGGCTGCCGAGAAGGCCAAGATCGAGCTGTCCTCCTCCTCGGAGACCTCGATCAACCTGCCCTACATCACGGCCTCCGCCGAGGGCCCGCTGCACCTGGACGAGAAGCTCACCCGCTCGCAGTTCCAGCAGCTCACCGCCGACCTGCTCGACCGCTGCAAGGTCCCGTTCCACAACGTCATCAAGGACGCCGGCATCCAGCTGTCCGAGATCGACCACGTGGTCCTGGTCGGTGGCTCGACCCGCATGCCGGCCGTCGCCGAGCTCGTCAAGGAGCTGACCGGCGGCAAGGACGCCAACAAGGGCGTCAACCCGGACGAGGTCGTCGCCATCGGCGCGTCCCTGCAGGCCGGTGTGCTGAAGGGCGAGGTCAAGGACGTCCTGCTGCTCGACGTCACCCCGCTGTCCCTGGGCATCGAGACCAAGGGCGGCATCATGACGAAGCTGATCGAGCGCAACACCACGATCCCGACCAAGCGCTCCGAGATCTTCACCACCGCCGAGGACAACCAGCCCTCCGTGCAGATCCAGGTCTACCAGGGCGAGCGCGAGATCGCGGCGTACAACAAGAAGCTCGGCATGTTCGAGCTGACCGGCCTGCCGCCGGCCCCCCGCGGCCTGCCGCAGATCGAGGTCACCTTCGACATCGACGCCAACGGCATCATGCACGTGGCCGCGAAGGACCTCGGCACCGGCAAGGAGCAGAAGATGACCGTCACCGGCGGCTCCTCGCTGCCGAAGGACGAGGTCAACCGCATGCGCGAGGAGGCCGAGCGCTACGCGGAGGAGGACCACAAGCGCCGCGAGGCCGTGGAGACCCGCAACCAGGGCGAGCAGCTCGTCTACTCGACCGAGAAGTTCATCGCCGACAACGCCGACAAGCTCCCGGCCGACGTCAAGACCGAGGTCGAGACCGCCATCGGCGAGCTCAAGGAAGCCCTCAAGGGCGAGGACATGGCGGCCATCCGCACCGCCACCGAGAAGGTCTCCACCACCGCCCAGAAGCTCGGCGCGGCGCTGTACGCGCAGGCCGACGGCGCGGGTGCGGCCACCGGTGCGGCCGGTGCCGGCGAGGCCGGCGCCAAGGACGACGACGTGGTCGACGCCGAGATCGTCGACGACGAGAAGCCCAAGGGCGGTGCGGCATGACGGAGAAGCCGCAGGGCGAGCAGCCCGGCGACGACTCCGCCGCCGAGGAAGCCGTGCTGAAGGCCGCCGAAGAGGCTGTCGCAGGCGCGGGTGCCGACGAGCTGGCCGCCGCCAAGCGCGAGGCCGGCGAGCGCACCGCCGACCTGCAGCGTCTCCAGGCCGAGTACCAGAACTACCGCAAGCGGGTCGAGCGCGACCGGGCCACCGTCCGGGAGATCGCGGTCTCCAACATCGTGGAATCGCTGATCCCGGTGCTGGACGACATCGGCCGGGCCCGTGAGCACGGCGAGGTGACGGGCGGCTTCAAGTCCGTCGCCGAGTCGCTGGAGACGGTCGTCGCCAAGCTCGGGCTGCAGCAGTTCGGCAAGGAGGGCGAGCCCTTCGACCCGACCATCCACGAGGCGCTGATGCACAGCTACTCGTCGGACGTCACGGAGGACACCTGCGTGCAGATCCTCCAGCCCGGGTACCGGATCGGCGAGCGGATCATCCGCCCGGCGATGGTCGCGGTCGCGGAGCCCCAGCCGGGCGCCCAGACCACCGGCGAGCCGGACGGCGACAAGGCTGACGGTTCGTCCGACAGCTGAGTAGGGTCCCCGTGCGCTGCGGAGTCGTACGTCGTCCAGTACGGCGGCCGGCTCCGCAGCGCCGTATCCCGGCTCTTTCGCAACAGCACTCTTCACCAACAGGCTTCAGAACTACGGGAGGTGGCGGTCAAAGGCCATGAGCGCTAAGGACTACGTGGAGAAGGACTACTACAAGGTCCTCGGCGTGCCCAAGGACGCCACCGCCGCCGAGATCAAGAAGACGTACCGCAAGCTGGCGCGCGAGTTCCATCCGGACGCCAACAAGGGCGATGCCAAGGCCGAGGAGCGGTTCAAGGACATCTCCGAGGCGTACGACGTGCTCTCCGACGAGAAGCGTCGCAAGGAGTACGACGAGGCGCGCTCGCTGTTCGCCGGCGGCGGCTTCCGGCCCGGCGGGGCGGGCGGCGCCGGCGGCTTCGACTTCGGCGACCTGTTCAACGGCGGGGGCGGTGGAAGCGGCGGGCTCGGCGACGTGTTCGGCGGCCTGTTCAACCGCGGCGGCCGGCAGACCGCGCAGCCGCGCCGCGGCGCGGACGTCGAGACCGAGGTCACCCTCAACTTCGAGGAGGCCGTGGACGGCGCGACGGTGCCGCTGCGGATGACCTCCCAGGCCGCCTGCCGGGCCTGCGCCGGCACCGGCGCCAAGGCCGGCACCACCCCCCGGGTCTGCCCGACCTGCGTCGGCGCGGGCACCGTCAGCCGCGGCCAGGGCGCCTTCGCGCTCTCCGAGCCGTGCCGGGACTGCAAGGGCCGCGGCATGATCGTCGACGACCCGTGCACCGTCTGCCACGGCAGCGGCCGGGCCTCCTCGGCCCGCACCATGCAGGTCCGCATCCCGGCCGGCGTGCAGGACAGCCAGCGCATCCGGCTCAAGGGCAAGGGCGCCCAGGGCGAGCGCGGCGGCCAGCCCGGCGACCTGTACGTCACCGTGCACGTCGACCCGCACCCGGTGTTCGGACGCAAGGGTGACAACCTCACCGTGACGGTGCCGGTCAGCTTCCCCGAGGCCGCGCTCGGCGGCACCATCGAGGTGCCGACCCTGAACGGCCCGGCCGTGAAGCTCAAGCTGCCCCCGGGCAGCGCCAACGGCCTGACCATGCGGGCCCGCGGCAAGGGCGCCACCCGCAAGGACGGCACCCGTGGCGATCTGCTGGTCACCGTCGAGGTCGCCGTGCCCAAAGTGGTCAGCGGAGACGCCCTGAGCGCACTGGAGCAGTACCGCGAGGCCACCGCCTCGGACGACCCGCGAGCCGCCCTGTTCAAGGCGGCAGAGGGAGCGTGAGACCCCGATGAGTCCCCACCCCGACAGCCCGCACGGCAACGAGGGCCGGATCGGCTCCGGCATCGGCGAGGGCCTGCCCGGCGGCGGCGGCCGCACCCGCCCCGCCGGCCCGCCGACGTACGTCCTCACCGAGGACACCCCGGTCTACGTGATCTCGGTCGCCGCCGAACTCTCCGGCCTGCACCCGCAGACGCTGCGCCAGTACGACCGGCTCGGCCTGGTCTGCCCCGACCGCACCGCCGGGCGCGGCCGCCGCTACTCCGCGCGCGACATCCAGCAGCTGCGCGAGGTCCAGCGGCTCTCCCAGGACGAGGGCATCAACCTGGCGGGCATCAAGCGGATCATCGAACTGGAGAACCAGGTCGCCGCCCTGCAGTCCAGGGTCTCCGAGCTGGTCGACGCCCTGGAGGGCGCCGCCGCCACGCTCCAGCAGCGGGAGGCCGCCGTGCACGCCTCCTACCGCCGTGACCTGGTGCCCTACCAGCAGGTCCAGCAGTCCAGCGCGCTGGTGGTCTGGCGCCCCAAGCGCTGACCCGACCCGACCAGGAACCGTCGACATTCCTTCCCACGGGGGGTGTCGGCGGTTTCGGTGTGCTGTCAGAGTCTTGATGAGGACAGGCTTCCGACCCGTATCGATCCGTAATTCGGGGGAACCGAGCGCCCTTCGCTCTATGATGCGGGCCGGAAGACGCCCCCGAACTGCCAGAAGCCCCCAGCTCAGGCGAGGAGTCATGGACATGAGTACTGAGCAGAGGAGCAGTGCCGGCGCCCCGGCCCTGTCACCGGCGGCCAGGTCCCTCTACGTCCGCGCCGTGCAGACCGGAGGCCGACTGACCGAGTGCGAAGCCGGCGCCTTGTCGTCCGATCAAATCGACGGCCCCTTGCAGGAGTTGCTCGCTCTCGGCCTGCTCCAGTCGGAGGTGGGACCCTCCGGGACCTACGCCGTGAAGGATCCCCAACAACTGGCGGAATCACTGGCGCTGGAGTTCCAACGGGAAGCCGGCGAAATACTCCGGCGCTCGGTCTCGCTCCACCACACCCTGCAGGACCTGCACCGGGAATATCAGACCTACGCCAGCCACCCGGTGTCCGGAGGTTCCATCGCCTACGTCCAGGGTCGCGGAAACATCAACCAGCAGCTGGCGACGACCATGGCCAACGGCTCGGAGGAAATGCTCACCGCGCAACCCGGCGGCGGCCGCGGGGAGGACGCGCTGAAAATTGCGATCGCCCGCGATCTGAAATTCGTGGAACGCGGCGGCACGATCCGGACGATCTATCAGCCCAGCGCCCGCTATTCGAACCCGACGGTCAGTTACGTCCAGGCGGTCACCCAGGAAGGGTGCCAGGTCAGGACGCTCGACGAGGCCTTCACCAAGCTCATCGTGATCGATCGCAAAGTCGCCGTCATCACCGTGGGGGACGAGCAGAACCGCGATCGGGCGGCGTTCATCCGGGACGAGTCCGTCATCGACTACATCGTCGGGGTGTTCAACAGCCAATGGGAACGGGCGATTCCGTTCACCGGCGACCACGGGATTCCACCCCAGGTGGTCACGAGAATGCGCCGGCAGATCGTACGGATGCTGCTGGAAGGGATCGCGCACCGAACGATCGCCAGACGTCTGGGCCTCAGTGAACGAACGCTGGCCCGGCACATCGCCGAAATGCGCGAGGAGTACGGGGTCGACACGCTTTTCCAACTGGGCTGGAAACTGGCGCAAACGGAGGGGCCGACAGCCTAGACGCCGACGGCCCCTCCGTCCCACGCTTCAGGGCTCTACCAGTAGCTGTCGAAGGAGACCACCTGGCTGGGGGTCTGGGACGCAAACCAGTGAGAGTCCGCACTCGCCGGGCCGGCTCCGAGGAACACGGTGATGCCCAGGAGGAGCGTCGAGATCAGGATACGGCGGGCCTTCAGCACAAAATCACCCCTTTCGGACAAATCCATAGCGAGCATCGTCCCCCGATCGATGTTCGCATCAATTGGCACCATATGATTACTCATCAACCGCCCCGCCGTCACCTACCGGGGTTGGCAGACTCCCCCCGGGCCATGAAATGTGCATGTCGGCGCTTAGAAGTCCGGATGATGGATAGAGGTGTCATCTATCCGCCAGGCAGTCAGATGCCACCATGCGCCAGTGGACTCCCTGACGCTCGGAGATGGACGATCAGCTAGTCGTAGCCAAAGCGGCATGATCAGCGAGTTCCACGTCGGCCCGCTCGACCCCGAAGTGCGGCAGTCTTCGGGCCTGTACCGCGTCCACCGGACAGGATCATCCGGGCCGAGCCGGCCGAATCACCACACCCGGAGTCGACATGAGTGAGCCCCACCTGCAGTACCAGGCCTCCGAGGGGCGGCGCGCACGGGTCTTCCTCGCCGCGCCCCTGATGCGGCTGACCGGGCCGGCGGACAGCGTGGTGACGCTGGCCAGCCGCACCAGACTGACCACGCTGCGGAGCACGCTGCTGCGCAGCGGAGCCGCGGTGTACAGCGCCCACCACAGCGACGCGTGGACGGTGGCCGGTCGGGCTCCGGAGCAGCGGGTGCCCTCGGACTTCCGGGCGATGCAGAGCGCGGACCTGGTGTTCGCGTACGTCGGCGCCCCGCTGTCGGCCGGCGTGAGCCTGGAGCTGGGCTGGGCCTCGGCGCTGCGCAAGCCGATCGTGATGCTGGTGGACGAGGCGATCACCCACAACCCGCTGATCGCCACCATCGAGCAGGTCTCCCCCGTGCTGCCGCTGGTGTTCGACGACACCTGGTCGCAGGAGGCGCTGCACCACACCGTGGAGACCGCGCTGGACTGGGCCGGCATGGCGCTGTCGCTGCGCAGCGGCTTCTGGACCGCGCCGGGCGAGCAGTTCCCGCGGCCGCGCCGCGAGCACACCGGCCCCTACGGCTTCTGGTCCCCCGAGATCGCCACCGGCTGACCTGCCGTCAGCCCGCCGTCGCGGGGTCCTCGGATCCCCGCATCTGCCAGCCGAGTTGGAACAGGGTCTCCGCGTCGTGCAGCTCGCGGAGCCGGGAGATGTGGCCCGCCACGGTCCGTTCGGACAGGCCGAGGCGGGTGGCGATCGAACGCTGCGTCAGCCCTTGGGCGAGCAGCCGGCCGACCTGCTCGTGGACCGGGACGACGCTCTCGCCCTCGCGGTCGGCCGAGCGCCAGCGGACCCGCTCGGCCCGCTCCCAGTCCCGTTCGAAGGCGGCGACCAGGAACGAGACCACTGCCGGGTCCTCGACCACCGCGGCGCTGGAGTTGTCCGCCGACGCCGGGACGACGGCGATCCGGCGGTCGAAGATGGTCATCCGGCTGAACGGCTCGCTCAGCGTCCGGAACCGGCCGCCCCAGCCGGTGACGGCCTCGGCCCAGCGCACCGTGGTCTCGTCGAGCAGCGCGGCGGGCTCGTAGACCGTGTGCAGCACGGCCCCGCCGCTCAGGAAGCAGCGGACCCGCTCCAGGGAGTCGGCCTGGTGTTCGCCCGGGAACACCCCGCCGGGCTGCAGGGCCAGCACCTCCTCCGCCGCCTCGTTCTCCAGCTGCCGCACCCGCTCCCGGATCCGGTCGGTCCGGTCGACGTGCTGGACCACGCTGGAGCGGTCCGCGCGGCGCGGGGTGGCGTCGTAGGCGTGGGTGAGGTCCTCCAGCAGGACGGGCATCTCCTCGGCGCGCAGCAGCATCCGGGTGCCCTCGGCGCGGAGGTCGGCGCTGATCCGGTCGCCGACCGTCCGCGGGTTGACGGCCGTCAGCGACTGGTCGGCACCGTCGTGCGCCAGCAGGCCGAGCTCCAGCAGTCGCAGCACGCCCGCCGGATCCTGTTCCACCGCCTCGCGGAAGTCCACCCGGCCGCCCTGGTCCAGGATCCGCTGGTAGAGCCGTCGTTCGGACTCGGTCGGCAGGGCAGCTCCGGTCGACTCGCTCACTGGTCCCACTCCTTCCGGGCCGCCCCGGGACGGCGCCCGGGCGGTCGGTTCCGATCGGTCATTCCGGCGCTCCGCGCAGCTGCCAGCCGAGCTGGAACAGGGTCTCCGCATCGTAGAGCTCGCGCAGCCGGGCGATGTGGGCGGCCACCGTCCGCTCGGACAGGCCGAGCCGGGAGGCGATGGCGCGCTGGGTGAGGCCCTGGGCGAGCAGGGCGCCGACCTCCTTGGGGACGCCGGTGCCGCGCGGGCGGCCGGCCAGTGCGTGCCAGTCGATCCGGGTGGCGCGCGCCCAGTCCCGCTCGAACAGGTCGATCAGGGTGGCCAGCACGGCGGGGTCCTCGACGAAGGCGGCCTGGTTGTTGTCCGGCGAGGCGGTGATGATCGCGATCCGCCGGTCGAAGATCAGCATCCGCCGGAACGGCTCGTCCAGGACCCGGATCCGCTCGCCGCCGGACGCGAGCGTGGCCGCGTAGTCGACGGTGGGCGGGTCGGCGAGCGCGCCCGGCTGGTAGAGGGTGCGGATGCCGATGCCGCGGGCGAGGAACGCCAGCGAGCGCTTCAGGGCCTGCTGCATCTGGCCGACCGGGCGGGCGCCGCCGGGCTGGGCGGCCAGGGTCTCCTCGTGCATCTCGGACTCGAGCTGGGTGATCCGGTGCCGGATCTGCAGCCGGTCGTGCACCCGCTCCACCGCGTGCGCCCGGTCGGGGCGGCGCGGGGCCTGGTCGTAGGCGTGCACCAGGTCCTCCAGCTGGGCCGAGGCCCGCTGCGAGCGCGCCAGCTTGCGGATGGCCGCGTCGCGCAGGTCGGCGCTCAGCCGGTCGGCCACCGAGCGGGGGTTGACGGCGCTCAGCGACTCGTCGACGTCGTGGTGGATCAGCAGGCCGAGTTCGATCAGCCGGAGGGTGGCGGCAGCGTTCTGCTGCATCGCCTCACGGAACATCACCCGCCCGCCCTGCTCGATCACTTGGCGGTACAGCGCCCGCTCGCTCTCGTCCGGCAGTCGGTCCTTCACCGCGCTCCGTCCCGCATCAGCCAGCCGAGCTGGAACAGCGTCTCGGCGTCGTAGCGCTCGCGCAGCCGGGCGATGTGGGCGGCGACGGTGCGCTCGGACAGGCCGAGCCGGGAGGCGACGGCGCGCTGGGTGAGGCCGGTGGCGAGCAGTTCGCCGACCCGGCGCGGGGTCTCCGGGATCTGCCGGCCCGTCAGGTCGTGCCAGGGGACCCGGACGGCGCGGGCCCAGTCGCGCCGGAACACGGCGACCAGGTGGTCGACCACGGCGCGGTCCTCGATGAAGGCGGCGGCGAGGGTCTCGGTGGACGCGGAGATCACCGCCACCCGCCGGTCGAAGACCATCATCCGGGCGAAGGGCTCGTCCAGGACCCGCAGGCGGACGCCCCAGTCGGTGGCGTCGGAGGCGTAGGCGACGGTGTGCGGGGTGTGCCGGGTGAGCGGCTGGTAGAGGACGTCGACGACGGCGCCGCGGGCCAGCGCCCTGCGCAGCCGGGAGTTGTCCTCCAGGTACTCGGCGGCGCGCGGGCCGGGCTGGGCGGCCAGCGCCTCCTCCTGGTAGCCGGCCTCGATCTGCAGCAGCCGCTGCCGGATCTGCTGGACGCTGGTCAGGTGGGCGATCCCGGCGCCCGGTTCGGTGCGCCGCTGCGCGGCGTCGTAGGACTCGGCCAGTTCGTCGAAGTCGGCCGCCGTCCGTTCGGCCCGGGCGAGCAGGCCGGTGGCGTGCTCGCGCAGGGCGGTGCCGAGCCGGTTGCCGATCGTGCGCGGGTTGACGGCCGTCACCCAGCCGCCGACCAGGTAGTGCTCCAGCAGTCCCAGTTCCAGCAGCCGGGCGGCCGCGGCGGCGTCCTGCTCCATCGCCTCGCGCAGCGAGACCCGGCCGGCCCGCAGGACGGCGAGGTAGAGCGCCTTCTCGGCCTCGGTCGGGGGGACGGCGTCCGGCTCAGTCACGGTCCTCGCCTCCGCGCATCAGCCAGCCGAGCTGGAACAGGGTGTCGGCGCCGTGCTGTTCGCGCAGCCGGGAGATGTGGCCGGCCACCGTGCGCTCGGACAGGCCGAGGCGGGCGGCGACGGCGCGCTGGGTGAGGCCCTGGGCGAGCAGCCGGCCGACCCGGTCGGCGGCGGTGCGGGTGGGGGCGGTGTCGAGCAGCAGGTCCCAGCGGACGCGTTCGGCCCGGGCCCAGTCGCGTTCGAAGCCGGCCACGATCGTCGCGACCGTGGCGGGGTCGAGGATCAGCGCGGCCCGGCTGTGGTCCTCCGCGGCGGGGACGACGGCGGCGGTGCGGTCGAAGACCAGGGCGCGCTGGAACGGCTCGTCGAGCAGCCGGACCTCGCCGCCGGCCTCGGTGAGGGCGGCGGCGTAGCGGATCGCGGAGGGTTCGGCGAGCACGCCGGGCCGGTACAGGGTGCGGATCCGGCAGCCGCGCCGCAGCATCGGGAGCTCCTGGTGGAGCGAGGTCTCCAGGACGCTGGGGAGGAGCTCGCCGGGCTGGGCGGTGAGGGTCTCCTCGCAGCAGTCGGCGGCGAGTTGGGCGATCCGCCGGCGGACCTGCTCGCGGCCGATCACCTGGACGTCGCAGACGGCGGGTTCGATCGGGTGGCGGACGTTCTCGTAGGCGGTGATCAGCGGGTCGAGGCGGCCGGGCAGGCATTCGGCCCGGTTGAGCAGGCGGGCGGCCTCGGTGTTCATCTCGGTGCCGAGGCTCTCGGCCACCAGCCGCGGGTCGACGGCCAGGTAGGCGCCGTCCAGGCCGTCGGAGATCAGCAGGCCGGTGCGGAGCAGTTCGGCGAGCGCGGGCCGCTGCGGGTCGGCGATCCGCTCGGCGGCGATCCGGCCGCCGGCGTCGAGGATCTCCAGGTAGAGGCACCGGGCGAGGTCGCCGACCGGTGCGGGCGCGGGGTCAGCCACGTCCGCCGCCTCTCATCAACCAGCCGAGCTGGAACAGGGTCTGGGCGTTGTGCAGTTCGCGCAGCCGGGAGATGTGGCCGGCCACGGTGCGTTCGGACAGGCCGAGGCGGGTGGCGACGGCGCGCTGGGTGAGGCCCTGGGCGAGCAGCCGTCCGACCCGGTGGGTGGCGGTGCGGGTCAGGGTGCGGCCGTCCAGGCTGTTCCAGTGGACGTGGTCGGCTCGGGCCCAGTCGCGTTCGAAGCCGGCCACCAGGTAGGCGATGGCGGCGGGGTCCTCGACGAAGGCGGCGCGGCTGTGGTCGTCGGCGGCGGGGATCACGGCGATCCGCCGGTCGATGACGATCATGCGCAGGAACGGCTCGTCCAGGACGCGCAGTTGGGCGCCCTGCTCGGCCATCGCGGTGGCGTGCCGGACGGCGCTGTCCTCGGTGAGCGCGACCGGCTGGTAGAGGGTGCGCATGGTGCCGCCCCGGCGGAGCATCAACTGGTCCTGGGTGTGGGCGAGTTCGAGGACGGCGGGCGGGCGCAGGCCGGGCTGGGCGCTGAGCAGTTCGAGCCGGCAGTCGGAGACCAGCTGGGCGATCCGCAGCCGGATGCTCTCCTGGCCGTCCACGTAGACCGCCTGCCGGGCCCGGTCGGCGGGCCGGGGAACGGCGTCGTAGGCGCGGGCGAGCGGGTCGAGGGCGGCGGGCAGCCGGTCGGCGTCGAGCAGCAGCCGGGTGGCCCGGGCCCGCAGGTCGGTGCCGAGGCGTTCGGCGACGGCGCGCGGGCTGACCGCGACGTAGCAGCCGTCGGCCCGGTTGGGCAGCACCAGCCCGACGGCCACCAGCTGGGCCAGCAGGGCCCGTTGGCGTTCGGGGGCGAAGTCGGAGCCGGGCAGCGCCGGGTCCTCCAGCGGGACGCGACCGCCGGCGGTCAGGATGGCCAGGTACAGCCGGGCGGCGTCGTCCTCGGGCAGTGTGTCGTCCGGGTCGGACGTCGGGTGGTCCGCAGCCACGTCGAGCTCTCCCTGCCGTGTTCCTCCGCTTGCGGATGATGATCTCAGCAGGGCGGTCCGGCCCGACGGCGGGAGCCCCCGCGGGACGGGCGGTCCCTCCGGGGCGGATGCCGGGCACCCGGCCCCGGAGGACCCGCTCGTGTCACGCCAAGCGTCAAGGCGCTTCGGCGAGGCGGAGCAGCAACGCCTCACCGATACCCGTCCGTCGGCCATCACCACACATGGCGTCCGGACCGGTGCTCTTCCCCCCGTAGCGCAGATACGAACGCACCTGTCGCCCCCACGCGAAGAGCAAGTCGCCGACCGGGCTGCGGCGGCCCGGGACGACTTGGCGTGACTACACCCTCACAGTGCGGGGAACGTCGAACAAGTGGTCTCCGGCTGCAGGTTCCCGCAAGTGCAGGAACCTGCAACAAACCACTCGATCGAGTGATCGGAATCCTGAATCCCGCAGCATTTCCCCCCACCCCGAACAGGCATTCGGTACCCGCCGGGCCGGTCGCCCAAGCGGTGGCGTCGTAGGCCGCCGAAATGTCACTGCCAGATCCGAGAATTCGGCGAATCTTTTCCGAATCCGCCGATCCGGAATCGCCCGCGCCGAGTCGCCGCCCCCGATCCGCGGCCGGCGCGCGCTCCCCCGCCGCTACAGCAGCCGCCCGGCCCGCAGTCCCGCCAGGGTGCGGCCCGCGGCCACCGCCCAGGCGGTGAACAGCAGCAGCCACAGTGCGACGGCCAGCCCGGTGAAGCCGCCGAACCCGGTGTGCCGGGCCAGCGCGGCCGTGCCGGTGACCAGCGTGCCGACCGGGAAGGTGAACGCCCACCAGGTCATCGCGAACGGCATCCCGGCGCGCAGCGCCCGCAGGTTGGCGACCAGCGCCACGGCCAGCCAGAGCAGCGCGAAGCCCATCACCGCGACGCCGTACACCTCGGCCAGCCCGCGGGCCACCGCCGCCCCCTGCTCCCCGGCGGCCGGCAGCGCGAGCGGCACCGCGTCGGCGAACTGGTGGACGGCGGTGGTGGACTGGCCGAGCGGGCCCAGCACCAGGAACAGCGACGGGGTGAGCACCACCGCGGGCAGCTTGCTGTGCACCAGCCCGCCGAACACCACCGGCAGCAGCACCAGGGTGGCCAGCAGACTGGCCCCGAACATCGCCACGCACCCGTACAGCAGCGCCTGCCGGGCCACCCCCTCCGGCAGGTGCGGCACCAGCGCGGGGCCGAGCGCGGCGGCCACCATCGGGGCGACCACCGGCAGCAGCCAGGTCGGATTGGCCTCCAGCGCGGACAGCCGGTGCCGGGTGATCATCAGGTACGGCAGCCCGGCGGCCACCGCCACCGCGTACAGCGTCCCGGCGCCCCACAGCAGCACGTCCAGCGCCAGGCCGGCCCGCTCGCCGACCACCGGCCCGCCGACCGCGAGCGCGCCGTAGCCGACTGCCAGCAGCGCCATCGGCGGGCAGCCGTAGAACACCGCGGCGGACGGGTCCTCCAGCAGGGTCCGGCGGGCCTGCTCGCGGTGGCGCACCAGGTGCACGGCGCGGGCCGCCAGCAGGACGACCAGCAGCAGCAGCGACAGCGTCCACACCGCCTCGGCCAGGGCGAGCCGGCCCGGCAGGTCGACCGGCAGCGCGGCGGCGGCGTTGCCGGTGATCGCGGTGCCCATCACGGCGGCGTACCAGTTCGGTCCGAGCCGGGAGAGTGCGGGCGAGCCGGCGGTGTGCGGGCGGGTCTGCGGCGCGAGGAGGGTTGCCATGGCACCCACCGTCCTCCCGCCCGCGGGAAGGCGGTAGCGAGGCCTCCGCTATGAGGACATAGCCTGAGCCTATGGCTCTCTCTCCGCACGTCCCCGAACTCGGTGCCCTGGAGCTGCTGCTCGCGGTGGCCCGGCTGGGCAGCGTCGGACGGGCCGCGGCCGAACTCGGCGTCAGCCAGCCCGCCGCCAGCGCCCGGATCAAGGGCATGGAGCGGCAGATCGGGGTGGCCCTGCTGGAGCGATCCCCGCGCGGCTCCCGGCCCACCGAGGCGGGCCGGCTGGTGGTCGAGTGGGCCCGGCAGGTGGTGGAGGCCGCCCAGGCGCTGGACGCCGGGATCGACGCGCTGCGCGAACGCCGGGACGCCCGGCTGCGGGTGGTGGCCAGCCTGACCGTCGCCGAGTACCTGATGCCCGGCTGGCTGCTCGCGCTGAACGAGGCCAGCCCCGGCACGGCCGTCACGCTGCGCACCGCGAACTCGGCGGACGTCGCGGCCCGGGTGCTGGCCGGCGAGGCCGACCTCGGGTTCGTCGAGGGCACCTCCACCCCGCCCGGCCTGTCCGGCGTGGTGGTCGCCGCGGACCGGCTGGTGGTGGTGGTCTCCCCCGAGCACCGCTGGGCCCGCCGCCGCACCCCCGTCACCGGCCCCGAGCTGGCCGCCACCCCGCTGGTGCTGCGCGAGGTCGGCTCCGGGACCCGGGAGGTGCTGGAGGAGGCGCTCGCGCCGTACGGCGGGCCGGCCTCGCCCCGGCTGGAGCTGGCCTCCTCGACGGCGCTGAAGGCCGCGGCGATGACCGGTGCGGGCCCGGTCTGCCTGAGCGAACTGGCGGTCACCGAGGAGCTGGCCACCCGCCGGCTGGTCGCCGTCCCGCTGGCCGGCCTGGACCTGCAGCGGCCGCTGCGCGCGGTCTGGCCGGCCGGTCAGCGCCCGGCCGGACCGGCCCGGCTGCTGCTCGGGCTGACCCGCGGGCCGACCCCCGGGCGTCCTGCCAAAAAAAGTTGAGCGGAATAGACTCAACTTAGTGCATGCTGTAGTCAGCAGACTTGAGCTGTCCCGAAGACGAGAGGGGTACGCCCGCAGTGGACGCCAGTAAGTTCACCAGCAAGACGCAGGAGGTCCTGTCCTCCGCCATCCGTCAGGCCGGCGCCGCGGGGAACCCCGACGTCAAGCCGGTGCACATCCTGCTGGCCCTGCTCGAACAGCCGGAGGGCCTGGCCCGCCCGCTGCTCAAGGCCGTCGCGGCGGACGCCGCGCCGATCGCCGTCGAGGCCCGCCGGCAGGCCGCCGCGCTGCCCGCCGCCCAGGGCTCCACGGTGGCCGCGCCCCAGCTCGCCCGGGACACCCTGGCGGTGCTGGAGGAGGCCGGCAAGCGCGCCGCCGACCTGGACGACCAGTACGTCTCCACCGAGCACCTGCTGGTCGGCCTGGCCGCCGAGGGCGGCCCGGTGGCCGAGCTGCTGAAGCAGCACGGCGCCACCGCCAAGGCCCTGCTCGCGGCGTTCAAGGACGTCCGGGGCAGCGCCCGGGTCACCTCGCCGGATCCGGAGGGCACCTACAAGGCGCTGGAGAAGTACGGCTCCGACCTCACCCAGGCCGCCCGGGACGGCAAGCTCGACCCGGTGATCGGCCGCGACCAGGAGATCCGCCGGGTGGTGCAGGTGCTCTCCCGCCGCACCAAGAACAACCCGGTGCTGATCGGCGAGCCCGGCGTCGGCAAGACCGCCGTGGTCGAGGGCCTGGCCCAGCGCATCGTCGCCGGAGACGTGCCGGAGTCGCTGCGCGGCAAGCGCCTGGTCTCGCTCGACCTGGCGGCGATGGTCGCCGGCGCCAAGTTCCGCGGTGAGTTCGAGGAGCGCCTGAAGGCCGTCCTGAACGACATCAAGGACTCCGACGGCCAGGTGATCACCTTCATCGACGAGCTGCACACCATGGTCGGCGCGGGCGCCGGCGGCGACTCCTCGATGGACGCGGGCAACATGCTCAAGCCGATGCTGGCCCGCGGCGAACTGCGCATGGTCGGCGCCACCACGCTGGACGAGTACCGCGAGCGGATCGAGAAGGACCCGGCCCTGGAGCGCCGCTTCCAGCAGGTGCTGGTCGGCGAGCCCACCGTCGAGGACACCATCGCCATCCTGCGCGGCCTGAAGGGCCGTTACGAGGCGCACCACAAGGTGGAGATCACCGACGCCGCGCTGGTCGCCGCCGCCACCCTGTCCAACCGGTACATCACCTCCCGCTTCCTGCCCGACAAGGCGATCGACCTGGTCGACGAGTCGGCGTCCCGGCTGCGGATGGAGATCGACTCCTCCCCGGTGGAGATCGACGAGCTCCAGCGCGCCGTGGACCGGCTGCGGATGGAGGAGCTGGCGCTCGACAAGGAGTCCGACCCGGCCTCGGTCGAGCGGCTCGGCCGGCTCCGCCGCGACCTCGCCGACAAGCAGGAGCAGCTGAGCACCCTCAACGCCCGCTGGGAGCAGGAGAAGAAGTCCCTGAACCGGGTCGGCGAGCTCAAGGAGCGCCTCGACGACCTGCGCGGCGCACTGGACCGCGCCCAGCGCGACGGCGACTTCGAGCGCGCCTCCAAGCTGATGTACGCCGAGATCCCGGCCGCCGAGCGCGAGTTGACGGAGGCCCAGGACCGCGCGGCGGACGAGCCGAACACCACCATGGTCAAGGAGCAGGTCGGCCCGGACGACGTGGCCGACGTGGTCTCCTCCTGGACGGGCATCCCGGCCGGCCGGCTGCTGGAGGGCGAGAGCGCCAAACTCCTGCGCATGGAGGACGAGTTGGGCCGGCGCCTGATCGGCCAGCGGGAGGCCGTCCAGGCGGTCTCCGACGCGGTGCGCCGCACCCGCTCCGGCATCGCCGACCCGGACCGCCCGACCGGCTCGTTCCTGTTCCTCGGCCCGACCGGCGTCGGCAAGACCGAACTGGCCAAGGCGCTCGCCGACTTCCTGTTCGACGACGAGCGGGCGATGGTCCGGATCGACATGAGCGAGTACGGCGAGAAGCACTCGGTCTCCCGCCTGGTCGGCGCCCCGCCCGGGTACGTCGGCTACGAGGAGGGCGGCCAGCTCACCGAGGCGGTCCGCCGCCGCCCGTACAGCGTCGTGCTGCTGGACGAGGTGGAGAAGGCCCACCCCGAGGTGTTCGACGTGCTGCTCCAGGTGCTGGACGACGGTCGCCTCACCGACGGCCAGGGCCGCACGGTCGACTTCCGCAACACCATCCTGATCCTCACCTCCAACCTCGGCTCGGCCTACCTGGTCGACCCGGCCACCCCCGAGGAGCGCAAGAAGGAGCTGGTGCTGGAGACCGTCCGGCAGTCCTTCAAGCCGGAGTTCCTCAACCGGCTGGACGACATCGTGGTCTTCGACCCGCTGGGCACCGCGGAGCTCAGCCGGATCGTCGACCTCCAGATCGCCGCGCTGGCCCGCCGCCTGCACGAGCGCCGGCTCACCCTGGACGTCACCCCGGCCGCCCGGGACTGGCTGTCGCTGACCGGCTACGACCCGGCGTACGGCGCCCGCCCGTTGCGCCGCCTGGTGCAGTCCGCGATCGGCGACCAGCTCGCCAAGGAGATCCTCTCCGGCCGCGTCCACGACGGTGACACCGTCCTGGTCGACCGGGACGAGACGAACGACCGGCTCAGCGTCGGCCCGAAGCCCTCGCTGGTGAAGTGACGTCCGCACGCCGGCGGGCGGTGCCCCTCGCGGCACCGCCCGCCGGCGTGCGCGCACCGGTCGGGAGCAGGCAAGGCGCACCCCGAGTCACTCTGTGCCGGGAGCTCCGAATGAGGCAGGATGGGGGTATGAGAAGGCGGCCCCCCATCGGCAGCCGACCTTGTGCACCGTGAAAGGGACATCCCCGTGAGCATCGACCCGTCGTCCATCCCGTCCTTCGGCCTGCCGCAGCCGCCGCAGGGCGGACAGCCCGGTGGCGCTCCGGCCGGGCCGCCGCCGGTGATCGTCCCGGACCAGAACCTGGTCGCCCAGCTGCTCGACCAGATGCAGCTCAAGCACGTGGTGGACGAGGAGGGCGACCTCACCGCTCCCTGGGAGAACTTCCGCGTCTACTACATGTTCCGCGGCGACCACAAGGAGCTGTTCGCGGTCCGCGCCTTCTACGACCGCGCGTTCCCGATGGAGAAGAAGGGCGAGATCCTCGACCTGATCGACGAGTGGAACCGCGAGACCCTGTGGCCCAAGGTCTACACCCACACCCACGAGGACGGCGTGGTCCGCCTGATCGGCGAGTCCCAGATGATCGTCGGCAACGGCGTCAGCCTGGAGTACTTCGTCGGCACCACCGCCAACTGGACGCAGGCCGCGGTCGGCTTCGAGCAGTGGATGGTCGAGCGCCTGGGCCTGCAGGAGCAGGTCGAGGACGCCACCGACGGCGAGGACGGCCCGGCCGACGAGGCCTGAGCCTCCGACGAGCCGTCAGAAGGGCCCGCCCACCGGATCGGTGGGCGGGCCCTTCCGCGCGCCCGGCGCTACCGGCCCTCGGACGACGGCGCGCGCAGCAGCAGGACCCCCTCGTCCTCGCGCACCGTCCGGAAGCCCTCCGCCCGCAGCTTCGCTATCTCCTCGGCCTCCTGCGCCCCGTTCAGCGGCCACCCCATCGGGTTCCGGGTGTCCACCACCACCCACTCCGCGGTGCGCCAGTCCTTGGGCCAGCCGAACTCGAACACCGTGCAGCGGCCGGTCAGTTGGGGCACCAGCCGGTTGCCGGCCGCGACCTTCGCACCGGACGGTATGTCGGCCAGCACCGACTGCACCGTCCGCACGTGCGCGGAATCCCGCCAGAAGCCCGCGTCGGCCGCCGACGCCATCGGGAAGAACGGGAACAGCACCGCGGTGACCAGCACGCTGCCGCACAGGAACGGCGTCGTCGCCCAGCGGCCCCAGTGCGGCTTCGCGGCGCGCAGCCGGATCAACCCGTCGACGAACGCGACGAACACGATCGGCATCAGCACCACGCTGTAGTGGTAGCGGGTGCCCCAGTACATCTCGTTCTTGCTGAGCAGCCGCCAGGCCAGCGTCGGGACGGCGACCAGGAACAGCGGCGAGCGCAGCGCCAGCAGCAGGGTCGGGATCAGCAGGAAGAACAGCAGCTGCCCCTGGACGGTGGCCGTCAGCAGGTGCCCGGGCACCGCCAACACCCGCTCCAGCAGGCTCGGTTCGGTCCCCGGAGCGGCCTCCAGGTTGTCCCAGTAGTTGTAGGCGTGGCTGGGGCTCATGGCCGGCAGCAGCACCAGGAACTCCAGCGCGCTGGCCAGCACGCCGAACAGCGCCGTCGCTGCCCCGAGCCGCCGCGCCCCGCGCCAGGCGATGAAGCCGCCGATGACGGCGACGGTCAGGCCGAGGTCCTCCTTCACCAGGCAGAGCGGCGCCGCCCAGGCCGCTGCGGCCACCCAGCGCCGCTCCGCCAGCGCGACCGCCGAGAACGCCAACAGCGGTGCGGCGAAAGCCACTTCGTGGAAGTCGAAGCCGATCGTCGAGCCGACGCCCCAGGAGAACCCGTAGCCGATCCCCACCGCGACGGCCGCCGCGGCGCCCAGCTCCCGCTGCGTCCAACGGCAGATCGGCACCACGGCCAGCGCCAGCAGGGCGGCCTGCGCGAACAGCAGCGTCTTCGCGGTCGGCCACACCAGGTAGAACGGCGCCAGCGCCAGCAGCACCGGCGAGAAGTGGTCGCCGAGCAGGTTGTACCCGTCGCCCTTCAGCGAGGCGACGGGCAGTTCGAAGTGCGCGTAGCTGCGCACCGCCTGCTCGAATATCCCCAGGTCGTACCCGGTGGTCAGGAGCAGCCCGTGGCGGCGCAGGCAGAACAGTGCGTAGAACGCGAAGAACCCGGCGGCCAGGCCCCACGGCAGCAGCCGCGCCCGGGTGATCCCGCGCCACCCGGCCGGTGGATCGCCGTCGCCCTCGCGCGGCCGGACGGGAGACGACGACACGACTGTTCCGGACGCCATTGCTTCACTTCCGATAGCCCCACGCGGGCCCGGTTCCCCCCGGCCCGCGGATCCCCGAACGAGGATCACCCCTGTGGCGGCAGACTAGACCAGCCTCCGCGGGTGAACGATCCGTTTGGGCCAGGAACGGGCGAGGGCCGCGGAGGCGCCGGACGGCGTCCGGCGCTTCCGCGGCCCTGGGGCGTGCCCTGCGGCCGAACGGGTCGTCAGCGGCCCCGCCGCCGGTGGAACCTGAGGAACAGGAAGCTCCCGGCGGCGAGGACGAGCGCCGACAGCCCCGCAACCACGGGAGTGGGGTAGCTCTCCGACTGCGCGGCCGACGCGGTCACCGCCCCGGCGCCGCCGGGCGCCGTCGGGAACGTGGCGGCGGCCCGCGCGGTGTGCTCGACCAGTCCGCTCCTGAGCGTCAGTTCCACGTTCCACCGGCCGTCCGGCAACCGGGAGTCCAGCGGGACGACCGCCTCGGCGCGGTCGCCCGGGGCCAGCGTGGTGCCGGTCTTCGCCGTGAAGGGTCCGGCGCGCAGTCCGCCCGGTCCGTCGGACAGCGAGAGCACCCCGTTGATGTCCAGGGCGCGTCCCCCCGTGTTGTGGATCCGGGCGTGCAGTTCGGCCCGTCCGTCGCGGCCCCGGGCGGGCGAGAGCTGCTCGATCTCGAAGTCGGAGGCCGGCTCGCCGCCCGGGCCGACGTCCAGGTACATCCGGACGCCCACCCGGCCCGTGATCGCCAGGTTGTGCCGGCGGTCCGCCGGCGGCGAACCCGTCTGCGCCCAGACCACGCCGTACCGCTCGCCGGCGGCGGCGTCCTTGGGCACCCGGATCGTGGCCCGGACCTGTGCCGTCCCGTGGGCCGCCAGGTCGAGCCCCGAGGCGTCCAGCGACGTCCAGCCGGTCAGCTCGTTCGCGGCGCGGTCCGCCGCGAAGGCGAACTGCCCCTTCACGATGGCGGCCGCCGCGGCGTAGACGTCGACGTGCATCGGCGCGGACGACTCGTTGACGACCTCCACCCGCCGCTCGATGGTCGAGCCGGGCGCGAGGTGGTCGACGATGTACGCCTGCGCCCGGGGGTCGTCCCGGCGGTTCTCCGGGGCGTCGAGCAGCTTGATGCCGATGGTCTGCGCCGTCGGACTCGGCTCCGGGGACGGCGTCTCGTGCTCGTGCGCCTCGTGCTCGTGCGTCTCGTGCTCCGTGACGCCCGGCACCGCGGAGGGCCCGCCCATCCCGTCCGCCGTCGCCGGTCCCACCCCGACCGCGTACACCGCGGCCAGCGCCGCCAGCACCGCCCAGGACCGGCGCGCACCCCTCATCACGTCAGGCAACGGACTGGGTCAGCGTGCCGGTGTAGAGCCCGCTGACGGCACTGGCGGGCACGCTGACCGTGACAGTCGGGTCCCAGGTCGCGGTGTTGTCCCCGACCCCGGCGCTCCCGGTGAGCACCGTCTGCGCGGAATTGCTCAGCGTCACGTTGGTCGACGTGACGGTGATGGTGCCGGTGGTGGTCACCGACCCGACCGTGTAGGTGGCGTCGGTGGCGGGAATCGTCGACAGGCCGTTGACGAAGTCCGTCTCCGCCGCGGTCACCGTCCAACTCGCCGACAGCAGGGCCCGGTTGTCGATGACGGTGCAGGGGCCGATCGCCGCGCCGATCGAGGTGCCGGGCGCTCCCGACCCGAGGGCGGCGGAGGCCGGCACCGACAGCGTCAGCGCCCCGGAGGTGACGACGAACGTGACGGTGGTGCTGGGGTCGTCGCCCTCCTCCTCCGCGAGGGCGAGGCCCGGCTGGGCCAGAGCGAGGACGGCGGCCGCAGCCGCAGCGGACAGGATTCGTGCACGCACAGTGGCTCCCGAAGTATCCCCCCGAACGGCGGACATGCCGATTGAGCACGCCCTTTGACGTACGATCAGACAATCGAGCGCGCCATGCCCCCGCAAGTCGACGCGCACCGGTCTCCGCCACCGGGATGACCACGCTCCCGCCGACCGAAGCTTGTCCGCGGCCCGCAGCCGTCGGAGGATTGGCCGAACACGAGCTGCGAGGAGCCGCAATGGGTGCTAGGCCACTGCTGAACCGCCGGCTGGCGGGCATGGGCACGACGATCTTCGCGGAGATGTCCGCCCTGGCCACCGCCACCGGCTCGATCAACCTCGGCCAGGGATTTCCCGACACGGACGGTCCCCAGGAGGTCCGGGAGGCGGCGGTGCGGGCGCTGCGCGAGGGGCGCGGCAACCAGTACCCGCCCGGGCCGGGCGTGCCGGAGCTGCGGGAGGCGATCGCCGAGCACCAGCAGCGCTTCCACGGGCTGACGTACGACCCCGACCGGGAGGTGCTGGTCACGGCGGGCGCCACCGAGGCCATCGCCGCCGCGCTGTTCGCCCTGCTGGAACCCGGCGACGAGGTGATCGCGTTCGAGCCGTTCTACGACTCCTACGCGGCCTGCATCGCGATGGCCGGCGCGGTGCGGGTTCCGCTGACGCTCCGTCAACCCGCGTTCCGACCCGACCTGGACGAGCTGCGGTCGCTGATCACCCCGCGCACCCGGCTGCTGCTGATCAACACCCCGCACAACCCGACCGGCACCGTGCTGACCCCCGAGGAACTCGCCGCGATCGCCGAACTGGCGGTCGAGCACGACCTGTTGGTGATCACCGACGAGGTCTACGAGCACCTGGTGTTCGACGGCGCGCACCATCCGCTGGCCGCCCTGCCCGGGATGCGCGAGCGCACCGTCGCGATCTCCTCGGCCGGCAAGACCTTCTCGTTCACCGGCTGGAAGGTCGGCTGGGTCACCGGCTCCCCCGAACTGGTCGCCGCGGTCCGCACCGCCAAGCAGTACCTGACGTACGTCTCGGCCGGCCCGTTCCAGTACGCGGTCGCCGAGGCGCTGCGGCTGCCCGACGCGTACTTCGCGGAGTTCCGCGCCGAGTTGCACCGCAAGCGCGACCTGCTGGCGGCCGGTCTGACCGAGGCCGGGTTCCGGGTGTTCGAGCCGCAGGGGACGTACTTCATCACCACCGACATCACTCCGCTCGGCGAGAAGGACGGCATCGAGTTCTGCCGTGCGCTGCCCGCGCGTTGCGGCGTGGTGGCCATTCCCAACGCGGTCTTCTACGACCGCACCGAAATCGGCCTCGCCCAGGTGCGGTTCGCGTTCTGCAAGCGGGAGTCGGTGCTGCGGGAGGCCGTCGAGCGGCTGCACCGCCTGTAGCGGCCGGAGCGGACGCTGCAGCCGGGGCGCCCGGTGGCCGGGGACCGCCGCCGGGCGCCCCGGCATGTCCGAACGCCGTTCGCCCCGCAACCGCTCCAGGAGTGCACGGCGCACGCGACGGGCGTGGCAGCGCTCGCCGGACAGAGTGCAACCCGGGACCGATCACACCCAGTCGGGCACAGGCCTCAGAGCGGTGAATGAGTGCCAAACATGGGTAAATCCCTGACGGACCCGGAGAATTCGTGCTTCTCTGCTGCTGAATCTCCAGCCGGAATCCCTCCTTCCACGGTCGGCCGCGCCCCGGATCGGACAGTCTCGAACAGCCTCGCGCACGAGGAGTGGACTCCGGCCGAAGGGGCGCGTACGGAGCTGAAACGCGGAGCCGAGCATGCTCACCACCCTGCAGACCTCCTACACGGACACCCGCGCCGGCGACCTGGCCTGGCAGCTGGGCGGCGAGCCGCTGCCCGCACTGGCGGTCCGCGACATCGGGCTCGACGACGGGACCGGCCGTTCCGACGCCTTCGGCGGCACCCTCCAGCTGCGGCTGCTGGGCGCCTCCCACCAGGTCGTCCTGGCGGCCGGGCCGGGCGACTGCCTGGAGACGGTGGCCTGCCTGCCCGGCCGCCGCACGCCGCTGCCGGCCCGGGTCGCCGAGCAGGTGGCCGGCTGGGAGTACGAGTTCGCCGCCCGGATCGAGGAGCTCCCGCCGCACGTGTTCGCGGCCCGCGCCCAGGAGTTGCTGGCCCTGGTCGAGGGGCACCCGCGGGCGCTGGCCGGGATCTTCCCCGGCGACCCGAGCGCGTTCACCGCCCTGGTCGCCCACTGCGGGGACCGCCGGGTGCACTGGCGCACCTGGCACGCCTACCCGCAGGAGGGCCGGCTGGTGTGCACCCGCTCCTCGCTCTCGCTGCGCCGCACCGTCGACGCCCCGGGGGGCCGGGTCGGGCACGGCGGGCACAGCGGCCGCGGCAGCGCCCGCCGCAACGGCCCGGAGCCGCAGGCAGAGTGGTGACCGGCGTCAACCGGACGCCGCCCGCTGTCCCCCGATTGGGCGCAGCCATTCGCCCGGGCTCTCGCCTAGCGTTCCCTTCATGATCAACCATCCGGTCGGACGGTCCGCGCAGCCGGCTCCGGACGCCCCCGCTCCCCCGCAGACGGCCGAGCACCGGCCCACCACCGCCCCCCGCACCGCGGGCCTCGGCGGCGCGGTCCGGGCCGGTGGCGCCATACCGCTCGCCCTGTCCGCCCGACCGGCCCGGATCCTGGTGCTGCTGGCCGCGTTCGTCTGCGCGGCCTGCGGCCTGGTGTACGAACTCGAACTGGTCGCGCTCGGCGGCTACCTGCTCGGCGACTCGGTCACCCAGACCTCCGTGGTGCTCTCCGTGATGGTCTTCGCGATGGGCGTCGGCTCGCTGCTCGCCAAGGGCCTCACCCGCCGCCCGGCCACCTCCTTCGCCCTGGTCGAGTACGCGCTGTCGCTGACCGGCGGCCTGTCCGCGCTCGCCCTGTACTGCGGCTGGGCGTGGTTCCGCCAGCCGCACGCCACGCTGATCGCGCTGGTCGCCGCCACCGTGCTGATCGGCCTGCTGATCGGCGCCGAGATCCCGCTGCTGATGACGCTGATCCAGCGGATCCGCCGGGAGCACGCCGGCCGGGCCGTCGCCGACCTGTTCGCCGCCGACTACGTGGGGGCGCTGATCGGCGGCCTGGCCTTCCCGTTCGTCCTGCTGCCCGCGCTCGGGCAGGCCGCCGGCGCGCTGGTGACCGGCGCCGTCAACGCGGTCGCCGGGGCGGTGGTGGTGCTCTGGCTGTTCCGCGCCGAACCCACCCCGCGCGCCCGGCTGCTGCTGTGGACCGGCTGCGGCCTGGTGCTCGCCGTCCTCGCGCTGGCCGCCGCCTGCACCGGCGCGATCGAGCGCACGGCCCGGCACGCCCTGTACGGCGGGCCGATCCGGTTCGTCGCGCAGAGCCGCTACCAGGAGATCGTCCTCACCGGCGGCCCGGCCGGCGCCGAGCAGCGCACCCCGCCGCCGCTGAAACTCTTCCTGGACGGCCGGCTCGCGGTCTGCGGCCCCGACGAGTACCGCGACCACGAGGCGCTGGTCCGCCCCGCGCTCGGCGACGGCCCCAGCTCCCGGGTACTGGTGCTCGGCGGCGACGGCCTGGCCCTGCGCGAGGTGCTGCGGCACCCGGCGGTGCGCAGCGTGCTGGTCGTCGAGCGCGACCCGGAGCTGTCCGCGCTGGCCCGCCGGGACGACGCCTACGACGCGCTGACCGAGCACGCCTGGGACGACCCCCGGGTGCGGCTGGTGACCGCCGAGCCGATGGGCTGGCTGCGCAGGACCGCCGGGCAGTTCGACGTGATCGTCTCCGACCTGGACGACGAGGCCGCGCACGGCAAGTACCGCTCGCGCGAGTTCTACGGCCTGGCCGCCCGGCGGCTCGCCCCGGACGGCCGGCTGGCGGTGCGCGGCGGCGCCCCGGACGGCGTGCTGTGGAGCTCCGAGGCGGGGCTGGCCGCCGCCGGGCTGGACGCCGTCCCGTACCAGGGCGTCGCACCGGCCGCCGAGGACTGCCGGCAGGCCGGGCCCGCCCCGGCGTTCCTGCTGGCCGGACACGACGCCCCCGCGCTGGCGCTGGCCGCGGACGCGCCGGCGCCGCGTTCGCTCACCGTCGACGCGCTGCGCGGCACGGCGGCCCGGCTGTCCGCCCGCCGGCCGTCGCCGCTGCCCCCGCCGCACTCGCTGATCGGCCCCTGACCGGTCGCCGTCCGGCCGCCCCCGTTCCGGCGAACGACCGCCCGCCGTGCGCCCGTTCGCGGCACTCCCGGCCCGGCTTCGGGTGCGGGGCTCGGCACGGCGGCGGCCGGTCGGTAGGCTCGCCGGTATGGAGCATGAGGTTGTCGTCCCGGTGCCCGCCGAGGTGGTCCGGGAGGCGCTGGTGGACCGCGAGCTGGTGGCCCGCTGCGTGCCGGGGCTGAGCGCGGTCGCGTCCACGTCCGCCCCCTCGGCGGCGGACAGCCGGCTCAGGATCCGGATCGCCGGCTCCACCATCACCTTCGCCGGCCGGCTGTCCGTGGGCGGCTGGCGGGACGACGCGCTGGAGCTGCGGCTGACCGGCGAGGAGATCCGCGGCGCGGCCCCGGTGACCGCCGAGCTGCGGATCACCCTGCGGGAGCGGCCGGGCGAGACCGCGGTGTGCTTCACGACCTCGCTGACCGCCTCCGGCCGACTGGCCGGTTTCGACGGCCCGGTGCTGGAGACGGCCGGCCGCCGGCTGATCGACCGGGCGGTGGCGGCCCTGGTGGCCGAGCTGTCCGGGCCCGGCGAGGACGCCGAGGAGGACCCGGCGGACGGCGCGACCGTGGTGTTCCTGGACGAGCGGGCGCAGGGCCCGGACCTGGACGACGACCTGTCGGACCTGATCGCGTTCAGCGAGGACGACCTGCCCGAGCCGGTTCCGGTGCCGCGCCCGGACGCGGCGTTCGAGCAGGAGAGCGCCCCGGTGCGGCGCAGCATCGTCGGCCGCTCCGCCGAGGAGGTGGACCACGCCCCGCCGCACGGCCGGTACGCGCCCGCCCCGCCGGCGCACAGCGCCCGGGCCCGGGCGGCCACCCGCTGGGGCGGCGAGCCGGCCCTGGTGCCGGGTGCGGGCGGCGAGCGCAGCGCGCTGCCGTGGGTGATCGGCGGCGGGGTGGCGCTGCTCGGCGGCGCGGTGGTGCTGGTCCGCGCCCTGCGGCGGCGCTGACCGGGCCGGGCGGCCCGTAAAATCGCTGACCATGAGCAACGACCGGGACGCCCTGCTGGCGCAGATCAAGGACAAGGCCGTCGTGCACGGCAAGGTCACCCTCTCCTCGGGCCGGGAGGCCGACTACTACGTCGACCTCCGCCGGATCACCCTGGACGCGGAGGCGGCCCCGCTGGTCGGCAAGGTGATGCTGGACGCGGCCGCGGACCTGGAGTTCGACGCGGTGGGCGGCCTGACCCTGGGCGCCGACCCGGTGGCCGCGGCGATGCTGCACGCGGCGGCGGCCCGCGGCCGCAAGCTGGACGCCTTCGTGGTCCGCAAGGCGGGCAAGGCGCACGGCCTGCAGCGCCGGATCGAGGGCCCGGACGTGAAGGGCCGCCGGGTGCTGGCGGTGGAGGACACCTCGACCACCGGCGGTTCGGTGCTGACCGCGGTGGAGGCGCTGCGCGAGGCGGGCGCCGAGGTGGTCGGCGTCGCGGTGATCGTGGAGCGCGGCGCGGCCCCGGCGATCGCGGAGACCGGCCTGCCGTACATCACCGCGTACACCCTGGACGACCTGGGCCTGTGAGCCCCGGGGCCGGCCCGGACGGGGGCCGGTTCCACGTCGACCACGTCGAACGGCGAGAGGCCCCGGCCCACCCTCATCGGGTGGCCGGGGCCTCTCGCGTCCCGCGGTGCGGGCTCAGTGCTTGCGGTGCCGGCCGCCGGCGACCGACTCGGCGGTCTGCGCCTCGGCCTCGACGGCGCCCTCGCCGGCCTTCTTCTTCTTCCGCTCGCGGATCACCTCGACGATGATCGGCGAGACCGAGATCAGGATGATCAGCGCCATCGCGGGCAGCAGGTACTTGTCGATCACCGGGGCGAGCTGGTCGCCGGTGAAGTAGCCGATCAGCAGCATGGACTCGGTCCACAGCACGCCGCCGACGACGTTCCAGAGCAGGAAGGTCTTGGCGGGCATCTGCAGGGTGCCGGCGACCGGGTTGAGGAAGGTCCGCACGATCGGGATGAAGCGGGCCAGCACCACGGCCTTGGCCGGGCCGAACTTCTCGAAGTACTCCTCGGCCTTCTCCACGTACTCGGGCCGGAAGATCTTCGAGTTCGGCTTGTCGAACATCTTCGGGCCGACCTTGCGGCCGAGCAGGTGGCCGAGCTGGGCGCCGGCGATCGCGCAGAGCGGCGCGCCGACCAGCAGCATCCCGATGTTCATCTGGGCGCCGTCGCCGAGCACCGCGGGCGCGGCGCTGGAGGCGGCGACACCGGCCAGGATGAGCATCGAGTCACCGGGGAAGAAGAACCCGACCAGCAGGCCGGTCTCGGCGAAGATGATCGCCAGGATCCCGATGGCGCCGACGGAGGCGACGAGCGATTTGGCGTCAAGGACGTTGACGGCGAGCTGGATGTGTTCCACGCGCGCAGGATAGCCCGACTCACCCGGCAAAGCCGCAACAGGCGACCCGCGAAGCCCTTGTCGGAGCTGCCGTCCCAAGTGGCGGGCCGCTGGGTGTGTCCGCGGGGCGAGTCTGGGAGGATGACCGAGGTGTCCGGCCCGCGGTCGAGCAACCACCCTCAGCTCGTACCGCATCCGTCGTGAACCACAGGCGTATCGAGCCTTCGGACAGCGTCGTCCGATCGCCCCACACCGACAGGAGCGGATTCGCATGCCCATCGCAACTCCCGAGGCCTACAACGAGATGCTCGACCGGGCCAAGGCGGGCAAGTTCGCCTACCCGGCCATCAACGTCACCTCGTCCCAGACCCTGCACGCCGCGCTGCGCGGTTTCGCCGAGGCCGAGAGCGACGGCATCATCCAGATCTCCACCGGTGGTGCGGAGTTCCTGGGTGGCCAGCACAACAAGGACATGGTGACCGGCGCCGTCGCGCTGGCCGAGTTCGCGCACATCGTCGCGGCCAAGTACGACGTCACCGTGGCCCTGCACACCGACCACTGCCCGAAGGACAAGCTGGACGGCTACGTCCGCCCGCTGCTGGCGATCTCCGCCGAGCGCGTCGCCCGCGGCGAGAACCCGCTGTTCCAGTCGCACATGTGGGACGGCTCGGCCGAGACCCTGGCCGACAACCTGTCCATCGCGCAGGAGCTGCTGGCCCAGGCCGCCGCCGCCAGGATCATCCTCGAGGTCGAGATCACCCCGACCGGCGGCGAGGAGGACGGCGTCTCGCACGAGATCAACGACGAGCTGTACACCACCGTGAACGACGCGGTGCGCACCGCCGAGGCGCTCGGCCTGGGCGAGAAGGGCCGCTACCTGCTGGCCGCCTCGTTCGGCAACGTGCACGGCGTGTACAAGCCGGGCAACGTGGTGCTGCGTCCGGAGCTGCTGGCCGACCTGCAGACCGAGATCGGCAAGCAGTACGGCAAGCAGGACCCGTTCGACTTCGTCTTCCACGGCGGCTCGGGCTCCACCGCGGAGGAGATCCGGACCGCGCTGGAGAACGGCGTGGTCAAGATGAACCTCGACACCGACACCCAGTACGCCTTCACCCGCCCCGTCGTGGACCACATGTTCCGCAACTACGACGGCGTGCTGAAGGTCGACGGCGAGGTCGGCAAGAAGAACACCTACGACCCGCGCACCTGGGGCAAGCTGGCCGAGGCCGGCATGGCCGCCCGCGTGCTGGAGGCCGCGCAGCAGCTGCGCTCGGCCGGCCGGCGCATGAAGTAAGGCACGGCCCGGCACGGTGCCCCCGTACCCGCCCGGGTACGGGGGCACCGTGCGTTCTGCTCGCGGCAGCCTCCCCTTCGGGTCGAGCATGGTTGCTCCACAAGATCCGAGTGGCAGACTGGCACACCATGGAGATGCACAAGAACCTGCTCGACGGGCCCGAGCCGACCCTCCTGCCCGAGGAGGAGCAGCCGTACCGGATGCTGGCCGAGGAGTCCGCGTCGCCGACCCAGGTGGCGGCCGACTACCCGGCGTTCTGCCTGGCCTGGGCGATGCTCGCGGACGACTCCTTCGCGGCCGGCCGCACCGTCGAGTCCTACGCGTACGCCCGCACCGGCTACCACCGCGGCCTGGACGCGCTGCGCCGCAACGGCTGGCACGGCCACGGCCCGATCCCGTGGGAGCACCGCGGCAACCGCGGCTTCCTGCGCTGCCTGGCCGCGCTCGCCCGGGCCGCCGGGTCGATCGGCGAGACCGAGGAGGAGGCCCGCTGCTGGCAGTTCCTGAAGGACAGCAGCGCCGAGGCGTACGCCGAACTCAAGCAGTGACCCCGTCCGTCGGCGCCCCTCCCGCCTCCGGGCCGGGACGGGGCGCCGACGGCTTACCGGCGTCCCGTCGGCTCCGCACGGCGCCGGACGCACGGCCCGGGACCGGGGGCCCCGGGGAACCAACCGCAGCCATACCGCGTATGTTCACGATGCAGCACATTCGTGCGAATCGGGTCACCGGACCGCACGGATCGCCATGTCGTCGTCCCGAGGGAAACCAGATGCCCGCAGCCCGCAGGTCACCCGGCAGGTCCGCCCGACGCCGCGCCAGGACGCGCCGCCGCCGGCTGGCCCTCACGCTGGGCGGCACCGCGGCGCTGGCCGTGCTCGGCACGGCCGGATTCACTCTCCTCCACTCGACCGCCGCGCAGTCGCCGGAGGCCGGGTCCACCACGCAGGCCCGACCCGTCCCGCCGGTCAGCGAATCCCCCGAGCCCGTCCGGACGGAGGAGAACCCGCCGCCGCAGACCGCAGCCCCGAAGACCACGCCGCCCGCCGCCCCGCAGGTCGTCCAGCACGGCAGCGGCAGCTTCACCACCGCCGCCGCGTCCGGCACCACGGTCGGCACCGGCGGCACGGTGCGCCGCTACCAGGTCGAGGTCGAGGACGGCATCAACATCGACCCGAAGACCGCCGCCGCCGCCGTGCAGGCGGTGCTGGCCGACAAGCGCAGCTGGACCGCCGACAAGCGCAACAGCTTCAAGCTGGTCTCCTCCGGCTCCTACGACTTCACCGTCAAGATCGCCTCGCCCGACACCACCGACCGGATCTGCGGCGCGGGCGGTCTGGACACCAAGGGCGAGGTGAACTGCGACGTCGGCAAGCAGGTGGTGGTCAACTCCAAGCGCTGGCTGACCGGTTCGCCCCAGTTCGACGGCAGCCTGGACGACTACCGGGCGCTGATCGTCAATCACGAGGTCGGCCACCGGATCGGCCACGGCCACGAGGACTGCCCCGGCCCGGGCAAGCCCGCCCCCGCGATGATGCAGCAGATCTACGGCCTCAAGGGCTGCACCGCCAACGCCTGGCCGTACGACGCCAAGGGCAGCTACCTCAGCGGGCCGTCCGTCCCCTGACCGGCCCCGCCGCCCCGGCCACCGACTCCGAACCAGGAACCATGACCACCGAACTCACCCAGCGCCTGCTCGACCGCTTCGGCCCGGCCGGCCTGTACCGCCCCGCCCCCGCCGAGACCGCCGCCACGGCCGTCCCGGCCCCCGCCGCCGCGCTGCTGTCCGCCGCCGGCCTGCCGCTGCGGGTCGGACCGTACTTCACCGCGTCCGCCGGGGAGCCGCTGCGGCTGGCGGACTGGGCCCACCGGGCCGGGCTGTCGGTCGACGGCCGTCCGGAGGCCGACTGGGCCCGGCTGGGCACCGACCGGGGCGCGGAGCTGTGCCTGGACGGGCAGGGGCGCGTCTGGGCGGTGTACCTGGCGTTCCGCGAGCCGCCGGTCCTGGTCGACGCCGACCTGGCGGCGTTCCTCGGCAACCTGTGCGAACTGGAGCAGAACCTGCGGGAGTTGGCGGCCGCCGAGCACCCGGAGGAGATCTTCCGGCTGTTCTCGACCGCGGAGAGCCGGATCCGCGGCACCGACCTGCGGGCGTTCGAGAGCGACGAGCAGTGGTGGCCGCGGGTGCTGGAGGACGTCCGGCACACCCTCGGCGTGCCCGGGTACGCCGCGTTCAAGGTCCGCGGGCAGGACGGCGAGCCGTTCGTCCTCACCGCCGACGGCTCGCTCGCCCTGCATCCCGAGGAGACGCTCCGGCAGCAGCTGACCGCGGCCGGCCTCGACCCGGCGGACGTGCTGGAGGTCTACACCGAACTCCAGGCCTGCTTCCAGCCCGGCCACTACTGCAGCGTGTGGCTGGCCCGGACCTTCCCGGACGCCGCGTTCAGCCACAGCTTCGACTACGGCGACACCGCGGCCGAACGCGACGCCGGCATCCGGGAGTTGGCGGCCACCCTGGCCGCGAGGGGTTAACCCAGCACGGGCAGGAAGCCGGCCAGGTCGCTGCGTTCGCCGCTCGCGGTGAGGGTGGCGTCCAGCGCGTCGGCCCAGGCGAGGCGGCCGGTGGCCAGCCGGATCCAGGTCAGCGGGTCGGCCTCGACCACGTTCGGCGGGGTGCCCCGGGTGTGCCGGGGGCCCTCGACGGCCTGCACCACGGCGAACGGCGGGATCCGCAACTCGACCGCGCCGCCCGGAACTTGGCCGGCGAACGCGTCGGCCAGCAGCCGGGTGACGGAGGCCAGCGCGAAGCGGTCGTGCGGGAAGTCGGCCAGGCCCAGCGCATCGGCCAGGTCGTCGGCGTGCACCACGGTCTCCACCAGCCGGACGACCAGGAAGTCGGCCAGCAGCATCGGCCCGAACCGCATCAGGATCACCCGGCCCGGCTGCCGCCCCTCCTCGCTGTCCAGGGCGCGCCACAACTCGCCGATCTGCCGGTCGAGTTCGCCCGACACCTGGGCGGCGTCCCCGGCGAACTGCTCGGCCACCAGCTCCAGCGCAGTGGCGTTGATCGACGCGGCCGCGGTCCGGGTCCGCGACGCCCAGTCCGACGGGGCGATCGGGGCCTGCGGCGGCAGCGGGTCGTGCAGGTGCCGCGGCACCCAACTGACCACCATGCCGAGGTGGGCGACGAGTTCACGCACCCGCCAGTCCCCCAGCCGGGTGGGGAGGGCGAGCTGCTCGTCGTCCAGCGAGCGGACGGTGGCGGAGATCGCGTCGAGCTGCCCGGTGAGCGCGGCGCGCACCTTCACCGGGTCGTAGGTCCGAGGCTTCGCAGTGGGCATGCCCGCAGCGTACAAAAAGCCGGGCGGCCGGTCCGGGAATCCGAACCGACCGCCCGTCGAACGAGGCCGCGTCAGGCGAGCAGCGCCTCGATGACGCCGGTGTGGGCGTCGCGCAGCTCGGCCAGGGTGACGGTGAACTGACCCTGGACCTCCAGGGCGTCGCCGTCGACCACGCCGATCCGGGCCGCGGGCAGGCCGCGGGCGCCGCACATGTCGTTGAACCGGAGCTCCTCGCTGCGCGGGACGGCCACCACGGCGCGTCCGGCGGACTCGGAGAACAGGAACACGAACGGGTCGATGCCCTCGGGCACGACCACCCGGGCGCCGTTGCCGCCCTTGAGGCAGCTCTCCACCAGGGCCTGCGCGAGGCCGCCGTCGGAGAGGTCGTGGGCGGCGTCGATCATGCCGTCGCGGGAGGCGGCGATCAGGATGTCGCCCAGCAGGCGCTCGCGCTCCAGGTCCACCTTGGGCGGCAGGCCGCCGAGGTGGTTGTGCACGACCTGCGACCAGGCGGAGCCGCCCAGTTCGTCGGCGGTGTCGCCGAGCAGGTAGAGCAGCTGGCCCTCTTCGGCGAAGCCGACCGGGGTGCGCCGGGTGACGTCGTCGATGACGCCGAGCACCGCGACCACGGGGGTCGGGTGGATGGCGACGTCGCCGGTCTGGTTGTACAGCGAGACGTTGCCGCCGGTGACCGGGGTGCCGAGCACCTGGCAGGCGTCGGCCAGGCCGCGGGTGGCCTCGGCGAACTGCCACATCACGTCCGGGTCCTCGGGGGAGCCGAAGTTGAGGCAGTCGGAGACCGCGAGCGGCTTGGCGCCGCCGGCCGCGACGTTGCGGTACGCCTCGGCCAGGGCCAGCTGGGCGCCGGTGTACGGGTCCAGCTTGGCGTAGCGGCCGTTGCCGTCGGTGGCGACCGAGACGCCGAGGTTGGTCTCCTCGTCGATCCGGATCATGCCGGAGTCCTCGGGGGTGGCGAGCACCGTGTTGCCCAGCACGTAGCGGTCGTACTGGTCGGTGATCCACGCCTTGGAGGCCTGGTTCGGCGAACCCGCGACCTTCAGCAGCGCGTCCTTCAGCTCGTCGCCGTTGGCCGGGCGGGCGAGCCGCTCGGCGGTCGGGGCGTCGGCCTGCAGGGCGTCCTGCCAGGACGGGCGGGCGTACGGGCGCTGGTAGGTCGGGCCCTCGTGGGCGACGGTGCGCGGCGGCACGTCGACCACCAGCTCACCGTGCCAGAAGATCTCCAGTCGCTCGCCGTCGGTCACCTCGCCGATGACGGTGGCGATGACGTCCCACTTCTCGCAGATCTCCAGGAAGCGGTCGACCTTGCCGGGCTCGACAATGGCGCACATGCGCTCCTGCGACTCGCTCATGAGGATTTCCTCCGGCGAGAGCGTGTGGTCGCGCAGCGGCACGGTGTCCAGCTCGATCCGCATGCCGCCGGTGCCGGCCGAGGCCAGCTCCGAGGTGGCGCAGGACAGGCCGGCGCCGCCGAGGTCCTGGATGCCCGCGACGAGGTCTTCCTTGAAGATCTCCAGGGTGCACTCGATGAGGAGCTTCTCCTGGAACGGGTCGCCGACCTGGACGGCGGGGCGCTTGGCCGGGCCGGTCGCGTCGAAGGTCTCCGAGGCCAGCACGGAGACGCCGCCGATGCCGTCGCCGCCGGTGCGGGCTCCGTACAGGATGACCTTGTTGCCGGGGCCGGAGGCCTTCGCGAGGTGGATGTCCTCGTGCTTCATCACGCCGACGCACAGCGCGTTGACCAGCGGGTTGCCCTGGTAGCAGGAGTCGAAGACGACCTCGCCGCCGATGTTCGGCAGGCCCAGGCAGTTGCCGTAGCCGCCGATGCCCGCGACGATCCCGGGCAGCACGCGCCGGGTGTCCGGGTGGTCGGCCGCACCGAAGCGCAGCGGGTCCATCACGGCGACCGGGCGGGCGCCCATCGCCAGGATGTCGCGCACGATGCCGCCGATGCCGGTGGCCGCGCCCTGGTAGGGCTCGATGTATGACGGGTGGTTGTGCGACTCGACCTTGAAGGTGACCGCGTAGCCCTGGCCGACGTCGACCACACCGGCGTTCTCGCCGATGCCGACGAGCATCGCGTCGTTCTCCGGGGCCTTCTCGCCGAACTGCTTGAGGTGGACCTTGGAGCTCTTGTACGAGCAGTGCTCCGACCACATCACCGAGTACATGGCGAGCTCGGCGCCGGTCGGGCGGCGGCCCAGGATCTCGCGGATCCGGGCGTACTCGTCCTCCTTGAGGCCGAGTTCGGCCCAGGGCTGACCGGCGTCCGGGGTCTGCTCGGCGTTCTTGACGGTGTCGAGGCTCATCAGGCGTTCACCAGCTGCTTCAGGACGGAAGTGAAGAAGCCCAGGCCCTCGGTGGTCGGACCGGTGAGCGGCTCCACGGCGTGCTCCGGGTGCGGCATCAGGCCGACGACATTGCCGGCGGCGTTGGTGATGCCGGCGATGTCGCGGTACGAACCGTTCGGGTTCACATCGAGGTACCGGGCGACGATGCGGCCCTCCGCCTCGAGTTCGTCCAGGACGTGCGCGTCGGCGACGAACCGGCCTTCGCCGTTCTTCAGCGGAACGACGATTTCCTGGCCGGCCGAGTAATCCCGCGTCCAGGCGGTGTCGGCGTTCTCGATGCGGAGCTTCTGGTCGCGGCAGATGAAGTGCAGCGAGTCGTTCCGGGTGAGCGCGCCGGGCAGCAGGTGCGATTCGCACAGCACCTGGAAGCCGTTGCAGATACCGAGGACCGGCATTCCGAGCTTCGCCTGCTCGATGACGGTGTCCATCACCGGGGAGAAGCGGGAGATGGCACCGCAGCGCAGGTAGTCGCCGTAGGAGAATCCGCCGGGCAGGACGACCGCGTCGACCTGGTGGAGATCCTTGTCACGGTGCCAAAGGGCGACCGGCTCGGCGCCGGCCAGGCGGACCGCGCGCTGGGCGTCGCGGTCGTCGAGGGAACCGGGGAAAGTGACGACGCCGATGCGGGTGGTCACTTGCCCTCCTCCTCGACGCGGACGGTGAAGTCCTCGATCACGGTGTTGGCGAGGAAGGTCTCGGCGGCCTCACGGATGCGGGCGAGCGCGGCGTCGTCGACCGGCCCCTCCAGCTCCAGTTCGAAACGCTTGCCCTGGCGGACGTCGGCGATCCCGGCGAATCCGAGACGGGGCAGTGCACGCTGCACCGCCTGTCCCTGCGGGTCGAGGATCTCCGGCTTGAGCATGACGTCGACTACGACGCGTGCCACTGGCACTCCCGGTGGTGATTGCGTTCAGGCGGGGGACCTTCAGCCTACCTGTGCCGGACGGTCATCTTGCGGCCCACCTGCGGCAACGCGCGTAGACCGATGCCCCTTACGCGCCAAGGCTTCCGGGCCCGGCCACCGGGCCGTCCGGGTCCCCGTTGCCATCCCATTTCGTCGGTTTAATCCCGTCTGTAACGAGACCGTATCGGCATCCGGGGGAACCCCGTGAATATCCGGAAAAAAGGAATCCCGAACTCTTCGATTTCAGCAGGTTCCGGGTGCAGAATAGGGCGACCGGCAGCCGAACGCGCCGCATCTCGGCGTGGGCCCCCTGCCCGCCGACGGATGCCGTGATCCCGGCCCAGCGGACCGGCGGGGCATCCGAGACCTCCGTCGGCCGAATTGCCCGAGAGGATTGACACCCATGGCTCAGCGTGTAGTCGTCACGCTCTCCGACGACCTGGACGGCGGCACCGCCGCGGAAACCGTCCACTTCGGCGTGGACGGGAAGTCGTACGAGATCGATCTGTCCGCCGACAACGCGGAAAAGCTTCGGGAGGCCCTCGCCCCGTTCGTCGCCGCGGGCCGCCGGCAGAGCCGCAGCGGAAAGTCCTTCCGCCGCACCGCGCTCACCCCGGACCCGGCCGCGGTGCGCGCCTGGGCGCAGTCGAACGGCATGGAACTGCCCGCCCGCGGCCGCATCCCGAAGCACGTGTACGAGGCGTTCTCCGAGAACAACTGACCCCTCCCGGCCGCCCGTCGCGGGCCGCCGACGCCTTCCCCGGCCACGCCGCCGGGGAAGGATGGGGCGAGCAGGCCGTTTGATGTTGTAGAGTTCTTCTCGTCGCCGCAACCGGGGGAACCCGATCGGGGCGGCCGGTGCTCAGGCACCGTGCGGACGTGGCTCAGTTGGTAGAGCATCACCTTGCCAAGGTGAGGGTCGCGAGTTCGAATCTCGTCGTCCGCTCGCAGCTAGCGTGACAAGCTGTCATAACTCAATATCATGCGGACGTGGCTCAGTTGGTAGAGCATCACCTTGCCAAGGTGAGGGTCGCGAGTTCGAATCTCGTCGTCCGCTCCAGTTCCGAAGGCCCCCTCGACGAGGGGGCCTTCGGCGTTTCCGGCCCACCGCGGCACCCGGTGACATTTGTCATCGCCGACCCGTGGAACTCCACCGGCACCCGGTGACGGCCCGCACTACTGGACGTCCCGGCCCGGCGGAAGGCTGGAGCCATGACCGACACCAGCCGTCCCCGTCCCGCCGTCGAGGCCCGCGGCCTGCACCGCCGCTACGGACCGTCCGGCGCCGCCGGCTTCGAGGCCGTCCGCGGCCTGGACCTCGACGTCGCCCGGGGCGAGCTGTTCGCGCTGCTCGGCACCAACGGCGCCGGCAAGACCTCCACCATGGAGGTGCTGGAGGGCCTGGCCGCGCCGAGCGCCGGCGAGGTCCGGGTGCTCGGCCTGGACCCGGCCCGGGAGCGGGCCGCGCTCCGGCCGCGGATCGGCATCATGCTGCAGGAGGGCGGCTTCCCCGGCGAGCTGACCGTCGCCGAGACCGGGCGCTGCTGGAACGGACTGACCAGCGACGCCCGCGCCGTGGACGAGGCGCTCGACCTGGTGGGCCTGCTGCCTCGGCGCACGGTCCGGGTCAAGCAGCTGTCCGGCGGCGAGCGCCGCCGCCTCGACCTGGCGATGGCCCTGCTCGGCCGCCCCGAGGTGCTGTTCCTGGACGAGCCCTCCACCGGCCTGGACCCGGAGGCCCGCGCCTCGGTGTGGCGGCTGATCCGGGAGCTGCGCGCGGCCGGCACCACCGTGCTGCTCACCACCCACTACCTGGAAGAGGCCGAGGAGCTCGCCGACCGACTGGCGATCATGCACGGCGGCCGGGTGGTGGCCGGCGGCACCGTCGACGAGGTGCTGGCCGACCACCCCGCCCGGATCAGCTTCGAACTGCCCGAGCGCTCCGGCCCGCACGCCTCGCTCGACCTGCCCGCGCTGCCCGGCGCCGACCTGCGGGTCGACGGCCGCCGGATCACCCTGCGCACCACCGACCTGCAGGGCGCCCTGACCGAACTGCTCGGCTGGGCCGCCCGCCACCGGGTCGCCCTGGGCCGGCTGGACGCCCGCAGCGCCTCGCTGGAAGAGGCCTTCCTCGCCATCGCCGCGTCCGACGCGGCCACCCTGCCGCAGATCGGACGTGCCGCATGACCGCCGCGACCACCCCCGCCGGACGCCTGCTCGCCCTCGGCCGCGCCGAGGCCACCCTGCTGCGCCGCAACCGCACCGCGATGTTCATGGCCCTGGCGCTGCCGCTGGTGCTGGTCGCCTCGATGCGCTCGGTCCTCGACGCCGCCGCCGAGCGCACCCCCGGCCTGGACGTGAACGCCAACCTGGTGGTCGGCTCGATGGGCGTCGTGCTGCTGATCGTCGTCTACTGCAACCTGACCTCGGCCTACACCGCGCGGCGCAGCGACCTGGTGTTGAAGCGGCTGCGCACCGGGGAGGCCACCGACACCGAGATCCTGCTCGGCACCGCCGTCCCGTCGATCGGGCTGGCGCTCACCCAGTGCCTGCTGCTGGGCGTCGGCGGCGCGCTGCTGCTCGGCCTGCCCGCCCCGGTGAACCCGCTGCTGCTGGTGGCCGGGCTGGCGCTCACGGTGGCCCTGCTGACCGGGCTGGCCGCGCTGTCCAGCGCCGTCACCAAGACCGTGGAGACCGCGGGCATCACCACCCTGCCGCTGCTGCTGGTGGCGCAGCTCGGCTCCGGCCTGATGATCCCGCTGGAGTCGCTGCCGGACTCGGTGGCGAACGTCTGCCGCCTGCTGCCGACCACCCCGGCCCTGCAGCTGCTGCGGATCGGCTGGTTCGGCACCGACGGCTCCGGCCCGGCCGAGGGCTTCGCCGGGACGTGGTCGCAGGGCGCGACGCCGCTGCTGATGGCCGCGCTGTGGACGGGCGTCGCGGCATGGGCGGGCCGCCGCTGGTTCCGCTGGGAGCCGCGCCGATAGATTCGGCGGAGCCGTCGGAAGTCTGAACGTCGGAACGTCCGAATGTCGGAACGTCGGGAACAAGAGGGAACCACGCCGTGCGGGTGAGCAGGCCACGACCGATCCGCCGCTGGCAGGCGGTATCCAAGCCACAGCGCATCGAGCTGTACGTACGGTGGTCGCTGTACCTGGTGGCGGTGGCCCAGCCGCTGCTGGCGCTCGGCTCGGTGGCCGCCGCCGCGGAGCGGGACGAGCTGCCGGTCGGTTTCCGGCTGCTGCTGCTCGGTGTGCTGGCGTCGGGGGCGCTGAACATCGTCATGTTCCGCACCGGCCTGGCCGCGTACCTCGGCCGCCGCCCGCACCCGTACGGCTGGGCGGCGCTGTCGGCGGCGGTTTCGGGGGGCCTCGCGGTGGCGGCGCTGCTGGCGACTCCCCCGGTCGCGCCGGACGCGCCGGCCGCCGCGGCCGCCCCCGGCGTGATGGCCACGATGGCGGTGACCTGCTGGATCACCGCCGCGTCGATCGCCCTGCCGACCCGGCGGGCCCTGCTGGGCGGGCTGGCCCTGCTGGCCGCGGTGACGGTGCTGCACCTGGTGCGGGGCGCCCACCCGGGGGCGGTGATCGGCATCGCCCTCGGAACCGTGATCGGCGCGACGATCGCCGCCGCGACCGCCCGCTGCTCGGCCTGGATGGCGAGGGTGGTCTGGGAGCTGGACGGGGCCCGGGAGGCCCAGGCCCGGCTCGCGGTCGCCGAGGAGCGGCTGCGGTTCTCCCGCGACCTGCACGACGTGCTGGGCCGCAACCTCGCCACCATCGCGCTGAAGAGCGAACTGGCCGTGCAGCTGGCCCGCCGTCAACGCCCGGAGGCGGTGGACCAGATGACCGAGGTGCAGCGGATCGCCCAGGACTCGCAGCGCGAGGTCCGCGAGGTGGTGCGCGGCTACCGCACCGTCGAACTGCACACCGAACTGATCGGCGCGGCCTCGGTGCTGCGCGCCGCGAACGTCGACTGCCGGACCGAACTGACGGGCACGGACGCACTGCCGGCCGAGACGCAGTCGGTGCTCGGCTGGGTGGTGCGGGAGGCGGCGACCAACGTGCTGCGCCACTCCGAGGCCGCCAACTGCTCGTTCCGGCTGCGGGTGTCGGGCGGCACCGCGGTGCTGGAGGTGGAGAACGACGGCGTGCCCGCCGTCCCGCCGTCCCGCACCGAGGGCGCGGGCAGCGGCCTGCGCGGCCTGCGCGAGCGACTGGCCGCCCACGGCGGCACCCTGACGGCGGCCGGCCCCGGCCCCGGGCGGTTCCGGGTGACCGCCGAACTACCGATGGCAGCAAGGGAGTCTGTGGCATGACGGACCGGGTGCGGGTGCTGCTCGCCGACGACGAACATCTGATCCGCGGGGCGCTGGCGGCGCTGCTGGCGCTGGAGGACGACCTGACGGTGGTCGCCGAGGCGGCGTCCGGCCCGGAGGCGCTGGCGATGGCCGCCGCGCACCGCCCGGACGTGGCGGTGCTGGACCTGCAGATGCCGGGCCTGGACGGCCTGGAGGTGGCGTCCGAACTGCGGCACCGGCTGCCGGACTGCCGGGTGATGATCGTGACCGGGCACGGCCGCCCGGGCTACCTGAAGCGGGCCCTGGAGGTCGGGGTGCGCGGCTTCCTGCCGAAGACCGTCTCCGCCTCCGACCTGGCGGGCATCATCCGCACCGTCCGCGCGGGCGGCCGCTACGTGGACCCGGAACTGGCCGCGGAGGCGATCAGCGCGGGCGACTCCCCGCTGACGCCGCGCGAGACGGACGTGCTGGAGCTGGCCGCGGACGGCTCCTCGATCGCCGAGATCGCCGACCGGGCGTCGCTCTCCCAGGGCACGGTGCGCAACTACCTGTCCTCGGCGGCGGGCAAGCTGGGCGCGGAGAACCGGCACGCGGCGGTGCGGATCGCCCGCGAGCACGGCTGGCTGTGACGCACCGCCACAGCCGGCCGCGCGGCGGCGTCACTTCCAGGCGAGGCCGGTGAGCTTCTCGTAGGCGTCGATGTAGCGCTGCCGGGTGTGCTCGACGATCTCGGCGGGCAGCGCCGGCGGCGGGTTGTCGCTCTTGCGGTCCCAGCCGGAGGCGGACGAGGTCAGCCAGTCGCGGATGATCTGCTTGTCGAAGGACGGCTGGTCGCGACCGGGCTGCCACTCGTCGGCGGGCCAGTAGCGGGACGAGTCGGGGGTCAGCACCTCGTCGCCGATGACCAGTTCGCCGTCCAGCAGGCCGAACTCGAACTTGGTGTCGGCGAGGATCAGGCCGCGCTCGCGGGCGATCCCGCGGGCCCGGGAGTACACGGCGAGGGTGGTCTGCCGCAGGGTGGCGGCGAGGTCGGCGCCGACCCGGTGGGCGGTCTCCTCGTAGGAGACGTTCTCGTCGTGCTCGCCGACCTCGGCCTTCAGCGCCGGGGTGTAGATCGGGGCGGGCAGCTCGGAGCCGTTGTCCAAGCCCTCGGGCAGCGCGATGCCGCACACCGTGCGGGAGACCCGGTACTCCTCCAGGCCGGAGCCCGCCAGGTAGCCGCGCGCCACGCACTCCACCGGCGCCATCTCCAGGCTGCGGCAGATCAGGGTGCGGCCGGCCCAGTCGGCGGGGGCACCCTCGGGCAGCTCGGTGGAGATCACGTGGTTGGGCACCAGGTCGGCGATCCGCTCGAACCACCACAGCGACAGCTGGGTGAGGATCCGGCCCTTGTCGGGGATCTCGTTGGGCAGCACCCAGTCGTAGGCGGAGGTACGGTCGCTGGCCACCATCACCAGGTTGCCGTTGCCGTCCCGGTACAGGTCGCGCACCTTGCCGGTGTGCAGGTGGACCAGGCCGGGCACCTGGACCGGCTCGGGCTTGGTGACGAATCCGCTCACGGTCAGTCAGTCCTCACAGCTGGGGGGCTCTGCGGGGAGTCTTTCATGAGGGGCGGACCGGGGGCCGGTGCGCCCCCGCCCCACGCGGGAAGACAAGCACAGCACGAGGGGCGGACCGGGAGCCGGTGCGCCCCCGCCCCACGCGACGGAACAGCACGGCATCAGGGGCCGGTGCGTCCCTCCTTGCACAGCTGGTCGAGCAGGTTGGCGGTGGCCCGCTGGATCCGCTCGTCGGTGTGCCCGGGCCGGTCCAGCGCGGGCGACCAGGCGAACGTCCCGGACGCGAACACGTAGGCCCCGCTGGGAGCCCGGTACAGCGAGGTCTCCTGGTGGGTGAGCCGCCCGGCGGCGTCCCGGTACGGGGAGTGCGCCAGCAGGGTGCGTTCGGTGCAGGCGGGCAGCGCGACCTTCGGGTAGTAGCGGTCGGCCTCCCCCGCGACCAGGCCGGGCAGTTCCTCGCCCTCGGCCAGGCCGGTGCCCTGCCACAGCCAGTGCGCGGTGTTCCGGGCCACCAGCGGCACCGGCGCGGGCACGCTGCCCGCGTACTGGATGCCCAGCAGGTGCTGCTCGGGCTCGCCGGCGTCCCGCCACAGTGCGCTGGTCGCGCCCGCGGTGCCCGCGGCGGGGTGGTCGGCGGCGACCTTCTGCCGTTTGCGGCAGTTCAGCAGCCGGGACGGCTCGCCGTTCGCGCCGGCGGTCAGCTCGACCCGCCAGTACAGCGAGTTGGCGGACAGGAACACCAGCGAGGTGCCGCCGTCCCGGGCCCGCTCGACGGCCCGCCGCATCGGCTCCGACCAGTACTCGTCGTGCCCGGGGAACACCAGGGCCTTGTACCGGTCCGCGTCGACCAGCCCGGCGTGCAGGTCGGTGGCGGTGGCGTAGCCCAGGTCGTAGCCGTACCGCTCGGCCCACCGGATGAAGTCGTACGCGTGCCCGACGTGCAGCGGCAGCCCGGCCCCGGCGTGCGGCCGGTCGAAGGAGACGGTGACCGCCGCCTGCTCCTCGTGCACCAGCCGCCCCGCCGCGTCCCACGCGTGGTACAGGCTGGCGCCCTGGTGCCCGTCCTCCGGGAACAGGTTGTACGCCTGCCAGGTCACGTCCGGCAGCACCAGCAGCAGGTCCGCCGGGTCGAAGTCCCGGACGGTGAACGGGATGTGGCTGCGGTGCCCGCCGTCGGCAGTGGTCAGCACCGCCACGTACGCGCCGGGCCGCCAGTCGGTGGGGACCTGCAGCCGCCAGGACTGCCACCAGTGGTGGCAGGAGACGGTGCGGTCGGCGACCATCGGGGCGGGCTGGGCGAGCCCGGAGATCAGCGGGCTGGAGGCGACCTGGCGGGCGCCGTCGCCGCCGTCGTGGCCGATCCGGTAGACGTCGACCTGGAACTCCTGCGGCGGGTGGACCGTCACCCGGAAGTCCACCGAACCGCCGGGCCGCGCCACGCCCGCGGAGGCGAAGCCCTTGATCTGCTGCCGCACGTCGTCGGAGTTGCGCGGGCCGCTCACCGCGGGCCGCGGCGGCCGGGCCGCGCCTTCGAGCGGCCGCTGCCCCGGGGCGTCCACGCTGACGTACCAGGGCACCGCGCCCTCACCGTCCGCCAGGTAGTGGTCGGGGCTGCGCAGCCACGGCAGCGGGCCCTGGCCGAACGGATCGGACACCCCGTGCGCCAGCGTGCCGGACTCCCACCGGCGGTTGGATTCCGTCCCCACACGCCCTCCCCACACGTGCGCATCCGTCGAGGGTGGCAATTGCCATACGGATGTGCGTGCCAGCCAGCACACCACAGTTTGCTGGCGCAGTGTCACCCCACGGTAGCAATTGGTACCGGCGAAACCGGGTTTTCCGGGATCTTTCGGAAATTCAGCCGGAAAGCCGTACCGGGCGTTCGAGCCGCACCCCGGCACGTTCCAGCCAGGCCCGCAGCGGGCCGTCCTGGCCGGCCTCCGCCGCGGCCGCCACCGCCGGGGCCAGCCCGGCCCGGGGCGCCGCGCGGGACAGCAGGACCGGGCCGTCCAGCCAGTCCAGGCCGGGGCTCGCGGTGCCCGCGTCCACCGCGGCGCAGCAGACGGTGGCGCTGAGGTGGTCGACCAGCAGGTCGCGTCCGCTGCGCACGGGAGGCAAGGGGGGCGCGACCTCGGCGGCGCGCGCCACCCCGCCCGCCAGTGCGGCCGCCAGGGTCTCGGCCTCCCCGGCGGCCAGCCGGGCGAGCAGTTTGTCCAGCGCGGGCCCGGTGTGCGGGTGGTCGTCGCCGAGGGCGGCCTGCAGGGCCGCTGCGTGCTCCCGCCAGCCGTGGTCGACGACCTGCTCCGGGTAGTCCTCCCAGTCCAGCGGCTGCCAGCCGCCGGGCGGTTCCTCGTGCAGCAGTTCGGCGGCCAGCCGGGACACCCGGGTGTCCACCAGGCCGGGCTCCTCCAGCAGGTCGCAGGCGGGGCGGTCGCCGAGCCGGTTCCCGTAGCCGTCGGCGAGCCGGTCGCGGCGGGACAGCTCGGTGAGCGCGGCGACCACGCCGGCGTTCAGGTGCGAGGGGTGCCGGCCGAGCCGCCAGGCGGGCAGCGCGACCCGGGTGAGCAGCCGGTCCCAGCCGGCGTAGGCCAGGCCGACCTGCTCCTGGGCGGCGATCCGCAGCCCGTAGTCGACGGCCTTGGCCTGCTCGGACGCCCACGCGGCGACGGCGTGCTCCAGCTCGGCGGAGTGCTCGCGGCAGGCGCCGAGCAGGCGCCGGTCGATCCGCTCGACCAGCGCGGCCGGGCCGCGGCGCCGGTCGCCGAGCGCGGCGTCCAGGGTGCGCAGCCAGCGGCGGGCGGCGGCGATGTCCGGGTCGGCGGCGGCCGCGGTGCCGGCCACCACCGGGGCCAGCAGGGCGCGCAGCTCGCCGGCGCGCATCCACCACAGGAACGGGGAACCGATCACCAGCACCGGCGCGCCGGGCACGGCCCGCCGACCGGGGCGGTGCGGTTCCTCCAGCCAGCTGTCGCAGTCGGGGGTGAGCGCGATCGCGGCGGGCGCCGGCACGTCCAGCCGGTCCGCGAGCTCCTCGATCAGACGGTACAGCTCGGGCGCGTCCGCCCTGGTCAGCGGCACCGCGGGGGTGACCGGGGGGACGGCCCGGCGGTGTGCGCGGGCCACCATGGCGGCCAGCAGCAGCGTCGCCGCGGCGACCGCCCCGACCGCCCAGCGGATGCCGTCCCAGAGCGGGGCGTCCGGTGAACCGGCCGCGCCTATCCGTCCGGTGAACCGCCCGACCAGCAGCACCACCGCGCAGGCGGCGGGCAGCGCGGCGGCGGCCACGGCCCGTCCGCGAAGACGCAGGACGGCCCGGGCTCGTGCGCGTGCGGTGTCCACTGCAGCCATCGCCGCGGCACCCCCTTCGCAGCCGACTCGACTCGATCAATTCCGGTACGGGAAGCGGCGGGTGCCGAACCCGGTGGTACGACTCGCGTGGCGCTTTCCTGCCAGTCTCGACGCCCCGGTACGGGCGGGTGTTCCGGAACTCCGGGGAGACCACCCGTCCTGGTGACACTGCGGCGGGGCGCGCCACCGCTCCCAGCATCCCCCGGGCGCGTCGTGGCGACGAGCTGCGCCCACGCCGGTGCCCCCGCCCCTGCGCGATGCAGCGCACCCTACGGCGGGGGCTCCGGCCCCGTCAGCAGGATGACCAACAGATCACCCGAAGGACTGCTTTTTCGACGTGCGGCCCACTCCGCCCCCGGCTCCGGAAACGCCGCGGGGCGCTGCGTCCGGACGGGTCGTCCGGGCGCAGCGCCCCGCGGGGGCAGTCCTCTTTACTGCGCGGCCCTGGCCGCGATGTCGGTGCGGTGCTGGGCGCCCTTGAAGGAGATCTTCGACAGGCCCGCGTACGCCTTGGCCCGGGCCTCGGCGAGGTCCGCGCCGGTGGCGGTGACGGACAGCACCCGGCCGCCCGCGGTGAGCACCTCGCCCTCGGCGCCCGACCTGGTGCCGGCGTGCAGCACGAACGCGGTGCCGTCGGCCTCCGCCTCGTCCAGGCCCTCGATCGGGTCACCGGTGCGCGGGTTCGCGGGGTAGCCCTTGGAGGCCATCACCACGGTGACCGCGGCGCCCTCGTCCCAGCGCAGCGCCTCCAGCTCGCCCAGCGTGCCGTTGGCGGCGGCGAGCAGCACGCCGGCCAGCGGGGTGCGCAGCCGGGCCAGCACCACCTGGGTCTCGGGGTCGCCGAAGCGGGCGTTGAACTCCACCACCCGGGTGCCGCGCGAGGTCAGCGCCAGGCCCGCGTACAGCAGGCCGGAGAACGGGGTGCCGCGGCGGCGCAGCTCGTCGACGGTCGGCTGCAGGACGGTCTCCAGCACCTCCTCGACCAGGCCCTCGGGGGCCCACGGCAGCGGGGTGTAGGCGCCCATGCCACCGGTGTTGGGGCCCTGGTCGCCGTCCAGCGCGCGCTTGAAGTCCTGCGCGGGCACCAGCGGCAGCACCGTGGTGCCGTCGGTGATCGCGAACAGCGACACCTCCGGGCCGTCCAGGTACTCCTCGATCACCACCCGCTCGCAGCCCTTGGCGTGCTCCAGCGCGGCGGCGCGGTCCTCGGTGACCACGACGCCCTTGCCGGCCGCCAGGCCGTCGTCCTTCACCACGTACGGGGCGCCGAACGCGTCCAGCGCCTCGGCGGCCTCCTGCTCGGTGGTGCAGACGTAGGACCGCGCGGTCGGGACGCCGGCCCCGGCCATCACGTCCTTCGCGAAGGCCTTGGAGCCTTCCAGCTGCGCGGCCGCGGCGCTCGGGCCGAACACCGGGATGCCGGCCGCCCGCAGCGGGTCGGCGACACCCGCCACCAGCGGAGCCTCCGGGCCGACCACCACCAGGCCGGCGCCCAGTTCCTGGGCCAGCGCGGTGACCGCGGCGCCGTCCAGCTGGTCGACGGGGTGCAGGGCGGCCACCCGCGCGATCCCGGCGTTGCCCGGGGCGCAGTGCAGCTCGGTGACAGCGGGATCTTGGGACAGGGAGCGGCACAGGGCGTGTTCGCGGGCGCCGCCGCCGATGACGAGGACCTTCACGACCGGCAGCCTAGTCGGTGGCCCGTTCCGCACCGTCGGCGGCTCCGTACGAAGCTCCAGGTACCGGGCGAATCCGGCAGTCGTTGTTCGTATGAACGCACGGGGTCGGCTCGAACAGCTGCGCAGTCACACCGACAGCCCCCGTTCACCTCGCTCGGACGGGTGAAATCCGGCCGGGCAGCACAACCCTCCGACCTTGGCATCCGGAGGTGAAATCACATAACGATCACTGCGGAAGCGCCCACACGGTCAGCCATTTGGCGGTAAGAAGTGCTGTTGGACAAGAGACCCGGCCGCATGCCCGGCACGGCACCATGGGCGGCTCCGCCAAGCCCGCACCGCATCGATGTCCGCACCGTCAGTCCCGGTACCCGCCGGGCCTCCGCAGTCACCCCGCCACAGGGAGCGCCACAGGTGAGCCAGCCGGAAATGCAGCCCGAGGAGAGTCCTTGGGGCAAAGAGGTCGCCGACGACGACCAGCCCGCCCCGGGCTCCGGCGGTCGGATCCCCACCCGCCGCCGCACCGACCTGAGCGCCCGTCAATTCCCGCTCGGCGACTGGGGCGAGCCCGCCGAACGCCTCGAAGAGCTCTACCGCTGGTCGGAGGAGCGCGCCGTCGAGGCCATCGAGTGGTACCGCCGCGACCGCGTCTGGAAGCGCCGCTGGGCCCGCCTGCTCCGCTTCACCGCCGCCGTCTTCACCGTCGGCGGCGTCACCGCCCCGATCGTCTCCCTCACCGGCGTCCTCCCGCACGCCCTCGAATGGGGCTACGCCGGTCTCGCGCTCGCCGCCGCCTCGCTCGTCGCCGACCGCGCCTTCGGCCTCACCTCCGGCTGGATGCGCGACGTCTCCACCTCCCAGGCCCTCCAACGCCGCCTGGAGGCCTTCCAGTTCGACTGGGCCTCGGAATGCGTCCGGGAGGTCCTCGGCCCCACCGAAGGCACCGCCGGCGAGGCCGCCGAACGCTGCCTCGGCGTCCTGCGGCGCTTCTGCGAGGACGTCTCCGAGATGGTCCGCACCGAGACCTCGGAGTGGATGCTCGAATTCCGCGCCGGCATGACCCAACTCCCCACCCAGGTCCCGGGCAGCTGGGGCGGCCGCACCGAGGTCGGCACCGGCGCCCAGGTCCGCGTCCTCCCCCCGCCGGGCACCCGACCCACCATGCCGCGCCAGCGTCCCCCGGAGGGACCCCTGCGCTAGTCGGCAGGCCGACAGGCGCGAGCGCGAAGGCAGGCGGGCGCGAAACCAGCGGCGCCGGGGGTCCGAGGGGGCGGAACTGCGCGAGGCGGAAGGCGCCCACCAGCACCTGGTTGTGCCCTCCGCAGGTTCGTGCCCTCCTACGCGAAGACGATCATCGAGGCCTGGGCCACACTCCGCGTCGCCGCCGACCAGAGCCCGGCCCAGGCGTGGCGTTCCCTCGCGAAGGGGTGCTGGAAGTCGTCGATCGGGGGGCCGAAGGGCTGTTCCAGCTGAGTGGGGCCCAGGGGGCGGGTGGGGGCCGGCGGGTTGAGCGAATCGATGCCCAGCAGGGGGGCGACTGCCTCCAGTTCGCGGAGGAGTCCCTGCGAGGAGCCCAGGGGGCCGCCCGCGGCGAGGAGTTCGTCGGCGACCAGCGGAACCGGGAAGTCGACCGGGACGTACGCCCCGGCGTGGTCGAAGTGCCAGACCAGGTGCGACTGTTCGGCGGTGGCCTCGAACATCTCCAGCAGTTGCTCGTAGTCGCTGCCGAGCGCGTCCACCGGCGCCACCTCGAAGCCGGTGAGCCCCAACAGGTAGGCGCGGCGCAGGAAGTGGAGCGAGTCGTAGTCGAACGCGGCTATCGTCTCGACGTCCCCGGAGAAGCCGTGGACGTAGGGGTTGACCGGGACGGGCGGCAGCCCGTTCTGGGCGAGTACCCCGTTGTAGCGGTCGAGGTCGTCCCGGAACGGGTTCTCGGGGCTGTGGGTGAGCACGTCCACGAGTGGGACGAGCCAGAGGTCGCAGGCCATGGGCCGGCTCATCCTCTCGGTCGGACGGGGCAATGGGCCCCAACCCTACCGGCCCGCGGCGGGCTCTCCGTGCCCCGGCCGGAACGACCGGGTGTACCGGCCGGACGGGACGAACCTGGGCAGCGGGACCTGCCCCAATCCGACCGTGGAGTGCGGTGGTTGGGCGGGCTCCGGGCCGCCGGCCGGTGGAACTGACGGCAGGTCGACCGCGGCCGGGTCGCGCAGCAGGTGCAGGACGGAGACTCCGTCGAGCGACCGGTCGAGCAGTCGGGCGAGCAGTTCGATGGTGAACAGGTTGTGGTGGTTGACCAGTCGTCGGGCGCCGTCGTGGTCGCGGGCCTCGATCCGGTCGACGAGTTCGCCGTGCCGGTCCCAGCAGACGCCGGCCAGCCGGTCGACGGCCCGCAGGTGCGGGGCGGCGAACATCCAGGACTGGACGCGCAGCCAGCCGAGGTAGTCGGCGATCCGCTCGTTGCACAGGACGGCCGCGGCCTCCTGCCAGAACCGCAGGTCGCAGCCGACCAGCACGTCGAGGTGGCCGGCCCGGGCGGCCCGGGTGGCGGCCTCGGCGCGGCGGCGCAGCGAGACGGTCCGGGTCCAGTCGTAGGGGTGGTCGCGGTTGCCGAGGTGGCGCAGCGCGTTGTCGGTGAGCAGGGCCCGGGCTTCGAGGATCTCCAGGTAGTCGTCCCAGGTGAATTCGGGGACGGTGAACCCGCGGTGGGGTTCGCTGACCAGCAGGCCCTGGGCGGCGAGGTCGACCAGGGCTTCCCGGGCGGGGGTGGCGGAGACGCCGTAGACGTCGGCGATCTCCTTGACGGTGAAGTTGCGGCCGGCGGGCAGCCGGCCGGCCATCATCTCGTCGCGCAGGGCGTCGGAGATCTGTTCGCGGAGACTGTTGCGCCGGATCAGGGCACGGCCGCTCCCGGCTCCTTCATCGGTCATGGCCACCCCCTCCCCGGGTCGTGCCGACCGCGGCCGGACCCAGCTCCCAAAAACGCGCACAGATTACCCCGGAATGGTCAATCCGGACCAAGGTACGGCGATGTGCGGCGAAATGTCAGCGTTGCACGGGTGCCGGGATTCCGAGCAGCCGGTCCCGGTGGACCGGGAACTCGGCGCGGCACTCGGCGACGTCGGCGGGGTCGAACTCGACGGTGAGCACCTGCTCGTCCGGACCGGCCTCGGCGAGCACCCGGCCCCACGGGTCGACGACCAGGCTGCGGCCGGCCTGTTCGACGCCGCCGTGGGTGCCGGCGGTGTTGCAGGCCAGCACGTAGGCCTGTTCCTCGACGGCGCGGGCGCGGGCCAACAGGTTCCAGTGCTCGGCGCGCCGGGCGGGCCAGGCGGCGGGGATCACCAGCAGTTCGGCGTCGGCGTCCAGCAGCGCCCGGAACAGCTCGGGGAAGCGCAGGTCGTAGCAGGTGGCCAGGCCCAGGGTGGCGAAGCCGGCGTCCGCGGTGACGATCTCCTGGCCGGCGCCCATCACGACGGCCTCGCCGGTGTCGAAGCCGAAGCGGTGGATCTTGCGGTAGGTGCGGACCAGTTCGCCGTCGGGGGCGAACAGCAGCGAGGTGTTGTAGATCGGCCCGTCGGGGTCGCGTTCGACGATCGAGCCGGCGTGCAGCCAGCAGCCGACCGCCCGGGCGGCGGCGGACATCGTCTCGGCGGTGGGCCCGTCGAGCGGTTCGGCGCCGTCGGACCAGGCGTCGTAGGCGAAGCCGCCGACCGGCCACAGCTCGGGCAGCACCACCAGGTCGGCGCCGTCCTGGGCGCGGACCAGCGCCGCGGCCCTGGCCCGCCGTTCGGCGGCCGGCTCGGCGTCCGAGACCGCGAGTTGGATCAATGAAGCGCGCACAGTACCACCGTCCACGACAAGAGTCCTACGATCGTCACCCGAAAGCGCTGCCCTGCTCTCACCCGGCAGCGTAACGTGCCGTATGCGCGTCCGTGCGAAGGTCTCGGCAGCCCGGGCGACGTGGGACGACGCAAGCCGACGGAGGGGCCGGAGATACCAGTGGCGGACAACCAGACCGTGCAGGCGTACACCGATGCGTGGACGCAGTCGATCGAGTCGATATCCGAGCTGCTCGCCCCGCTGCCGACCGACGCGTGGAACCGGGCCACCGAGTGCCCCGGCTGGTCGGTGCGCGACGTGGTGTCGCACATCATCGGCGTCGAGTCGGAGATGCTCGGCGACCCCCGGCCGATCCACGCGCTGCCGCGCGACCTGCGGCACGTCACCAACGACTTCACCCGGTACATGGAACTGCCGGTGGACAAGCGCCGCTGCTGGACGCCGGTGGAGATCACCAGCGAGCTGGAGTACACGGTGATCCGCCGCTCGCGGGCGCTGCGCAACTCCCGCCACCAGCCGGAGGACCCGGTGCGCTGGCCGGGCGGGCCGCTGGCCCGGGACCTCCCGTACGCCGCGGTGCTGCGGATGCGCGCCTTCGACGTGTGGGTGCACGAGCAGGACCTGCGCCGCGCCCTGCAGGAGCCCGGCAACCTGGACTCCCCGGCGGCCGTGCTGACGCGGGACCTGCTGATCGAGACGCTGCCGAAGCAGGTCGCCAAGGAGGCGGGCGCGCCGATCGGCAGCACGGTGGTGTTCGACGTGGCGGGTGCGCTGCCGTTCCAGCGCACCGTGCGGGTCGGCGCGCACGGCCGGGGCAGCGTGGACGAGTCGGTGGAGCCGGCCCCGGACGTGCGGCTGGCGATGGACTGGCAGACCTTCGTGCGGCTGTGCTGCGGCCGGGTCCGCCCGGAGACGGCGCTGGTGAACGTGATCGGCGACCAGGAGCTGGGCCTGCGGGTGCTCGCCCATCTGGCGAGCACCCCCTGATCCGCCCTCAGGCTGCGGCCAGCTTGCGCCGCAGCCGCAGGATCATCGTCGTTCCGAGCAGCAGCGGCAGCAGTTGGAAGCAGAACGCCAGCTGGTAGGCGTGCGCGTCGTAGCCGCCGCTGCCCGGGTCGGCCAGCGCGTCCAGCAGGACGCCGATGCCCAGCAGGGTGATCATCGAGCCGATGAAACCGCCCATGTTGGCGATGCCGGACGCGGTGCCCATCCGCTCGGCCGGGTTGTGGGCGCGGGCGTAGTCGAGGCCGATCAGCGAGGCAGGGCCGTTGCTGCCCATCACCAGGATCAGCACCACCAGCAGCCACAGCGGCGGCCGGCCCTGCGGCCAGGCCAGCGTGACGGTCCAGCAGAGCGCGGTGGCGCCCAGCACGGTGAAGGCGACCGGCAGCCGCAGCGCGGCCGAGCGGGAGATCAGCCGGCCGAACAGCAGGCCGAACGCCATGCTGCTGAGCACCAGCAGGCTCAGCAGACCGCCCGCGCCGGCCCGGGACATGCCCTGGCCCTCGACCAGGTAGGGCAGCCCCCACAGCAGGCCGAACGCGGACGCCGGGAACGCCGTGGTGAAGTGCACCCACAGGCCGAGCCGGGTGCCGGGCTCGGCCCAGGCGGCCCGGATCAGCCGCCCGACCGGCAGCCGGGCGCCCTCCTGCGGCACGGGGGCGGGCGCACCGGGCGGGGCCTCCCGCAGCAGCGCCAGCACGGCGACGAAGATCGGCACGCCGGTGAGCGCGATGACGCCGAAGGTGGTGCTCCACCCGGCGGTGTGCAGGGCCTGCGCGAGGACGACGGTGCTGACCAGGTTGCCGCCGGTGCCGACCAGGCCGGTGAGCTGGGCGACGAACGGGTTGCGGGCGGCCGGGAACCAGCGGGCAGCGATCCGCAGCACGCTGATGAAGGTCATCGCGTCGCCGCAGCCGAGCACCGCGCGGGAGGCCAGCGCGGGCGCGAACGCGGTGGAGAACGCGAACGCCAGCTGGCCGGCGCTCATCAGGGCCACGCCGAGCAGCAGCACCCGGCGCGGGCCGATCCGGTCGACCAGCAGGCCGACCGGGATCTGCATCCCGGCGTACACCAGGACCTGCAGGATGGAGAAGGTGGACAGGGCGGAGGCGCCGATGCCGAACCGGGCGGAGGCGTCCAGGCCGGCCACGCCGAGGCTGGTGCGGTGCACCACGGCGAGGACGTAGACGCTGACGCCGACCGACCAGGCGAACCAGGCGGCGCGCCCGCCGGGCGGGTGCAGGACGGCGGCGGGGAATCCGGTGGCCGGGGAGGCGACGGCCGGGGGGTCGCCGGCGCGGCGGGGAGCGGGTACGGACAGGGACGGTGCGGTGGGGGCGGGGTCCACGCTCATAGTGCAATCAGGCTAGTCATCCCATCACCTGATGTTTTCGCCAGGGTGTGAAACGACTCGAAACCGCCGCGGCCACCGCTCAGCCGGAGACCGTCCAGCTCACCGTGCTGGTCATGTACTGCGCGCGGAACTCCTCGTCGCGCACCCAGTCGGTGGTGTCCTGGACCGTCGCGGTGACGGTGTGCCGGTGGCCCGGCGACAGCGCGAGCACGGCGGTGTCCAGCCAGGTCCCGTCCGCGGTGCCGGCGTCCACCGGCTTCCCGTCCAGCGACCAGGCGATCCGCAGCTGGCGCGGGCCGGTCAGGGCCAGCGGCCGCACGTGCAGCTTGGGCCGGCCCGTCACCTGCCCGGGGGCGGGCTCGGGGGCGTCGGCGGGCTCCACCCGGCGGTACAGCTGCTCGACGATCGCCTCCCGGGACGGCAGGTTGTACACCCCGCCGAGGCTGCGCATCACCGAGTCCTCGGTCGGCCGGTACAGCCCGTTGGCGCTGCGGTAGGCGCCCACCGGGCCGCCGCCGTCCGGGGAGACCGCGCCCAGCCAGCGCCACCACTTGGTCCGGTCGTGCGCCATCTCCTCGGCGTCCACCAGGGACAGGTTCGGGTAGTCCGGGTCGCTCGGGGCGCTGTCGTACTCGTCGCCCAGCGCGCCGACGGTGTGCCCTATCTCGTGCTGGATGATCCGCCCGGCGTCCGGACTGCCGCCGGCCAGCGTGGTCACCCCGGTGCCGCCGGCCCCGCCGTACTCGGTCGAGTTGGCCAGCGCTATCAGGTACTGCGGGCCCTCGCCCTGGCCCGCCCAGCGGGCGGTGGCGTCCTCGTCCGCGCACAGCAGGCGGGCGGTGCCCTCGCACCAGAAGTGCATGCCCAGCGGGGTGACGGGGGCCTTCCCGGCGCTCTCGCTCTCGGCTATCCCGGACACCGGGGAGACCACGTCGACCCGCCGTATGTTGAAGAACCCCTGGTAGGTGCGGAACGGCTCGATGTCCAGCAGCGCGTGCCAGGCCCGGTCCGCCTGGTCGTGGAACAGCTGCTGCTGGGCCGCCGTGTAGCCGTCGCCCAGCAGCACCAGGGTGATCCGGTTGGCCGGGTCGCCGGACACCCGCAGGTCCACGGCGGGCGCGCCGGGGGCCCGCAGGTCGGGCCGGGCGGCGGGCGGCGCGGCCCGGTCCGGACCCGGCAGCGGCGGGCCGATCGCGGTGGACGGCGCGGGCGAGGCCAGTTCCACCGCGGCGGGCAGCACGGCGGCGGCGACCAGCAGCACGGCGGCCGCGGAGCGCATCACGGGACCGGGGGCACCAGGCGGCATACGCGGGAGTCCTCGCTGCGACGACACCCGGCCTGACTGCGCGGGTGGCTGGTCGCACAGACGTACCCATCCCGACCGCGGGCCCGGCGGGGTCGGCCCGAAATGCCCTCGGGCGGAGCAATGCGGACCCCCGCCCCCGGAGCCGCGAAAATCACCGGGGAATCACCGGAGGAGAACGATTGGAGCAGCCAATTCCGCGTGGCCGCAGCGCAGTTGGAAACGGCGAACGGGCCGCCGCCCGGCGGGATACCCTGCCGTCCGGGAACCACCCGGGGGGAAAGGCGGCGGACATGGAGAACGGGCCGGACACGGACCCGCGCAGGGCATTCGGACAGGCCCTGCGAACACTTCGGCAGGGAGCCCGGCTGACCCAGCAGGAGTTGGCCGTCAAGGCGGGCCTGGGCATCCGCACCCTGTCGGACCTGGAGCGCGGCACGGCCGGGCCGCGCCCGGCCACCGCGGCGCTGCTGGTCGGCGCGCTCGGCCTGGACCGCTCCGACAGCGAGGCCTTCCACACCCTGGCGCACGCCGCCTGGCGGGCCGCCCGGGGCTGAGGCCCCGCCCGACGGGCCCGGAACGCGCCGGGCCCCGCTCCGCGGAACGGAGCGGGGCCCGGGCGGCCGGGGGCGGATCAGCCCCAGGTGATCAGGCGCTTCGGGTACTCCAGGATCGCGGCGACGTCCGCCAGCACCTTGGAGCCGAGCTCGCCGTCCACCAGCCGGTGGTCGAAGGACAGCGCCAGCGTGGTGACCTGGCGCGGCACCACCTTGCCCTTGTGCACCCACGGCAGCTCCCGCACCGCGCCGAAGGCCAGGATGGCGGCCTCGCCGGGGTTGAGGATCGGGGTGCCGGTGTCGACGCCGAACACGCCGACGTTGGTGATGGTGACGCTGCCGCCGGACATGTCGGCCGGGGAGGTCTTGCCCTGCCGCGCGGTCTCCACCAGCTCGCCGAGCGAGACGGCCAGCTGGGAGAGGGTCTTGGCGCCGGCGTCCTTGATGTTCGGGACGATCAGCCCGCGCGGGGTGGCCGCGGCGATGCCGAGGTTCACCGCGCCCCTGATCACGATCTCCTGGGCGGCCTCGTCCCAGCTGGCGTTGATCTCCGGGTGCCGCTTGATCGCGGTGAGCAGCGCCTTTGCGACCAGCAGCAGCGGGCTGACCCGCACCCCGGCGCCCAGTTCGCCGCTCTCCTTGAGCTTGCGCACCAGCTTCATCGTCCGGGTCACGTCGACCTGGACGAACTCGGTGACGTGCGGCGCGGTGAACGCCGAGGCCACCATCGCCTGCGCGGTGGCCTTGCGGACGCCCTTGACCGGCACCCGGACGTCCCCGGCCGCGGTCGGCACCGGCAGCGCGGGCTGCTCGGCCGCCGACGGGGCGGCCTGCGGGGCGACCGGCGCGGCGGCCGGTTCGACGACCGGCGCGGCGGCGGTGGCCGCGGCGTGCACGTCCTCGCGGGTGATCACGCCGTTCGGGCCGGTCGGCCGCACGGTGCGCAGGTCGATGCCGAGGTCCTTGGCGAGCTTGCGCACCGGCGGCTTGGCCAGCGGGCGCTCGCCCTCCGCGACGACCGGGGCGGCCGCCGGGGCGACCGGGGCGGCGGGAGCCACCGGCGCGACGGGGGCGGCGGGCACGACGGGGGCCGCCGG
>NZ_NNBO01000015.1:0-205794 GCF_002803145.1 Kitasatospora sp. CB02891 | reverse complement strand
CGAGGAGGGCGGCGCCCGCTCCGACACCACGATCCTGTTGCACGTCTACGCCGACCACAAGCACGCCGTCGGCGTCTCGTTCCCCCGCGACGCACTGGTCAACGTGCCCAAGTGCATGCTGCCGAACAAGAACTGGACCAAGCCGCAGACGAACGTGATGTTCAACAGCGCCTTCTCGGTCGGCAACAGCGAGCAGGGCAACCCGGCCTGCACCCAGAACACCGTCGAAGCGCTGACCGGCCTGCGCGTCGACCACACCATCGTGGTCAACTTCGAGGGCTTCGCCGCGATGACCAAGGCCGTCGGCGGCGTCGAGGTCTGCCTGCCGAACGCGATATACGAGAAGGACCTCAACCCCAACCTGCCCAAGAAGGGCAAGGAGATATACCCGAAGGGCGTGCAGACCGTCGAGGGCCAGGCCGCCCTCGACTACGTCCGACTGCGGCACGGCATCGGCGACAACTCCGACGTCGGCCGGATGCAGCGCCAGCAGGCGTTCCTGTCCTCGCTGATCAAGTCGGTCAAGAGCAAGGGCATGAGCCCCACCAACCTGCTTCCGCTGGCCGACGCCGCCACCAAGGCGCTCACCGTCGACCCCGACCTGGCCGGCGTCGACAAGCTGCTCAACCTCGGGACGTCGCTCAAGGACATCGACCTGCACGACATCAAGTTCCTCACCACCCCCTGGCACTACGAGAAGGAACGGATCGGCCTGAACCACCCCCAGGTCGACCAGCTGTGGGCCGCCCTCAAGGCCGACCGCACCCTCGACGGCGAGGACGCCAGCGGCGGCGAGCAGAGCCCCGCCCCGAGCGAGCCGGCCGCCCCGCCCTCCAGCGCCCCGCCGGCCCCGCCCGCCAACGGTGCCGGCATCAAGGTCGGCGTCTACAACGGCACCACCACCGCCGGCCTCGGCACCAAGGCGGCCACGACGTTGAAGGGCGCGAACTTCACCGTCACCAGCACCAGCAACGCCAGCAACCAGAACCACGCCACCACCGTGGTCCAGTACGGCAGCGGCCAGAAGGCCAACGCGCAGGCCGTCGCCGCGCTGTTCCCCGGCGCCACCATCGAGGCCAGCTCCACCGCCGGCATCGCGCTGGTGCTCGGCAAGGACTACGCGGCCGGCGCCGGCGCGGGCACCGCGACCAGCGGCGGCGCCGCCGACCCGGGCCCGGTGGCCTCCAGCGTCGCCAACTCCGCCCGCTCGGCGGACGACGACGTCTGCTCCAACGTCAGCTACGGCAGCTGACCGGCCCCAGCACGCACGAAAGCGCCACCGGCCCCGGGCCGGTGGCGCTTTCGTGCGTCTGTCGCGCGGATCAGCCGCCGAGGCCGAACACCCGGTCCAGCACCACGGCGACGCCGTCCTCGTCGTTGGAGACCGTCACCTCGTCGGCCACCGCCCGCAGCTGCTCGTGCGCGTTGCCCATCGCCACCGCGTGGCCGGCCCACCGGAACATCGGTATGTCGTTGGGCATGTCGCCGAACGCGATGGTCTCGGCGGCGCGGACGCCCAGCCGACGCGCGGCCAGCGACAGGCCGGTGGCCTTGGTCAGGCCCAGCGGCAGCAGCTCGACGATGCCGTCGCCGGCCATCACCACGCCGACCAGCTGACCGGCCACCGACCATGCCGCCTCGGCGAGTTGATCGTCCGTCAGCTCCGGGTGCTGGATGTACAGCTTGCTGACCGGCGCGGCCAGCAGCTGCTCCGCGGCGACCTGGCGGACCGGCAGCCCGGTGGCGATCCGCAGCCGGTAGCCCGGCCCGGCCACCACCTCGCCGTCCAGGCCGTCCTGGTTGGCGGCGATCGCCAGCGGGCCCACCTCGGCCTCGATCTTGGCGAGCGCCAGCGCGGCCAGCTGCCGGTCCAGGGTGACCGAGGTGAGCAGCTTGTGCGCCCCCGCGTCGTAGACCTGGGCGCCCTGCCCGCAGACGGCGATGCCGGTGTAGCCGATCTCGTCCAGCACCGGCCTGGTCCAGCCCGCCGAGCGGCCGGTGACGATGATGTGCTGCGCCCCGAGCGCCGTGACGGCGCCCAGGGCCTCCCGGGTGCGGGCGGAGACGTTCTCGGCGCTGGTGAGCAGCGTCCCGTCGAGATCGGTGGCGACCAGCCGGTAGGGCAGGGCGTCGGTGCTCATGCGCGAAGTGCTCCAGATGCTCCGGGAACGACGGGTTGCGGCGGTACGAGGAGTACGGCCGGTGCCGGCGGTCGGTTCTACTCGGCCGCGGGCTCCAGCACGGCCTTCCCGCCGAGGAAGGGGCGCAGGGCCTCGGGCAGGACCACCGAGCCGTCGGCCTGCTGGTGGTTCTCCAGCAGCGCGACGATCACCCGGGGGACGGCGACCAGGGTGCCGTTGAGGGTGGCGAGCGGACGGACGCCGTCCTTGTCGCGCATCCGGATGGAGAGCCGGCGGGCCTGGTACTCGGTGGTGTTGGAGGTCGAGGTGACCTCGCGGTACTTGCCCTGGGTGGGGATCCACGCCTCGATGTCGAACTTGCGGGCGGCGGACGCGCCGAGGTCGCCGGAGGCGACGTCGATCACCCGGTAGGGCAGCTCCAGCGCGTTCAGGAAGTCCTTCTCCCATTGGAGCAGGCGGCGGTGCTCGGCCTCGGCGTCCTCGGGCGTGGTGTAGACGAACATCTCCACCTTCTCGAACTGGTGGACGCGGATGATGCCGCGGGTGTCCTTGCCGTAGGTGCCCGCCTCGCGGCGGAAGCAGGACGAGAAGCCGGCGTAGCGCAGCGGCAGCTTGTCGGCGTCCAGGATCTCGTCCATGTGGTAGGCGGCCAGCGGGACTTCGCTGGTGCCGACCAGGTACCGGTCGTCGTCCTGGAGGTAGTACACGTTCTCGGCGGCCTGGCCGAGGAAGCCGGTGCCGTCCATCGCGGCGGGGCGGACCAGCGCCGGGGTGATCATCGGCGTGAAGCCGGCCGCGGAGGCCTGCGCCATCGCCATGTTGACCAGGGCCAGCTCCAGCAGCGCGCCCGGGCCGGTCAGGTAGTAGGAGCGGGCGCCGGCCACCTTCGCGCCGCGCTCGGTGTCGATCGCGCCGAGCAGCTGGCCGAGTTCGACGTGGTCGCGGGGCTCGAAGCCCTCGGCGGCGAAGTCGCGGGGGGTGCCGATCTCCTCAAGGGTGACGAAGTCCTCCTCGCCGCCGACCGGGGCGGCCGGGTCGATCAGGTTCGCCAGCGAGCGCTGCAGGCGCTCGGCCTCCTCCTTCGCCTCGCTCTGCGCGGCGTCGGCGGCCTTCACCTCGGCGGCCAGTTCCTTGGTGCGGGCCAGCAGCGCGGCCTTCTCCTCGCCCTTGGCGGCGGCGACCTGCTTGCCCAGCTGCTTCTGCTCGCTGCGCAGTTCGTCGAATCGGGTGCCGGCCGCGCGGCGGCGTTCGTCGGCGGAGAGCAGGGCGTCGACCAGGTCGACGTCCTCACCACGGGAGCGCTGCGAGGTACGTACGCGGTCCGGGTCGTCACGGAGCAGGCGAAGGTCGATCACGGATCAAGCCTACCGGTGGCAGGGTGGTCCGGTTCCGGCCAGTGCACGGCTTGGGCGGGTATGTCGCGCTCTGTCCGGAAATCTGGCATCCTGTGCCCGGCCATCGGCGCGGGGGTGTGGGAAAGCGCTCCGGGGTTGGGGATAACTCCCGCCTTCCTGTGGATAACCCCGGTGGACAACTCTGTCGGGGCTCAGTTATCCACAGGTGCGCGTCCAAGCCTGTGGACAGGGGAAAACCCATGGTCCGTAGGCTGTCGAACCGATGATTTCAGGTTTCAAACCTCGATACGGCTTCCCGAGTGAGGGAATTCGCTCGCTCGCACAGGTGATTTGTCGGCGCAGGGGTGACTCTGGTCCGATTAGTCCTCCCTATGCCCCTAGCTGATGATCTGACCGGAGCTGCGGGTGTCTTTACCGGTTTGTCGACTCCGGCCCTCCCTGTGGATAACTTCGCCGAACCTGGGGACAACGGCCCCTGTGGATGCCGGCCGCCGCCCTGTGGATGAACCAGCCGGTTCCCGGAGGCCCCGGAGCGCCGCCGATGAACGCCGGTCGGCCGGGCAGGTGACGTTCGGGCGTGTCGGAAATGAACGGAACAGGGTCCGGTGGGACCCCGTTCCGGCCGGAAACGCGTTCTTGCGCGGCGGCGCCGGCGTCAGAGTTCGCCGCGGCCGTCCAGGCAGCGCGACAGCCAGTCCGCGGCGTCCGTGAAATCCAGGTCCGAGGTGCCCTGCCGGAGCGGGAAAGCGGTGCCCCGGTCGGCCCGCGGGTACGAGCCGAGGAAGCGCACCTGCGGGCACATCCGCTTCAGGCCCATCAGTGCCTCGCTGACCCGCCGCTCGCTCAGGTGCCCCTCGCAGTCGATCAGGAAGCAGTAGCTGCCCATGCCCTCGCCGGTCGGCCGGGACTCGATCCGCATCAGGTTGATCCCGCGCACCGCGAACTCCTGCAGCAGCTCCAGCAGCGCACCGGGGTGGTCGTCCGGCAGCCAGACCACCATCGAGGTCTTGTCCCAGCCGGTCGCCGAGGACACCCGCCCCGGCCGGCCCACCAGCACGAACCGGGTGGTCGGCGCCGCCGCGTCCTGGATCTCGTCCGACAGCACCCGCAGCCCGTACAGCTCGGCGGCGAACGCGCCCGCCACCGCCGCGTCGTAGCGGCCGTCCTGGACCAGCCGGGCACCCTCGGCGTTGGACGCCGCCGACTCCCACTGCGCGTCCGGCAGGTTCGCGGCCAGCCAGTGCCGCACCTGCGGCTGCGCCACCGGGTGGCCGGTGACGGTCTTCACGTCGCCCAGCGCGGTGTCCGGGCGGACCAGCAGCGCGAACGAGATCGGCAGCAGCACCTCGCGGTAGATCATCAGCGCGCTGCCGTTGATCAGCTCGTCGCTGGTGGTGGTGACCGCGCCGTCCACCGAGTTCTCGATCGCCACCATCGCGCCCGCGGCCTCGCCCGCCCGCACCGCGTCCAGCGCCGCCGCCACCGACGCCACCGGCGTCAGCTCCCGCGTCCCCGCCTCCGGCAGGGTGCGCAGCGCCGCCTCCGTGAAGGTGCCCGCGGGACCGAGATAGGTGTAACGGGTCGCCGACATGACCGCCTCCGAACGAACAGCGTGATGCGAACCGCGTGGGGCCCGCAGGGCTCGATCTGCCACCTTAGCCACTTCCGGAGCCCCGCCGTGCCGCTGTCCGTCCGGCGGGCAGCGGCCTCGAACGGCCGTGCGGCGTCAGCCCTCCAGCAGCGGCTGCCCCACGTACCCGCCCTCGGGCGCGCCCGGCGGCACCGCGAACAGCGCGCCCGCCTCGTGCCGCAGGAACCGCGACAGGCCGTCGCCGCGCGCCAGCCGCTGCTGCACCGGGACGAACCCGCGCGCCGGGTCGGCCTGGAACGCGGCGAACAGCAGGCCCGCGTCGGGAGCGCCGTCGGCCAGCAGGCCGTCGTGGAAGGAGAACCCGCGGCGCAGCATCGCCGCCCCGCCGTTGGAGGCGGGCGCGGTCACCCGGACGTGCGCGTCCGGGGCGATCGCCAGGGTGCCGTCCGGGGCGGTCGCCGCCAGGTCGACGGGGGTGCGCTCGCCCGCGTCCGGGCCGCCCGACAGCGGGGCGCCGTCGCTCTTGCGGCGGCCCACCAGCCGTTCCTGACGGTCCGTCGGCAGCGACTCCCAGTCGTCCAGCAGCATCCGGATCCGGCGCAGCACCGCGTAGCTGCCGCCGGCCATCCAGCCGGGGCCGGTGGCGAACACCTTCGCGGCGAAGTCGGGGTCCTGCGGGCGCGGGTTGTTGGTGCCGTCGACCTGGCCCATCAGGTTGCGGCCGGTCATCGGCCGCGCCGTCGCGCCGGGCGTGCGGGAGAAGCCCGCCATCTGCCAGCGCGGCGCGGCCGTCCCCGCCGCCAGCCGGCGCAGCACCCGCAGCGCGTGCACCGCGACCAGCGCGTCGTCCGCGCCGATCTGCACCCACAGGTCGCCGTCCGAACGGGCCGGGTCGAGCGCGTCCCCGGGGAACGCGGGCAGCGCGGCCAGCGCGGGCGGGCGGCGGTCGGCCAGGCCCAGCTTGTCGAACAGGCCCGCGCCGAAGCCGAAGGTGACGGTCAGCGAGTTCGGGCCGGCGTCCAGCGCGATCCCGCCGCCGCCGTCCCCGCCCGGCTCACCGGCGGCCATCCGGGCGGCGGCCGCCGACCAGTCCCGCAGCAGCCCCGCCGCGCGGTCCCGCCCCGTCCCGGGCAGCAGGTCGAACGCCGCCCACTCCACCCGGGCCTGCGCGGGCTCCACGATGCCGCCCTGCCGGGGCCCGTGGAACGCCACCCGGGCACTCCCGGGCGACGGCCTGGTCTCCCGTGCCGAGGCCCGACCGCCCCACGCCCCGCCGACGGCGCCCACGGCCAGCCCGGCCCCGGCGCCGCCGAGCACCGCGCGCCGGGAGACCGCCGGTATCCCCGTCACTGGCCGACCTTCAACTGCTGGGTGGCCGTCACCTGGTCGAAATCGGACGAGCGGACGGTCACCGAGACCACCCACACGCCGGCCAGCGGCAGCTGCGCGGTGCCGCTCCAGGCGCCGGTGCCCTGGGCCTGGAGGGTGACGGGCAGCGGGCCCAGGTCGCGGTCGGGCAGGGTGAACGCCAGCTGCACCTCGGGGACCTCGACCGGCTGCCCGGCCGCGTCGGTGAGCTTCAGGCCGACCGCGTTCGGGCCGGTGCCGACCGGGTTCACGGTGACCACGGCGGTGCCCTTGGCGTTCGGGGTGCGGCCGCCGGTGTCGTACGGCAGCTTCAACTCCTGCGTCCGGCCGGGCACCGCGGACGCCCCCGCCGCCGGGGCCGCGCCCGCTGCGCCGGGCTGCGCGGCGATCGCCTGCGCGACCCGCCCGGGCGGGGAGTTGGTGAGCATCGTGGTGACCACCAGGACCAGCACGGCGACGCTCGTCTCGACCAGCACGCTGCGCCGCAGCCCGGCCCGCACGGGCGAGCCCTCGGCGGTGCGCCGCTGGTGCGCCTTGGCCCGCACCGCCTGCTGGCGGGCCAACTGCGCGGCGCGCTCGGGATCGGCGTCGTCGCCGGCGCCCGCGTCCCCGCCGGCCTCCTCGCCCGCGGCGACGGCGAGCGCGGGGACGGCCGCCGGGGCGGTGGCCGTCGCGTCGGCGGTGCGCAGCCGGGCGGTCCAGGCGCGGGAGATCCAGGCGACGCCGAGCATCGCCGCCACGCAGCCGACCTTGATCAGCAGCAGCCGTCCGTACTCGGTGTCGACCAGCGCGCCCCAGCTGCCCAGGCCCCGCCAGGACTGGTACAGGCCGGTGCCGGCGAGCACCGCGACCAGCCAGAACGCCAGCTTGGAGAAGCGTTCGACGGCGGCGCCGGGCAGGCCGTGGCGCAGGCCGGTGACCAGCACGGCGAGACCGCCGAGCCAGCCGGCCATGGCGAGCAGGTGCAGCGCGGCCAGCGGCAGCGCCAGCGGAACCTGGATGCCGACCGAGGAGTGGTCGGCCCCGACCCAGGTCGCCGACAGCGCGAGGGCCAGCGCGAGCCCGGCCAGGCCCAGCCCGAGCCGGGTGTCGCGCTGCGGGCGCTCGGCGGCGGCCCGCTCCAGCCGGCGCAGCTCCGCCTCCTCCTGGTCGATCCCCGCGTCGTCCGGGTCGGGGGTCGGCACGGCCGGCTTCGGCTGCAGCCCCAACTGGCCGACCAGCAGCGACAGGAAGACACCGGCGGCGGCGAGCAGCAGCAGCCGGGCGGCGAGCGCGGTGCCGATCCGCTCGTCCAGGGTGGCGCGCACCAGCGACAGGTCGAAGGCCTGGCCGAGGCCGGTGCCGCGCTCGTACGGGCCGCGCAGCAGCAGCACCGCGACGGTGGACAGCAGCAGAGCGACCCAGCCGGTCATCAGCAGCCGCTGCACGCCGCGCACGGCCGCGCCGGCGGGCCACACCACGACGACGAACGCGGCGGCGCCGGCCAGCAGCGCGAACGCGCCGTACGCGACGGTGCGGGCGGTGCCGTAGGCGAACGAGACCGCGCCGTCGGCCTTGGCGCCCTGGACGGCGGCGGCGTTCACGCTGGTGTCGGAGGCTTCGCCGATGGAGAAGGTGAACGCGCCGCCGATCGGGTGGGAGTCCTCCGAGACGGCCCGCCACGCCACCGTGTAGGTGCCGTTGCCGAGGCCCTGGCGGAGCGACACCCGGGCGGTGGCGGCCTTGCCGTCCACGTGCTCCGGCTTGCCGTCGTCGACGGCGGCGCCCCGCGGGTCGAGCACCCGCACCGAGTCCGCGGACAGCGACACGCCCTCGCTGAAGCTCAGGGTGACCGCGGCGGGCGCCGTCGGCACCACCGAGCCCTGTGCCGGGTCGGTGCTCTCCAGGGTGGCGTGCGCCGATGCCGCGGTCGCCCCGCCGAGCACCAGGGCGAGTGCCGCCACCAGCACCGCCAGCAGGGCGCCCAGCCGCCGCCGCTTCACCACCGTGATCACCTGTGCGCCTCTTCTCGTCGCCGCGCCGTCTGCTGTCATCGCCGGGACCTAGCTTCCCGGACGGTACGTCAACGGCTTCACCGGAACCTTGACCACGACGGTGCCCGCCTTGGCGAACTCCAGGTCCAGTTCCAGTTCGTCGCCGAGGGCCGGCTGCTTCGACCAGTCCGTGATCATCAGGTGGTTGCCGCCGCGGGCCAGGTCCAGCGTGCCGTGCGCGGGCACCTCCAGCTCGCCGACCTCCTCCATGCTCTTCTCGGTGGAGCGGTGCATGGTCACCGACCCGGCACTCGGGCTGCTCACCTTCAGCAGCCGGTCCGAGCCGCCGTCGTTGCGCACCGTCAGGTAGCCCGCGCCCATGCCGCCGGGGGTGGCGGGCAGCGGTATGTACGGGTCGGCCACCGACAGCTTCGGCGCGGCGGAGGAGCTGCCCGAGGACTGGCAGGCCACCACCACGGTGCCCGCCGCCAGCGCGGTCGCCAGGCCGGCCCCGATCAGCGCGCTGCGCCGGAATCCGCGGCTCACACCGCCACCCCCTTGGCGAGCAGCTCCAGGTCGTGCCGGTAGGTCTCCACCGTGGTGCCGGCCATGTACAGCAGGTGCGCCTTGTCGTCGGTCGGCAGGAACGCCAGCACCTGCGCGCCGTGCGTGGAGGTCACCGAGCCGTTCGCGGCGACCACCGGGTCCTCGACCATGATGCCCAGCGGCTTGGCGGCGGCCTTCACCTTCGCCAGGTCGCCGGTCAGCCCGACGAAGTCCTTGCCCATCGAGTCCAGCCAGGTCCGCAGCACCTGCGGGGTGTCGCGCTCCGGGTCGGTGGAGACGAACACGATGTCGAGCTTCTGCCGCTCCTCCGGCGTCAGCTTGGACATCGCCACGCCGATGTCGCCCATGGTGGTCGGGCAGACGTCCGGGCAGCTGGTGTAGCCGAAGAACAGCAGCACGGTCCGGCCGGCGGTGCGGGCCTTCAGGTCGTACGGCCGGCCGCCGGTGTCGTTCAGCACCAGGTCCGGCTTGTCGAAGTGCTTGCTGAGCACCGTGCCCTGGTACTGGCTGGTCGAGGCCTGCTTGCTGACCTTCGCCGCCCCGCTGGTCTCCCCGCCGCCCGAGGAGGACGAGGAGCAGGCGGACAGCGCGAGCGACGCGCCGAGGACGAGGGCGGCGGCCGTCAGGAGCCGGGGGCGGGTGCTGCGGAGGGATGCCAAGGGACTTTCCGTTCCGTACAGGAGGGCGGTGCGGGAGGACAGTGCGGGAGGGCGGTGCGGGACAGCGGATGCCGGGCGGGGCCGCGGGTGCGGCCCCGCCCGACGGGGGTCAGTTCGCGGAGCGGCGGCGCAGCCCGGCCACGCCGAGCGCCGCGCCGATCACGCCGACCACGATGCCGACCACGCCCAGGGTGCGGGCGGTGGAGTCGGAGGACTTCGCGGCGGGCGCGGCCTCCTGCTTCGCGGAGGTGTCCGCCGAGTGGTGGTCACCGGCCGCAGCGTCGGCCTTGATCAGGCTGAGCACCGGGGCGGGCTTGGCCGGCTCCGGCTGCCCGTCCTTGCTCTCCTCGATCCAGCGGACCACGTCGCCGTTGTCGTAGGTCTGCAGCGCCTTGAAGGTCAGCTTGTCGGTGTCGGTGGGCAGCGCGCCCAGCGAGACCTTGAACTCCTCGAACTGCCCGGGGGCGATCTTGGTGCCCGCGTCCGCGGTCCAGGTGATCTTGGAGACGGCCTCGGTGATCTGCTGGCCGTGCGAGTCCAGCGGCTTGTCGAGCTTCGACTTCTCCAGGGTGGCGGTCCACCCCGGCAGCGGCTGGGTGCGCACCGACGCCATCGGGTGGTCCAGCGGCAGGCTGACCTCCAGCTTCACGGTGGAGGCGGTGTCGCTCTCGTTCGGAACCCGGAACGCCACGGCGGTGTAGCCGCCCTGCTGGGCGCTGCCCGGCTGGACGGAGACGTGCGCGAAGGCGGGGACGGCGGACGCCAGCAGGGCACCGGCCGCCACCACGAGCGTGCCGACGGAACGACGGACGGAAAGCGAACGCATCAGGGGACTCCTGAGGGAAGAGGCCGCGCGACAGCGCGAGCCACGTGGGGATGACGGGGGAAGTGGGAGCCTCGGCCGAGCCGCAATACGACGCGGACCCGGCGGAAGACAGCGGTGCGCGCCCGAACCCCCGACCCCTCCGGGCCCGGTTCAGCGCGCGAACGCCACCGCGGGCGGTCCCCTGCGCAGCACGCTGTGCCGCAGCACGGCCGCCACCGGCAGCCGCCAGTCCTCCGGCCGCCCGCCCCGGCGCACCGGCGCCCGGCGCGATTCACCCAGCAGCAGCGCCGCCAGCAGCGCCACCGCCGTCCGCAGCGGCGCCGCCCACTCCCGGGCGGTCAGCGCCGCCGCCCGCACCAGCTGCCACAGCGCGGCCTCGCCGCGCCGCAGCCACCAGCCCGCGACCACGGCCGCCGCCAGGTGGGCCAGCGCCATGCCGGGCGTCAGCCCCAGCCAGCCCGTCGCGTGCGGCATCGCCGCCGCGTACGCCTGCGGGTCCAGGCCCGCGGCGCTCACCACCTGGTCGGGCGTGGTGCCCAGCGGAACGACCGTCAGGCCGTCGCCGGGGGTGTCGTTGCACAGCAGCCGGCCCGCCACGGACATCACGCCGTCCGGCCCGCCGTTTCCGGCCATCGGCGAGGAAGCCATCGCCATGCCGCCGCCCATGCCGTCACCGAAGCGGTGGAACAACAGGTGCAGGCCCAGCTGCCCGGCGCCCAGCGCCGCCGCGATCGCCCCCAGCGAGCGCTCCCGCCCGCCGAGCAGCGCCGCCGCCGCGCACACCGCGGCGAAACCCGCCGCCAGCGTGTCCGGCGCCACCGCGCCGCCCGCCCGGGCGTGCCCGAAGGCCGCCACCAGCGTGCACACCAGCGCGAACGGCACCGCGCGCAGCACCCGCAGATCCCAGGCGGCAGCCGAGGCCCGCGCGGGCACGGCGGCGCCCCGGCGGGCGGCGGCGGTGGGGTCAGTCATGGCCGAGCCATCATCTCACCGCCTACAGCCGCTGCCGGGACAGGCCCCGGAACCCGCCGCGAATGGCGAGAACCCGACCGGCGCACTCACCCGCCCACGCGCCGATCGGCACACCGGACAGAGGCAGTCCATCCGCCGAACGGGCGGTACCGGCGCGTGCGGACGGTTCACCGCGCACCGTCGAGGAGATAGCTAGTTGTATGTGGAGCCGCAGCCAGGAGGGATCTCCCGTGGACATCTGGTGGACTCTGCACCTCAAGCGCGACCCGGCCAGCGTGCCGCTCGCCCGCCGCATTCTGCTCGGCGCCATGGACTCCGCCGGAGTCCACCCGCAGGACGCCTTCGACCTCGGGCTCGCCCTCACCGAGGCCTGCGCCAACGCGGTCGAGCACGCCGGGCCCGGGCACTACGGGGACACCTTCCAGGTCACCGCCGCGCTCAGCGGCGACCGGCTGCGGATCGAGGTCGCCAACACCGGCGCGGCCCCGGGCCCGCCCGCCGCGCCCCGCCCGGGCCCGCGCCGCCGTCCCGCTCCTGCGGCCGACCGCCCCGCCGCCGACCGGCCCGCACCGTACGGCCGCACCCGGCGCGGCCGCGCCTCCGTCCCCGCCCGGGTGCTGGCCACCCGCAGCCCCGCCGCCGACCGGCCCGCGCCCTACGACACCCACGTGCTGCCCGCGCTGCGCCCCGCCCTCCCGGCCGCCGACCCCGGCGTGCTGCCCGACCTGACCGCCGAGTCCGGCCGCGGCCTGTTCCTCATCCACGCCCTCGCCGACCACGTGCAGCTGCGCACCCACCCGCAGCGCGGTGCCACCGTCAGCTTCGACAAGATCCTCACCGCGCCGCTGCTGCGCACCGCGTCCTGACGGCCCGCCGGCCGATCACGCCGCCCGCTGCGCCGGCGACCCGCGCTCGATCCCGCCGCGCCGGCGGCCCGCGCTCGATCCCGTCGCGCCGGCGGCCCGCCGGTCGAGCCCGTGGTCCGAAACCCGCTGGTCACGCGTCCGGGGGCTCCGGTTATGGTCTAGTCCATTGACCGGAGGGGACCATGACCACCACCACCGCGGAGTCGCCCTCCGCTCCCACCCGCCCGCTGGCCCGGATGGGGCAGGCGCTGCGCGGACGGGACTTCCGCATCTGGTTCGCCGGACAGCTGATATCCGCGTCCGGCGCCCTCGCGCAGGGCGTGGTGCTCTCCTGGATCGTCTACCGGCTCACCGGGGACGCTGTCTGGCTGACCGTGCTGACCGCCTGCACTTGGGGCCCCACGCTGCTCCTCGGGCCGTGGGCCGGCGCCCTGGTGGACCGCTCCGACCGGCGCCGCCTGCTGCTGGTCACCCAGTCCCTGATGCTGCTGATCGGCCTCGCGCTGGCCGTCGCCACCGCGCTGTTCGACCCGCAGCTGTGGCTGCTGCTGGCCCTCGCCACCTGCACCGGGCTGGTCGCCGCCGTCGACGCCCCGGCCCGCCAGGTCTTCGTGGTCGACCTGGTCGGCACCGGGGCCGTCGCCAGCGCCGTCGGCCTGTGGGAGGTGGCGCTCAACGCCTCCCGGGTGATCGGCCCCGGCGTGGCCGGCGCCCTGCTCGACTTCGGCGGACCCTCCTGGGCCTTCGCCTTCAACGCCCTCGGCTACCTCGCCCCGCTGATCGCCCTGACCAGGCTGCGTCCGGCCGCGCCCGTCGAGCGCGCCGCCGACCGGCCGCGGCCCCGGTCCGACGCCCGCGGCGGGCTCGCCTACGTCCGCCGCTCGCCGATCGTCCGCGGCCTGCTGCCGATGTCCGCCGCCAGCGGCCTGATCTTCGCGATGAACCTGACCGTCCCGCCGCTGGTCGACCGCTCGCTGCACCTCGGCCCCGGCGGGTACGGCCTGCTGATGGCCGCGTTCGGGCTCGGCGGACTGCCCGGCGCGCTGCTCGCCGCCTCCGCGCCCGAACCGACGCCGCGCCGGGTCCGCACGCTGGCCCTGGCCACCTCGATCACCGTGCTGGCCACCGCGCTGGCGCCGAACGCCGTCCTCGCGGTGGTCGGGATGGCCGCCGTCGGCGTCACCTCGATCTGGTTCATCGCGACCGCCAACACCCTGGCCCAGCTGCGGTCCGCGCCGGAGATGCGCGGCCGGGTGATGTCCCTGTGGGGCAGCGCGATGACGGGTACCCTCCCGTTCACCGGACTCGCCGTCACCTTCGTCGCCCAGCACGTCGGCGCCCGGACCGGCTTCTCGCTCGCCGGCGCGGCCCTGCTGCTGGCCACCCTGGCCGCGTGGCGGGCGCTGCGGCCCGCGGTCTGAGCGGCCGTCCGGGGCGTGGTGTCGAGAACCGGGCCGCGGCTCCGTCCCCGGAACGGGGGAACGAGACCGCCCGCACCGAGAGGAGCCGTCCGCCGTGACGCACATGCTTCAGATGCACTTCAGCCAGTCGGACCTCGATGTCCCGCCGATCCCCTCGTGGGACCCGGCGGCGACCGCCGAGCACATCGCCTTCATGCGCCGCTGGGTCGCCGAGCTCACCGCCACCGGCGAACTGGTCGAGGCCCGGGGCCTGGCGATGCCGGACACCGCGCGGATCGTCCGGGGCGGCGACGACGGGCCGACCGTCACCGACGGGCCGTTCCCGGCCGACAAGGAGTTCCTGTTCGGCTGGTGGACCGTCAACTGCGGGAGCGAGGCGCGGGTGCTGGAGATCGCCGCCCTGCTGTCCGCCGCGCCGGGGCACGACGGCAAGCCGATGAACATGCCGATCGAGGTCCGCGAGGTGCTGCCGGAGCCCGAGGCGCAGCCCTGACCGGCGGGCGAATTGCCGGGTCCGTCCGGTCGGCGGACGATGGTGATCATGATGCATCAGATGCGCGCCGAGACCGGCCCCGACGGCGCCACGGACTCCGTGGTCAGCTGGCACATCGTCCGTAACGCGGACCTCACCGCCCTGTGCGGCAAGACGCTCGACACCGCCGCCCCCGTCCAGGACGCCACCCGCTGGACCCTCGACCCCGACCACAACTGCCACACCTGCGGCGCCCTGTTCCTCCGCGAGGCGCCGTACTTCCCGGACGAACACGCCGACTAGCCGTCCCGCCGAAGGGCGCCGGGACCGTTCCGGCGCCCTTCGGCGCGCCCGGGTGCGCGGCGTACGCTTTCCGATGCCCCATTCCCGTCCCCGGAGGTGTCCCGTGGTCGTCGAGTCCTCCACGGACGGCCGGGTCCGGCGCGGCAACGAGACCCGCCGCGCGGTGCTCGGCCGGGCCGTGCAGATCGCGTCGGTCGAGGGCCTGGGCGCCCTCTCGATCGGGCGGCTGGCCACTGACCTGGGGCTGAGCAAGAGCGGGGTGTTCGCCGGCTTCGGCTCCAAGGAGGAGCTGCAGCTGGCCACCGTCCGGGCGGCGCGGCGGATCTTCTACGACCGGGTGGTGGCCCCGGTGCTCGACCTGCCGCCCGGCGCTGCCCAGGTGCTGGCGCTGTGCGAGCACTGGATGGCGTACTCGCGCGGCCGGGTGTTCGACGGCGGCTGCTTCTTCTACTCGGTGACGGCCGAGTTCGACGCCCAGCCCGGTCCGGTCCGGGACGCCCTCGCCACCGCCTCGCGGGAGTGGGAGGAGCAGCTCACCGCCATGCTGCGGGCCGCCGACGACCTGCCCGCCGGCGCGGAGCCGGAGGAGCTGGCGCTGCTGCTCGGCAGCCTGATGGACAGCGCGAACGGCCACGCCGTGCTGTACGACGACCCGTCCCGCTACGACCGGACGCTGCGCACCATTCGCCGCCTGCTGGGCATCGCCCCGGCCTGATGCCGTGCCGACCGGCAGCGGGAGGCCGCTCTCTGACCCTAAAACTGTACGAACGGTCGTGCTAATGTCTCGCCCATGGCACCCACCGCCGCCCTTGTGCGCACCGCGCTGAACGCCACCTCGTACCTCGCCACCGCCCCGCCGGGCCGAGTGGCGTTCGAACTGTTCCGGCGCCCGATCCGCCGCAGCCGGGTGCGCGGCTCGGAACGCGAACTGCACGAGCTGGCCGTCACCGAGGAGCTGACGGTGAACGGCAAGCGGGTCCGGGTCTACCGCTGGGGCGACGGCCGGCGCCCGGTGCTGCTGGTGCACGGTTGGCAGTCCCGGGCGTCCCGGTTCGCCCCGTACGTGCGCGGGCTGCTGGACCTCGGGATGAGCCCGATCGGCTTCGACGCCCCCGGCCACGGCGACTCGGCGGGCCGCACCACCACGATCCTGGAGTACCGCGAACTGATCGGCCGCCTCGCCGAGCGGCACGGCCCGTTCGAAGCCGTGCTGGCGCACTCCTTCGGGGTCTGCTGCGCGTTCCTCGCGCTGGCCGAGGGAGTCCCGGCCGGTCGGCTGGTCGCCGTCGCCGGAGTCGCCGAATTCGGCTTCCTGGTCGAGGGGTTCGCCGCTGCCCTGGGCCTGAACGACCGCCTCGAAAAGGACCTGGCCCGGCGGATCGACCGGCTGCTGTTCCCCGGCGTCGAGTCGATCCGGCAGCGCTTCGACGCCACCCACCGGCCGGAGCTGGTCACCGCCCCGATCCTGGTGGTGCACGACGAGCAGGACGACGTGGTCCCGCTGCGCCAGGCCCGCCTGCTGCACCGGGCGTACGGCGAGCCGCAGCTGCGGCTGATCACCACCCGCGGGCTGGGCCACCGCCGGGTGCTGACGGAGCCGACGGTGGTCGACAACGTGCTCGCCTTCCTGGCCGAGCCGCTTCCCGCCGCCCCGAGGGCCTCGGCGGCCGGGGGCTGACGGGTCGTCGGGAGACGCCGAACGGCCGGCCCCGGGCGGGACCGGCCGTTCGCGCTGCGGATCGGCGGGTGCTCAGCCGCCGCTCTTGCGGCGGAAGGTGCGCTTGCCGCCGGCCGCGCCGGCGGTGCCGTGGATCTTCGAGTCGCCGCCGGGGCCGCCGGCGCCGCCCCGGTTGTTGCCGCCCTTGCGCTGCAGCGCGGCCAGGAACTTGGCCTTCTGGTCGTCCGGTCCGGCCTCCTCGGCGGCGCTGTCGGCGGTGGCGTCGGCGGTGGCTTCCGGCGCGGGCTCGGCTGCCGGGGCGGTGTCGCTGCTCATTCGGGACCTCCTGGACGGGATGCGGTCTACTGCACCACACCCTCCCATGCCGGGCGGGGGTGCTGTCGGCCGACACCGGGGTCGGTCAGCCCCGGTGCGCCGCGCGGTGCAGGTGGTGATGCCGCTGGTCGCGGTACTGGAGGCCGCCCATCATGAACAGCAGGGCGAGGGTCGGGAAGCCGAACGAGGCGATCACCAGGACGAAGAACTGCCAGACCATGGGACTCTCCTGTCGCGAAGCCTTGGCGAGTTGCCATACTTCGCACCATTATGTCCGAATCCCTGCGCGGCCGGGTCGAACGGCGGGCCGAACAGCCCCTGTTCGAACGGCAGGTGTCCGACGCAGACTGAAGGGCATGCGGGTACAGCTGGCAGTCGACGCGCGCCGCCCGGACCGGGCCTGTGAGGACTTCGTGGTGGCCACCCCGGAGGTTCTGGTGCTGCTGGACGGCTCCAGCGCCCCGGACACCCTGGACTCCGGCTGCGGCCACGGCATCCCCTGGTACGTGCGCCGGCTCGGCGCGCACCTGGTCGCCCGGCTCACCGACCACCCCGACCGGGCCGTCACCGCCTGCCTGGCCGACGCCATCGCCGACACCGCCGCCCTGCACGGCGACGGCTGCGACCTGGCCAACCCCAACACGCCCGCCGCGATGGTGGTCGCCGCCCGCCTGCGCGGCGACGCCCTGGAGTACCTGGCGCTCGGCGACTCGCTGCTGGTGCTGCACCCCAGGCAGGGCCCGCCCCGGGTGATCGGTGACAACCAGCGCTTCCCCGGCGGCGAGGCGCTGCGCCGCCAGGTCTGGTCGACCGTCCCCGGCACCGCCGAACGGGCCGAGCTCTACCTGCAGTACGCGATCGCCGTCCGCGCCGCCCGCAACACCGGCCACGGGCCGTGGATCGCCGCCGCCGCCCCACAGGCCGCCGAGCACGCCGAGACCGGCGTGGTCGCCCGCGCCGACCTGCACGGGGTGGCCGCCCTGTCGGACGGCGCCGCCCGCTTCACCGACCGCCTGGGCCTGGGAAGTTGGGCCGACGCCGTCCGCCTGCTCGCCGAGGCCGGCCCGGCCGAGCTGATCGCCCAGGTCCGGGCCGCGGAGCTCACCGACGTCGACTGCCTGCGCTGGCCCCGCGGCAAGGCCCACGACGACGCCGCGGCGCTCTACGCCCGACTCTGACGCTCCGTCAGCATCCGGCCGTCAGGAACACCGCGCGGACCGCCGACCCGTCCGGCGCGGTGTACCCGGCGACCACCTCGCCCGGCGCCGGCTCCTCGCCGGGCACGAGCTCCCGGCGCAGCGCCACCGCCACCTCGCCGTCGACGGCCGCCACCGCCACGGTGTCGTCCACCGTGTCGCTCTCGCTCTGCTTCTGCGGCACCGCCCGCCCGCGCAGCAGCTCGGCCAACTGCGCGCGGACCACCGGGTCCTGCTCGCCGTCGTAGAACCAGCGGGTTCCCAGCACCCCGTGCTCGGCGGTCCCGATCAGCGCCCCCTCGGGCGCGCCTTCCAGCGGCGCGCCCCGGTACGCCATCGGCACCAGGTAGGCGGCCCGGCCGTCCGTCACCACCATCAGCTCGATGCCGACCTCGCCCTCCGGGTCGTCCAGCCGGAAGCCGCCGGCCCGCGCCAGTTCGCCGCCGCCGGGCCGGTACCAGCTCTGCTGCGGCAGCCAGTCGGCCAGCAGCTCCAACTTGCCGGGCGTCATGGTGGTCCGATGGATCGTCGCCACTGCGGTTCTCCTTCTCGCGCGGTGTGTCCTTGCAGCGCTCAGCCTACGAACCGGGACGGGCCGCCGGAGGGCGCTTGGTCGGCGGAGTTCATCGGATCAGCCGACGATTCCCGTTCGGATGAACGCGACGGACAACGCCGATGGTGCGCGGACGGCGCTGCTACAAATTTCCTGCGCTCGGATCCGAGCCGAAGAGCACCTCACGGCCGCAGGGGAACCGTGCGGCCTGCTGCGAGAACGGAGCCGCTCCATGGCCATCGCTTTCCGCAAGACGCTCGCCATCGCCGCCTTGGGGCTGGCCGCCTCCTTCCTGCCGACCGCCGGCGCCGACGCGGCCGACGCCGGCCACCCGACCACGCGCACCCCCGGCCGCTACTGCCTCGCCAACACCTGGGAGACCCCGACCGTCTCCAGCAAGCCGTGCAACGCCAACGACCCGGGCCAGCACTGGACCCTGTCGGGTGAGCAGATCTCCCTCACCAACGCCCGCGGCTACTGCCTCGCCAACAAGTGGAACACCCCGGACGTCTCCACCAAGCCGTGCGACCCCGTCGACGAGGGCCAGTACTGGACGGTCTCCGGTGAGCGGATCTCCCTGACCTTCGCCCCGGGCTACTGCCTCGCCAACGCCTGGGGCACCCCGACCGTCTCCACCAAGCCCTGCGACGCCAACGACAAGGGCCAGCACTGGGTGGTCTTCAACGACCAGATCAGCCTCGCCCTCGCCTGATCCGCCGTCATCGCTCTCCCGGACGACCCAACGCGCCGTCCCGCCCGGGCAGTTGCCCAGTGGCGGGACGGCGCGGCCGTGGATCCGACAGGTCAGCGAGTCACCGAGAACGGCACCGGCGGCAGCGGCTCGCCGTTCGCGTCCCGGCCGAGGGCGTCGATGCCGACGACGGTCAGCCGGCCCCCGACCTCGACGATGCTGCGCGGCATCCGGCCGCGGGCGGTGGCGCTCTGCGGGAGGTCGAGCGGCTGCCAGCCGCCGGGCGTCAGCTGGGCGCCGATCGGCCGGTACACGCCGTTGCCGAAGGTCTCGCCCACCACGGCCACTCCGGAGCGGGTGCGGGTGAGGCCGTACAGGTGGCCCGCGCCGATGCCGGTCTCCTGGTGCGTCCAGCCGCGGCCGTCGTAGTGGGCGACCAGGGTCCGGGGGTCGCGGTCCGGGCCCTCCTCGGTGCCGGACGCCCAGACATTGCGGGGGCCCACCGCGACCAGCTGGGTGAGCTCGCCGTAGCGGGAGTCCAGGTCCGGGGAGGAGGCCCGGGTCCAGCTGCGGCCGTCGTAGTGCAGCAGCAGCGGGCGCGGCCACCCCTCGGGAGTGCCGACGGTGCCGGCGGCCCAGACGTCGGCGGGGCCGGTGGCGGTCACCGCGCTGAGCGTCCAGTAGTCGGCGTCGAGGGCGGGGGCCTGCACCCGCTCCCAGGCCGTGCCGTTCCAGTGCTCGATCAGGCCGAGGAAGGTCAGGAGGTCGTCGGGCTGGTAGTAGCCGACCGCCCACACGTCGTTCGGGCCGCCGGCTGCCGCGACGCCGCCGAATCCGGCCGCGAACGTGTGGTCGGGGGCGGGGGCGTTCTGCACCTGCCAGCGCCCGTCCCGGTGGCGCCCGGTGGGAATGCCGCCCTCGCGGGTGGTTTTGAGGCCGGTCACCCAGGTGGCGCCGGCGCCGTCGTCACCGACGGTGCGGGCGTTCAGGCCGTCGGGGAGGGCGAGTTCGCGCCAGGCCGCGTCGGCGCCGTCCCGGGCGAAGGCCACCGGGGCGGTCGACCTGTCCCGGCCCTCCCCGGACTCTCGGGAGCCGACCGCCCACGTGGTGCGGCCGCCGGTCCGGGCCGCCTCCTGGAGGTTGGCGTTGCCCGCCGGGAAGGCGTTCGAGGTCCAGGCCCGCGCCCCCGGGCGGTCGGCGCCGGTGTCCTGCGCCCCGGCCGGCGCGGCGGTCGCCAGCAGCGTGCCGGTCAGCAGCAGGGCGGCCAGGGCGGTGCGTCGCTTCATCGATTCGCTCCTTCGTCGTGGGAGATCCCGGGTTCCTGCACGGGGTTCCGATCGGCCCCTCGGACCAGCTCCAGGACCCGGGGGGCGCGGATGAAATCCGCCAGCTGCGCGTTCGTCACCGGTGCCGAACTGCGGGCGCTTTCATCCGCGTTGACGGCGACGGTCACGTCGCTGCCGCCGAGGTGGAAGGACGCCACGGCCATCGTCATCGTGCCGTCGCCCTCGGGCATCGCCCGCACGGTGGCGTCCACGCCGTCCGGCAGCCGCACCAGCTGGCACTTCCCGGTCTTGACCGAGTCGTTCGGCGGACAGGACCGCTCCTTCGCGCCGTCCGGGGCGGGAGCCACCGAGAACCGGACGACGTACCCGCCGTGCGAGGACGACGCCAGGTAGGTGTCCACCCGGTCGGCCACCAGCCGGATCTGCCCGATCTCCGGCGGCAGCAGGTCCTGCAGCGCCCCGGCCGTCGCCTGCCGGTACGTCTCGATCCGCCGGCGCTCGTCCTCGCCCGGCGGGGGCGACGGTGCGAGGGGATCGGCAGTGGGGGAGAAGGTGACGGTCGGAAAGACCCGCGGTGGAGCGTCGCCCCCCGGCTGGACCGCGACCGGACCGGGGCTGCCCCCCGCGCCGGGCACCGCGGCCAGCAGCCCGGTCACCGCCAGCGCCGCGGCGCCCGCCGCCGCCCCGCCGACCGCCAGCCGCGACCGCAGTCGCCGTCGGCGTCCGTCCCGCATCGCCCGGGCCGTCAACCCGGGCGGCTCGGCCAGGTCGTCGGTGACCTGCTCCATCGCCGCTCTGACGAAAAGCGCCTCCGGCGCCTGCTCCTGCACGTCGTACTCCTTCGTGGTCTCGGTCCGGCGCAGCGGAGAGGCGCTCACGCGGGCGTGTAGGGGCTCGGTTCGCCGAGCTGTTCGCGGAGCCGGGCCAGCGCACGCGAGCACTGGCTCTTGACGGTGCCGGTGCTGCACCCGAGCAGGTCGGCCACCGTCTCCACGCTCAGGTCCTCCCAGTACCGCAGGACGACCATCGCCCGGGCCCGCACCGGCAGTTCGGCCAGCGCGTTCAGCAGCGTCACCCGCAGATCGGCGTCCCCGTGCGGGGCGACCTCGGGCGAGCCCGCCAGCGCCCCGAGCCGGCGGGCCACCGACCACCTGCGCTGCTCCGCCAGAAAGGTGCGGGTGAGCACGGTGCGGGCATAGGCGTCGAGGTTCTCCATCCGGGACGCCCGCCGCCAGTGCGCGAACAGCTTCGCGAGCGTCGTCTGCGCCAGGTCCTCCGCCCGGTGCGGGTTCCCGCACAGCAGGTACGCCGTCCGGTACAGCCGTCTCCCCCGCGCCGCCGCCCACTCCTCGAATCCCCACTCGTCCTGTGCGCGCATCCACCCCTCCTGGCCCGCGTCCCTCACCCGTCCTCAATGCGCGAGGCCGGCGATAGGTTGAGCCCGGATTTCCACCCGCGGCACGCAAAAGCCCGCGCCCCCGTCCGGGGACGGGGGCGCGGCTTGCGAAGGTGACGGAGGGTCAGTTCTCGTCGGCGGGGATGGTGCCGAGACGGCCGGCCTGGAAGTCCTCCATGGCCTGCTGGAGTTCGCGGTGGCTGTTCATGACGAACGGGCCGTAGTGGGCGACGGGCTCGCGGATCGGGAGGCCGCCGAGGAGGACGACCTCGAAGTTGTTGTCGCGGGAGTCCTGCTTCTCGTCGGCGCGCAGGGTGATCGAGTCGCCGTCGCCGAAGACGACCGCCTGGCCCCGGTGGAAGGGTCGGTTCTCGGCGCCGGCCGAGCCGTTGCCGGCGAGGCCGTAGGCGAGGGCGTTGAAGTCGGAGCGCCAGGGCAGGGTGATCTGGGCGCCGGGGTTGATCGACGCGTGGATCATGGTGATCGGGGTGTGGGTGGCGCCGGGGCCCTGGTGGCCGTCCAGCTCGCCGGCGATGACGCGCAGCAGTGCGCCGCCGTCCGCGGTGCTGAGGAGCTTGACGTTGCCGGCGCGGATGTCCTGGTACTTCGGGGCGATCATCTTGTCCGAGGCGGGCAGGTTGACCCAGAGCTGCAGGCCGTGGAAGAGGCCGCCCGACTTCACCAGCGACTCCGGCGGGGTCTCGATGTGCAGCAGGCCCGAGCCCGCGGTCATCCACTGGGTGTCGCCGTCGGTGATGACGCCGCCGCCGCCGTGCGAGTCACGGTGGATGAAGGTGCCGTCGATGATGTAGGTGACGGTCTCGAAGCCGCGGTGCGGGTGCCAGGGGGTTCCCTTCGGCTCGCCGGCCGCGTAGTCCACCTCTCCCATCTGGTCCATCATGATGAACGGGTCGAGGAACCTGGTGTTGATCTTCGCGAAGGCGCGGCGGACGGGGAAGCCCTCGCCCTCGTAGCCCTCGGGGGCGGTGGCCACGGTGAGGACCGGCCGGGCGGTGCTGTGCACCGGGTCGGGCGTGGTCACGCGCGGCAGGGTCAGCGGGTTCTCGACGGTCACGGCGGGCATGTCGGCCTCCTTCGGCGGGTCTGTGGCCTACGTCCACCACAGTAGTTCAACTCTCAACCACTCGCAAGGTTGAACGTTGAACTATCTGGGGGTATTCCGGCCCCGACGAGGAGTGGGAGGAGGGGTCAGCCGTACATCCGGCGCATGGTGAAGTCGACCATCTGCTCGACCGCGCGGGCGTCGAACACCATCCGGTGCTCGCCCTCCATGTCCAGGGCGAAGCCGTAGCCGGTGGGCAGCAGGTCGAGCACCTCGGCGCCGGTGACCGAGAAGTGCTTGGAGTCCTTGCCGGCGTACCGCTTCAGCTCCTTGAGCGAGCTGAACATCGGGATCACCGGGGTCGGGGTGTTGTGCAGCGCCAGGAAGCCGGGGCGGTCGCCGCGCGGGCAGTACACCTTCGAGGTGATGAAGATGGCCTGGAAGTCCTCCACCGGCATCGCCCCGGTGGTGAAGGCGCGCACCGCGTCCGCCAGCGAGGGCGGCGAGGGCTCGGGGTAGAGCGACTGCTGGGCGGCCTGCGGGTCGCCGTACCCGGCGCCGGGCATGCCGGACATCCCCTGCTGCATCTGCTGCTGATAGGGGTCCTGGTAGGCGCTCTGCTCGTAGCCGTACACGGGGACAGGCTATCGGGCCGGGCCCCGCTTGGGGGCGGGTGATCCGCACAATCCGGCGGCGGGCCGCATTGTGGGACGTGACCACGTTCATAGGTGCTTCACGCCGGAGGGGTTGAACAAGTTACCGCTGGGTAGCATCATGGGGCGTACTGGTGGGTAAGCGGTGCGCCGTAAGCGGCTCGCCCGTGGAAGACGAACCGGAGATACGGTCATGGGTCACTACAAGTCCAACCTGCGGGACGTGGAGTTCAACCTCTTCGAGGTGCTCGGCCGCGACCAGGTGTACGGCACCGGTCCGTTCGCCGACATGGACGTCGACACCGCGAAGAACATCCTCAGCGAGATCTCCCGGCTGGCGGAGAACGACCTGGCCGCCTCCTTCACCGACACCGACCGCAACCCGCCGGTGTTCGACCCGGAGACCAACACCGCTCCGATCCCGGCGACCTTCAAGAAGAGCTACCAGGCCTTCATGGACGCCGAGTGGTGGCGCCTGGGCATCCCGGAGGGCATCGGCGGCCAGGTCACCCCGAGCTCCCTGGTCTGGGCGTACGCGGAGCAGGTCCTCGGCTCGAACCCCGCCATCTGGATGTACTCCTCCGGCCCGGCCTTCGCCGGCGTCGTCTACGACGAGGGCACCGAGGAGCAGCAGAAGGTCGCCCAGCGCATGGTCGAGCGCCTGTGGGGCGCCACCATGGTGCTGACCGAGCCCGACGCGGGCTCCGACGTGGGCGCCGGCCGCACCAAGGCGATCAAGCAGGAGGACGGCTCCTGGCACATCGAGGGCGTCAAGCGCTTCATCACCTCGGGCGAGCACGACATGTCCGAGAACATCATCCACCTGGTGCTGGCCCGCCCCGAGGGCGGCAAGCCGGGCACCAAGGGCCTCGGCCTGTACATCGTGCCGAAGTACGACTTCGACTGGGAGACCGGCGAGCTCGGCGAGCGCAACGGCGCCTACGCCACCAACGTCGAGCACAAGATGGGCCTCAAGGCCTCCAACACCTGCGAGATGACCTTCGGCGCCAAGCACCCGGCCAAGGGCTGGCTGCTCGGCGAGACCGTCGACGGCATCCGCCAGATGTTCAAGATCATCGAGTTCGCCCGGATGATGGTCGGCACGAAGGCCATCGCCACCCTGTCCACCGGCTACCTGAACGCGCTGGAGTACGCCAAGGAGCGCGTGCAGGGCGCCGACATCTCGCAGTTCATGGACAAGACCGCGCCGCGCGTCACCATCACCCACCACCCCGACGTGCGCCGCTCGCTGCTGACCCAGAAGGCGTACGCCGAGGGCATGCGCGCCCTGGTCCTCTACACCGCCTCGGTGCAGGACGACATGCTGGCCGCCCGCCTGCGCGGCGAGCACGACGCCGCCGCCGAGCGCCTGAACGACCTGCTGCTGCCGATCGTCAAGGGCTACGGCTCGGAGAAGTCCTACGAGCAGCTCGCCCAGTCGCTGCAGACCTTCGGCGGCTCTGGCTACCTGCAGGAGTACCCGATCGAGCAGTACATCCGGGACGCCAAGATCGACACCCTGTACGAGGGCACCACCGCCATCCAGGGCCAGGACTTCTTCTTCCGCAAGATCGTCAAGGACGGCGGCCAGGCGCTGACCGCGGTCAACGAGCAGATCCAGAAGTTCCTCGCGGCCGGCGACGGCGGCGCCGCCCTGGCCCCCGAGCGCGACCTGCTCGCCAAGGCCGCCGGCGACCTGGAGGCCATCGTCGGCAAGCTGATCGCCGACCTGACGGCCGTCGAGCAGGACGTCAAGAACATGTACAAGGTGGGCCAGAACACCACCCGCCTGCTGATGGTCTCCGGCGACGTGGTGGTCGGCTGGCTGCTGCTCCGTCAGGCCGCGGTCGCGCTGGCCAAGCTGGAGGCCGGCGCGTCCGAGAAGGACGTCGCCTTCTACCAGGGCAAGGTCGCCGCGGCGAAGCACTTCGCCCGCACCGTGCTGCCGACCACCGCCGCGCAGCGCCAGATCGCCGAGGCCGTCGACAACGAGCTGATGGACCTCGCCGAAGAGGCGTTCTGATCGAACGGCGGCGGGCCGTTCACCCGACCGCCCGACCCACCCTCACACCGCGGGGCCCGGTTCATCACCGGGCCCCGCGGTGTCGTGTCGCGCCCCGCTCACTGTTGTGTCACCATTGCGGACTTCGCGCGGCCCTGTCCGTGTACGGGCATATGCTCAAGGGGCGGGCCCGTCACCCCCATCAGGCCCGGCCGCCCTCAACCCAGGAGCAACATGTCGACCGCCGCCCGCACGGCCCACTTCGACCGGAAGCACACGGACGACCTGATCGCCTTCCTCGCCGCCTCCCCCTCCCCGTACCACGCGGTGCAGAGCGCGGTCGAGCGGCTGGAGCGGGTCGGCTTCCGCGAGGTCCGCGAGGCGGACGCCTGGGACGGCGGCAGCGGCGGCCGCTACCTGGTGCGCGGCGGCGCCCTGATGGCCTGGTACGTGCCCGAGGGCGCCGGCCCCGCCACCCCCTACCGGGTGGTCGGCACCCACACCGACTCGCCGAACCTGCGGGTCAAGCCCATCCCGGACACCGGCTCGGCCGGCTGGCGGCAGATCGCCGTCGAGATCTACGGCGGCGTCCCCCTCAACACCTGGCTCGACCGCGACCTGGGGCTGTCCGGCCGGCTCGTCCTGCGCGACGGCACCACCCGCCTGGTCCACCTGGACGAGCCGCTGCTGCGCGTCCCGCAGCTCGCCATCCACCTCGACCGCGGCGTCAACGACGGTCTCAAGCTCGACCGCCAGCGCCACCTGACGCCGATCTGGGGTCTCGGCGACACCACCGAGGGCGCCCTGCTGGAGTACGTCGCCGACAAGGCCGGCCTCGACGCCGCCGACATCATCGGCTGGGACCTGATGGCCCACGACGTCCAGCCGCCCTCCTACCTCGGCCGCGACCGGGAACTGCTGGCCGGCCCGCGCCTGGACAACCAGCTCTCCGTGCACGCCGCCACCGCCGCGCTGGCCGCCGTCGCCGAGGCCGGCGGCGAACTGCCCTGCATCCCGGTGCTCGCCGCGTTCGACCACGAGGAGACCGGCAGCGAGTCCGACACCGGCGCGCAGAGCCCGCTGCTCGGCAACGTGCTGGAGCGCTCCTGCTACGCCCGCGGCGGCACCGCCGAGGACCGCGCCCGCGCCCTGGCCGGCACCGTCTGCCTGTCCTCCGACATGGGGCACGCCGTCCACCCCAACTACAGCGAGCGCCACGAGCCCGGCCACCACCCGCTGCCCAACGGCGGCCCGATCCTCAAGGTCAACGTCAACAACCGGTACGCCACCGACGGCGTCGGCCGGGCCGTGTTCGCCGCCGCCTGCGAGAAGGCCGGCGTCCCGTGGCAGAGCTTCGTCTCCAACAACGCGATGCCCTGCGGCACCACCATCGGCCCGATCACCGCCGCCCGCCTCGGCATCACCACCGTCGACTGCGGCATCGCGGCGCTGTCCATGCACTCCGCCCGCGAGCTCTGCGGCGCCGAGGACCCGTACTACCTGGCCGGCGCCATCAAGGCGTTCCTGGAGGGCTGAGCGGCGGCCAGGGTGTGGGCCGCGCCCACACCCTGCCGGTCGATCACTCCATTCCCGCCAGTACCAGCGGCAGCCGCGTCGCGCCGCCCGGCACCACCTTCACCGGCACGCCCCAGTCCTGCTGGTGGACGTGGCAGGCCGGGTACTCGATCGCCGGGTCGTCGTCGCAGGACGCGGCCATCGCGGAGACGTGCAGCACGCCCTCCGTCACGCCCTCCGCGAGCACCAGCTCGCGGGAGAGCGCGCTGTCCGCGCCCGCGCCGGACGCCAGCAGGCCGGGCGGGGTGGAGCTGACCAGCAGCCGGGTCGACGGGCCGTAGCGCTCGTCCAGCTTCTGGCCGGCGGGCGCGGAGAACACCACGTCGAGGCGGAGCGTGCCCGGCGCGACCTCGGTCGCGGCGCGCCGGGTGCGGTGCGCGACGGCCTCCACCCGGACGGCCTCCTCGGGCAGCCGCAGCCTGGTCAGCCGGTGCCGGGCCGACTCCACCACCACGATGTCGCCGTCCACCACCACCGCGCCCGACGGCTCCCGCAGATCGGTGGCCAGCGTGGAGACCTCGCCGCTCGCCGGGTCGTACCGGCGCAGCGCGTGGTTGTACGTGTCGCTGACCGCGACCGAGCCGTCCGGGAGCACGGTGACGCCCAACGGATGCTGGAACAGCGCCTGCTCGGCCGCGCCGTCGCGGTGCCCGAAGTCGAACAGGCCGGTGCCGACGGCGGTGCGCACCTCGTGCGTGCCGCGGGCGACCCAGCGCAGCGAGGACGTCTCCGAGTCGGCGACCCACAGCCGCTCGCCGTCCGCGGAGACCGCCAGGCCGGACGGCTGGGCGAACCACGCCTCCGGCGCCGGGCCGTCGACCAGGCCCTCGTTGGTGGTGCCGGCCGCGACCTGGACCGTCCCGGCCACCGGGTCGAACGACCACAGCTGGTGCACGCCGGCCATCGCGATCCAGACCTCGCCGTCGAAGAACGCGACGTCCCACGGCGAGGACAGGTCGACGCCGGTGGCCGCCCCGGACGTCGGCGAACCCTGCCACCACTGCCGGCCGGTGCCGGCCAGCGTGGTCACCGAGCCGTCGGCGAGCCGCACCCCGCGCAGCGCGTGGTTGACGGTGTCCGCCACCACCACGTCGTAGCCGAGGCCGAGACCCTCCGGGACCAGCGCCAGGCCCTGCGGCTCGCTGAACCGCGGCTCCGCGCCGTCCACCAGCCCGCGCACCCCGTCGCCGATCCGCCGCACCACCCGCTCGCCGTCCTCCGCGAGCTCCACCAGCGCGTGGTGCCCCGAATCCGCGACCAGGTAGTGCCCGTTCGGCAGCCGCACCGCCTTCCCCGGGAACCGCAGGTCCCCCGCCTGCGGCTCGGGCGCCACGTACGGCCCGTCGCCGCGCCGCAGCGTGCCCTTCGCCGCGTGCTCCGCCTCCAGCTCCTCGACCAGCTTCGCGATCGCGTGCGCATGCCCCTCACCCGCGTGCTGCGCGACCACGTACCCCTCCGGGTCGATCACCACCAGCGTCGGCCAGGCCCGCACCGCGTACTGCTTCCACGTCACCAGCTCCGGATCGTCCAACACCGGATGGTGCACCTCGTACCGGGCCACCGCATCCACCACCGCCGTGTGGTCGGCCTCGTGCACGAACTTCGGCGAGTGCACCCCGACGATCACCACGGTGTCCCGGTGCTTCTCCTCCAACTCCCGGAGCTCGTCCAGGACATGGAGACAGTTGATGCAGCAGAACGTCCAGAAGTCTAGTACGACACACTTACCTCGCAGGTCGGCCAGCTTGAGTTCCTTGCCACCTGTGTTGAGCCATCCACCAGCGCCGACCAACTCGGGGGCGCGGACACGTGCACGAGAAGCCATGCCTCAATCAAACCCCACCGACCGGGTGCGAATTCCAATGGTCCTCATCACCGGGAGCTGGGTGTTTGCTGTGGCTTGGGTCAGCTGAGGGGTACTGCCGTTCCTCGTTCCCAGAGTTCTTCCGCGTGGTCGGTGAATCGGGACCACATGCCGTCCCTCTCGTGCCCGCGCAGGTGCATCAGCGGGGAGTCGTGGCCCACCAGCCGGGCGAGGTGTGGTGTGACCAGGGCGTCACGGTCGAACCGGAACACGGACAGGCTCACGTGGTTCATGGCATCCTCGGGGGCGGAGAAGCGCGCTTCCAGCCCTTCCAAGGGCCCGAGGCGGGCCAGGTGTTCCAAGGTGATTCTGATGCGCGTGGAGACCGTCAGAGCCACGTTCTCGATCGCTTCTCGCTGCTGGGTGACCCCGCCATCCGGGTCGCCCAGCAGGAACCGGACTCGGCAACCGGCTTCTGCCTTGCGTCGCAGACTCTCCACCAGGTTGGGCTGCTCCAGCCACAGGAAGTAGTTGGTGTAGCCGGCGAAGAAGAGATCCGCCTGTGCGTTCTTGATCAGATCTCCCCACACGGTGGACGGGCAGGAGGATCGGTAGGGGTAGCTCCGGATGATCTCCCGGTCCGGGCCCGTTTTGAGTGCGTCCCGAACTACCTTCGGCCACAGCATTGTTGAGTCAACTCCCAGCGCCTTGGCGGCGTCCTCGCGGTTGCGGGCGTGGGGAATCAGCCGCCCGTCGGACAACCACCGTTCAACGGTCTTGCCTGACACTCCTACCCGGCCCGCCAACTGACGTGGCGAGAGGCCAGCGGCGGACATAGCCGATCGTAAGGCGGCGTTCAAGACTTCCCCCAGGGACGTTTGGGCCTTTTCCGAACCTAGCGTCGTGACGGTCCAACTGTCCTACCTACGCGCCGAATTCGTCCGAGAGGGCGCGCAAGTGTGGGCCGTGGACCGATCGGACGGAGGAGCAGCCCATGCCCGCGACGCCCCATCAGCGCTACAGAGTGGTGCCCGCGCCGGCAGAACCTGGCGCACTGCTGACAGATCTCTGGGGCTTGGCCGACTGCGCCGATGCCGACAGTCTCGTCACTCGGCCCGACGGCGAGCCGATGGTGTTCCCGTTCTTCGGAGATGCTGCGAGGTGGGCGGATGAGCACTCCTGAGCAGTGGGAGCCCCAGGAAGGTGGAGCGGCCTACGACCAGCGCTCCGAGCAGCCGGTGCGGGTGATGGCGGTACATGCCTGCGGCGTCTTTGTCCGACGTCTGCGGGATGGACGGGAGAGCATCACCACGCTGGGCGAACTCGCCCCGCTGGAACGTACGGCTCCGGCGCGGTGACGGATGCGCTGAGTCGGGCTTGGGATGCGGCTGCCCAGTTCGTTGCCCTGACGGGCGAGCAGGTGCGTGTGTCGCAGGTGGCGGGCGGCGTACAACTCAGCTTCCGCGTGGTGCCCCTTGCGGGTGACTTGCACCTTGAAGTGCTTCGCGTCCTGGATGAGTCCGACCATTACGGGCACGACGGGTCATCCGATGGCACCGGAGAGCTGTGGGCGACCTACCGCGAGAGTTGCCCATGACTGGCCCGACAAAAAACGGGGTCACACCCAGGGCGCGTACAGCGAGCTGGGGCCGGGATCGCAGGGCAGCAACGTGCCGAACTTTCGTAGTGCCCTGTCGGTGGCCCCTCAAATTGAGGCCCGGTTGAGCGAGCACGCCGTGAGGCCCATGAGGCTCCGTCCTATACCTCGGCCCTCTCTCGAAGGGAGAGTCGGCGAGTACGAGAGCGGGGCCCACCGTTGTGGTGATCGCTGTGGGGCATGGGACGGCGAGGAACCTGCCCAAGATCGCGGGCAAGCTTACGGCCCTCCGATCATGCTCGGACCCAGACCAGACAGAACACCGGCCAAAACCGCTTCGCCGCCCGGGCTGGACAGCGCTGGCTAGCCCAGGCCGCAGTACCAGAGGCAGACGCAGACATGCAATTCGCATGGCGAGAGGGCTTGTTGGCATGGTAGGACGGTCCACACCAGGTGGTTTGCTAAATGTGTGATGGCTGGGCGAGGGGCGTTAGTTGATCAAGGATCTCAAGCTGAAGAACTTCAAGGCATTCAGCACCTTCAGCATCAACTTCCGTCAGACATCCCTGCTGGTAGGCCCGAACAGCGCCGGCAAGAGTACCGTTCTCGCCGCGTTGCGCCTCGCGGAAGCGTGCTTGCGCTTAGCCAAGCGAGTGAAGCCTTCAATGCCTAACTCACATGGCGGCTTCTGGTATCAGACTTACCCGCTTCCCGTTCGAGATTTCGCTGCACTAAATGAGAGCGTTCGCCATAATTTCCGAGATAGCGAAACAAGCCTTGAGCTTCGCTGGAAAAATGGATGCAAGCTTCGAGTCGCATGGCCTGAAGTATCACCCTACGAGGATGCCCCTGGGCCTTTCTTCTATTTGCTGGACTCGACGGGCAATACGCCTCGGACGACCGCTGCAGTCAAGGCTAATTTCTCTACCATTGGAGTCATCCCTACTCTTTCCCCCCTTGAGCATGAGGAGCCAATTCTTGAAGACTCTACCGTCCAGAAAAATCTTTCCGGAAGGCTTAGTAGTCGACACTTCAGAAATCAGCTTCGACTCCTTGTCAAATTGGGTAAGTGGGATGATTTTCTGAGCTTTGCATCGCCATGGCTGGCTGGAATTCGACTCAAGGAGCCGTTTCTTCGCTACGACACTTCGAGCATTGATGTCTTCTTCACCGAGCTTGGCAGTGGGGTTGAAAAGGAGCTTGTCTGGGCCGGAGACGGAGTGCAGATCTGGCTGCAGCTGCTTCTGCACATTTATCGCGCCCAGGGTCTGCCGACCTTGGTTTTGGATGAGCCTGAGGTATTTCTCCATGCCGATCTTCAGCGCCGACTGATTCGAATGCTGGAATCCATGGAATCGCAGGTGATTTTGGCGACTCACTCCACGGAGGTGCTCGCCGAGGCCGACAGGGGTTCAATCGTCTGGGTTGATAAATCGAGGCGTTCAGCCGTTCGGGCCCCGCAGGATGGAACACTGGTTGAGCTTGATGCCGCGCTGGGAACTTCGTTCAACCTGGCGATGGCGAAGGCGCTCAGGGCCCGAGGTGTCCTCTTTGTTGAGGGGAAAGACACTCGAATTCTCAAGCGCCTCGCGAGGAACCTTGGCCTGGGAAGGCTCTCGGAAGAGATTTCCTTGGCGATCGTCCCGATGAATGGCTATACGAAGTGGGAGCAGGCCCAGGCATTTGGCTGGTTCCTGCGGGAGTTCCTTTCGGACTCCGTCAAGGCCATGGTCATCCTTGACCGGGACTATCGGACCACTATTCAGGTCGACGATGTGGTCGGAAAGTTTGCTGCCGTAGATGTCAATGCTCACGTTTGGAAGAAGAAGGAACTTGAGAGCTATCTGATTATTCCTTCCGCAATCTCCCGCCTTGTGAAGTGTCCGATCGAGGAGATCGAATCCATTCTCGATGGGATCATGATTGGAATGGAAGACAAGATCATTGCTCGACTTCTTTTCGAGCGCCAGGAGGCGGAGAAGTCGACTGGACGGAGCGTAGCAACGATTAACGAGGCGGGACTTGTCGAATTTCGGCAGAAGTGGGCCCATTCCTCCTATCGGTACAATTTCTGCCCTCCGAAGGAAGTTCTCTCAGGTTTGAATCGAGAGCTTCAGGCCCGAGGGCTGAAAGCAACCTCCTTCGATGCCATTGCAAGCAACGCCCGACCTGACGAGCTGGATCCTGAGATGGTTTCGTTGTTGCGCCAGATCGAGGCCCTAGGGGCGTGACCTGCAACTGGTCGCTGAGAGCAAGATCCGGACCGGGCACGGACCAAGGTGCCGTGGAGGGCTAGCGCTGGGCGCATCAGCCAAGGTGGCAAACCCGAGCAGTGACTTTGCTTGGCAGACTGTAAAGGCGCTCACTCTGGGTCGCCTCTGGGTCGTGCCGAGGCGGCCGGTAGTGCTCAGCGATGGCTGATGACGAGTTCCACAGGTCATTGCAGCTTGCAGTGGCGACGCTACTGGAAAAAACGGCGGCATTCACTCCTGGCCGAGGTGGCGGTACAGGGTTGCGCGGCTCACGTTGAGCGCCTTGGCGATAGCTGTCACGCTCTCGCCGTTCGCCCTACGGGCTCTGGCCGCAACCAACTTGTCGGCGTCCAGCACGTTCGGCCGACCGCCGGTGCGGCCTTGCGCCTTGGCGGCCTCCAGGCCGGCCCTGGTGCGGTCCTTGATCAGGCTCCGCTCAAACTCTGCCATCGCGCCCACCACTTGGAGCATCAGGCGGCCGTCGGGCGTGTTCGGGTCGATGCTCGCCAGCGCACCCGTCAGCACCTTGAAGCCGATGCCCCGGACCGACAGCGCGTCCACCATCGTCACCAGGTCGATCAGCGAACGGGCGAAGCGGTCCAGCTTCCACACGCACAGGGTGTCACCCGGGCGCAGGTAGTCCAGGACAGCGGTAAGCTCCGGACGGTCGGTGTTCTTGCCCGATGCCTTGTCCGTGAAGATCCGCGCGCAACCCGCCTCCGTGAGCGCGTCGCGCTGAAGCTGCGCCTCCTGGTCGTCGGTGGAGACGCGCGCGTAGCCGATCAGGTGTCCCGTGTTCTTCGCCATGACCAGAATGTCTCATAACTCGTCTCATAACTTCAAGTGGTTGCGATACGTTTTGAGACGGGTTTTAAACATCCAAAGGGCCCCCTTCGCAGCCCATTCGCAGCCGTCTCGCAAACCATCGTTTCTGAGACACGGTGATTGGGTGACCCTGCGTCACCGCTCCGCGAAAACAGTCCGATAGGCCGCACGAGAGTTTTCCCTCCCTGCCGGTTGCTGCACAGTGCGAAGGGGGGTACCCGCCTGGGGCGGCTCGCGCAAAGCCTGGAAGTCGCGAGGACGGTGAACGCTCTCCCTGCCGATCGCCGCCCTCGCACCCGTCACGCGCCCAGCGTCACGCCCCGCCAGCCGTCGTAGCCGCCGAGCTTGCGCCTGGCGCCGAACCGCTTGTCCATCGCCGCGAACAGCAGGCGCTTGCCCGTCCGGCTTCCGAGCGCCCCGGCCAACGCCGGCTCCGCTGCCGTGAACGCCTCCCACGCCAATGAAGTGCGCACGTGTTCGCTGCGCGGAGCGGGAGCCAGGTGTGACACCCAGTCGGCCGGATCGCGCATCGGTGCTCGGAAGGAATCGAACTGCGAAGCCAACGAGAGGAGTTGAGTGGCGCGCGTGTCGGTGGCCGACAGCATCTCGCCCGACAGTGCTTCCATCGCTTCGATCTCCACCAGCTCCACGGTCATCGGTGGAACGTCGATCCCAGCAGCCTCGCTACGTAGCGCGTAGACCTGGCGCTGCGCGTATGCCCTGGCCCCCGCATCCGTGAGGGCCAGGCGCGCGTCCAGCTCGAATCTCGTCGCGTCCCGCTCCAGCTCGGCCTTTCGTTCGGCGATCTTCATGGCTTCGTAGTTCTCGTACCGCAGCCATCCTGCCAGGTTCGCCAGCCACTCGCCCATGCCCCGGCGGATCAGTGGCAGGTCGCGCCACTCCCCGCCCGGCGTCTCCCACTGTGTCCCGCTCCACGTGAACGGCACGGCCGGTGCGCCTTGCTGTGAGGCTGCGAATGCGGCGGCGTCCCACGCCCGGCGGGCGAGAGCGTCATCCATGTACTTTCCCAAGGGTCCCCCACTTGAAAATGTGCAGTCACTTCAACCCCGCTGTTGTGCAAGAGGGGAGCCAAAGTGGACCAAAAAGGACCAATCACCAGTCTCCAAGTGACTCCCCGCTGTCGAAGAACAACAGGTCAGGCCATGTTTAGGTGAAAAGAGAGAGCAAAACAAACAAATAAAGACAAGGGGGAAGAGAAAACACGATGCTGTCCGTCACCCCACCACCGGGAACGGCTGGCCGGCCACGTGCGCGCGTGAAGAACCCCGCCCGGCCACTGGAAGGCCGAGCGGGGCTGGATGGAGCTTTGGACTGCCTGGCGGACGGTAACTAGTCCTTGATCTCAGCCCACTTGACTCGGACGCGCTGCTCCGGCACGAACCGCTTCCCCCGCTCGCCCTTGCTGATGAACACTCCGTCTATGGCGAGAGACAGGCGGTCCCGCTTCTGCTCGTGCGTCGATGCCTCCCAGGCGGGGCGCAGCAGTTCTTCGTCCAGCAACGGGGAGATGTCGACTGCGGGGAGTGGCAGCGAGGCAAGGTCGGCGCGAAGGCCGTCGATGCGGCTCTGAAGACGGTCCGCAAGCCGCTGGTAGCGCTCAAGCGCTCCCGGACGGTCGAACTCGCCGCGCAGGTACCGCGCGTCTTCCAGGTCCGACAACCGGGCTTCCTGGTCGGCGATCTCGTCGGTGATGGCGTCGCGCTTGGCGAACATCTCGGGGTCGGCCTTCTTCACCCACCGGTCGGCGATGGCGACCAACAGCGGGTCGTTCGGTTCGAGTGTCGGGAGCAGCGAGAGGAACCACTCCGAGACGTACTGGTCCACGCGGTCGGCCACCGCGTTCGCGCCGGGGCACTGGTTGCCCGCACGTCGGGCCATGCACTGGTAGCTGCCGCCGACCTTGTGCATCCGGCGTCCGCAGCCAGGTACGTCGCAGAACACCATGCCCGTGAGCAGCGCGGTGCCGACCGGCTTCGGCATCCGCTTGCCGGCCTGCATGCGTGTCCGGGCTTCCAACTGCCGGATGATCCGCTCGCGTTCGCCGACGGTGATGATGCCTTCGCCGATGCTCACGGTGTCGAGTGTCTCGGGGTGCCGGTACGGGAACACGCGGCTCGTGAACTTTCGGCTGCCGTCCTCGGCTTCGACGGATTCCGTCTCCGGCATCAGACCGGCGAAGGCTGGGGACTTGAGCAGATTCATGATGCTCGCGGCGTTCCACTGGCCGCCTCGCGCTGCGGGAATGTCGTACTCGTTGAGCAGCCGGGCGATCTGCACCAGGGACTTGCCGGCCAGCGCGTCATCCGCGATCAGTCGGGCGTAGACGGCCGTCTCGGGGTCGTGCACCAGCTTCTTCGTGCCGGGGTTGACCAGCAACCCGTACGGCGGCTGTCCGCCGATCCACTGGCCCTGTCGGCGCAGGTGCCGCTTCGCGTGGGCCACGCGGGTGCCGAGGTTCTTCGACTCGGAGCGGGCGAGTTCGGCGAGCATGGCGACGACCATGCGGGCTGAGTCGTTCGAGGTGTCGAGACCGTCCACGACGGAGACCAGTCGGCCGCCCGCCTTCTCGATGTCGTCCAGGACCTTGCCGACCTGGCCGATGCCCTTGCGGGACAGCCGGTCCAGCTTCCATACGATCAGCGTCCCGACGACGCCCGCCGTGACGGCGACAAGGGCGGAGTCGAACCCCTTGCGCTCAACGTCCTTGTAGCCGGAGCGCCCCCGGTCGATGTGGACCTTGCGGACCGTCAGGCCGTTGCGCTCGGCCCATGCGCGGCAGTCGGCTTCCTGGCGTTCGATCGCTGTCTTGCCGTCCCGGTCCAAGGACAGTCGAAGGTACAGGTCACACAGGGTGCGGTGGTGCACGTACGCCCCCTCTGGAGATCCCTACATTGTGTAGGACGTCCAGAAGTCGGCAATCACGATCTTGCCGCAGAAATCCGCCAGCGAAAGATCCTTGCCGCCTGTGTTGAGCCATCCACCGGCACCCACCAGCTCGGGGGCGCGGACACGTGCACGAGAAGCCATGCCCTCATCCAACCCCATGGCCGGGGCGGGTGTTCCGGGTGAACTTGGAATATGAGCGAGAAGGCCGAGCCGAGGAGCGCCGGACCGCTTCGGCGCGGGTCGACGAGCTCATGGGCCGGTCCGCCGGATCGCGGAGCGGCACGGCGCGTGAACGCGATCGTCTACGACTCCGGGGCCGCATCAAGGCGGCCCGTCCGTAGCCGACGGCACGTGCTCACCGGGCCCCGAAGGCGCGTGAGGCGGCTGCGGGTGGGGGAGAGGGCGAGCCAGGACCAGCGGGCGGTGGTGGCGACGAGGAGGGCGACGGCCGGGGCGAGGTCGGTGCGGTCCCAGCTGCCCGGGTCGGTGGAGGTCGGGGGCGTCCAGCCGGTCGGGTCCACGGTGACGGTCGCGGTGCGGCCGATCTGTTCCGGGCCCGGGCAGAGGCTCCCGGTGAGGGCGGCGTGCGGGAGGGGGCGGCCGTCGGTGCGGCGGAGGTCGCAGGTCCAGTCGGAGCCGCCGAACAGGCTCGTCGTGCGGTGCGCGGCCGTGACGACGACCTCCGTGTCGACGCCCCGGCGCCGCAGCAGCTCGTCCGCGAACGCGGCGCCCGGCACGGCCGGCAGCACCGTGCCGCAGAGGGCGCCGAGGACCACCGACCGCCGGCCGGCCCGCAGTACCGCGAGGGTGAGCAGGGCGGCCGCCGGCACCAGGAGGGCGGCCGCGTCGGCGGGCGTCGTGAAGCCCGGGTCGGTGGCGAGCGCCGACAGCCCGGCCGGCGTCAACGGGGTGAGGGCGGCGAGCAGCCGGCCAGCCCGGCGGAGCTGCGGTGGTGACATCGCCCGAAGGCGGTGCGTCTGCCGAACGTCTCCCCCGGCCATGACCATGTCGGTTCCTCGCGGCACTCTGCTCCGAACGGGCAAGCCGGGAAAGGGCCGAACCCCTTCCGGGGCACGGGGAAGTTCTGGCACGATCCCTCGCCGTGAACGGTGACGCGCTGCGGCGCTGGAGGACGGTGTCCCGGATCTACGGGGCGGTGGTGTTCCTGGTGGTGTTCTGGCAGTACTTCGTCGGCGGGCCCGGGCACCTGCCGGTCGCGATCGGGGTACTGGCGGGGCTGTACGCGGAGAGTTGGCTGTGGGCCGGGTACCTGGCGGGTCCGGCGCGGTGGTTCGGGCTGCGGGCCGTGGGCTGGGTGTTCGGGATGGGGACGCCGCTGCGCACCTCGGTCGATCCACGGGGGGTGTGGCAGGTGCGACGGATCCCGGTGCCGGTGGTGCGGCCGCTGGGTCTCGGCGGTGCGGCGTCGCTGACGGTGCGGCAGCTGCTGTCCGCCCTGCTGCCGTTCGTCGGCGCGGATGCGCTGTGCGCGCTGCTGCTGGCGTCGGCGGGCGGCGCGTTCGGCCGGTCCGCGGCGCTGGGATGCCTGCTGGCCGGCGCGGCCCCGGTGCTGATGGCGGTGACGCTCCGGTCGGCCCCCGGGCCCGACGACCAGGACGGGGCGGTGCAGGAGGTGACGGCGGTGATCCAGCGCGACGTCGCCGAGGCGCGCCGCCTGCTGAACGCCCTCCCGCCCGGCCCGGCCGTCCGCACGCTCCGGATGTCGGTGCTGCTCGCCGAGGGCCGGTACCGCGAGCTCGTGGACGCCGCAGCCGAATCGGCGGGCGAAGCGGCCGACCCGGCGCAGCAGCAGCTGCACGCCCGGGCACTGGCCTACCTGGACGAGACCGGCGAGGCCACCGACGCCGACCGGGAGGCCTTCCGCACCCTGTTCCGCGCCGTGCGCCGCGCTCCCCGCGAGTACCGGGTGGGCAGCGACCTGCCCGCCCTGTTCGAACTCGCCGAGGGCCGGCCCGGTCCGGCGATCGACGAGGCGCGCGCCGCCGCGAACGTCGGCAGCGCGCCGCTGCGCCGCACCATGGCGCACGCCACGCTGGCCCTGGCCTTCCACCGGGCCGGCCGGCCCGCGGAGGCCCGGGCCGCGCTGGCGGCGGCGCGCGAGTGCGGCCCGGCGACCGCCCGGCTGGAGTTCCTCACCGGCCTGCTCGCGGAGCCCGCGGCCCAGCCCGCGGCACAAGGCCCACTCGCGGAGCCCGCGGCCTAGCCCGCGCCCCGGCCCGCGGCGCAGTCGCGGATCAGGGCGAGGGCGTCGTCGAGTGCGGCGATCTCCTCGGTGGTCAGGGTCGGGTTGGCGGCGCGGCGGGCGCGGGCCTCGGCCAAGTGGTGGTCGGTGAGCGGTGGGAGGCCGCGCAGTAGCGGGGTGAGGATGGTGCAGGCCGTGTCGGGGCGGTCGTGGAGGGCCTGGGCGAGGATGACGGCGCTCATCGCGTCGTCGAGGCCGGGCTCGCCCTCGGCGGCGGTGAACCAGTCGATGACCACCGGGCCGTGCGCGGTGAGCAGCACGTTGTCGGGGTGCAGGTCGAGGTGCAGGACCCGGTCGCCGGGGCGGGTGGCGGCGCGCGGCGGGATCTCGTGCAGCCGGCGCAGCAGTTCGGCGAGCAGTTCGCCGGCCGCGCCCGGGCTGATCGTCCCGGCGACCAGCGACTCCAGCATGGTGGGGCCGCCGAGCCGCTCCATGATCAGGTCCTCGGGCCGTTCGGCGGCCCACACCGCGGGCACCGGGTAGCCGTGCTCGGCCAGGTGCGTCATCACCTCGGCCTCGCCGTCGGCGCTCAGCCCGTCCCGGTAGCGGCGCAGTACCCGCCCGTCGTTCAGTGCCCAGACGTCCGCGGTGCGGCCGGTCCCGATCAGTTCGCCGATCTCCATGCGAGCAGAAGCTAGCGCCCCGGGCTCGCCACGGGGAGGGGGATGGACGGATCGTTGCACGTCCGCGAGGTTGGCCCAGTGCGGAAAAACCGCAGGAGGGTTCGCGGGGCGTTGCGCGACACTGGTCCGATGGCCGCATACGTACCCGAGGAAGACGTCGCCGTTCCGCCCGCGATCACCGAGTTGGCCCGCGGCGTCACGCCGGTGCCGGTGTGGCGCAACGAGCTCGGCGGGCTGACGTTCCGTCTGGGCGACGGCCCGGATCGCCGGTTCGTGAAGTGGGCGCCCGCCGGCAGCGGGGCCGATCTCGACGCGGAGGCCGAACGCCTGCGCTGGGCCCGGGCGTTCACCGCCGTGCCCGAGGTGCTCGCGCTCGGCGGCGACGGGACGGGGCGCTGGCTGCTGACGGCGGGCCTGCCCGGCCGTTCCGCCGTCGACCCGGAGCTGAGGAAGACCCCGGCGGTCGCCGTCCGCGCGATCGGCGAAGGCCTGCGCGCCTTCCACGAGGCGCTGCCGGTGGCCGACTGCCCCTACACGTGGTCCCTGCGCGACCGGATCGACCGCGCCGTCGCGCTGCGCCGCGACCCCGCCGACTGGCACCCGGACCTGCGCCACCACGGCACCGTGGAGCGGGCGCTCGCGATCCTCGCCGACCCGCCGCCGGTGGACGTCGAGGTGGTCTGCCACGGCGACTCGTGCGCCCCCAACACCCTGGTCGGCGACGACGGCCGCCCCACCGGCCACGTCGACCTGGACACCCTCGGAGTGGCCGACCGCTGGGCCGACCTCGCGGTGGCGAGCTGGAGCACGGTCTGGAACTACGGCCCCGGCTGGGAACGTCCCCTGCTGGACGCGTACGGCGTCGAGCCGGACGGGGAACGCCTCGCGTACTACCGCCTGTTGTGGGACCTCACCTGAGTTCCGGCTGGCACCATGGCGAGGGCCGCCCGACGGCGGGCCGGCAAGCAGACGAGGAGTCGGATCATGGGTCGGAAGTTCGTGGTCAAGGAGCGCCTGTTCGCGATCGGCGACGACTACTGGGTCGAGGACGAGCACGGCGAGAAGTGCTTCCTGGTGGACGGCAAGGTACTGCGGCTGCGCGACACCTTCGAGCTGCAGGACACCGCCGGCCGCACGGTCGCCACCATCCGGGAGAAGGTGCTGACCGTCCGCGACGCGATGAAGATCGAGAACGCCGACGGGGACGTGGTCGCCACCGTCCGCAAGAAGCTGTTCACCCCGTTCCACGACAAGTACCACGTGGAGCTGGAGAACGGCGGCGAGTGGGAGATCCACGGCGACCTGATCGACAAGGAGTACACCGTCAAGAACGACGGGCACCGGATCGGCGAGGTCTCCCGCAAGTGGTTCAGCGTCCGTGACGAGTACGGCGTGGAGATCGAGGACGGCGCCGACGTCCCGCTGATGATCGCCGTCGCGGTCTGCCTGGACCGCCTGGTCGAGCACAACGACTGAACGACGCCCGGCTGCGCCGCCCGCCCCGTGCGCTATGTTGTGCCGGTCCTCGGCACGGGGCGGCAGGCGGACGCGAGGGGGCGGACCGGAGTGAGCGACATCCTTCACCAGCTGGGCTACGCGGCGGCGTACGGCGGCGTCGGCCTGGTCCTGCTGCTGCTCGGTGTCGTGCTGGTGGACGTGCTGACGCCCGGTGAGCTGCGCCGGCAGATCTGGATCGAGCGCAACCGCAACGCCGCCGTGGTGCTGAGCTCCGCGCTGCTGTCGGTCGGCGCGATCGTGTTCACCGCCGTGATCTCCACCTACCAGGAGTTCGGCAAGGGCCTGGCCGCGGCCGCCGTGTTCGGGCTGTTCGGCCTGCTGCTGATGGCGGTCTCGTTCTGGGTGCTCGACCTGGTCACGCCCGGCAGGCTGGGCGAGCTGCTGGTCGACCCCGAGCCGCACCCGGCGGTGTGGGTGACCGCCGCCACCAACCTGGCGGTCGCGGCGATCGTCTCCGCCGCCATCTACTGACGGCTCCTCAGCCCGCGGCCAGCCGCCCGGCCAGCCGGGCCTTCGCGGCCGGCCACTCGTCGGCCAGCATCGAGAAGTACACGGTGTCCCGCCAGCTGCCGTCCACGCGCTGCTTGTCGCGCCGGAAGGTGCCCTCGTAGGAGGCGCCGAGCCGCCGGATCGCGTTCTGCGATCGCTCGTTGTTGATGTCGGTGCGCCAGCTGACCCGGCCCATGCCCAGGTCCTCGAAGGCGTGCGTCAGCAGCAGCAGCTTCGCTTCGGTGTTCACCGCCGTCCGCCACACGGAGCGCGCGTACCAGGTGCCGCCGATCTCCACCTGCTCCTCGGCGGCGTCCGCCTCGAAGTAGCAGCTCACTCCGATCGCCCGTCCGTCGGCGAGCGAGATCACCGCGTACGGCTCGCAGTGCACGTCGGCCAGCCGGGCGTCGATCACCTGCGCCATGTCCTCCGGCGTGCGGGGCATCGGCACCGGGACCCAGCGCCACAGTTCCTCGTCCCCGCCGCCGGCGGCGAACAGGTCGGGCATGTGGGCGCGGGTCAGCGGCTCCAGCCGGATGTGGCGGCCGGTCAGGACAACGGGGGCGGGCAGCTTCGCGGTCATGCGGCACACCGTAGGGGGACATTTGCACTAGGCGCAAGCGATATCTGCACTAGTGCAAAACCAAGTGGCCGTGCGAAAGGCCCGGCACCCCCGCGACGGGGGTGCCGGGCCTTTCGAGTCCGACCTACAGGAAGGAGTTGATCTCGATGGTCTCGGTCCGGCCGGGGCCGACGCCGATCGCCGAGATCGGCGCGCCCGACATCTCCTCCAGCGCCTTCACGTACGCCTGCGCGTTCTTCGGCAGGTCGCTGAAGGTCTTCGCCTTCGAGATGTCCTCGCTCCAGCCCGGCAGGTTCTCGTAGATCGGCTTCGCGTGGTGGAAGTCCGACTGGTTGTACGGGAGTTCCTCGACCCGCTGCCCGTCGATCTCGTACGCGACGCAGACCGGGATCTGCTCCCAGCCGGTCAGCACGTCCAGCTTGGTCAGGAAGAAGTCGGTCAGGCCGTTGACCCGGGTCGCGTAGCGGGCGATCACCGCGTCGAACCAGCCGCAGCGCCGGTCGCGGCCGGTGGTCACACCGCGCTCGCCGCCGATCCGCCGCAGCGCCTCGCCGTCCGCGTCCAGCAGCTCGGTCGGGAACGGGCCCGAGCCGACGCGGGTGGTGTAGGCCTTCAGGATGCCGATCACCCGGTCGATCTTGGTGGGACCGATGCCGGAGCCGGTGCAGGCGCCGCCCGAGGTCGGGTTCGACGAGGTGACGAACGGGTACGTGCCGTGGTCGACGTCCAGCAGGGTGCCCTGGCCGCCCTCCAGCAGCACGACCTTGCCGGCCTTCAGCGCCTCGTCCAGGACGAGGGTGGTGTCCGCCAGGTACGGCTTGATCTTGTCGGCGTAGCCCAGGTACTCCTCGAGCACCAGGTCGGCCGGGATCGCGCGGCGGTTGTAGAGCTTGACCAGGAGCTGGTTCTTGTCGTGCAGCGCCGCCTCGATCTTCTGGCGCAGGATCGACTCGTCGAACAGGTCCTGGACCCGGATGCCCACGCGGTTGATCTTGTCGGCGTAGGCCGGGCCGATGCCGCGGCCGGTGGTGCCGATCCGGCGCTTGCCGAGGAAGCGCTCGGTGACCTTGTCCAGCGTCCGGTGGTACGGGGTGATCAGGTGGGCGTTGCCCGAGATCAGCAGCTTGGAGGTGTCGATGCCGCGGTCGTTCAGGCCCCGCAGCTCGGAGAGCAGCACGCCCGGGTCGATCACCACGCCGTTGCCGATCACCGGCACGACGTTCGGGCTGAGGATGCCGGAAGGCAGCAGGTGGAGGGCGTACTTCTGGTCGCCGATGACCACCGTGTGACCGGCGTTGTTGCCGCCCTGGTAGCGGACGACGTAGTCGACGGAGCCGCCGAGCAGGTCGGTGGCCTTTCCCTTGCCCTCGTCTCCCCACTGGGCACCAACGAGCACGAGTGCCGGCACAGGCGTACACCCCTTCCGGTTGGGGCATCCTGCGAAGACCGCAGTCTGCCCCGAGATGGACCAAGCCCCTGGCGCAATGGCGCAAGGGGCTCTTGCACCGAGAGATTACCTGAGGAAGGACCGGTCGTGTCGTCGCTGTCCACGCCCGTATCCCGCCCCCCGGACGCCGAGGGGGCCGGGCCGCTCCTGGTGGTGCTGGACCCGTCGGCCAGGCAGGCGGACGGCGAATCGGTGCGGATCGCCAAGGATGTGCTGTGCGGTGGGGCCGACGTGAAGGTCACCCTGCCGGAGAGTCCGTCCGAGCTGGACCGGGTGCTCGCGCACCGGGGTCGCCGGCGTGCCGTGGTGATCGGTTCGGACCAGGCGCTGCAGCGGGTTCTGCAGGCCCTGCACCGGCAACGGGAGCTGGACGCCGACCCGGTCGGCCTGGTCCCGGTCGGGGGTCCGGTGGCCACCGCGACGGCCCGGCTGCTGGGGGTGCCGGCCGAGCCGGTGGCGGCCGCCCGGACGGTGCTGGCGGGCAGTGCCCGGCGGCTCGGGCTGCTGCTCGACGACGGCGGCGGAGTGGTGCTCTCCGAGGTCCGTTTCACCGGCCCGCGGCAGGGCCGAACGGGTGGCTGGCGTTCGCTATGGGCGAAATTGGCTGCGGCCGAGCAGGCGAGCCCCTCCGGATCCGAGGAACTGCGCATCGAGGCCGACGGCCGACTGCTGGCCGACGTCCACCAGCGGGTGCGCCACCTGCGGGTCGCCATGGTCGACGACGCCATGGAACTCGCCCTCGATCTGGACGGCAGCCCGCGCCGCCTGCGGGCCGGTCGGCTCACCGTGGCCGGGCGCGGCTTCGGCTACGAGGCCGACGGCTGCCCCGTCGGCCCGGTCCGCCACCGCACCTGGACGGTCCGCCCGGACTCCTGGCGGCTGCTGGTGCCCGCCGGGTGAGCAGGCTCACAACACCGGGCCGCCCGAGGTGTCCGTCCACCGTGCGAAGGCCTGATGACAAGGGCGTGAAGCCGGTCGCCGAAGGGCCGAAAAGCTGGTAAGGGGTGAGGTCTACGCGCGTACCGCGAGGCTGCCATCAGGGCGTTCCCGCCATCTGCCCTAGACTCGGAGACGTGCCACGTGGTGACGGACGACTCAACCACGATCTTCTTCCCGGTGAGAAAGGCCCCCAGGACGCTTGCGGCGTCTTCGGTGTCTGGGCTCCCGGCGAGGAGGTCGCAAAGCTCACGTACTTCGGCCTCTATGCCCTGCAGCACCGCGGACAGGAATCCGCGGGCATCGCAGTGAGCAACGGCTCCCAGATTCTCGTCTTCAAGGACATGGGACTCGTCTCCCAGGTCTTCGACGAGACCTCCCTGGGGTCGTTGCACGGGCATATCGCCGTCGGACATGCCCGCTACTCGACCACCGGGTCCTCGGTCTGGGAGAACGCCCAGCCGACCTTCCGGGCGACCGCCAACGGTTCGCTGGCCCTCGGCCACAACGGAAACCTGGTCAACACCGCCGAACTCGCGGCGAAGGTCGCCGAACTGCCCGGCGAGGAGCACGTCTCCCGCTCCGGGCGCACTGCGGCGACCAACGACACCGACCTGCTGACCGCTCTGCTGGCGGGCCACCCCGACCTGACCATCGAAGAGGCGGCACAGAAGGTGCTGCCCGAGGTCAAGGGCGCCTTCTCGCTGGTCTTCATGGACGAGCACACGCTCTACGCCGCCCGTGACCCGCAGGGCATCCGCCCGCTGGTGCTGGGCCGGATCGAGCGCGGCTGGGTGGTCGCCTCCGAGACCTCCGCCCTCGACATCGTCGGCGCCAGCTTCATCCGCGAGGTGGAGCCCGGCGAGCTGATCGCCATCGACGAGAACGGCATGCGCTCCTCGCGCTTCGCCGAGGCCAAGCCCAAGGGCTGCGTCTTCGAGTACGTGTACCTGGCCCGCCCGGACACCTCGATCGCCGGCCGCAACGTGCACCTCTCCCGAGTGGAGATGGGCCGCAAGCTGGCCGCCGAGGCCCCGGCCGACGCCGACCTGGTGATAGCGACTCCCGAGTCCGGCACGCCCGCCGCGATCGGGTACGCCGAGGCCAGCGGCATCCCGTTCGGCTCCGGCCTGGTGAAGAACGCCTACGTGGGCCGTACCTTCATTCAGCCCAACCAGACCATCCGCCAGCTGGGCATCCGGCTGAAGCTCAACCCGCTCAAGGAAGTCATCCGGGGCAAGCGCCTGGTGGTCGTGGACGACTCGATCGTCCGCGGCAACACCCAGCGCGCCCTGGTGCGGATGCTCCGCGAGGCCGGTGCCGCCGAGGTCCACATCCGGATCTCCTCGCCGCCGGTGAAGTGGCCGTGCTTCTTCGGCATCGACTTCGCCACCCGCGCCGAGCTGATCGCCAACGGCCTGTCGGTCGACGAGATCGGCCGCTCGCTGGGCGCCGACTCGCTGGCCTACATCTCCATCGACGGGATGATCGAGGCCACCAAGCAGCCCAAGGACAAGCTCTGCCGGGCCTGCTTCGACGGCGAGTACCCGATGGAGCTGCCCGACCCGGCGCTGCTCGGCAAGCTGCTGCTGGAGGCGGAGATCGCCGGCGGTCAGGCGGCCAAGCAGCAGCCGGTCCGCGGCGGCAAGCAGACCAGCGATCTGGACGGCGTGCAGTCGCTGCTGGGCGGCGCGGGCGCGGCGGACGCGCTGCGACGCCCCTGACGTGCGCGCACCGCCCCCGGCACGGGCCGGGGGCGCCCATCCCGGCCCGGCCGGGGGAGGCAGCACCACCACTTCGAAAGGGCCACACCAGGTGACCAGCAACGAGACCGGGGCGACCTACGCCGCCGCGGGTGTCGACATCGAGGCCGGCGACCGTGCCGTCGAGCTGATGAAGCAGTGGGTGAAGAAGACCAACCGTCCCGAGGTGCTGGGCGGCCTGGGCGGCTTTGCCGGACTGTTCGACGCCTCCGCCTTCAAGCGCTACGAGCGCCCGCTGCTGGCCTCCGCCACCGACGGCGTGGGCACCAAGGTGGCCATCGCCCAGGCCATGGACAAGCACGACACCATCGGCCACGACCTGGTCGGCATGGTCGTCGACGACCTGGTGGTCTGCGGTGCCGAGCCGCTGTTCATGACCGACTACATCTGCGTCGGCAAGGTCGTCCCGGAGCGGGTCGCCGCCATCGTCAAGGGCATCGCCGAGGGCTGCACGCTGGCCGGCTGCGCGCTCATCGGCGGCGAGACCGCCGAGCACCCGGGCCTGCTCGGCCCCGACGAGTACGACGTGGCCGGCGCCGGCACCGGCGTGGTCGAGGCCGACGCGCTGCTCGGCGCGGACCGGGTCCGGGCCGGCGACGTGGTGATCGCGATGGCCGCGTCCGGTCTGCACTCCAACGGCTACTCGCTGGTCCGGCACGTGCTGCTGAACCAGGCCGGCTGGAAGCTCGACCGCCAGGTCGAGGAGTTCGGCCGCACCCTCGGCGAGGAGCTGCTGGAGCCGACCCGGATCTACTCCCTGGACTGCCTGGCGCTCACCCGCGCCACCGAGATCCACGCCTTCTCGCACGTCACCGGCGGCGGCCTGGCCGCCAACCTGGCCCGGGTGATCCCGGACCACTTGCACGCCCGCCTGGACCGCGGCACCTGGACCCCGCTGCCGGTGTTCCAGACCGTCGCCAAGGTCGGCGCGATGCAGACCCTGGAGATCGAGAAGACCCTCAACATGGGCGTCGGCATGGTCGCCGTCGTCCCGCCGGAGTCGGTCGACGTGGTGCTGTCGGTGCTGGAGGACCGCGGCGTCGAGGCGTGGCTGCTCGGCGACGTGGTCGAGCGCGACGCGGAGCACGACGGCGGCGCGGCGCTGTACAACGCCTACGAGGCGTTCTGACCCGGGCACGCTGAAGGGCCCCGCCACGGCGGGGCCTTTCTCATGCGCCACGGCTCATGCGCAACGACGGTCGCGGAACAGGTACGCCGAAAACCGGCCCGGCGCCCACAGGGAGCGCCCGGGCCGGCCCGGTCGAAGAACGTTACGCGCGGCGACGAGCCGGAGGGGTGTCCTCGTCGTCGTCGTCATCGTCGTCGTACATGTCCGCGTACGCCGCGTAGGGGTCGTCCTCGTCGTCGTCCTCGATCGGCTCCGGCTCGATCGCGGTGGACGGAGATACACCCAGCTCGTGAGACAGACGGTTAGCGTCGAACCCGCCGCTGTTGTACTTCAGCTCGCGGGCGACCTTCGTCTGCTTGGCCTTGGCCCGGCCGCGCCCCATGGGTCGACCCCCTCAACGGTGGGGCTCACGGCCCCGAGTCTGACACGTGTTGATGATCAGGTCCGGCCTGCCCGAAGTGGGAAACCGTCCCTTGGAGCATTAACGGTACCTGTTTCCGCCGCCGGACGGTACGTCGCCGGTGTGACGTGGCGCGCACCCAAGCCCCCTCGAACCAGGTCCGCCCAGGTCAGAGGGGAATTTCGGGGCTTTTGCAGGCTGTCCGGCGCGATGCCGGTCCCGTCGTTCCTGCAGAGATTATCCCCCGAAGGAGGCGCGGTATCGCCCGTTCGGGGGACAGACTGAGAATCCGGTTCCACATCGTGATGCGCGGGGCCGGGCCGTGCCGACCCCGCGCGTCCGAACCGCGGCGGTCAGCTCCGGCGGGCGGCCGGCAGCAGGACCGAGCGCAGCGCGCTGATCTCCCGCATCCGCTTCTCGGCGAGGCGGTCGGCGGCGGCCGCCGGCGGGATGCCGTCGGCGGCGGCCCGGGTGAAGATCTCCAGCGTGGTGTCGAAGATCCTGGTGGCCTTGTTCTTCGCCCGGTCGAAGTTGAAGCCCTCGATCTCGTCGGCGACCTGGATCACGCCGCCGGAGTTCACCAGGTAGTCGGGCGCGTACAGGATGCCGCGGTCGGCGAGGTCCTTCTCCACGCCCGCGTGGGCGAGCTGGTTGTTGGCCGCGCCGCAGACGATCGAGGTGCCGGCCGCGCCGAGCGCCCCCACGGTCTCGTCGGTGAGCGCGCCGCCGAGCGCGCACGGGGCGTACACGTCCAGGCCGGAGGCGAGCAGGGCGGCGGTGTCGGCCACCACCTCGACCTCCGGGTGGGCGGCCCGGACCCGGTTCACGGCGGCCTCGGAGACGTCGGTGACGACCACGGTGGCGCCGTCCGCGACCAGGTGGTCGACCAGGTAGTGGCCGACCTTGCCGACGCCCGCCACGCCGACCCGCTTGCCGCGCAGGGTGGGCTGGCCCCAACGGGCCTGGGCGGAGGCGCGCATGCCCTGGAAGACGCCGAAGGAGGTGAGGACGGAGGAGTCGCCGGCGCCGCCGTGCTCGGGCGAGCGGCCGGTGACGAACTCGGTCTCCCGGGCGATCACGTCCATGTCCTGGACGTAGGTGCCCACGTCGCAGGCGGTGATGTAGCGGCCGCGCAGGCTCTGCACGAAGCGCCCGTAGGCGCGCAGCATCGCCTCGTTCTTGTCCTTGTTCGGGTCGCCGATGATCACGGCCTTGCCGCCGCCGAGGTCGAGCCCGGCGAGGGCGTTCTTGTAGCTCATTCCGCGGGAGAGGTTCAGCGCGTCGGTCAGCGCCTCCTCCTCGCTCGCGTACGGGAAGAACCGGGTGCCGCCGAGGGCCGGGCCGAGGGCGGTGGAGTGGATGGCGATGATCGCCTTGAGGCCGGTGGAACGGTCGTGGCAGAGCACGACCTGCTCGTGCCCGTCGCCCTCCTGGCCGGTGCCGAAGACTCGGCCCAGCACGCCTGGTGCGGGGTGCGTGGTGTGTACGTCGGTCACGGTGGTGACTCCAGCAATGATGGCCCGCGACGGTGGTGCGGGCGTCTGGTCGAAGCCTAGCCTCGGGGCTGCCTTCGAATCTGCCCCCGGGCGGGCCCCGAGCTATAACGATCGAAGCCTTCTCCACGACACCCTGACGCGTCCCTGAGGCGCATGCGAACATGCGGAGCGTGACCGCCCCGCGTACCTCCGTGCTCCCGCCGTACACCGCGCAGCTGCGGGTCTACGAGCCGCTGGCCGCCTACCCGGAACCGGACCGGGGCCGCTGGCAGGCCTACGCCGCCGCACACGGCCCCGACGCCGACGGGCCGGGCCGTCCGGTGACCGGCGCCGCCCTCGCCGAACAGCGCGCCGCCCTGGCCGCCCTGGCCGCCCTGACGCCCCGTCCGCTGCCTGACCAGGAGGACGGGCACGCCTACGTGCGGGTCACGGACGGCGTCACCTACATCTGCCCGTGGACGACCCGGCTGCGCGGCTGGCTGGCCCTGCAGGAGCTGCGCCGGACGCTGCCCGCCCACCTGGTGGACACCGTGCTGCCGCCGGCCCTGCGCACGGCCGCGGAGACCGCCCGGACGCAGTGGCAGCAGGACCACCCCGACGCCCGGCCGTGGATCCGCTCCAGCCGCTGGGAGGTGCCGCTGCAGTGGTTCCTGGCGTTCGGCGAGGAGGACCGCCACCACCTGCCGGCCGGCGAGTACGGCTCCGCCGGGGACGGCGAACGGCCGGAGCCCGCCGCGCTGTTCTACCTGACGCCGATGGTGCAGGCCCGCCGCCGGGTGGCCCGGGCCTACCGGGCGCTGCGCGAGCGGGCGGCGGGCGCGGCCCTCGCCGACGGCGCGGAGGAGGTCGGGCGCTGGCTGGAGGAGTTCCACCCGCGCTCGCTGGTGGAACTCGACTACGGCGGCCTGGTGCAGCTGCTCGGCCCGCGCGCGGTGGCCGAGGAGCGCTCGGTGGGCGAACTCGCGGACGGTCTGGCGGCCTTGCGGTCCGGCGACCCGACCGGGGCGCTGCGCCGCTACGAGGCCCTGTCGGCGCGCTGGCGGCGGGTGCTGGCGCTGCGGCACTCCTCCTGAGCGTGATCGGCCCTGGGGCGGGGGATGCTCACGGGGGCTGAGAGGGTGTCAGAAAATGCCCCCTGGTCGAATGCAGGTGCGACAGGAGAGGATGGTCCATACCATTGGGAGGGTTTTTGGGACCATGGTCCCAGATCGGGTCAATAGCCGAGAAACGTGACACTGCTCACCGTTGACGCCAACTCAGACCTATGTGTCAAAATGGGACAACCAACCCAAGCTCACTCAGGCGTGCCGCACCGTGACCGGACGTCACCGCTGTGTGACTGTCCGCTATGGGGTGGTCCATGGCCATCCGTCGCCCTTGAACCCGTGAGGGGTCAATTTTGGCGGTTTGGCCGATAGGGCTGGACGGATGGTGTAGTTGTAGACACCAGGACAAGCCGTTCGTCCTATAACCGACTCGGCCCGTCCGTGCCATTTCGGGCATCGCGGGTCAAGGTGCAGAATTTGAAGGATAGAACCGCCCTGGTTCGGTTCTCCCGAGGAGGCCGCTCATGACCGCTCGTACCCCTGACGCCGAGCCCCTGCTGACGCCGGCAGAGGTCGCCACCATGTTCCGCGTGGACCCGAAGACGGTGACCCGCTGGGCCAAGGCCGGCAAGCTCACGTCGATTCGGACTCTCGGCGGCCACCGCCGCTACCGCGAGGCGGAGGTGCGTGCCCTGCTGGCCGGTATTCCGGCCCAGCGCACCGAGGTCTGATCCCCCAGTTCTTCCCCGGGCCCATCGTCCGACTCCGCCGGGTCGGGAATGCGCTCGTAGGTCCGAAGGGCCGCCTCTCCGACTCCGCCGGGTCGGGGGTGCGGCCCTTCGGCATGTCCGGGGCCGGAATGCGGGATTCCCGTGGGGTGAATGGGGGAGGGGGGAATTACCGGGAATGACAGTACAATTTTACATATTAAATCAGGGGGCTTTGCGGAGATGCTCCGGAAGTCGTCTTCTGAAGGGGCGTCAGTGACGGTGCTCACAGCGGTGTCGCCTTGCCTGCGCCGGGGAAATGCGATAGGGCCCGGAACTCGAAGTTCCGGGCCCTGCGCTCCTGCGATCCCGACGGGACTTGAACCCGCGACCTCCACCTTGACAGGGTGGCGAGCTAACCAACTGCTCCACGGGACCAGTGATCTGATCCTTGCCCGCTTGCTCTCGCTTGCGAACAAGACAGATCGTACTGCATCACGACCCCCCAGGTCGAACCGGCTCCCGGCCGGCCTCAGAGGGTCGTCGCCGCAGCCTCCATCGCCTTCAGGATGCGCTTCTCCGACACCGGCGTCGGCGTGCCGAGGCCCTGGGCGAAGAAGCTCACCCGCAGCTCCTCGATCATCCAGCGGACCGCCTTGATCTCCGCCGACGGCTCCCGGCCGGCCGGCACCTTCGCCAGCAGCTCGCCGTACGCCTGCTGCACCGCCTGCACCTTCACCAGGTTCTGCAGATCGCGCTGCGGATGGTCGGGCAGCGCCTCCAGGCGGCGGTCCACCGCGATCAGATAGCGCTTCAGGTCGCCCAGGCGCTGCCAGCCGGTGTCGGCGACGAAGCCCGGGTGCACCAGCGACGCCAGGTGCAGCCGGACGTCGTTCACCGCGGACAGCAGCACCGGGCTGGAGACCGTCTTCAGCCGGTTCGAGGCCCGGTGGAAGGCGATCAGCGCCGCCGCCGTCTTCAGCGTGGTGTCCGCCGACAGCTCGTACAGGTCCGCCCGGACCTTGTCGTAGAGCGCCGTGAACGCCTCCAGGTCCCACACGACGCCGCCCGACCGGGCCATCAGCCGGTCGGTGGCGGCCGCCACGATGTCCTCGAACAGCGCCGGGATCGAGCCGTGCGGGTTGTACGACAGCGCCAGCTTCGCCTGGTTGCCCAGCCGGCCCTGGATCGACTTGGCGGGCGAGTTGATCTGCAGCATCAGCAGTCGGCGGGTGCCCGCCCACATCGCGCGCTGCTGGGCCTCGGGGGTGTCGAACAGCTTGATGCCGACGCTCGCGCCCTCGTCCACCAGCGCCGGGTAGGCGCGCAGCGAATGGCCGCGGGTGCGCTGCTCGAAGGTGCGCTGCAGGACCGGCAGGTCGGCGGGCCAGGCGGTCAGGCCGGTGCGTTCGATGCCGCGGCCGGACGCGGCGCTGGACAGCGTCGCGGACAGCTTCGGCCGCAGGCCCTGGCGGAGCTCCTCCAGGTCCTTGGACTCGGCGAGCCTGCGCTTGCCGTCCACCACCCGGAAGGTCACCTTCAGGTGGTCGGGGATCCGCTCCTCGTCCCAGGCCTCCGGCGGGATCGGCAGGCCCGACATCCGGTGCAGCACCCGTTCCAGGGTCGGCAGCAGCGGCTCCTGGCGGTCCGTCAGCTCGCGCATCGCGGCCCGGGCGTAGTCCGGGGCGGGCACGAAGTTGCGGCGGATCGCCTTCGGCAGCGAGCGGATCCACGCCGTGACGAGCTCCTCGCGCAGGCCGGGGATCTGCCAGTCGAAGCCGTCCGCGACCACCTGGTTGAGCACCGCGAGCGGGATGTGCACCGTCACGCCGTCCGCGTCGCTGCCGGGCTCGAACTGGTAGGTCAGCGGGAAGCGCAGCTTGCCCTGGTGCCAGACGTCCGGGTAGTCGGCCTCGGTGACGCCGTCCGCGGAGTCGTTGATCAGCATCGACTTCTCGAAGTTGAGCAGGTCGGGCTGGTCGCGGCGGGTCTTCTTCCACCAGGCGTCGAAGTGCCGGGCGGAGACGACGTCCTCGGGCAGGCGGGCGTCGTAGAAGTCGAACAGGGTCTGGTCGTCCACCAGGATGTCCCGGCGGCGGGCGCGGTTCTCCAGCTCCTCGACCTCGTCGAGCAGCTTGCGGTTGTCCGCGAAGAACCGGTGGTGGGTCTCCCAGTCGCCCTCCACCAGGGCGGAGCGGATGAACAGTTCGCGGCACAGCTCGGGCTCGACGCGGCCGTAGTTGACCTTGCGCTGGGCGACGATCGGCATGCCGTACAGGGTGACCTTCTCGTAGGCCAGCACCGCGCCGGCCTTCTTCTCCCAGTGCGGCTCGCTGTAGCTGCGCTTGATCAGGTGCGGGGCGAGCGGCTCCACCCACTCCGGCTCGATCTTCGCGTTGATCCGGGCCCACAGCCGGGAGGTCTCCACCAGCTCGGCGGACATCACCCAGCGCGGCGGCTTCTTGAACAGCCCCGACCCCGGGAAGACCGCGAACCGGGCGCCCCGGGCGCCCGCGTACTCGCGCTTCTCCACGTCGAACAGGCCGAGGTGGGAGAGCAGGCCGGAGAGCAGCGCCTGGTGGATCCGGTCGCCGTCCGGCTCGGCGTCGTCGTGCGGCTCGTCAATGGTCACGCCGAGCTGCTTGGCGATGGTGCGCAGCTGGACGTAGACGTCCTGCCACTCCCGTATCCGCAGGTAGTTGAGGAACTCGGACTTGCACATCCGGCGGAACGCGGAGGAGGACAGCTCCTTCTGCTGCTCCCTGACGTAGCGCCACATCGCCAGGTAGGCCAGGAAGTCGGAGGTCTCCGAGTGGAAGCGGCGGTGCCGCTCGTCGGCGGCCTGGCGCTTCTCGGCGGGGCGCTCGCGCGGGTCCTGGATGGACAGCGCGGAGGCGATCACCATCACGTCGCGGACGCAGCCCAGGCGGTCGGCCTCCAGCACCATGCGGGCCATCCGCGGGTCGACCGGGAGCTGGGCGAGCTTGCGGCCCAGCGGGGTCAGGCGCTTGCGGTGGTCCTTCTCGGCCGGGTCGAGGGCGCCCAGCTCGTGCAGCAGGTTGATGCCGTCCTTGATGTTGCGGGAGTCCGGCGGGTCGAGGAACGGGAAGGCGGCGATGTCGCCGAGGTCCGCCGCGGTCATCTGGAGGATGACGGAGGCGAGGTTGGTGCGCAGGATCTCCGCGTCGGTGAACTCGGGGCGGGAGAGGAAGTCCTCCTCCGAGTACAGGCGGATGCAGATGCCGTCCGAGGTGCGGCCGCAGCGGCCCTTGCGCTGGTTGGCGCTGGCCTGGCTGACCGCCTCGATCGGCAGGCGCTGGACCTTGGTGCGGTGGCTGTAGCGGGAGATCCGGGCGGTGCCCGGGTCGATCACGTACTTGATGCCGGGGACGGTCAGCGAGGTCTCGGCGACGTTGGTGGCGAGCACCACGCGGCGCTGCGAGGAGCGCTGGAAGACCCGGTGCTGCTCGGCGGAGGAGAGCCGGGCGTACAGCGGCAGGATCTCGGTGGACTTCAGCTTCAGCTTGGTCAGCGCGTCCGCGGTGTCGCGGATCTCGCGCTCGCCGGAGAGGAACACCAGGATGTCGCCCGGGCCCTCGGCCTGGAGCTCCTCGACGGCGTCGCAGATGCCCTGGATCTGGTCGCGGTCGCGGTCCGGCTCTTCCTCGGCTTCGTCGGACAGGTCCTCGGCGAGCGGTCGGTAGCGGACCTCGACCGGATAGGTGCGGCCGGAGACCTCGATGATCGGGGCGTCGTCGAAGTGCTCGGCGAAGCGCTCCGGGTCGATGGTGGCCGAGGTGATGATCACCTTGAGGTCGGGGCGGCGGGGGAGCAGCTGTTTGAGGTAGCCGAGCAGGAAGTCGATGTTCAGGCTGCGCTCGTGCGCCTCGTCGATGATCAGGGTGTCGTACTGGTGCAGGTCCCGGTCGGTCTGGATCTCGGCCAGCAGGATGCCGTCCGTCATCAGCTTCACCAGGGTGTTCTGGCCGGCCTGGTCGGTGAACCGGACCTTCCAGCCGACGGCCTCGCCGAGCGGGGTGTTCAGCTCCTCGGCGACGCGCTCGGCGACCGTGCGGGCGGCGATCCGGCGGGGCTGGGTGTGGCCGATCAGGCCCTGCACGCCGCGGCCCAGCTCCAGGCAGATCTTCGGGATCTGGGTGGTCTTTCCGGAGCCGGTCTCGCCCGCCACGATCACCACCTGGTGGTCGCGGACGGCGGCCAGGATCTCGTCCTTCTTCTGCGCGACCGGCAGTTCCTGCGGGTAGCGGATCTCGGGAACCGCCGACCGACGGTCGGTCACCCGCAGTTCGGAGCGGTCGAAGTCGGCGGCCAGCTCGGCCAGGATCTTCTGCCGGGCCTCGGCCGAACGGACCTTGCGGGTGCCCTCCAGGCGGCGGCCGAGGCGCTGCACGTCGCGCAGCATCAGACCGGGCAGCCGGGCGGCCAGCTCCGCGAGCGTGGGGGCGGGCTGCGGGGCTACGGGAGAACTCACTACGGGCATCCCTCTAGGTTGCAAAAAGTCGGGGCCGGGGCGCACCTCGGTTTTTCGAGCGCTTCCAGTGTCACAGGCGCGGGCGGCGGACCGCGAACACCCGCCCGGCGGCCGATCGCGGGCTTTGGCAGGGGCCCACCCGTTTCGCTCGTTGGCGGTACTGACTAGCCTGGGGGGAACGCTTTTCACGGGGAACAGGGGGAGTTCTGATGGGCCTTTTCGGTGACATCGGGGACGCGATCAGCGACGTCGGGCACTTCGTCGGCGACGTGGCGAAGGTCGGCAAGGACCTCGTCATGGCGCCCGCCGAGATAGCGCACTGGGCGCTGGGGAAGATGTTCGGCGACGCCGACGCCGAGCTCAACAAGATCGCGCAGGAGCTGGCCGAGATGGCCAAGCAGGTCGAGCAGCTCGGCGGGGACGTCAACTCGCTGCTGTCGGGCATGTCCTGGCACGGCAAGGCGGCGGAGGCGTTCACCACGCACGCCCAGGGCCGGGTGCGGGAGCTGAACGGGGTCGCGGACGAGCTCAACCAGCTCGGCGACTCGGTGAAGCGCCTCGCCAGCGTGCTGTGAACCGGGGCCGGGCGGTGGAGGTCGTCCCGGGCCGGGCCGCGGGCGGAGAACGAGGGAGCGTCCTTCGATGACGGGGAGCATGTTCGGCTTCCGGCCGGAGGAGCTGCTGAAGATCCAGCGCGACTTCGAGCGGCTCAACGAACGCATGGCGGCCATGACCAAGCAGGTCGGGCACATCAGGGAGACGGTCGCCAAGGCGGCGGCCACCGATGTGTTCTCCGGCGGGATCCTGGGGATCGTGGGCGCCGGCGTGGTGCTGGCGGAGGTGAAGCGGGACGTCGACGACATCAGCAACAAGGCCGATGCGTTGATGAGGACCAAGGAGAAGCTCACCCAGGAGCTGGCCCAGGACGCGGCGAAGATCAAGCAGCTCATCGCCAAGTACGCGGCGATCGAGAAGCAGATCGCCGGGGAGATGAACAAGCCCAAGGGCGAGGGCAAGCCGCAGCCGAAGTCGCCGAGCACCGGTATCGACAGTGTGGGCAACGGCGGCGGCTCGGGCAGCGGCGGCGGCGGTGGCGGAGGCCACGAGCAGCCGAAGTCGCCGAGCACCGGCACCGACAGCACCGGCCACGGTGGCGGTGGTGGCGGCGGGGGCGGGGGCGGCGGCCACTCGTCGCAGCCGAAGTCGCCCGGCACCCACAACGACGGCGGTGGCGGCGGGACCGGCACGCCGTCCGGCGGGCCGGGTGGGAAGCACGACGGGCCGAAGCTCAAGGACCGCTCGACCGGTGACTGGAGCACCAAGATCATCAACGGCAGCGGCTGGGACTCCTGGTCCGGCCGCAAGCACCGGAAGAACGGCGAAGGCCTCGGCGTGAAGGCCAGGCCCAACCTGGAGGGGCTGTCGCCGGAGCGCCGGGCCATGGTGGAGCGCGCGCTGGAGCGTGCCGAGCACAAGCTCGGCTACAGCCAGGGCGCCGTCACCAACGGCTACCGGGTGGACTGTTCGGGCCTGGTGTCCTGCGCCTGGGGCCTGTCCGGCCCGGGCCTGAACACCATCGGCCTGATGCAGAGCAGCGTGTCGCACCACATCGGCAAGAACGACCTGCAGCCCGGCGACGCGATGATCTCCAACGACCACACGGTGCTGTTCGGAGGCTGGGTGGACGCCGCGCACACCCGCTACATCGGCATCGAGGACAGCGGCGACGCGGGCATGGTCTCCCGGGAGATCCCCTACCCGTACTTCCACGGCGGTTCCGCGTACCAGCCGTACCGCCGCAACGGCGTCGACTGACGCACGCTCACGGGGCCGGGCCCGGCCGGGGGTTGACCGCCCCCGGCCGGGCCCGGCCCCTTTCCCGTGACCGGCTTGAAATAATCTTGGAACGACCGGCCAGGGGGGCCGTGGCACGACGAGGGGGGACGAGTGCGATGACGGGGACTCAGTTCGGATTCCGGCCGGAAGAACTGCTGAAGATCATGCGGGACTTCGAGCAGTTGAACCAGCGCATGGCGGCCATGACCAAGCAGGTCGGGCACATCAAGGCGACGGTGGCCAAGGCGGCGGCCACCGACGTGTTCTCCGGCGCCATCCTGGGCGTCGTCGGGGCCGGCGCGGTGCTCGCCGAGGTGAAGCGGGACGTCGACGACATCAGCCACAAGGCCGACGCGCTGCTGAAGACCAAGGAGAAGCTCACCCAGGAGCTCGGCCAGGACGCCGCGAAGATCAAGAAGATGATCGAGCGGTACCACGCCGTCGAGCAGGGCGTCGCCGACATCGTCGGCAAGCCGGGCGGCGAGGGCAAGCCGCAGCCCAAGTCGCCGAGCACCGGCATCGCCGGCGTCGGCAACGGCGGCGGAGGCAGCACCGGCGGTGGTGGCGGAGGCCACGAGCAGCCGAAGTCGCCGAGCACTGGCGGCGACAGCACCGGCGGCCACGGCGGCGGTGGCGGCGGTACGGGCGGTGGCGGCCACGCGCCGCAGCCCAAGTCGCCGAACAGCGGCGGCGGCGACACCAGCGGCAGCGACGGCTCCGGGATCTCCACCCGCCCGGGCGGCCTGCACGACGGCCCGAAGATCAAGGACCGGTCCAGCGGCGACTGGAAGACCACGATGATCAACGGCAAGGGCTGGGACGACTGGTCGCCCACCCACAAGTGGCACCCGCGCAACGGCCAGGGCGGCGGCGTGGTGGACCAGCCGCACCTGGACGGGGTCTCCGACGAGCGCAAGGCGATGGTCGAGCGGGCGATGGAGCGGGTCGAGCGCAAGCTCGGCTACAGCCAGGGCGCCGTCACCAACGGCTACCGGGTCGACTGCTCCGGCTTCGTCTCGGCGGCCTGGGGCCTGTCCACCGCGGGCGGCGGCACCTCGACCGGTCCGCTGATCAGCGAGAGCGCGGGCATCGCGCACCACATCGACAAGAGCGACCTGATGCCCGGCGACGCGCTGGTGATCCACCACGAGAGCGGGGACAAGAACCAGCACGTGGTGCTGTTCGGCGGCTGGGCGGACGCCGCGCACACCAAGGCGATCATCCTGGAGGACTCCGGCAGCAACGGCTGCATCTCGCACGAGGTGGCGATGTCGAAGCTGTCCGGCTACACCGCGATCCGCAAGAACGGGATGTGAGCCCCCCCGGCGCTCCCCGGGCCCGCTGCGCCGGGGAGCGCCGCAGGTCGGCGGCTCTTGACTTGAAGCGCGGTTGAGGTTTTACGGTCGAGGTGCGTGAGACCACCCCGCTCCGGAACGAGAGGCCGTGCCCCATGCCCGTCGAGCTCAACCACACCATCGTCGCCGCCCGGGACCGCCGGGCCACCGCCGACTTCCTGACCGGCCTGCTCGGCCTGCCCGAGGCCGAAGTCCACGAGCCGTTCCTCGCCGTCCAGTTGGGCAACCGCGTCACGCTCGACGTGATGACCGCGAACGGCCCGATCACCCCGCAGCACTACGCCTTCCTGGTCTCCGAGGACGAGTTCGACGCGATCTTCGGCCGGATCGAGGCCCGGGGGCTGACCTACTGGGCCGACCCGCTCTCCCGGGAGCCGGGCCGGATCAACCACTGGAACGGCGGCCGCGGCGTGTACGTGAAGGACCCCGACGGACACAGCATCGAGGCGCTGACCAGGCCCTGAGCACCGCCCGGCCGGTTCCTCGGCCATCCGGTTACGGTTGAGTGATGAACGCACAGCAGCGGCCGGCATACGAAGCGGACCCGAGCAACGTCCACCCGGTGGCCAGGGTGGCGCTCGGGGCCGCCGGAGTCGTCCTGGTCACCGTCGGCCTGGTGCTGCTGGTGCTGCCCGGGCCCGGCATGCTGCTCCTGCTGGCCGGGCTGGTGCTGCTGGCCCGGGCCGTCCCGGCGTTCTCCCGCTACGTCGAGCCGGTCCGGCTCAAGGCCATGGAGGGCGTCGAGGCGAGCGTCGCCTCCCGCTGGCGGATCGCCGGCTCCGTCCTGGCCGGCCTCGGACTGATCGGCGCGGGCGTCGTCGCGATCCTGGTTCCCAGCCTGCCGCTCGCGGGCTGGCCGACCGGCCTGAGCCTGATCCTGTCCGGCCTGATCCTGCTCGGCCTGCTGATCTGGAGCCACCGCCGGGTGCACGGCGCCAGGGGCTGAGGGCAGGGCCCGGTCAGCGGGACAGCCTGAAGACGGCGGCGGCCGCCGCCCGGAGGGGCCAGGCGGGGCGGGGGACGTCGAAGGCGGCCCGCAGGGGGGCGTCCAGGAGGGCGGTGGCGAAGGCCGGGGCGTGGCGCGCCAGGGGGCCGGGGAGGCGGGCGGCGAACAGGCCGGAGACGGCCTGCCAGAGCGCCTGGCCGGCCGGGCTCGGGGCGAAGCGGGCGGTCTCGAACTCGCGCATCCAGGCGGCGATCCCGGCCAGGTCGGGGCCGGGCAGGGCGGGCAGCCCCAGGGCGGCCGCCAGTTCGGCCTGGAAGGCGTACGCGGCCTCCCGCTCGGCGGGCGTCACGCCGCCGTTGCGGGCGGTGAACCCGACCGGGCAGACCGTGAAGCAGGCCAGCACGTAGCGCATCAACTCGGCGTCCACGCCCGGCAGTCGGTGCATCGCGGCCAGCTCGGCGACGATCGCCCGGCCGGGTTCGCTGTCCACCCCGTGGCCGATCAGCGCGAACATCATCGCGCCGGTGGCCTTCGCCCGGGCCTTCGGCGCGGAGGTCAACCGGCCGGTGCCGGCCAGCACTTCGGCGATCTCCGGGACGGCGAAGGTGCGGACGAAGCCGAGCGTCAGCCCGACCCGGGCGCGCTGCGGGGCCCGGTGCAGCACCAGGGCGGCGAACGCGTCCCGGGGCGGTGCGGCCGTCACGACTGCTCGGCCAACGCCCGCTCCAGCAGCGGGGACTGGAGGAACGAGGAGACCAGCACCAGGTGGGCGCGCTCCTCGGCCGGGTCGGCGTCCAGGCCGGGCAGCACCGGCTGTTCCTCGCGCGGGCGCGGCACCTCCCGGGCGGCCAGCGCGCCGACCGCGGAGCGCAGCGCGGCGGCGACCACCAGCGCGTCCCGCTCGTCGGGGTCGAGCGCCGACCGATCGGCGAACCGCTCGGCGCCGCGGACCGCCGCCGGGTCGATCCACGGGCGGAGCGTCAGCTGGCCGTCGCGGATCTCCAGGCCGCGCCGGGTGGTGCGCCACTCCAGGTCGCGCAGCGCGACGCGTTCGCGCCAGGCGGGCGACGGCGGGCCCTCCAGGGCGAGCCGGCGGTCGGCCCGGTAGACCAGGTCCCACAGCGGGCGCAGTGCACGGAAGTCGCGGCGGCGGCTGGTCCAGGCGGCGCCGGCCGGGCCGGCGAAGCCGAGGGTGATGCCGATCGCGCCGAGGGTGGCGAAGAGCGGGCCGAGCGCGGTGCTCAGCCACTCGGCTCCGTCGATGCCGGCGTACGCGAGGGCGATCGCGGCGATCTTGCACACCACGTAGCCGCAGGCGGTGAGCGCGCCGGCGGCGATGAACCGGATGCCGCGGCGCAGCCAGCCCGCGGGCAGCCGGGCGGCGTGGCCGAGACAGACCCGGCCGATGTCGATCAGCGAATAGGCGTACAGGCCCTGGTAGAGCGCCAGGAACAGGGCGGTGGCGGTGTGCGGGGCGAACGTGGTGTCGAAGGTGAGCGGCGTCTCGGGCCGGTACGGGCCGCCGATCAGGAACAGCGCCACCAGCACCGGCACCATCGCGGCGAACACGGCGGTGCGGCGGCGCACCCGCTGCCGCAGCCGGTCGTCGAGCGGCGCCCACACCTGGTCGCCCGCCCGTTCCTCCGGCGGCGCCCAGACCAGCGCGAGGACCACGGTGGCGGCGGAGAAGCCGACGATGCCCAGGTAGACCAGGAGGGTGGCCAGGTTGCCGACGCCGGTGAGGCGCCCGATCGCCCGGTACAGCAGCGGGGAGGCCAGCAGGAAGGAGGTGGACGGCGAGGCGACCGCCAGGGCCACCACCAGCAGGCCGAAGGACGGCTCGCGCCGCCAGGCCCGCAGCTTCAGCCCGGCCACCGTCCAGGCGATCCCGCCAATGCCCAAGTAGACCAGATTGTAGGGCAGTTCAGACATGCTGTCCCTTGCGGTGCTCCAGCGCGGGGGCGAGCTGCGAGGTGGTGCCGGCGCCCGGGGCGAGCACCAGCAGGCGCATCAGCTCGGCGCCCAGCACCTCCGCCTCCTCCTCGGCGGCGTCGTCGTAGTGCGAGCGGCCGAGCACCAGGCGGAGCATCTCCGGGTCGATGGTGGTCAGTTCGACCAGGTCCGGGTCCTCGTCCGGCAGCGGCGGCACGCTCAGGTGCCCGCACAGCAGGTGCGCCAGCTCGTGGCAGACGATGTGCGAGCGGTGCAGCCCGGAGGTCTCCTGCTCGACGTGGATCACGTCCTCGGCGGGCAGCCGCTCCACGAAGCCGGACGGCTCGCCGACCCGCATCCGGCGCGGGGCGATCCGGATCGGCCGGTCCAGGTGCGCGGAGACCGCGCCGCACAGCTCCTCGACGGTGCTCAGCGGCGGCAGGCGCAGGTCGCGCGCGACCGCCCGCATCCGGCGGCGGGTCCGCCCGAGCCCGCTCCCCACACCTCGCACTTCGACCCCCTTCGGGAGCCGCCAGTGTCCCAGCGGCACCTGCTGACGCTCCGTCACGTCACCGGCCCGGCCTCGTCCGACTGGCCGGTGGGCAGGCCGACGGCCCGCCGCAACTGCTCCACAATAGTGAGTGCGGCGTCCTGCATCTCCGGCGGCAGGCCGGCCGCCCGCATGGCGATCCGCTCCACCCGGGCATCGCGCAGCGCCTCGATCCTGCGCAGGTCGCGTTCGACCGCGCCGGCGGTCTCCGAGTCGGAGAAGTAGTCCAGCGGGACGCCGAAGAACTTGGCGATCCGGACGGCGTTCTCCAGGCTCGGCTTCTGGGTGCCCTTGCGCAGGTTGCCGATGTACGTGCCGCTCAGCCCGGTGCCTTCGGCGATCTCGGAGTCCCGCCAGGGCCGGCCGAGGTCCTTGGGGTAGATCACCGCTATCAGGCGCCGGAAGCGACTGGCGAAGTCCGGTGCTTCGGCGCGGGAGGAGTCCGTGGGCATGTGCCGGATCATAGAGGGTTCGTACCCCCGGGCGTATCCCCTCGACTGCCCTGTTCTGCACGATCGTTGGGGGTTCGGTGCCCAAATCGTGCGGACACGCGGTTCCGGGCGTTCGATCGTCACTCAGGAATCCACGATAGTTGACACAGCGTGGTCCCGGTCGGCAGGATCGGCACCCTGATGCTCGGGCGCCGTTGCCCCACGGGGGTGGGCAGCGGTGCCCGTTCGGCGGGCTGCCGTGCGCCTCCGTGCGCACGGCCCACGAACCGGACGTTCCCGTTCCGCCTCCTGTGCGTCACTTCCCGTTTCCAGCACGGCTGTTCCGCGCCGATACGGTCTCCGCGACCTCGCCCGGCGCCCGTCCGCCAGCACCACTCGGGCGCGCCCCGCCCGAAAGGCCGCGCAGCCGATGGCCCCACGACTCTCCGTCGTCGTCCCGGTGTACAACGTCGAGCGGTACCTCGCCGAATGCCTGGACTCGATCGCCGCCCAGAGCTTCACCGACTTCGAATGCGTCCTGGTGGACGACGGCTCCACCGACTCCAGCGCCGCCGTCGCCGAGCAGTACACCGCCCGCGACCCGCGCTTCCGACTGGTTCGCCAACCCAACCGGGGCCTCGGCGCGGCCCGCAACACCGGCGTGCGCCATCTCGCCGACGGCACCGAGTACGTGGCGTTCGTCGACAGCGACGACACGCTGCCCGCGCACGCCTACCGACTGATGATCAGCACCCTGGACGAGACCGGCTCCGACTTCGCCGCCGGCAACGCACTGCGGCTGCGCAGCACCGGGCTCGAACCCTCGCACGTGCACCGCCGCCCGTTCGCCGAGACCCGGCTGCGCACCCACATCGGCGAACTGCCCGCGCTGGTCACCGACCGCACCGCCTGGAACAAGGTCTACCGGCGCTCCTTCTACGCCTCGGCCGGCCTGGAGTACCCCGAGGGCATGCTGTACGAGGACGCCCCCGTGAGCATCCCGCACCACTTCCTGGCGAAGAGCGTCGACGTGCTGTCCGAACCGGTCTACCACTGGCGGATCCGCGAGGACGGCGACCGCTCCATCACCCAGCGCCGCACCGACCCGCGCGGCCTGGCCGACCGGGTCCGCTCCATCGAACTCGTCCGCGGCTGGCTGCTGGACCGCCCCGAACCCGTGTTCCGGGAACACCTGCGGGCCTACGACCGCAACACCCTGGTCGAGGAGGTCCCGATGTTCTTCTGGACCGTCCCCGACGGCGACCGCGACTACCGGCACGCCTACCACCGGCACGTCACCCGGCTGCTCAGCGCCATCGGACCCGACCTGTTGGCCGAGCTCCCGCCGTTCCTGCGCCTCAAGTACCGCCTCACCGTGGCGGGCCGGCTGCACACCCTGGCCACCGTCCAACGCGCCCACCTGCGGGTCCGCAACACCCGCAAGGCGCTGCGCCGCTGAATCAGCCCCGGCGCCGCCGCAGCAGCGCCACCCGGGCCTTCAGCAGCCCCGGGACGAGCAGGTAGACCACGGTCGGAACCACCAGGACGGTGATGGCCAGCACCCGCAGCGGCACCGGCAGGCCGCCCAGCGAGGGGCCGAGCAGCAGCTGGACGACGGTGATCGCCGGGTAGACGGCGAGCCAGGTGATCAGGGCCCGGATGTGCACCGACGGGGCGGGGTGGGCGGTGGCGGCAGTGGCGGTGGTGTCGGCCATGGCGGTCTCCTCGGTGTGCGGGGGCGAACTGAGACGGTACCCAACCAACTGGTTGGTCGTCAACCATCCGGTTGGTTGGCATGGCGCCCCCTCCCGCCCTACGCTGAGCCCATGACTCAGGACCCGACGTCCACCAAGCAACGGCTGCTCGTCGCCGCCAAGGAAGAGTTCGCCGCACACGGCATCGCGGGCGGCCGCGTGGACCGGATCGCGGAGCTCGCCGGCGTCAACAAGGAGCGCATCTACGGCTGCTTCGGCAGCAAGCAGAAGCTCTTCGACCAGGTCGTCGCCGCGGCGCTGGACGAACTCACCGAAGCCGTCCCCCTGCAGGCCGGCGACGACCCGGCCGAGTACGTGGGACGGGTCTACGACTTCCACCGGGCCAACCCCGTCCTGGTCCGGCTCTTCCTCTGGGAGGGCCTGCACTACCGCGACGCCGCCCTCCCGAACGAGGCCCAGCGCGTCACCCACTACGAGCAGAAGGTCGCCGCACTCGCCGAGACCTTCGGCGCCGAGGCGTCCCCCCAGGTCGCGGCCTGCCTGCTGAGCCTGATCGGCCTCGCCGCCTGGCCCACCGCGGTCCCCCAGATGACCCGCGTCGTCCTCGGCAGCACCCAGCCCGACCTCCGCGCCCACGTCGTCGCGTTCGCCCGCCAGGCCCTGGCCGGCTCGCTCCCGATCCCCGCGGCCGACGCCTGAGGCACGAGAGAGTCCCGTCACCCGCAGAGCCTTCGGGGTGGGTGAGCGCTGCCGCGATGTCGGCGAGGGCGGCGAAATGGTCGGCCCTGCGCTCGTAGCGGCGGCTGAGCCGGCGGAAGCCGCCGAGCCGGGCGACGGCGCGCTCGATTCGGGGACCGGCCCGGGCGCCCGCTCCGCTGCCATGAGCTGCGCCACACCTGCGTGCCGCTGCTGCCGGACCGGGGCGTCCCGCCGCACACGAAGAAGCCCCCGAGCGCGATGCGCTCGGGGGCTTTCCTGCAGTGGCCAGGGCCGGGGTCGAACCGGCGACCTTCCGCTTTTCAGGCGGACGCTCGTACCAACTGAGCTACCTGGCCGTACTACACCGTCTCTTGCGAGACGAGCGATCCCGACGGGACTTGAACCCGCGACCTCCACCTTGACAGGGTGGCGAGCTAACCAACTGCTCCACGGGACCTCATGCGGATTGCTCCGCACAGGACCTTACTACGGTACTGCGTACCCCCAACGGGATTCGAACCCGTGCTACCGCCTTGAAAGGGCGGCGTCCTGGGCCACTAGACGATGAGGGCTTGCGGCCCTTCCGGCCGGTTATCCGGCGTTCGGGGACGTCGAGAAGCATATGGGATGCCGGGCGGGAACGCCAAAACCGTTTCCGGAGGTGGGCGCGGCGGGGGCTTTCAGGACCAGCCGAGCTCGTGGAGTTCGTCGTCGTCGAAGCCGAAGTGGTGGGCGACTTCGTGGATGACGGTGATGCGGACCTCCTCGACGGCCTGCTCGCGGGAGTCGCAGTGCCGGAGGGTCGGGCCCCGGTAGATCAGGATCCGGTCGGGCAGGACTCCGGCGTACCACTCGCCGCGTTCGGTGAGCGGGATGCCCTCGTACAGGCCGAGCAGGTCGGGCGTGGCGGGGTCGGGTTCGTCCTCGACGAAGACCGCCACGTTGTCCATCATCGCGGCCAGCTGCGGCGGGATGCGGTCCAACGCGTCGGACACCAGCGCCTCGAACTCGTCCCTGGTCATTTCCACCCGCCCATTGTCGGAGGTCCGCTGACGGGACGCCAGATGGTTCGCGCCGGTGCGTGCGCCGCTGGGGGCGCGCGGCTGATGGTCGGCGGTTGCCCGTGTCCCGGCGGGGCGGACGCGCGTTGGGCACCGAGAACGATTGGCGGCCCGGGCGGGTCGTGCGGGAGGTGGCTCGGTGATGGCGGTTGGGGCGGCGCGGCGAAGGGTGGCGACGGGGGCGGCGACGGCGGCGATCGCCGTGCTCGGACTGAGCGGGTGCATGTCGGTGGGTGCGCAGCCGCCGGCCGGGCCCAGCGGGGTGAAGCCGACCGGTGCGGGAACGGCGACCACGCTCAAGGCCGGGGTCGGCGCCGGCGGGCACCAGGGCGGAGGGCGCGGGGAGCACGGCGGCGCGCCGGGTGGTGACGGCGCGTCACCCGGCGCGGCTCCGTCCCCCGGTGGGCACGCCCCCGGGCCGACGCCGCCGGTCGTCGGGGTGCAGGGCGCCCCGGTGCCGGTGCCCGGGACGAACGCCGGCACTCCGGCGCCGACCGGCACGCCCGCTGCGCCGGGCACTCCCGTGCCGACCCCGACCGGTGGCGGCGCGTCCTCGCCGACCCCGCAGCCCAGCAGCCCGGAGCCCTCCCGCTCGGCGAAGCCCTCGCCGACGCCGAGTGCGACGTCGGCGGAGCCCAGCGAGGGGCCGTCCGCGCACTGAGCCCGGAGCGCGGCCCGGAAGCGGCGCCGGGCCTTGATTCGGGGGCGCTGGCCAGGGGATTTGCCTCTGATCCGTAGGTTCCCCTATGGTGGTAGATCGTTCGTTTGATCCTATTTGGCTGGCGCTCCTCACACCTTTGAGCGCCCTTGGCGCGTTCCGGCGATCCGTGGCTGACCGCATAGAGGCGGTATTTCCAACAGACCCCCGGACTTTGGCGCGTGCCACTTCCGGAAGGTTTTGCATGTCTCTCGTTGACGACGCCCGCTTCGCCATGCCCGCGAACGGCTCCGACGCCGCCGACACCGATTCTCTCGACACCGACACGCTGGACGCGGAGCTCGCCGAGCTCACCGACGGCGCCACCGACTCCGACGCGGCCGACGCCGCCGACGCCGAGCCGACCATCACCTTCGGTGACCTCGGTCTGCACGACGACGTCGTCCGGGCGCTCGCCAAGCGCGGCGTCACCACCCCGTTCCCGATCCAGGCCGCGACCATCCCGGACGCGCTGGCCGGCAAGGACGTCCTCGGCCGCGGCCGCACCGGCTCCGGCAAGACCCTGAGCTTCGGCCTGCCGCTGCTGACCCGCCTCGCGGGCGGCGAGCGCACCAAGGCCAAGCAGCCGCGCGGCCTGATCCTGGTCCCGACCCGCGAGCTGGCCATGCAGGTCGCCGACGCCCTGGAGCCGTTCGGCTCGGTGCTCGGCCTGCGCCTGAAGGTGGTCTGCGGCGGCACCTCGATGTCGAACCAGATCTACGCGCTGGAGCGCGGCGTGGACGTGCTGGTCGCCACCCCCGGCCGCCTGCGCGACCTGATCAACCGCGGCTCCGCGAAGATGGACGAGGTCGAGATCGCCGTCCTCGACGAGGCCGACCAGATGGCCGACATGGGCTTCCTGCCCGAGGTCACCGAGATCCTCGACCTGGTGCCGGCCGGCGGCCAGCGACTGCTGTTCTCCGCCACCCTGGAGAACGAGATCGACACCCTGGTCAAGCGCTACCTGAAGAACCCGGTCACCCACGAGGTCGACCCGTCGGCCGGCGCGGTGACCACCATGACCCACCACATCCTGGTCGTGAAGCCCAAGGACAAGGCGCCGATCACCAACGCGATCGCCGCCCGCAAGGGCCGCACCATCATCTTCGTCCGCACCCAGATGGGCGCGGACCGGGTCGCCCAGCAGCTGCTGGAGGCCGGGGTGAAGGCCGACGCGCTGCACGGCGGCATGACCCAGGGCGCCCGTACCCGCGTCCTCGGCGACTTCAAGGACGGCTACCTCAACGTGGTCGTCGCCACCGACGTCGCCGCCCGTGGCATCCACGTCGACGGCATCGACCTGGTGCTGAACGTCGACCCGGCGGGCGACCACAAGGACTACCTGCACCGCTCCGGCCGCACCGCCCGGGCCGGCCGCTCCGGCACCGTCGTCACCCTGGTGCTGCCGCACCAGCGCCGCGGCGTGTTCCGCCTGATGGAGGACGCGGGCGTGGACGCCTCGCGCCACATCCTCGACCACGCCTTCGACGCCGAGGTCGCCAAGATCACCGGCGCCCGCTCGCTGGTCGAGGTGCAGGCCGAGAGCGCGTCCGGCATCGCCGGCGCCGCCGAGCGCGAGGTCGCCGAGCTCACCCGTGAGCTGGAGCGCGCCCAGCGCCGCGCCACCGAGCTGCGCGAGGAGGCCGACCGCCTGGCGTCCCGCGCCGCCCGCGAGCGCGCCGAGCTGGGCATCGAGGACGAGGTCGAGACGGACGAGGCGACCGCCGAGGCCGGCGCCGAGACCGCCGAGCAGCCGGCCGCCGAGGCCCAGCCGGTGGCCGAGGAGCGCACCCCCTCCTACCGCGAGGCCCGCACCGAGCGTCCCGCCTACAACCGGGACCGCGACGACCGCGGCGGCCGTGAGCGCGGTGGCTTCAACCGTGACGACCGTGGTGGCCGTTCCTTCGGTGACCGTGACCGTGGCGGCTTCAACCGCGACGACCGCGGCGGCCGTGAGCGCGGTGGCTTCAACCGCGATGACCGTGGCGGCCGTTCCTTCGGTGACCGTGAGCGTGGCGGCTTCAACCGCGACGACCGCGGCGGCCGTTCCTTCGGCGACCGTGAGCGTGGCGGCTTCAACCGCGACGACCGTGGCGGCCGTTCGTTCGGCGACCGTCCGCAGGGTGGCTTCAACCGCGATGACCGCGGTGGCCGTTCGTTCGGTGACCGTGACCGTGGCGGCCGTCCGCAGGGTGGCTTCAACCGCGACGACCGTGGCGGCTTCAACCGCGACGACCGCAAGCCGCGTTGGAAGAACTGACACTGACGCACTGACGGGCCCGCTCCACTCCGGTGGGGCGGGCCCGTCCGCGTTCCGGCGGTAAATGCGGTGGTGGCGGCGGATGTCGGCGGCTAGCGTGCGCGACATGAGCAGCAGGCAGCGGGCACTCGCCACGCAGAACGAGGAGATCGCCGACCGGGGCGAGTACCGGAGCCCCGACGGGACGGCGGTGCGGATCGCCGAGGAGCTGGCCGCGGCCCGCGCGGGGACGGTGTCCTACCCGCCGGAGGCCGAATTCGACGCCGGCCCGGGGCCGTTGCGCGGGCCCGCCGAGGTGACGGGCGAGGGCAGCATGAAGGCCGCCCAGCGCCTGGTCGCGGACGGCGGGCGGAGCGTCGCGGTGCTGAACTTCGCGTCAGCGCGCAACCCCGGGGGCGGGTACCTGCGCGGGGCGAAGGCCCAGGAGGAGGACGTCTGCCGCACCGCGCTGCTGTACCGCTGCCTGCTGGAGGCCCCCGACTACTACGAGGCGCACCGTGCCTCCACCGACCTGCACTACAGCCACCGGGTGATCTGGTCGCCGGACGTCCCGGTGATCCGGGACGAACGCGGGGGCCTGCTGTCCCGCCCGCACCGGGTCGGCTTCCTCACCTCGCCAGCGCCCAACGCGGGCCAGCTGGCGCTGCGTTCGCCCGGCAAGGCGCTCGACCTCGGGCCGGTGCTGGCCGAACGGGCCCGCCGGGTGCTGGCCGTCGCCGCCCGGCACGGCGTGCGTGAACTGGTGCTCGGCGCCTGGGGGTGCGGAGTCTTCCGCAACGACCCGGCGGAGGTCGCGGACGCGTTCGGCGAGGCCCTGGACGAGTGGGGCGCGGCCTTCGACCGGGTGGTGTTCGGGGTCTGGGACCGCACCGTCCCCTCCGCGAACCGGGCGGCCTTCGAGGCGCGGTTCGGCGCCGCCTGAGACCGTCCTGCCCTGCGGTTACTCGCCGGTGGCCAGGGCCGAGGCGGCGGCGACCACACCGGTGACGGTGAGGACGGCCGGCCAGGCGCCGATCTTCTTCGCCAGCGGGTGCGAGCCGCCGAACGCCGCCAGGTAGAGGGTGGTCAGACCGGCCGCGACGGGCGTCCCCGCGCGGCGCTGCCAGCGCACGGCGGCCGTCGTCCCGGCGACGGCCAGCACGGCGCCGCCCAGTTCGCGCCGACCGCTGAACCGGGCGGTGGCGTAACCGCCGATCAGACCGGCGGCGGCGACAGCGGCGGTGGCGGGGAAACGGGCCATGGGACGGACTCCTTCGGACAGCCGGTGGACGTGCCTGACGCGCGAGGCGGCTGGTGGCCGTCGGGCGCACCGCCCACGGTAACCCGGCTGACGTACCGGGCCGCCGGGGGCCGGAACGGCCGCGGGGCCGCGACGCCGATACCGCCGTCCGCCACCCCCTCTCGCCCGCGCCCGGCCGCCGTCCTGCTCGGGACCGGACTCGCCGCCGCCGTCGCGGAGCGCCTCGCGATCGGGGCCCGAGCTCAGGTCACTCCGGGCGCAGGGCGCGGAGGGTGGCGAGGTCGGAGGCCGTGGCACCGTGGTCGAGGAGGTAGTTGTCGAGGGTGCCGTGGAGCTCCTCGATGCGGGCGAGGGCGGAGGCGAGGTGGGTGGCCTCGATCGGGCGGGAGAGGCGTTCCGCGCCGGCGGTGTCGAGGTAGGGCACGGGGCCGTTGTCGAGGCCGAGGCCGACGTTGGAGCGCAGGAAGTCCGCGGTGACGGCGGCTGCGGGGAGGCCGGCCAGGGTCTGCAGGACGGCGATGGTCAGGCCGGTGCGGTCCTTGCCGACGGCGCAGTGGACGAGGATCGGGGCGCCGGTGGCCAGCGCGTGCACGGCGGCGGCGACGGCGACGCCGCCGGTCTCGGCCATGAACGGGTAGAGCGCGGCCTGGTCCTCGGGCCAGACGCGGTCGGTGGTGGCCGGGTCGGGCAGCATCGGCACGTGCAGGTACTGGACGCCCTCGCCGATCGGACGGTCCGGCCAGATGTCGAGCTCGGGGCTGCTGCGCAGATCGAGGACCGTTCGGATGCCGAGTTCCGCGAGGCGGGCGGCGCCTTCGTCGGTGAGCCGGTTGAGGCTCGCCGAACGGTAGAGCAGCCCGGGGCGGTACACCCCCGCTCCGGCGTCGCGGAGGTTGAGCACGTCGGGGATGTCGAGGAACGGCGCGGCGGCGATTTCGGTCTCGGTCATGCCGCCCACCGTAGGGGCGGTGGGCGGCGACGCGCCGGGGCGTTGACCGAACCGGTATCGCGGCAACGCGTGATGTTCATACGGGGGCGACGGGGCGGCCGCCGCAGGGTCCGGCGACTGACGGTGGGTCAGCGTCCGCCGGCCACGTCCAGGAAGGAACCGGTGACGTACGAGGCGGCGGGGGAGAGCAGGTACAGGATCGCCTCGGCGACCTCCTCGGGCTGCCCGCCGCGCCCCATCGGCAGGTTGGGGCCGACCCGGTCGACCCGGCCGGGCTCGCCGCCGAGCGCGTGGATGCCGGTGTGGATGAGCCCCGGGCGGACGGCGTTCACCCGGATGCCCTCGGCCGCCACCTCCAGCGACAGGCCCCGGGTCATCGAGTCCAGTGCGCCCTTGGACGCCGCGTAGTCCACGTACTCGCCCGGCGAGCCGAGCCGGGACGCCGCCGAGCCGACGTTGACGATCGCCCCGCCCCGGCCGCCGTACCGGGTGGACATCCGGCGCACCGCCGCGGCCGCGCACAGGAACGGGCCGGTGATGTTGGCCGTCCAGATCCGGTTCAGCCGGTCCTCGTCGAGTTCGTCCAGCCGGCACTGCTTCTCCAGCGTGCCCGCGTTGTTCACCAGCGCGGTCAGCGGCCCGAGTTCACGCTCCGCGGTGTCGAACAGCCGCTCCACCTCGGGGGTGCTGCTGACGTCCGCCCGCACCGCGACGGCGGTGCCGCCCGCAGCCTGGATCCGCTCCACCACGCCGTCGGCCGAGGCCGCGTCGGCCCGGTAGTTCACGCACACCCGGTAGCCGCGTCGGCCCGCCAGCAGGGCGGTGGCCGCCCCGATGCCGCGCCCGCCGCCGGTGACCACCAGTACCTCGTCCTGCGCCATGCCGCCTGTCCCTTCGTTCCCGGAACCGATGCGACCGACGGTAGTCCATGGGGTGAAATGCCTTTGCCCGACGGCGAGTCGGCGGCGCAGCATCACTGGCATGGACCCTTCCGTCTCCCCGTACGGCCCGCTCCGGGCCGATCATCCCGACCTCGACGCGTACCTGGCCGCCGACGAGGTGCTCGACCACCGGCACCCCGCCGTGGTGGAGCGCGCCGCCGCGCTGCGGCGGGCCGATCCGGTGGCGACCGCAGAGGCGGTGTTCGACTTCGTCCGCGACCGGATCGACCACTCGGCGGACGTCGGCCGCTGGTCGGCGGCCTACCGGGCGTCGGACGTGCTGGCCGCCGGTGACGCGATCTGCCACGGCAAGGCCCACCTGCTGGCCGCGCTGCTGCGCGCCAACGGCATCCCGGCCGGCCTCTGCTACCAGCGGCTGGAGGTGCTGCACGGCCTCAACGGCGTGTTTCTGTCAGGGAGTTCGTGGTGGGTGCGGCTGGACGGCCGGGGCAACCGGAACGGCGCGGACGGGCGGTTCGCCACCACCCCCGCCGCCGAGCAGCCCGCCTGGACCGGTGACCCGGCGCTCGACCGGCACCACTACGCCACGGTGTACGCCGCGACGCCCCCGGTGCTGCTGGACGGCCTGCGCCGGGCCCGGCCGGGCGCCACCGGCTTCGACTACCTGCCGCTCGAACTCCCGGGCGAGGCATAGCGGTTGGCGGTGCGCAGGGCGGCGAGCTTCGGGGCGCGGCTCTTCGGCGAGTCCAGGCCGAAACTCCGGGCGTCCCCCAGTTCCTCGCGGACGAAGGTCTCGACGGCGTCGATCCCGGCGCGCAGCGCGGCGTCCATCGGTACGAACAACTGGTGCACCAGCTCCCGCTGTTCGGGGTCGTACTCCCAGAAGCCGACGATCCGGCCGCGGTCCACCACCAGGTGGGTCGACGGGTCGGACTCGCTGCCGAAGCTCCGCCCCGTCCGGGACGCCGGGGCGAGGCGGCCGGCATCCCGCGCGTCGACCAGCCGGGCCAGGTCGCGGTGCAGCAGGTGCAGGCCGTCGACGCCCGCCACCAGGGCGTACGCGGGCTGCTCCGGCACGGTGAACGCGGCCCACTCGTCGAGGAGTTCGGCCGGCATCAGCAGCTCGCCGCCGGGCAGGCGAGTCAGCTCCAGCGGGGCCAGGGCGGCCTTCGCGGTGGCCGCGTTGAAGCCGGAGAACCAGCGGAAGTGACGCACCGAGGCGGGCGCCGCCCAGGCGAAGTACCGCCGGGCCAGATCGGCGGCCTCGCCGTGCACTGCTTGGTCCCAGCGCAGGTAGCCGTACCGCTGCTGGTCCAGTCGCCCGTCGACCGGCACCCGGCGGATCAGCCCGCGTGCCTGCAGCAGCCCCAGCGCCAGCGGCAGCGTGGTCGACACCCCGCGTCTGCGCCCCGCCTCGCCCAGCGGGCGGGCCGCCGGGCCGGCCGCCGCGCGGATCTGCTGCGGGCCCAACGGTTCGGTGTCGGACAGCAGTTCGGACACTGTCAGGCAGAGCTGCTCGACCTCGTCCCGGGTCACCCCGAGGTGCCGCACCGCCGTCGCGATCTCCGCCTCCGCGACGCCCGCGCCCGCCGCCAGGCCCAGCGCGAAGTCCTCTGCCGGCAGCACGTACGTGCAGCCGCGGGCCGCGGGCAGCTCCTGCACCTCCACCGCGGCGAGCGCCGCGTCCACCGCCGCCCGGCCCAGTCCCGCCCTGGCGAACAGCCCCAGGTACGGCGCCGTGCCGCCCACCGAACGGGCCCACCCGGTCGCCGCCAGCACCTCGGCCGGGGACGCCCCCCGGTGCACGCCGCCGTCCAGCCACTGCCGGTGCGCCCACCAGGCCCGGAGCTTCGCCGCCGGGATCTCGCCGTTCGACATGGGCCCAGTATCGGCGCGTGGCACGGCCGCACCGAGCACCGTCGGCGGCGGCCGTGTCGGGCCCCGCCGTCCGGGCAGGAAATCGCTCGCGTGTACGGGCCGATCGGGGCGAGACTGCGGGGAACCGCTCCCGACGAGGTGACCCCCATGCACGTCCTGCTCTCCGGCATCGTCGGCTCCACCGCGTACGGCCTGGCGCACGCCGGCTCCGACCTGGACCGGCTCGGTCTGTTCGCCGCGCCCACCGTCGCCTTCCACGGCCTGCACCGGCCCGCCGAGTCGCACGTCACCACCGCCCCGGACCGCACCCTGCACGAGGCCGCCAAGTGGTGCCGACTGGCCCTCTCCGGCAACCCCACCGCCACCGAACTCGTGTGGCTGTCCGAGGAGTTGTACGAGGTGAGGACGCCGCTCGGCGAGGAGCTGATCGGCTTGCGGGAGGCCTTCCTGAGCGGCCCGGCGGTGCGCAGCGCGTACCTCGGCTACGCCCGGCAGCAGTTCCGCAAGCTCTCCTCCCGCGACCGCACCGACCCGGCGGGCGCCGTCCGGGCGGCCAAGCACGCCCGGCACCTGGTCCGCCTGGTCCGCCAGGGCGTCACCCTGCACGAGACCGGCCGCCTGGAGATCCGCCTCCCCGACCCGGACCGGATCCGCGCCCTCGGCGAACAGTTCGCCGAACGGCCCGAGGACGCCACCGCCCTGCTCGCCGACGCCGAGACCCGCCTCGCCCGCCCCGGCGTCCTGCCCCCCGCCCCCGACGAACGCCCCGTCGAAAGCTGGCTCCGCCGAGTCCGCGCCGCCCACCTCCCCGCCACCTGACCCGTCGACCCGCCCGGTCATCCACTGGCCATCTCCCACCGGGCACCAGGTAGGATCACCCCGGCAGGCGCTGTCCCACCAGGCCCACGCCTGCCACGGGCCGCTAGCTCAATTGGCAGAGCTGCGGACTTTTAATCCGTAGGTTCAGGGTTCGAACCCCTGGCGGCCCACCGGAACGTGAAAGCCCCTCACCAGCCAGAATCGGTCGGTGAGGGGCTTTCACGTTGGGTGAAGGTGAGGGTGGCTGGGTCTTCTGCTGGCTCCCTGCTGGCCCGAGGGGTCTGAGAGCCCAGATGATGGTGCTGCGTCGCGCTGGTGGAGCGGGGTGTCTCGGACGGCGTCGGGGTGCCAGCCCGTCAGCCATCTTCTCGAACTGGAGTTCGACCTAGCGGTGGGTTTGGTATACAGACTTTCGACCATCGGCGCGTGAGCGTCAAGGGGTGCCACAGCCTCATCCTGACGCCCACCAGCTGCGCGAACGTCGCGAAGTCGCCGAGCGGATCCGCCACTTCCGGCACCAGCGCGGGCTCAGCCAGGAGCGGCTGGCCGAGGCGATCGGCCGGGATCGACAGACAGTTGGCCTGTGGGAGCGGGCCGTCACGCCGCCCACGGTGGACGACCTGTCAGCCCTTGCCCAAGCACTTCAGGTCCAAACCTGGAGGCTGTTCTACGGTTAGCCGGTTGAGGGGCCAGCCGCATTGGGACTGGCCGCCTGAGCCTCGTTGCACCCGCGGTGGTTGCGGATGGCGTCGGAGTGGCTGTTGATGACACCGGCATACTCGCCACGACCGTAGGTGCCGCACCTGACGCAGTAGCCGAGCGTCTCCTGCCTGGGCTGGTCGCTCATCCCGTCCGCGGCCGCTGTGTTGCACTGGACCAGGTCCTCATCCACGGCCGGCCTCCGGATGCCGGGTGCACACCACGGTTTCGAAATCGTGCACCGCGCCAGGTTCGCTGGGAACGGTGATGGTGCCGGCGGGGTGGAGCGGGGGCTCGGTCGAGCCGCAGATGAGACATGCCTCTCCGTGGAGGCGCGCAGGGCTAATGCCCTGCTCAGAGGGTGTCGCTGTCACGCCCTCTACGATCCCTGGCCGGATGGGCCCGAAGTGACACAACCTGTGTCACTCGTCAGACCGCCTTCGCCCACCGAGCCATCGCCAGTAGTTCCTCGTCGCGGCCGCGGGTGAGCCGGACCAGGGCGGCCAGCTCGGTCCGGACCTGGCCGTGCTCGCGCACATGCTGCGGGGCGATTCGCCGAGCCACCAGCAGCGAGTCGCGGGCATGCTGCGGGCGGCCCAGCGCTATCTGCGCGCGGCCCAGGTCGATGTAGTAGTGGCTCCTGCGCTCTGCGGGCAGGTCCCGAGGCGGCGCCCATCGTCCGGCCTCCGCCACCGCTCGGTCCAGGTCGACCGGGTCACCCAGCTCAACCGCCACCGCGAGCTGATGGATGCGCACCGAGGCCGGGCCGACCGCGGTCCCGTCGTACAGCCGCTCTGGCACGCCGCGCACCAGGCGCTCGGCCTCGGCCAGGTGCAGGCGCGCGCTGCTGGTGTCGACCGCCCGGCCGGCCACGACGGCGGCCCGCATGTGCAGGGCCGCTGCTGCAGCGGCCAGCGGCACCGTGGTGGGCGGCGGCATCCGGTCGGCGGCCTGCTGCAGGGCGCGCAGGCCCGTACCGAGCTGGCCGGTGGCGAAGTAGACCTCGGTGCGAACGTAGGCCGCGGCGGCGGCGAGGGCCGGGTCCTCGGCGATGGCGGCGGCCCAGCGCATCAGCTCGATCAGGCGGGCGGACAGGTCGCGGTAGCCGTACTTGTAGGCCGCGGCGTCGGCGGAGCGGATGGCCAGGGCGAGCAGGTGGGCGGCCTGCTGCCGGTCGGCTTCGGCAGCTTGGTCGACGGCGCGGAACAGTTCCTCCAGCAGCGGGGTCACGCGCTTGGCGAGGTGGCTGTACTGGGAGTTGACTCGGGCCTCGGTCATTTCCTCCACTGCTGCGGCGAGTTCGTGCAGCGGCCGGACCGGCCCGTCCTCCGGCAGGTCGTACGAGGCGATCGCGGCCTGCAGCGCGGGGATCGCCTGGTGCACGCGGGAGTCGGTTCGGCCCGGGCCGTCGGCCAGCTGCTCAGGGGTGGTGTGCAGGGCCCGGGCAAGAGCATCCAGCACGGTGTCGCTCGGCGAGCGGGTGCCGCCTTCGACCTGGCGGATCATGCTGATGGAGACGCCGGACGCCTCGTAGACCTCTCGGCGGGTCAGGCCTGCGGCAGAGCGGGCGGCGGCTACGCGGTACCCGAGGTGGGCGGCGGTGGCGGCGGGCATGCTGGGCACGGTACCCGCGCTGTCACGATCTCGGGTGCGAAACCGCCCCAGTCCCGCTGGGACGGTTCACGGGAGTTGACGAACGATCAGGTCGGCAAGGTCGGTCAGCGAGTGGGCAGTCCAGTCGGCGTCCGGCGCGGTGGTGGTCAGGCCAATCGGGCCTCGGCGCAGGTGCGCCGCGCGCAGTCCGGCCGCCCGTGCGGGTGAGACGTCGTTGGCCGGGTGGTCGCCGACGTAGACGATCTGCTGCCGCTCGCCCGGTGCCCACTCCGCGACCAGGTCGAAAAAGGCCGCGCTGGGCTTGGAGATGCCCCACTCGCCGCTGGTGGCGATCGCGTCGGCAGGCAGGTCGAGCCCTCGCAGCAGGCTGGTGACGGCCGCGTTCTGGTTGCCCGCGATGCCCACCCACACCCCGGCGTCGCGCAGTTGCTGCAGCGCCGGTCGAACGTCCGGGTAGAGGTCGCTCTCCTCCAAGCGGTCGCCCCGCCCAGCAGCCTGGCGGGCCCGCCACTCTGCGCCGACATCGCAGCCCGGCCGCAGGATGCGGATCGCCTCGGCGTTGTCGAGCCCCTGCGCCAGGACGTGGCCGACCAGTGCGGACATGGTGTGCGTCGGGACGTCCAGCCACCGAGCCCAATCTGCCCAGTACCGGGTGTCACTGGTCAGGGTCTCGCCGATGTCGAACACCACTGCCTCGATCGTCATGCGGGCAGCGTAGCGGGACCCCTGTGGAGCGGGCAGGGCAGTGTTACGGGACGGGCACATCAAGTACACGCCTCTTACTTGGCCGGTACGGTCCCCCCGTACATCACCACCCCAGGGGAGACCATGCGCCGCACCGCTCTTGCCGCCGCCACCGTCGGCATCGCCCTCATCGTGACCGGCTGCAGCAGCAGCTCGACGACATCGACGCCGCCCGCCGCCACGGGAGCGGCGCCGACCGGTGCTGCCTCCAACGCGGCACCGGTGAAGCAGCAGCTCGACGCGACAGCCGCCCTGGCGGCGCTCACCGCCCACGCGCCCAGCATCACGTTGGTGAAGGCGTACACCGCCGACACCGACCCGAACCACCTGCTCGGCCGGCCCGGCCAGTACACGTCGAAGGTCGCGTTCAAGGACTCGCGCATCAAGGACGTCGACGGCCAGGACGAGGACGCGGTGATCCGCGGCGGCGGCATCGAGGTGTTCGCGTCGGCCGCCGACGCGTCGGCCCGCGCGGCCTACCTGGAGAAGGTCACGAAGTCCATGCCCGCCCTCGTCGAGTACGACTACGTGGTGCGCGAGACGGCGGTGCTGCGGGTGTCGCAGCGGCTGTCGCCGGATCAGGCGAAGGCGCTCGCCGACGCCCTGAAGGGCTAGCACCGGACACGACCAGCCGCCCCGCCCGGCCGAAGCCGAGCGGGGCGGCTGCGGCCAGTCGGTGCGGCGTGTCAGGTCGTCGGCAGCATGGTGCGCTCCAGAGCAGCCATAAGATCACCGGCAGCGGCCAGCAGTCGCTCCGCCTGCTCAGGGTCGTCGACCGCCAGCTGGCCGGCAGTGAAGCCGAGCGCGGCGATGGTGCGCTGGATGGCGCCCCGGAGGTCGGCGATGTACGCATCACGAGGGTCGGTTTCCATGACGCCACATCATGGCGAACGCCCGGTGCCGCCACGCCGGAAACGGCGAATCCGCCCCGCCAGCCGGGCCGAAGCCGAGCGGGCGGGGCGGTGGTGTCAGTGCTGCACGAGCGGGATGGCGGCGACGACCAGGGCGGCGAGGCTGGTCAGCGCAGCCACCGTCGGCAACGGCCAGCGGCCGGCCTCCAGACGTCTCAGCCGCTGCTCGTGGTCGTCCAGGCGCGCACCGACGTCCCGATCAGCCGTCACCAGCGCGTCCAGCTTCGCTTCGAGTCGGACCAGACCGTCAGCCACCCGACGGACCTCCTCGTACATCTGGCCCGGGGTGATCACCACGCCCGGGTCGAGCGGCGGGCTGGTCACTCGCGCACCGCCGGGATCGGCGGCAGCTCCGCCCGGATGGGCGCCGACCGCAGCCAGCTCGGCAGCCAGCTGTCCACCAGCGGCAGCGCGAGCAGCCGGGTGATCGCGCCCGACACGGCCAGCACCGCGCCCAGGCCCGGCAGCGTGTCCGGCAGGCCGGCGGTGTGCACCAGCAACGGCATCCCGGCAGCCGCACCGGCCACCACGGCGAACACGGTGCGGGCCAGTCGGCGGGTCGAGTCCTTCATGGTCAACTCCTAGGCCTTGAGGGTGGTTTCGAGCATCCAGCCGACCGGGCACCGGCCGGTGTCGTCCGGGCTCGCCTTGACCCGGCCCACGGACACCTTCTGGTCGCCGTCCAGGATGGCGATGTTGACTCGCCCGCCGGCCCGCGGAACATGAAGCTCCTCGGTGATCCGGAAGTCCTGGATCGGGTCGTTCCAGACCGCGATCCGCAGCACTGCGTCGGCGAACTCGGCCGCGAAGGACAGGTAGACCTGGCCCCAGCCGACGGCTCCGCCGTTCTGCGGCGGCAGCGGGATCAAGGTCGCGTTCGCGAGGTCGTCGGCCAGGAATCCGGCCTTGACGTCGCCACTCAGCAGCGCCATGTCAGCGCACCTCCTCGTCGAGGCGGCGCCGGTCGGTCGACCGTGCCGCGGGGTTGTTGGTCAGGGTGTAGGGGCGGCCGGGCATCCACTGGCCGATGTCGTCGGCCCAGCCGGTGTTGTTGTCGACCTCGACGCCGTCGATCCGGGACGTTCCGGCCTGACGGATGTGTGCGCGCGGTTCCCAGCGGCCGCCGGACCAGGCCTCGGCCTGCCAGTACCAGGAGACGAGGCCGGAGTCGGCGGCCGCGGCGACGATGCGGATGCCGCCGTACACGCCGATCTGCTCGGCCGGCAGCACGTCGCGCACGCCCTGGAAGTAGGCTGCGACCCGCGGCCAGGTGGTGTCGGTGTCGACGGCGAAGTAGATCGGGCGACCACCCGGCATGCCGCAGGCGGCGGCCTGGCGGACGGCCTCGCGCGCGTCGGCGGCGCCGGCGGCCCGGCCGTCGAGGGCCCGGCCTGCGGTGGTCTCCCACACGACGCCGCACCAGATGCCTGCAGCGGCGAGCGCGGTGGCCTCGGCCAGGGTGAGGTTCTTTGACGGGTCCTTGCTGAGGTAGCGCATCACGAACGCCACTCCGGCGTCGCGGAGCGCGGCCGGGGGTGGCTTGGACCAGGGGTAGTCCACGCCGTACTGGGTCACAGCGACTCCCAGGGGTGAGGGCCCCAGCGCCTGTCGGCGGCGGGGTGGTGGTGAAGGCGGGTCAGGTGGTGGGGACGACCCAGCCGGTGGGCAGGGTGGTGGTCTCGGTGCCCATCGGCTCCGGCGGCGGGAGCGGCTCCGGGTCGCAGCCGCAGGCCGGCAGCAGCGCCGGGTCCGGGGCGGGGCAGTCGGCCTGGTGGACGTGCGCGGCGGCGTTCAGGGTGATCGCGTGCTGGGGGCAGCTGTAGACGGCGTCGGTGTGCGTCGGATCGGCGGCGCTGCGGCGCCGCCACTGCACGGCGGCCGCGGCCGGGCACGCGCCGCAGGTGGTTCCCTGGAGGTCAGGCATGGGAGTACCTCACGAATAGTGCGCAGCGAGTTTCCCCGCCGACGCTGGTGTTAAGCGCGCCGCCGGAGTTCTGCCAGCTGGCGACCTCGACGTAGTCGTTCGCGGTGAGGTACACGTCGCGGGTCGGGGTGACGATCACGGACTCGGCGGTGCCGTTGTTCGGGCCGTAGGTCTCGGCTCCGGGGATCGCGGCCCCGTTGACCTGGATGCGGGCGGTGCGGAATCCGGTGGAGTTGGGGACGTAGGCGGCGGTGCCGCACACGGTGTACCAGCCTGTGACCTGCGCGGTGTAGCGGCTGGAGTTGGTGGTGTTGCTGTGGCCGCCGTACAGGTCGGTCTGGGTGGTGTCGAGGGCCAGCGCGGTCCAGGTGCTGTTCGGGACGGACTGCACGGTGCTCTGGGTGCCGACGAACAGAGGCGGGTTCGTGAGGAAGGTGCCGTTGTTGCCGATCACGTTCATCGACGCGGCGGTGTCGAACTGGCCCGGGGCGAAGTTGGTCGCCCAGACCGGGACGGGGAGGTTGGCCACGCGGGCTCCTAGTAGGCGTAGGCGTGCTGGTCGAGGCGGCTGACGGCGTCCCAGGCCGTGGGGTCGGTGGCGCCGGCGGGCAGTGCTTCGCACACCACGTCGCCTGCGGTGTGCGCCTTGGTGGTGGCGGCGGTGAAGAAGACGGTCACCGCGGTCCAGCCGGCGGTGCTGCTGCCGACGCGGAGGATGGTGACGGTCTCCTGGTTGGCGGTGCCCAGGCCGAGGATCAGCTGCCCGCCGGCGGGGAGTTGGGCGGCGGCCGGGTCGGTGTTGTTCTGGCCCGGCGGGTTCTTGATGATGATGCTGGTCGCTCCGGCGGCGACTGTGGTGGCCACCGCGGTGTGGAACGCGGCGAGGACGCCGTAGGGGGTGGTGTCGACCGGGGAGAGCTGCAGCGTCCAGGTCGCGCTGTCGGCGGCGATCGCGGGCTGGATGTTCTCGACGAAGCAGGGCTGGGAGATGAGGTTCCCGGCGGCGGTGCGGCGGTTGACGGTGACGCGCATGCCGAGCTCCAGCGACAGGCACACGGGCCACAGCGCCGGGTTGGCACCCGGGTTGAGGACCAGGGAGGTGATTCGCAGCGCGGGCTGCCGGTACCTGCTGAGGAGGTAGTTCGCGGCGTCCTGGACCTCGAGCGCGGAGGCGGTGTTGATGGAGCGGGACATGGTCCGCGGGTAGTACTGCGTGATGGACGGCTGGTCGACGGCGGTGAACACCTGCCCGGTGCTCGCCCTGGTGGCGGTGACGATGTTGGCGAGCCGGGTGGGGTCGTAGTCGAACGCGACGCCGGGCTCGTACGGGTACTCGCCGGGGCCGTCGCCGAACACGTAGGCGCTGACGAGCTTGTTGTAGCGGTCGGAGCGGGCGCGGAACGTCAGGGTTCCGGCCCGGTCGACGTAGTGCGTGCCGGCCTCGGTGGCCGTGGCGTCCTGGAGCGCGGACAGGGCGTCGGTGCCGCCGGTGGCGGGGCCCATGGCCCTGGTGAGGCCGGCCTGGATGCTGGTGCTGCCCGTGTACCCGGCCCAGTTGAGGATGCGGGTGTAGCGGGTGTCGGTGGAGTCCCCGGCGAAGGCGGACTTCCACGCGGTGTAGATCGTGGTCATGTCGGTGTCGGCCAGGGCTGTCGGCCACTCGGTGACGTACGCGAGGTCGCCCTGCCAGGTGTCGATGGTGCCGTTGCCGGCGGTCGGGTCGACGTAGGCGCCGAGGTTGTCGCTGATCAGCCCGGTGGGTTCGTTCGCCGCAGCGAACGGCCAGTAGATGTTGGTCCCGTCGAAGTTGATGATCAGGTAGCCGCTCGCGCGGCTGTAGCTGGCGATGGCCAGGTGCCAGTTCCCGTCGGCGACGTTCGCCGTGGACGGGCTGTACACCGAGATCGAGCCGCCGGGCCCCGAGATGGCGATCCCGAAGCGGGCGGCGGTGTCGATCTGCCAGTACATGCGGGAGCCGCCCGGGTTGTTGTTGACCCGTCGGCTCTCGAAGCTCGACCACATGATGGCGCCGTCGGACGGGGTGCTGCCCGCGGTGTAGCGGAAGGCGATCATGCGGGTCCAGGCGGAGGGGTCCGCGGGACCGGTGATGCCGGCGCTGCTGAGCGAGATGTAGGAGGCGGCGCTGAGGAGACTGGTGCCGGGGTTGGCGTTGAGGATGCTGGTGACGGTGCCGGTGGATCCGGTGAAGGCGCCGCCCGGGCTGGCGGAGGTGATCTGGGTGCCGGAGGTGATGGTGCCGGGCCCGTACTTGCTGACGTTGACCGGGGCGGGCCGGTTCGTGCCGGCGGTGTCCGCGAACGTGGTCGCGCCCTGGCTGTCGCCGAGGGTGTAGAGGAACCTGGGAGAGCGGGAGAGGATCTCCTGGGAGAGCGGATCGCGCAGCTGGACCTGGGAGAGGAGCGCGAAGGTGTCGACGCACGTGGGCGTGCAGACGGCCCGTGTCGGGTCGGTCCAGGTCTGCGGCCACCGCTCGGCGAATCCGGCGTAGATCGGGTACCAGGTGCCGGGCTGGACCCAGGCCGACGCCGCCGAGGCCTTCTCCAGCTGCCACTCGTCGACTTGGACGGTGATGGCCGCGGCGGGGGCTGCCGCGGGCATCACGCCGCAGGCCAGCCCGAGTACACCGGCCGGGAGGGTGGCGGTGACCGTGACCTGTGTCCACGCGGCGGTCGGCGAGCCGGTCAGGGTGACGGTCGCGCCGAAGGTCTTGGTGCTGCTGCCGCCCGGGATCAGGTACGCGCCGATGTACGGGCGGACCTGCACGGTGCCGGATGTGACGGCCCGGATCCTGGCCTGCATGGTGTAGGTCGTGCCGCCCTCGGCCGCGGGCTCCGCCGTGAAGAGGATGGTGGCGGTGACCGGCGCGCCCGCCGGAACCGCGAACTGCAGCACCCGGGCGCCGCGGAAAGCGGTGGCGCTGGCGGCGATGGAGCCGCCCGTGGGATCGAGCTCGCTCCAGATCTGCGTGGCGCTGCCGCTGATCGGTCCGAGCGGCTGTCCGCCGGCGTCGCCCCCGGTGGCCTGGATCTGGTTCAGTAGGTTGATCGTCGCCGGCCACTGGGCGCGCTTGCGGACCGGCTGGTACGGCACGACGCGCCCGTACCAGGGGCCGGCCGTGTTGGTGGGGTCGAACGCGCCGTCGGTGTTGTCGAGGGTGAGCCGGTACTCGCCGGCGCGGACCTGGTCCAGCTCGTACTGGCGCCCGCGCTGGGCGGCCGTGGTGCCGATGACGCGGCGGGTGATCTCGGCCCACCGCACGCCGGGCAGGTTGCCCCCGGCCGCACCCCAGTTCGGGCCCCAGGACTCTTCGATCAGCGGCCAGTTCGGGTTCGGCAACGTGGCCTCCTAGCGCTTGTACGACGGGTAGGTGCTGTTGTTGCGGGCGCCGTCCTGCAGGGTGCCTGCCCGCACGATGTCGACGAGCTGGCGCTCCGCCAGGACGGAGCCCTGGACGGTGATGTGGGTGTTCTGCTGGACGATCTGGCCGCCGCCCGCGCCGGCGAGCGCGAGGCCTCCGCTGCCGAGGCCGGGCATGGCCGGCATCTGGGCGGCGGCCAGGGCCTGTTGGGCGACCGAGGTGACCGCCGCGGCGGCCTGGGAGGCCTGGGCGCGCACGCCCTGTGCGATGCCCGCGGGGATCCAGCCGCCGACCTGGTCGGCGAACGCCCGCGAGGGGCTCTTGATGCCGAGGTAGCTCTTGGCGGCGTCGAGGGCGTTGTTCGCGAGGTTCTTGAGCTCGTCGTAGAGCCAGCTGGCCCCGGACTCGACGCCGTGGACGATGCCCATGACGATGTCGTAGCCGACGGACCCGAACCGGTGGCCGAAGCCGGCGGCGATGTCCCAGGCCGACGACAGGGCATCGCCGATCGTGCCGGTCACCCGGTCGAAGACGGAGCTGATCTCCGTCCAGATCTCGTGGACCGGGGTGAGGATCTCCTGCTTGAACCCGAGCCAGGCGAGGCGCCCGATCGTGGTGATCTGGTCCCACTTCGCGGAGAGCCAGATCATCAGGGCGGTCCACACGATGACGATGTCGGTCCAGATCAGCATGATCGGGTCGATGACCGCGGCGTGCACGGCCTGCCAGAACCCGACGGCGACCGCGACGATCCCGCTCCAGATCCACGCGAAGAACGCGACGACGTTGTGCCACACCGAGACGGCCGTGTCGAAGACCGCCTGGTGGAATCGGTTCCACAGCGCGACGATCGTCGCGATGACGGGCAGGAAGATCACCAGCAGCAGCGGCCACCACTTCGCGAAGAAGCCGGCGACGGCGTTCCAGATCTGCGACGTCACCGCGTAGAGCCAGTTCCACGCGGCCACCAGCGGGTCGACCACGGTGTGCCACGCGGACGACAGCCACGCGCCGGTGGCGTTCCACGCTCCGACGACCCAGCCGACGATGGCGTCCCAGATCTGCGACGTCTGGTCGGAGAGCCAGTGCCAGGCGGCGACGACGACCCGCGCGGTGACCAGGGCGGCGCCGCGGATCCAGTCCCACACCGCGCGCCAGTGGACGATCAGCAGCACGATCGCGGCGATCAGCACCATCACCCCGATGATGATCCACACCACCGGGTTGGCCAGCGCCGCGGCGGTGAAGTTCCACATCGCCACGGTCAGCGCGACCAGCGCGACGACCAGGACCCCGGCGATGACCCCGGCGGCGATCTTCGCCGCCAGGGCGTGCTCGGTGATCCACCTCGCGCTGTTGGCGACCACGACGGCGATCTTCTCGACGTACGGCATCAGGTACTGGCCGATCTGGATCGCCAGCGCCCCCGCGCTCGCCTTCGCCGAGTCCAGCTTCTGGTTGAAGTTGGCCTGGACGTCGGCCCAGCCCTCGATCTCCTGGCCGCCCTCTTTGACGTGCTCGTTGATCGTCTCCGTGTTGCGGCGGAACAACTCCATGTGAGGACCGGTGAGTTGGAGCGCGGCCATCATGCTCTTGGTGCCGCCTACCATCGTCGCGAGCGCGCCGATGTAGGTCTGCTGCTCGGGCGCGAGGTTCGCCAGCACCTTCTCGTAGTCGGAGGTGTTGGCGGACGCCTTGCGCAGGTGCTCGATCAGGACGGTGCCGGCCGGGCCCATCTTCGACTGGATGGCGTCGGTCAGCATCTCCAGCGTGGAGGCGAGGCCGTTCTTGCCGAGGTTCTGCCCGACCTCCACCGCCGACAGGCCGAGCGACTTCATCTCCATCGCGGCCTTGCCGGACGGGTTGGAGAGCGCGCCGATGGTCTGCCGCAGGTACGTGGCGGCGACGTCGGCGGTGGTGCCCTGCGCGGTCATCGTCGCCATCGCGCCGAGGACCTCGTTCAGGCCGACCTTCGCGGCCGCGGCGGTCGGCAGGATCTTCGACATGGAGCCGGCCAGCGCCTCCATGTTGGTCTTGCCGTTCGCCTCGGTGGCCACCAGGGCGTTGGTGACTTCGGCGGCCTTGTCGGCGCCCATCGAGTAGGCGTTGAGGCCGGTGGTCACCGCGTCGGCGACGGTCGCCAACTCGGCCGCGCCGACCTTCGCGCCCATCGCCGAGTCCCGCAGCACCTCCAGGCCGGCGGAGCCGTGGAAGCCCGCCGACTCGATCTGGTAGAGGCCCGCGGTCAGGTGCTCGGTGCTCTGGCCGACCTCGCCCGCCATCGACAGGACGCCGTCGCCGACCGCCTTCATGTTCTCCGCGGCCTCGCCCGCCGACGTGCGGATGCGAGTCATCTGGAACTGGAAGTCTCCGGCGGCCTCCACCGCGTGCTTCCCGGCCTCGAACGCGGCCAGACCGAGACCCGCGATCGCGGCCTTGCCGATCATGCCGGTCTTGGCGAACGCGCCCGCGCCGGCAGCGTCCGCGGACGCAAGCTCGGTGCGGACCTCGGCCATGGCGGTCTTGACGCCCTTGGACGACCCGAGGAACTCGATGAAAACGGGAGGCAGTCCGGCCAAGTCGGCCACCTCCCATCGGTGCTCGCTGTTGAGTTGTGGTCAGGCCGTTCGGCCTGTCAGCTGGTGGCCTTCTTCCACGCGGCCACCCAGATGCCCTCGATCTTGGGCATCGCCTTGTTCACGCCGGGCTTGAAGTAGGGGTACCGGGCCTCGAGTTGGCCCTTGTACAGGTTCTGCGGGCCGCCCTTGGACCCGGCGAGGACGACCCCGTTCCAGCCGCCGCCGGGCACCGGCCGGGGCCGCTTGTCGGACCTGATGGCCTTCGACAGCGAGCCGGTGAGCCGGCCGGGGCCGCCGGACTTGGTGACGTGGTGGGGCGTCAGGCCCAGGTTCACGGCGCCGCCGGTCCGGGAGGACTTGCCGCGGTGGTCCCACCGCGGCCGGCCGCGCAGGCCGGACTTGATGGCCGACTTGGTGACGCCCTGCACGGCCTTCAGGGCCTTGAGGGTGGCGAGGTCGATCCGCTTGTCCAGCGCCACCACCGCGGCCTGGGCCTCGCGCACCCCGCGCACCGACACCCCGATCCCGTCAGCCACGGGCCGCCTCCTTCTCCCGGTCCGAGCGCAGCTTCGAGACCGTGTCGTCGACGGCGAGCAGCCAGTCGAGGGTGAGCGCGCTCTCGTCGTCGAGCGCGGACGGCGGGCAGTGCAGCAGCGTGCACAGCCGCCAGGTCCGGTACTCCTCGTACGGGACCTGGTCGGCCGTGTACCGCATCCCCTCCAGCGCGCCCCTCAGCCGCCGGAGGGCGCGGTAGGGGATGCCGGGTCGGGGTTCGGCTCGGCGAGGTTGGGGTTCAGCGCGCTCTGGTACGGCGCGACGATGCGCTTCAGCTCGTCGAGGGCGGGCCCGGGCAGGTCCAGGACGCCCTCGGTGCTCACCGGCACCGGCTGGTCGCGCTCGTCGAGGAAGCTCCAGCCGCGCACCACCGCGACCAGCAGCAGGTCCTGGACGTCCTCGAGGACGGTCATCATCTCCGGGGAGACGGACGCGCCGATGCGCCGCTTGTCCTCGTCGCTGATGGTCTGCGCGGTGATGCCGTCGGCGATGGCGCCCTGGATGGTCGAGGTGAAGGAGGCGTCGGCGAGCAGCTGCATCGTCTTGGCGCGGATCGGGCGGCGGGCCCGCTCGCGGATGTCCTGCACGGGCCGCAGGTCGGCCCACTGGCCGTTCGGCAGGGGGACGCGGTTGGCGGAGTGGATGTCGATGTCGGTCACTTGTACGTCCCGGAGGTCACGGCGTTCTGGAGGGTGATCTTGCAGGGGCTGTAGCCGCCCGAAGCACCGGCGTCGGTGGCGTTCGCCAGGGCCTCGTAGGTGACGGAGAGCTCGATGTAGTCCTTGCCGCGGGAGATCTCCGCGTCGGAGTACGCGCACTTGGACGCGTGGAGCTTGACCTGCACCGCGGAGGCCCCGGCGCCCTGGGAGAAGTTGAAGTCGAGGGCGGGCTTCGCGTTCGTCAGGTAGTTGGTGAGCTGGGCGTCGTCCTCCATGATCAAGGTCATTTTCCCGGCCACGGAGACCGGGCCGGACCACAGCGCGTACGGGGCCTGCGAGCCGTCGGCCGTGTTCAGCGCGGTGACGGGCCGCTTGACGGTGAACTCGCCGTCCAGCAGCAGCAGCGAGGACACGCCGGCGATCTGCACGGCTCCGTTCCACCCGGCGATCGGCGTCACCGAGGTGAACGACGGGACGGGCGCGCTGGCGGCCGCGGAGGCCAGCGCGAGGCCCTTCGCCGAGTACTGCAGCAGCCCGTCGCCGGAGAACTTGAGGCCCAGCTCGCTGAACTTCAGGCCGGCGTACTGGCGCGCGGTGATCGCGTAGTAGTCGGTGAAGGTGTAGCTGGGCGGCTGGGCGGTGCCGGTGTTGAGGACCGCGGCGGCGTGGGTGAACGGGGCGCTGGCGCCGGTGGTGGTGAGGTCGCCCAGGACGCCGGTGACGGCCCAGCCGATGGTGTCGGGGATGACGTCGCCGCCGAACTCCAGTTCGGCCCAGAGCGGGCCGGAGATCTTGTCGTAGACCTCGACCATCGAGCCCCGGTAGCCCTTGTCGTCCAGGAGCGTGAGCTTGTCCTTGGGCTTGATGTCGGTCACCGGGATGAACGCGGTCGCCGCCACCGCGGTGCCGAAGACGGTCTCCTTCGCGATACCGGCGAAGGACCGTTCCGTGGGCTGAGGCATCGTCACTCACCTGCCTTCGGGGTGTCGGTCGGCGCCGCCGGGGCGGGGGCCGGGGCGGTCTTGGCCGCGCGGGGTGTCGGCGGCGCGGTGGGCTCGGGCGCCGGGGCGGGGTCGGGCGGCGTCCAGCGGCCGTCGCCCGGGTTGGCGGCCAGTTCGTACTGGGCGCCCGGGTCGGGGGTGAGGGCGAGCGTCGGGTAGTACCGGTCCGGCTCGCCCTCGTAGGTGTACGTGGGCACGGGGGTCTCCTAGATGCGCTGCATGCAGGTGATGGACAGCTCGGCCTGGCCGACCCGGCCGGTGTGGTCGCTCGCCCAGAGGACGTCGATCGTGTTGGTCGTGGGCCGGGCCACCAGGACGGTCCCGCCGAGGGTGGGGTCGGTGCGGACGACGGCGACGACCTGGTCGACGAGGTCGGCGGCGCGCTCGAACGCGGACTGGGCGTCGTCGCCGCGCGCGACCTCGATGACGATGGCGATCGTGTAGTGCTCCTCCAGCCACCCGGCGCCGCCGGAGCCGACCATCGAGGACACGCTGATGTCCCGGGCCACCCTGCCGACGGACACGATGTCGGCAGGCTGGTAGGTCCCGGGCTCGTCCAGGCACACCAGCAGCGAGGCGTTCGGGTCGCCGTAGTGGCCCTGCCCGTTCACCAGGCCGCTGTCCGGCGTGAGTTGGGCCGCGAGCGCCTTGAACAGCCATAGGCGGGCAGCGGGCACGGAGGAGGCGGGGATGCTCATCAGGCCACCCCCGGCGGCCGCTTGAACGGCTTCCAGAGCTCCAACACCCGCGCGGGCAGCGCGAATCCGGTCGGCACCGTGGCACCGTCGGCGTCGTACGAGCCGGTCGCACCGAACGCCGGCCTGGCGGCCTGCTGGGTGAGCTGCCACAGGTGCCGGATCAGCTCCAGCGCTCCGAGGAACACCGTCGCCGGGACGGCGCCGCCGGTGCCGGAGGTGTAGACGACCCTGACGTTGCGGGTGCCGGCCGGGAACGGGACCGCGACGCCGACCGCGCGCCGGGTGATGGAGCCGCGCTCCGCATCGACGGTGTAGCCGTAGGAGTCGGTGCTGCTGCCCAGCGGCTGCTCGGTGAGGATCCACGAGCTGGCGGCGACGTACTCGACGACCGTCTGCACGGACGCCAGCGGCAGCCAGTCCAGGGCGATCGTGGACCGGCCGCCGTCGTGCCACTCGGTGTGCAACTCCGCGGTGATCGGCCCGCACACGTCGCGCACGTGGTCGTCGGCGGCGGCCATGAACCGCTGCAGCTCCAGGTCCTGGCGGGTGTCGGTCGTCGGGATGTTGAGGTGCAGCTTGACGGAGGCCAGGTCGACGATCGGCATCCGTCAGCTCCCGGTGTTCTCGGGCGGCTTGGCCGCGGCGGGGGCCTGCTTTCCGCCCTTGCCCGCTGCTCGGCTGGCCGGGGCGGCGGCCTGCGGCGCGGGGTCGGCGGTGAGCTCGTCCAGGGCGGCGCGCAGGGTGCGGGCCGCGGCAGCGGCCTCCCCGGCGGGGATGTCCTGGCCGCGCTCGGCCAGCTCGGCCGCGCGGTCCTCCAGGTGTTCGATGTCCGCCTCGATCTCGGCGGCGACGCGCTCGGCCTGTGCGGAGGCCTGCGCGGCGCGCTCGGGGCGGTCGTACTGGGAGTGCCGGGCGTACTCGTTGCGCAGGCCGCGCAGTTCGGCGACACGGTCGTGCATCGGTTCCTCCAGAGTGGTGCCCGGGGCGCCGCCGAGGGGACGGGCGGCGCCCCGGGAGCGCGGGGTCAGAAGCCGGTCGGCGCGGCCAGGCCGGTACCGGAGATGACGGAGATGGTCTCCGGCCGGCGGTCCGGCATGAAGGCCACGTAGTTGTAGACCTGGAAGCGGACCTGGAGGGTGCCGGAGAGGACCTCCTGCAGCACGCGGGTGCGCATGTTGCCCTCCCACAGGAACAGGTCGGAGGTGCGCATCGCGACGATGCGGTCCTCGTTCGTGCCGCCCCCGAGGTTGGCGGGGATGTTGCCGTCCGCCAGCAGCGGGAAGTTCAGCACGCGTCCGACGGGGCCCTCGACGTCACCGCCGGTCTGCAGGGCGAGCGGGTTGAAGGGGGCGTTGGTCTCCGGGAGGATGAACGGCCGGTTCTGGGAGTCGAGCTGGGAGGCCATCCAGAACCACCGCTGCGGGGTGAGGAACACCGCGGTGGGCATCATCTTGCGCTTGGTCGCGGACTGCGACAGCGCCTGCATGGCGGGCAGGTAGAGCTCGGGCAGGGTCGGCGTGGCGTCGGTGTAGGTGATCGCGTTGATGCCGGAGACGTTCAGGACGCCCTTGAGCTGGCCGGCGCTCCCTGAGCCGTTCCAGCATTGGGTGTCCAGGGTCTGGTTGTAGTCGGCGATCAGGTCGGCGAAGGTCACCTCGTCGAAGCTGGCCGGCGACTGGTCGAGCAGCTGCAGCGCGATGTCCTGCTGTCCGGCGATGGTGCGCACCGGCGCGGTGACGAAGGTGTCGGTGAGGTCCTGGGAGGTGACCGCGGCGGCGTCGGCGGTCTGGACGCCGGTCTTGGTGCCGGTGGCGACCTTGGGGACGTTGATGGAGTCGGTGCCGGCCGGGAGGGTCAGCGGGCGTACGGAGTTGGCGAGCACCCGGCCGAAGCGGGGCAGGTCGATGTAGTCGTCGATCAGCCACATCGGCGGCACGAAGTAGCCGCCCTGGCCATCGGTCCTGTTCGGGTTGACACGCTGTTCGAAGGTGGAGCGGCGGTCGATCGAGCGCAGTTCCTTGCGGGCCTGCTCGGCGCGGAGCTTCTCGCGCCGCGGCATCTCGACGTCCATCTCCTGGCCGTGCCGGTGCAGTCGCTGCCGGGCCTCGCCGTTGTTGAACAGCGTCGCGTTGGCGAGGTCGAGGAAGTAGGAGTGGCCGCTGTGGCGCTCGTAGGTGAGTGGCTCGGAGACGACCTCGACGCTGGGCGCGTACCGCTTGGCGCGCTCGGCCGCGGCGTCGTCGCGCTGCAGCTGGTCGTCGAGTTCGGCGATCCGCTCGTCGATCTCTCGGATCTGGGTCTCGGCGGCGTCGAACCGTCCGCGCTCCTCCGGGGTGAGGTCGCGCCGCTCGGCGGTGGGCGTCTTCAGGATCTCGGCGAGCTCGGCCTTGAGCTTGGCACGCCGGTCCTGCAGTGCCGCGATGAACTCACGGGACATGGTGAACGTCCTTCTGGTGGTGGGGTGTTGGTGGCGTGCCTGCGGCTCGGGTGGACGTCCGGGTGGCGGCCAGGTGCCCGAGGGCGGCGTGGCGGCCGGCGCGGCTCCGGCGCGGACGGCAGGCGGGGTGTGGTCAGAGAGCGAGGAAGCGCGCGCGGGCCTGGTCGAGGCCGAGCAGGGCCGGCGCGTCGGGCTCCTCGCGCGCGGCTGTGAACTCGGCGGCGAGGCGCTCGTACACCGCGCGGCGCTCGTCCGGGCTCAGCTGCTGCAGCTGGCCGCCGAGTTCGCGGGCGTTGAGCTGGGCGCCGGCCGTGTTGGGGTTCGCGCCGTAGTTGACGACGCTCACGTCCCCCTTGTTCAGGGACACCTCGAGGATGTCCCGTTGGTCGTAGTCCGGGGACCACTGCTGGCGGGTGACCCAGAATCCGAAGCTCATTTCGTCGACGTCGCCGCGTTCCATCGCGCTTCGCAGAGCGGCGACGTGCGGGGAGGCGGGGTCGAGGTCTGCTTCGGTGTGCAGGCCGGTGGAGTCCTCCGCGAGCCGCAGGGTGCCGGACTTCGTCCGGGCCAGCGTCAGGCCGGTGTGGTTGACGAGGAACGGCACGTCGGCGCCCTCGCTCAGGGTCTTCTTGAAGGCTCCGGAGCGGACGACCTCGGTGTAGGTGCCGAGCCAGTCCTCCATCTCGTAGCCCTGCTCGGTCACGGAGGCGTAGCCGGTGAAGGTCAGGCTCTCGCCGCCGGTGCCGTTCGGCTTGGCACGCAGCTCCACCCCGCGGAAGGGGGTGCTGCGGTGCTGGACGGTGGTGGGCCGCACGGCCCGGGTGGACAGGTCCATGGGCTCACTCCTCGGTGGACGGGGCGGGCGCGGGCGCGCCGGGCGAACTGGCACCGCTGTGCGCGGAGTTGAGGGGCGCGAAGATGTCGTCGCCGCCCGGCACCGGTGGCAGGTTCTCCTTGGCGCGGGACTCGTTGATCGTGAGGATCCCGGAGGTGCGCGCCTGGGTGTACGCCGCGTACCGGCCGGAGGTGTTGGTGCGCTGCAGCGCGGTGGTGTCCATCCGGGCGGATGTGCCGCGGGGCAGCATCGCCGTCCAGGCGTCCTCCACGACGCCGATCAGCGGCTCCAGCGTGTAGGTGAGGAACCCGATGCCCTGCTCCTCGATGCCGGTGCCCCAGCTGGTGGTGCGGTCGACCTGGCCGAGCATGTGCGGCGGGACGCCGTACAGCATCGCCACGTCCAGGGTGGCGGCCGCCTTGGTGCCCAGGAACTGGGCGTCCTCCGGCGTGACGGAGATGGACTGCCACTTCGCGCCGCCGGACAGGATGCCGATGGAGTGCGCACTGGCCATGCCGGAGTGGCTGGCCTCGAACGCCTCCTTCATCTGGCGGGCTTTGGCCCGGTCGAGGTCGGCGTCGACGGTGATGACGCCGCTCAGGTGGGCGCCCTTCTCGAAGAACTTCCCGCCGAAAAGCTGCGCGGCCAGGCCGAGGCCGATGCAGTGCCGGGCGTAGGAGATCGGGGACATTGCGGTCGGCGCGCCGGGCAGGCACATGCCCATCAGGTGGACCATGTCGGCGGGGTTCTCCACCGGCTCGTTGTCGACCCTGTAGCAGCGCTCGCCGTCGTCGTCCCAGTCGACCTTCACACGGTCGGGGTGAAGGACCATCAGGCGTGTCGGGCGGAAGAGCCAGTCTCTGGAGGTGACCAGCGCGTAGGCGTTGCCGCGCAGGCCGAGCGAGACGGCGAGCTGCTGGAAGCCGGCCCGGCGGGACAGGCGGCGCAGGTCGTTCGCGCCGCCGAACGGATCGGCGACGATGGCGGGTTGGTCGGGCACCGGCACGGTGATGCCGCCCTGGGGGCGCATCGCCGCGATCGGCAGGGAGGACACCGCGGTCGACAGGATCCGGACGCACGCCCACACGGCAGCGAGCTGCATCGCCGTCTGGTCGGTGACCGGCATCCCGGCCGCCGACAGGCCGGACAGCGACCCGTTGGTGGGGATGGAGGAGTCGCCCCACTGAGTGACGGCGCGACGTTCGAACGCGCGGCGCAGGATGCTCACCGGCTCACCGCCCGGCCGATGAGCAGCAGCAGCGCGCCGGCCGCGGCGAGCCCGGCGACCGGGTGCAGCCACCAGGCGGCGCCGTCCAGACAGGTCAGGCCGGCCAGGTCGACGATGTCGGACAGCGCAGTGCGGGAGACTCTGAGGTGGGGCGGCTTCACGGCACCTCCTACAGGTCGGCCCAGCTGAAGAACTGCGGCTCGGGGGGGAGTTCGGGCTCTTGGACGGCGCGTTCCAGCGCCATCACCGCCGAGACGGCGAGGTCGATCTTGCGGGGGCTGTGCTTGGCGTCCTTGCTCAGCCGGGAGCCGCGGGAGTCGGTGCGGATCACGCAGTTGGCGAGGTGCCGGGCCAGACGCGGGTCGCCGGAGTGCGTCAGGGTCCGGTTCATCACCGACTCGTAGAAGCGGGTGGTGGCCGGGATCATGCGGGCCGGGCTCTGCGGGAACTCGACGACGGGCAGGCCCTCTTCCTCGAGCACCTGGTAGGTGCGGCCCCAGCGGTAGGGGTCGCAGTCGATCTCGCGCACCGTCCAGCGGCGGCAGGCCTGTCGCAGGGCGTCCTCGACTTCGAGGATCGGCACCGTCCAGTCCTGGCCGGCCTGCTGCGGGCGCTCCCACGCGGCGACGACGTCGACGTGCGGCACCTCGGTGCACGAGACGGCGGTGATCGCGGTGGAGTCGCCGTTGAACGAGCCGTCGAAGCCGATGCACACCTCGGTGCCGTCCGGGATCGGCCCGGGCGCCGCGCAGGCGTCCCACGCGCCGGCCGGGAGCCAGGCGGTGGCGGTGTTCACCCACTGGTTGAGGCGCTTGGTGCGGAACTCCGCCTCCGGGGTGCGCTTCACCGCGCTGGCGAAGTCCTCCGGGTCGATCAGGTCGCCATAGGCGGGGTTGGCGATCCGCCAGGTCTCCTCCAGCCTGTGGTCCGCCTCGTCCGGCGCGCCCCACCAGGCCATGAAGAACGTCGGGTCGACCTCTTCGCCGGCCGCGAGCCGCTGCCCGTACTGGAAGAGCTGGTAGCAGATCGAGTCCAGGCCGCGGGAGTCGGTCTTCACCCCGGCGGTGGTGATGGCGACGATCAGCGGGTCGAGCTGGGCGCCCATGGCCAGCGACATGACGTTCCACAGGTCCGGGTTCGGCTGGACGTGCAGCTCGTCGAAGACCACCCGGGTGGGCCGCAGGCCCTCCTTGGTGAACGCCTCCGCAGACAGGCACCGGTAGACGCTGCCGGAGCCGATGACCTCCAGCGCGTCCTTGTACGGCTTGATCGCCTCCGACAGGTCGGGCGACGCATCGACCATCCGCTTGGCGTCGCCGAAGACGATCCGGGCCTGCTCCTTGTCGCCGGCGCACGAGTACACCTCGGCGCCCTCGCACTCGAACAGGCCGTCCAGCGCGATGCCCGCGCCGAGTCCGGACTTGCCGTTCTTCCGGGGCTCGCCGATCAGCGCGATGCGGTGTCGCCGCCGGCCGTCGGCGCGGCGGGCAAAGAGGTGCGCGAGCAGGGTCTGCTGCCAGTCGCGCAACAGCAGCGGCGACCCGGACGGCCCGGCGAACGAGTCCTTCGTGACCGTGCACAGCGTCTCGACGAACTCGACCACCGCAGGACCGTCGCCGCGGCGCACGTCCGCGGCCGGGACCGGGGTGAGGAACCTGGGCGGCCAGTTACTCGCCGCCGGCCGCCCGCGCCTGGCGCCGCGCGATGAGCGCATCGAGCTTGCTGGCACGCTTCACCTCCGCGTAGCCGAGCCGGGCCCGGTCGGTCGGTGTGAAGCCGCACAGCGACTCCCACTTCGTCATCTGCGCCTCCAGGACGCGGATCTGGGCGAGCAGCGGATGCGCACGGGTCTGCCCCATCGAGCCGGCCACCATGTAGCCGTCGGCGGCGACCTGGTCGCGCATCGCCTCGCGCTCGTCGTGCGCCTCGCACAACCTGGTGAGCACGTCCACGTCCGTGGTCGGCGACAGCCACGCCTGGCCGGCGGTCCACAGTCGGTCCCACACCGTTCGGCCGGTGTCGCCGAGCGTCGCGGGCGGCGGCGGAAGGTGCGCGACCGCGGCCAGCTGCACCACCGGCTCCGGGAGGGGCCTGCCGCCGGGGTTGCCGGTGAGGCGCTTACGCTCCGTGGGCGTTGGAGGCCGGCCTGCGGGCATGATCAACACCCCCGAGAAAGACCAAGGTCAAAAATGGCCCGAATTTCGCGGCCGTGTGTGGGGGCTGGGGGGCCGGGTCCGAAGACGATCATGCTCCGAACTTTCGCCCACCCCCCACTGCGTGACGAAGGCTCGGTCACTCGTCACACTGTGTGACATCTGGCTGTGTCCTACTGGCGGTTGCCCTTGCGGGAGTTGCACGAGCGACACAGCACCGCGAGGTTCGAGGCGGAGTTGGTTCCACCCTTGGACATGGGCGTGACGTGGTCCGCTGTGAGGTCAGTGGCGTGGTGCGCGGGCACGTTCCAGCCCGGGCACCAGTCACCGTGCTGGGCTCGGTGTGCTGCCACTGCTGCTCGTGCTGTGCGTTGGTAGCGGGAGTCGTACCCACGCTGTGTGGCGCTGCCACGGAGCTGGTCCTGCCGGGCCTGCCACGCGGCCTGGTGCGTGTCGCACCTACTGGCGTTGCGGGTGAGCGTGCCGCAGTCCAGGCACGGGCGACGTCTGCGCACGAGGGCACCTCCGAATCCCGGGTAGGGGGTTGGTCCGGCGGCGCCGTCGTATGTTGACCCCCGGGGTCAACGTCGACGGTCTGAAACGGCGAGAGCCCCGCGGCTGCTGCTCGGCCGCGGGGCTCTCGAAGGTCTGGACTCTGCCGTTTTCGGGCAGGAAGATCTGGCAAGATCGTGCGCCCTGGTCAGGGGCGGTGTCAAGCGCCCTGGTCAGTTGATGTGGGGCGGGCGGCGATGACGTCGGCGACGCGGTAGATCGGGTGGTGGGCGCTGCCTCCCCACCGGGTGAGACGGCCTCGGCGGACCCAGCCGCGGATGACTGCCGGGGTCACACCGGCGGCCTGGGCAGCCTGGGCGGTGGTGAGGTAGCCAGGGGGCAGGGAGAGATATTGCACATCACCAGTGTGCAGGCATCCCCCGTCGGCTACAGGGCGGCAAGCGCGAACGCGGCGGGCAGGAGGCCGACGGTGATGTGCAGGGCCTGGTCGACAAGCGGCGCGCCGGCACCACTCTCCAGGAACGCTGCGCTGCCGGTGTTGCGCATCCACCAGGCGACCGGCCATCGGCGGTCGATCAGGCCGTGCGAGAAGCCGATCCAGGCGATGGCGAGCGCGGCCGGCCACGGGGCGATGTCGAGATCGAGGGCGGCCCGGGCGGTGCCGAGCAGCACCGCGGTGACGGCGACGTGGGTGGCGACGTGCAGCAGGTTCGCGCGCCAACCCTGCCAGCCCGGGCCGGACTTGAGGGTGGCCATGCGGTCGCCCTGGAAGAGGTAGTCGGCCGCGTAGTGGGCGACGAGGAGCAGGAATCCGATGGTGCCGAGCATGATGCCTCCCGGGCATGGGAAGGCCCCGCGCACCGGGTGGTGTGCGGGGCCTTGGTCGTGCGGGTCGGGTCAGCGGGCGGTGGCGGCGGGGAGTTCGGTGATCGGGCCGTCCCAGACCTTCACGTCGGGGGTGCCGCCGCCGGCGCGCCAGTCGCGGGCGATCTCGTCGGCGAGCTCCTGGGCGGTGCCGTCGAAGTGGGTGCCGGTGACTCGTTCGCCGGGGGCGGGCTGGTAGCTGTAGTGGGTGCGGGGCATCGGGTTCTCCGTCGGTTCGTGCCCTGTAGTCGGGCGTGTAGTCGGGCTGTAGTCGGGGTTGTAGTCGGGTAGTTGTGCAGGTGGGAGGCGGTCTGTAGTCGGCCGGGGAGGGGCGGGGCCCGCTCCTGGGGGAGGGGCCCCGGAAGGGGCTTCGAGAGGGGCTCCGGAAGGGCTCCGCGGGGCCCTGAGCCGGAGCCCAACTAGGCGGCCTGGGCGGGGGTGTGGTCGACGGCCGGTCGGGGAGGCAGGGAGGGGGCCCGGCCGAGAAGGTCCCGGAGGTGGCTGACGGACCATCCGGGGGAGGTCTTCCGTTCGCCCTTGATCACGACCGACACGGCCTTCTTCGGGGGGATCCCGGCGGCCCTCACGGCGGCGCCGAACCCGCGGGCGTCGGAGCCCTGGTAGTGGCCGCAGTGCTGGAGGGTGGCGAGCGCCTCGGGGAGGAGCACGTTGCCGGCCCCGCCGTCGGTGGTGGCGCGGATCGCGACCATCTGCTCGATGGTGGTGGCGAGTTCGGCGGGGGTGAGGGGCTGTGGTGCGGGGGCGGAGTCGTCCTCGTCGGCCTGGTCGTCGTCGGCCTGGTCGTCGTCGAGCTCCTCCTGGTCGTCCTCGGACTCCTCGGTGTCCGACTCCTCGGTGTCCGCCCGCCGTTGGCGCTTGGCGGCGGCGGCCATGGTGGCGGCCATGTCGGCCGGGGTGGGGGCGTGGATGAGGGCGGCGAGCCACCAGGCGGCGGCGACGAGTTCCGCGCCGATCGGGATCCAGGGGCGGGCGAGGGACCAGATCAGGGGGCCGCCGACGACCAGCATCAGGGCGGCCGCGCCGGCCTGGTCTCCGAGCTTGCTGCGGAAGGCCTTGCCGTTGGCCTTGGCCTGCTCCTGCTGGACCTGGCGGGCGGCGACCTGGGCGGCGTGCCGGGCCTCGACCATCGTCGCGCGCTTGGCGGGGTCGGTCTCGCCCTGCAGTTTCTCCTGGAAGGCGTCCTCGGCGGCGGCGGCGGCCTTGGCGGCGAGCTCCTCCTGCTGGGCGCGGAGGTCGGCGGCCTGGGCGCGCTTCTTGCGCTGGGGCGCGGTGAGCTTGGCGACGAGGGGCGGGGTGCCGGTGATGGCCCCGGTGATGGGCCACAGGGCGATCGAGATCCACCAGTACCGCTTGTCGGGGTCGGTGGCCGGGGGCGCGGTGGGGAACAGCATCGTCTTCATCGTCATGAGGGCCTCAGCTCACGAACGAGGTGACGACGCCGAACAGGGACGCGGGGATGACCCAGACCCCGCCGGCGGCGGCGAACAGCGACGGGGCGATCGCGCCGCACAGGGCGTCCTTCCAGGCCCGGGGCTTGAGGCCGAACACGGCGATCGTCAGCATGGTCGCCGTCGCGCCGACCCCCCAGTCGCCGAGCGCGGCGTTGCTCTGGAGCGAGGCGTTGAGCTGGGTGCCGATGCCGGAGAGCTGCTGGAAGGCGGTGCCCGCGTTGGCGGAGAGCATGCCGATGGTGAAGGCCCAGTAGGGGACGTGGTCCGGGTCGACCTTGATCTTGTTCTTCCCGCGGACGCCGACGTACAGGTAGAACGTGGCGGCGGTCGCGGCGCCGCCGGTGCCGAGGGCGATGAGGCTGCTCATGGTGTCTCCTGACGGTCAGTTGAAGAGGTGCAGGGCGGGGAAGAGCGGGCCGATGCCGGTGGCGACGGCGAGGCCGGAGGCGACCGGGATGCGCGCGATGACGAGCAGCACGACGGGCCAGAAGCGGGTGACCTCGCTGACGCGCTGGCGGCCGTGGTCGCGCACCCACAGGTCGAGGGCCAGTCCGACGGCGGCGAGGGCGAGTCCGGCGAGGGGGCCGCCGGTCGAGGCCAGGCCGACCAGGCCGAGCCCGTAGCCGACGGTGGCGCTGATCGCGGTGAGGACGCACCACTTCCTGAACCGCTTGTAGCGGTCCGAGGGCTCGGCCTGGCGGGCGGCCTGGCGGCGTGCGCGCCGGGCCCGGTTCGCGGCCTCGCGCTTGTCGGCGAGGGCCTGCTGCCGGTGGCGCTTGGTGCGCTGCTCGGGGGTCTCCCCGGCGGCGGCCAGCTCGGCGTCCCGGCGGGCGCGTCGGCGGCGCTTGTCGAGCTCGGCTTCGCCCTCCAGTCGGGCGGCGCGCTCCTCGGGGGTCTCGCCGATCCGGGCGGCGAGCATGTCGACCATGCCGACGAGGTCGGTGCGCTGGAGCGGGCCGGGTTCGAGGAGCTGCTCCACGCGGTGGCGCTCGGTGCGCTGCTCGCGGGTCTCGCCGGCGGCGGCGAACTGGGCGTCGCGCTCGGTGCGTTGGCGGGCGATCCGCTCCTCGTACTCGACCTGCTCGCGGGCGAAGCGCTGGGCCTCGGTCTCGGTCCACAGCTGGTGGACCTGCTCGCCGATCTGGCCGATCTGCTCGCCGACCCGGTGGGCCATCAGGTCGGCGGCCTGGCCGAGTTGGGCGGCCATCACGGTTCCGGCCTGTGCCCAGAACGCCTCGGCGGCGGCCCGCATCGCCTCGGCGTCGGCGGGGCCGGCGGCGCCGAACGCGGCGGGGATCTGGGCGGTGGTGTCCGGCATGCCCGAGGTCGGGGGCTCGGCGGGCCGCGGGGGGACGTCCTCCTGGACGCCGCCGGCGCGCCACCACCGGCCGCCGCCCTGCTGGGAGTTGCCGCCGCCGTGGGGCGGCTCCTCGGCGGCGGTGGGCGGCTCGGTGGGGTACGGCGGGATGGTGGACGGTTCGGACGGGAGCTGGGGGATGGTGGTCACCGGTGCCACCCCTGACGGCGGGTCAGGAGGCGGATGCAGCGCCAGATGATCGCGGCGTCGAGGGCCAGACCGATCAGGAAGAGCAGGATCCAGATCACGGACGTATCTCCAGGTCAGGGGTGGTGCGCACCCCGGGCGTGCAGAGGTGCGCACCAGGCGCTCAGGGGGTGGGGCGGCCGAACGGGTAGCCGGTCTCGGGGCCGGTGGTGCGGTCGTGGACCTGGCCGGTGCGGGCGTCGCTGGTCGGTGCGGCCGCGGTGGTGGCCTTCGCGTGGGCGGCGGCGTAGAACGCGCCGGCGTCGGCCGCGCCGTTCTCGGCGGCGTTGCGCTCCCACCAGCTCGTCGTGTCGGCGGTCATCAGCTCCCCTTCAACCGGTGGAGCGGGAGAGGAGGCGGCGGACGGTCTCGCGCTTCACCGCGGTGCCGTGGACGCGTCGGACAGCGGCCAGGACGGTGTCCAGGTCCTGTCCGACGGACCGGACAGCGGACCGGACGGTGTCGGTGATGGTGTCGTCCGGGGCGTGCGGGGCGAGGGCGAGCACCGTGGCTGAGCTGCTGTCCTGGCTGTCCGGGTGCTGTCCGGACACGGATTCGGACAGGGTCCGGACGGTGTCCTCGTCGGTGTCGATGCCGACGCGGGCGAGCTGCTCGACGATGTCGGCGGTGCTGGCGTCGGGCATGGTGGTGAGCGCGGCCCGGACAGCGGAGCGGACAGTGCCGGACACGCGGACGGGCTGTCCGGACGGGCCGTTCGGGTCGGGGATCGGGCGCTCGACGGTGACGGTGTCGTGGCCGTACGCCTCGCGGTAGGCATCGAGCTGGTGGCGGGAGCGGGCCAGCTGCCGCTCGACGCCAGCCATGGCGAGTTCGGCGCCGGCAGCGGCGCGGCGGCGGGCGACGTACTGCTGCGCGATCGGGGACAGCTCCTTCGCGCTGGCCTTGATGACGAGCGTCCACACGCCCTTGGCGACGAGGGAGACGGCCGCGCCGATCGCGCCGACGGCGATGCCGGAGTAGCCGTGCGGGAGGATTTCGCGGGTGGCGATGGCGGCCATGGAGATGCCGAGGAAGACGAAGCCGGCGATGCGCGGCGCGCGGGCCCGGTGAGGGTCGTGGCGGGCGAGCCACTCCAGGGCCATGCAGATGATCCACGCGAGGTCGAAGACGGCGGCGACGGCGTACGCGATGCTCTTCTCCACGCCGTTGAGGGCGAGCAGGCCGCCGATGCTGGCGGTCGACCAGGTGACGGCGAGCGCGAGGAGGAGGCCGGTGCCGGCGGCGGCGGTGCCGAGGACGGCGCGGTCCCAGTCGCGGGGGACGGCGACGGTGTACTCCTCCTCCACCAGTTCGACCGGCGCGCCGAGGGAGGGGGCGAAGGGGACGAGGCGGGTGCGCTTGACGTTGCGCGTGAGCAGGCTCATGGGTCTTGGGCTCCGGGGAGTGGGCCCGGGCCGAGGGTCGGTCGTCACCTCAGCCCGGGCTGGGCGGTCGGCGGGTCAGACGCAGGCGCTGGAGGTGATCTGCAGTCCGTTCTCAGCCGCCCAGGTGCGGGCGTTCCGCTCGGCGATGGCGGCGCGGTGCTCCTCGAAGTCGACGTAGCCGTAGGCCTCGTAGGTCACGGACCCGAAGGTGAGGGCGGCGGACAGGTTGCCCTCGGCGTCGGCGGTGGTGGTGAGACCGTGCTCGGAGGCGAACGCGATGACCGCCGAGTTGGTGCTGAGCGGCAGCAAGAACCGGGGGCTCGTCGGCGCGGGAACGTCGGGGGTGGCCTCCAGCCAGTCGGCGAACTGGCGGATGCCGGCGATCAGGTCGGTGCGGTCGGACATGGGTGTCCCCTTGAAGGTGGTGTGGTGGCCCGGCCCGAGGGGCGTGTCACCTCGGGTCGGGCGGTTGGTGCAGCAGTGACCACGGCGCGCTGCCGCGCTGGCCTTCCGCTGCGGGATGCGGCCTACTGGCCGGGGGCGGGCTCGCCCGTGACGACGTAGAGTCCGGTCGGCGGCTCGTAGCGCGTCTCGACGCTGGTGTAGCCGCGGCTGAGGGCCTCGCTGGCGATCGCAGCGATGCAGGCTGCGGCGCCGGGGGCGTCCTTGTGCATGACGGTGATGGTGTCCATCAGGCGGCCTGCGGCTGCGGGACCGGCTTCGGCTTGCCGACGGTCGCGGGCGGCTGGCGGAACGTCTTACCGGGGTCGCGCTGCGGCAACGGCTCGGAGTCGCCGTTGAGCGACACCGCCCCGTCGTTCCACGCGGCCCGGGCCTGGGCGACCAGGTCGCCGGCGACCTGGAAGACGAGGAGGGCGGCGTCACGAAGGAGGCCGGCCCGCGCGGCACGCAGCTGAGCGCGGCGGAGCGAGTCCGGCCGGGTGCAGTTCGCGACGGCGGCAAGGGCGACCTTGCGGCGACGGTCCATCACCCGGTAGTCGTCGGCGGCCTGGGCGAGCTGCTCCTTGGCGGCCTCCAGCTCGTGGAGGAGGCCGGCGAGGTGGGGCGTCACGGCGGCGCTGTCCGGCACGTCGGTGTGGTTGCCGGCCGCGAAGTCGACAGGCTGCTCGCGGCTGCTAGCGCGACGGAAGTGGTCGGCGATGACGTGGGCGGCGATGGTGTTGAGGATGCCGCGGGGACGCTCGATCTCCAGGCCGGTGGTGATCGACCTCCACAGCCGGATGAAGGTCTCGCTGGTGAGGTCCTCGGCGAGGTGGCGGTCGGTGCGGTGCAGGTGCATGGCGATGTACAGGGTGATCTGCCGGGAGTGGTCACGGTAGATCGCCTCGAACTGGGCGCGGGGGGTGATCGCCGGGTCGGTCGGCGACGTGGGAGCATTGCCCACAGCTGGTCTCCTTGTGCATGCAAGGGTGCCGGTGAGGCCCTGCCCTGGTGATGGCGTCACCTGGGCGGGGCCTGTCTGGTTGGTACGTCGAAAACTGTAGCCACACTGTGGCTACAACGCAAGGCTTGTGGGAGACTCGCTGTAGCCACAGAGGAGGCATGCATGGCAGAGAAGGCGCCGTCCGGGCTCCGTCGATTCCGCACCACGGACGAGCTCTGGGCCCGCTTCGAGGCGGCAGTCGATGCCTCCCCCGATGCGGAGGCCGATCGGTCGAAAGTGCTGCGCAGCTTCATCCGCTGGTACATCGGAGAGCCTGGCGCCAGGCTCCCGGAGCGGCCGGAGCAGCAGGCACCAGCCACCTGAGACGGCCCCCGGTGATCCGCCGGGGGCCGCTTTGCGCCCCTACGCCGCCCGGTGGATCTCTGCCGCCAGATCGAGCCAGGTCGAGGCCGGATACCGGGTCGAGCACCAGGTGCACACCACTGGCCGGCCCGGCACGGCGAAGAGCACCGCGCCGCACACCTCTCCGCCCTCGGTCTCCTGGGTGCACGTCCCTGCTCGGAGGCGGCGCTCCCGCGGGGCGACGATGGACCGGGCCGAGCTGTGCATGGTGTGCACCGCCGCGGCGAACTCGCCGGCCCGCGACCAGTTCTGAACGTACTCGAGCATGTTGTGCAGTCCGGCAACGGCGCGGCGGAGCCGACCACGGTAGTCACCGAACGGAGATCCCCATCGGATCTGTGCGTCCTGGCACAGTTCGAAGCGCCAGTCCTCCAGCGCGGTGACGATTCCGCCGGGCCCGATGAGGTCCAGGGCGTCTTCGAAGACGGGCAGGGGCGCGTCCGGAGCCGGAGTACCTGAGCCGACCCGGATGGAGATCTGGGAGGACGGGCGGAGGTAGGCACCGAGTGCCTCGTAGAGGGCAGGAAGGGAGCGGAGCTCGGCGCCCACACGCTCGGTGCAGCGCGCGCACAGGTACTCACCGGCGGTTTCCTGCTCGCAAGCCAGGCAGTCCGTCAAGAGTCAGTCCTCCTTGAACACGGACGGCGCGGCGACGTCGGTGGGCAGGCTCCCGGCCGCGATGGCGAGAGCGACAGCGTGCGGGCCGGACGCGGCACCGAGCTTGCGGTAGACGCGGCGGAGCGTGGTCTTGACGGAGTTGAGTCCGCCGTACGTGTCGAGCGCGATGTCGGCGTATCGGTGACCGCGGGCGAGACGAGTCAGGGTCTCCGACTCGTGTGGCGTGAGCGGTTGGCCGTGCAGCGGAATGGTCATGATGGTCTCCAGGCGGTCAGGCGGCGGCAGGAGCGAGAGCGGCGGCTACCCAGGGGTCCAGCACGATGGAGGCCTGGACGATGTCGAGGGCGTCCGATACCTCGCCGGCCGTCGACCCGGGGCGGATCCGAATCTTGCGATGCCGGGCCATCCCCAGCTGGCGGGCAGAAGCCGGTCGACCGCGCCAGGCGGAACTCCTCATGGCGAGCGCGCGACCGTCGGTGCGGGTCGCACCGATCTCCGCCCACCTCATCGCCTCGTGCTGCGGCACCTCGATGTCCCTGGCCGGCGGCCGGGCACCGGTGTCCGCTGCCCACCGCCGGATGCGGAAGCGACCTGGAACGGCACCGGGGATGAGGAAGTAGTAGGCGGCGCCCGCCGGGATGAACCAGGTGCCGCCAGCGGTGCGCAGCCAGCGGATCCGGGAGGTGTGGAACAGGTCGATGTCCTCCCAGCGCACGGCGAGGGCCCGGCCGCCCGGTACCGGTACGTCGGTCTCGGCGTCGGCGGCCTCGATGAGGCTCTGGTCCGAGCGGAGCTCGGCGACGGCCCGTTCGGTCAGGTCGACGATCGAGGCGAGCTTGTGGCGGGTGCTGCTTCCGACCACGTCGAGGACCAGGGCGTCTGCCTTCCCGGCGTACGGTCGCAGGACCCGGCCGACCATCTGCACGTACAGGCCGACGGACTTGGTCGGCCGGGCGATCACCGCGCACGACGCCCGAGGCGCGTCCCAGCCCTCGGTGAGCACCGAGCAGTTCGTCAGCACCTGGAGGCTGCCGTCCTTGTACCGCTGCAGGACGCTCTGCCGATCCTCGGCGGCCATGTCGCCCCACACTGCGGCGGCCGGGATCCCTCGGGCGGTGAGGACGTCGGCCATGCTGCGGGCCGTGGCGACGGTGGGGGCGAAGACGACGCCGGCCCGGTCGGCGGCGTGTTCGGCGTAGGCGTCCGCGACGACCAGGGCCGCGCCGGAGGTCTCCATGGCCTGGCCGAGCTGGCCGTCCTGGAGGTCGCCTCCGCGGGTCTTCACCGAGTCGAGGTCGAGGCCGTCGACCACGACGCGCTTCCCGCGCACGTTGACCAGGTGGCCGGTCTTCATGAGGTCCAGGATGTCGAGCTTGAACACGATGTCCTGCCAGACGTCGGCGAGGCCGCCGTCGGTGCGGGTCATCGTGGCGGTGAAGCCGGCCACGGGCACCCCGGCCCAGGCGCCGAAGTGTTCGAGGACGGTCATGTAGGTGTCGGCGGCGGCGTGGTGGCACTCGTCCACGACGACCAGGCCGATGCCGGTGATCGGTGCACGACGTCGGAGGCTGGCCAGGGTCTGAATGCTCGCCACCACCACGTCCACGCCCCGGTGTTCGTTCCGGCCGGCCTTGACGATGCCGACCTTGAGGTGCGGGGCGATGGCCCGGATCTTCGCGGCGGCCTGCTGGATGAGCTCGTCGCGGTGCGCGATGACGAGGGCGCGGTGGCCGAAGCGGGCGATGAGGTGGGAGAGGACCACAGTCTTCCCGGCGCCGGTCGGCAAGACGACCGCAAGCCGGTTGCCGGTGCCTGATCGCCAGCTGCCGATCAGGCGGTCGATGGCCTCGGTCTGGTAGGGGCGGAGTGTCAGGGTGCCGGTCACGGGGTCGCCTTCCTGGCTCGGTGCGGGGATGTGGGGGAGGGGAGCGGGGATCTCAGCGGGGATCTCAGGGGGGAGCTGGTGTGCTTCTGATCTGCTGCTTTGCGGGCTTTGCGGGAATCTGCGGGATGTTCTTCAAGTCGTGGCGTGAAGAGCAGAGAAGGTTCGGGTTCACGCTGACCACGTGCCGGGAGAGAAGGGGGAGTAGTGCGCACGGGCCTGTAGAGGGGGGGCCCGGAGTTCCCCGCAGATCCCCGCATCCCCGCATCTGCGCTGGTGGGGGCGAGGGTTGAGGCTGGCGGGATTCCCGTCGCCTGCGGGGTTGTGATCCCCGCAGATCCCCGCCACTGCGGTGCCCGGGTGCTCACTGGGCCCCGCCGTGGACGTCGACCCGCCACAAGTTCTGCTTGCGGTGCGAGTCGGGCACCATCGTCAGCTTGTGGGTGCCGTAGTAGCGCCCATCCCGGGCCTTCAGCCAATGGCCGAGCTGCTTCGGGGTGGGCGGCTCGTCTCGGGTGGTGGGGACGTACTCCTTCAACGCGCCAAGCGCCTCCCCGGTGGTGACCGTGCGCTCGCCGAACGCGTCGCGCCAGGCCTCCAGGAACATCCGCCAGTCCTGGGCCTCGTCGTCGAGCGCCCTGGTGTCGTCCTGGTCGGCCATCCAGCCGATCACGCCGAGGTGGTCGAGGATGCCCGCGATGAGGCTGGCCCACTGGGAGTAGTCGCCCTTGCGGACCCGGATGGTCGGCGCGCCGGCGGCCGCCCAGGAGCGCACCATCGTCACCAGCGCGGCCACCACTGTGGACGCGTTCGCCCGGAGCCAGGGCCTGAGGTCGCCGACCATGTAGCCGTCTCGCTGGTCCGGGTCAGGGCAGTTCGGATCGAGGCGGACCCACAGCACACGGCGGCCGTTGTCCCCGCCGGTCCGCAGGGCGTTGCCGGTGGCGATCCACAGCCGGTCGTTCGGCATGCTGACCGTCGCGGTGACGCCGAGCACCCGGTCCCGCCAGATCTCCTCGGTCAGCAGGGCCGACAGGATCGGCGACTTGATGATGTGCCCGTTGGGGAGGTTGTCGAGGGCGACGACGGGCTGGCCGGTGGTGTAGAGCTGCGCGGTGATGGCCTTGCGCAGCTCGGCGTCGTTCTCCGGCCAGGGGGTCGAGGCGGTGCCGTAGCAGTACTGGAAGATGTCCTTGAGCAGGCTCTTGCCGCTGCCGGCGGCGGTCGCGGTGATGACCATCATCTGGGTGGTGCCGTCGAAGTACGGGCGGATGATCGGGGTGAGCAGGGCACCGAGAAAATTCGCGCGGTCGGCCGGGGTCTGCCACGGGAAGTCGGCGAGCATCTGGCCGAGGACGATGTCCTTGGCCTTGGCGACGCTCTCCGGGGTGAGCTCGGGGGCCAGGCGCCGCACCTTCACCCGCGGATGGAGGAACAGGCCGCTGTCCGGGTCGTAGCCCGGTGCGGTGATCAGCGAACCGTCGCGGCGGAGCACCGGGGAGGTGATGACCCCCGTGATCTTCCGCAGCGGCCAGTCGCGCCGGCCGAGGATGGTGGAGCAGGTCCGCGGGTTGACGAGTGCCCGGACCGCCTTGGTGCCGCCGGTCTCTTTGTCGTCGGTGGTCGTGTAGGTCTGGATGTGCTCGGCGAAGTAGGCCCGGAGGTTGTCGGTGCCGAGCTGCACCAGTTGCGGGTCGCCCTGGTCGTCGGTGGTCACCCAGCACGGGCCGGTGGAGCGCTTGTAGAGGTCGGGAAGCTGGTTGGCGGCCATCACCGCGAGCAGCCCGTCGAGGCCGTCCGCTTCGTTGGTGATGTCGACCTCGGGCAGCGCTGCGGGCCCCGGGTCCTCGGGGAGGTCGGGCTCCTGCGCCGGGTCGTACTGGACGGCGAGCGCGCCGTCGGTCGGCGGGGACGCGCGCTGGACGGGCAGGTGGGAGACCGGGGCGAGGCCGCGGTGGGGTGTGGCATCGCCGTACCCCTGGGCGCGCAGGGCCCGGGCGGCGGCCTGGTAGTCGCCGCCGTGGTTGAGCAGCGCCCAGGCGCCGAACTTCGTGTAGGGCACCTCGGGGATGAAGTCGCTGCTGGTCGTGAAGACGTACAGGCGGTCGGTGGCCGGGTCGCGGCCGGTCGTCGCCTTCGCCCCGCGGGACCCGTCGGCCCACCCCCAGTAGGTGGTGCTACCGCTGGTCCGGACCGGCCGAAAGATGCCGGAGAGGATCTCCTCCCAGGACGCGCGAAGGTTGAAGTCCTCGCCGGGCCGCAGTCCTCCACCGGGAGGAGGTGGTGTGCGGCTCTTCGGGGCGCTGGCCGCAGTTTCGGGCCGGGGGAGGGCGTCGACCATCCGGCAGACCTCGCGGACCGCTTCCATGTAGTCGGCGGCGATGGTCGGGATGCTGCTCGGTCCCCCGGCGATCCGCACGTACGGCCGACCGGACGCGTGTACGGCGCCGCCTGACGGCTCGACGAGCCCGTATCCGCCCTCGCCTCGTGTCTCGACGAGCACACGCGTGATCCGACTGCCCGGCTTCTCCGCGATGCGTTGGCGCTCCTCTGGGGTGTACTCGTCCTCGCGCGCCGGCCGCTGGGCGAGCTTGGTGTTCGGCGGGACCGGGGCGCCGTCGATGTGGACGCGGTAATGGATCCCGCCGGACGGCGACTGGGTGGCCCATCCGGACTGGACCGCTGCCCAGACGTCGCCGAGGCCGGAGGCCTGCATGATCTCGGTGACCTCGTCGAGGACGCCCTCACGGACGGCGAGGCCCTCGAATTCGATCATCTCGATGGCACCAGAGACCTCGCCGTAGACCACGGCGATCCCGGCGTCCCGCCCGGGACGGAACCATGTGTCGTGCTCCTCCGGGGTGGACCTGGAGACCTTGTACGGGGTCCACTTGACGGAGGGGGCCTTCTCGCCGTTCGCCCGGATGGGGATGACGCACAGGCCGGCCTCGTGGAGTTCGCGCGCAGCATCGCGCAAGGTGGTGGGCACGGGGAAGCTCTCTTCGCTGGAGCTGGTGAAGGTGAAGTGGCAGCGCGGCAGCCGGGGGAGGGCAGGAGGGGCCCCGCCCCGGCGCGGGATGGCGCTGCTGCAGGTCGTCGGCCTGCTCGATGACGGTCTCGGCGAATACGGAGACCTGCGCGCATGAGCCGCGGGGGCTGGGATCTCAGCGGCTGTGGCGGTGGTGAAGTGTTAGGCGGCCGTCATCTGGTGGCCGGACGTCGCGCGACGCAGTTGGGCGCGAAGGCCGTCGATCATCGCGGCGGCGGCGCGCAGTTCGTGCGCCAGGCGGTCGAGACCGGCCTCGTCGTATTCCTCGCAATCGCCGTTGGCGAACCCGATCATGCCGCACGGCGGCCGGTCGGTGGCCTCGGCGAGGAACGGGCTCGACGCGATCCACCCAGAGAACAGGTCCTCGGGGGTCCCGTTGGCCCTGGTGACGCAGACGAACTGCTCGTCGCTGGCGTGGTACAGGTCCTGCGGGTGGTCACCCATGCCGTTGTGCTGGGTGTGGGACGTGGTGCACCACGTCGGCTCGAGGATCGTGATCACCGCGTCGCCCCAGACTTCGGCGTTCACGGTGGCGCATCCGGGACTGGCGGCGATCTCCGCGTCGGCGAGGGTCTTCGTCGCGGTGACCGCGTCGGCGTAGACCGCCTCGATCGGTCGCGCCGGTGGGATGCCGAGGGCGTGCAGGATGTCGTTCACCTGGGCCCGGTCGAGCACGCTGAGGTCGACCGAGACGATGTGGCCGCCGGCGGGGCGTCGCGAGGGGGCAAGCGGGGACTGGCCGTCGCGGATGGCTGCGATCAGCTCGGTGATCGGAGTGGAGCCGTCCGATTCGGGAGCCGACGTGTACACGGCCGTCCCCCGATGCGACGTAGTGAGTGCTGTGGGAGCATCGCTCATGAGATGTGCCTTCTCTTGCTAGTTCGCGCTGGTGGAGCGGGGTGTCTCGGACGGCGTCGGGGTGCCAGCCCCGGCGCCGTCGCTGTTGTCCGAGCAGATGTTGAGCACTCGGAGCAGGTCGGCGGTGATGACGCGGTAGGACCGCCCTGCCCGGATGACCTTGCAGGGAAACTGGTCCGAGCGTGCCAGTGCGTAAGCGGTGCTTCGGCCAAGACCGAAGGCGCGGCCGCCGGCCGCCACGTCGACAGTGGGCGGCCATCTGAGCAGGTCGCGCGCACTGAGGGCAGGTTGTGTCACTAGGTGTCAATCCCTCTAGAAGTTGTCTCTCTGGGATGGTCCCACGAGTCTGATCTCGGGCAGGGCCGGTGTCAAGCTGTGTTGTCTTGTACGAGCACAAGAACCGTGGGAACGTTGCTCCCATGACAACTAGTACTGAACCATCCGACTGGGCGTCGAAGCTTGCGGCAGCGGTGGCGGACGAGGTTAAGCGCCTTCGCAGGGTGCGAGGAATGAGTGCTCAACAGCTTGCGGATCGGTGTGAAGATCTCGGTTTCCAAATTCCGCGCTCCGTGATTGCGAATCTTGAAAGTAAGCGGCGGCTGACAATTTCAGCTGCGGAGATTGTGATTCTTTCTGCGGCGCTGGAAGTTCCCCCCGTGACCCTCCTTTTCCCGATCGGATATCGAGAGTCGGTGGATTATCTTCCCGGTATTTCCGTTGCTCCACTTGAGGCGATTGACTATTTTTCAGGAGCTGCCGCTCCCCCTGTTGTTTCGAATGAGGTTTTTCTATCTCATCAAATGTATCTTTATGAATCTCATCGGAGGCTCAGTAGGCGGGCTGGCAGGGAAATCGACAGGAGGCGGCGAGCTGAGACCGAGCTCGCTGTGTTTGAGCAGCGGCTCAGCAAGATGCAGACGGCTGATCGCCTGCAGGAGCTCGATGAGGTGAGAGCGGAGAGGGACTCAGTGTTCGCTTCCTTGAGGGAGCAGGCGGCTCATCCAGATAAGCGTGCCGCTCTAGAGCAGCACCTCCTGCTCCTTAGTGTGCGTGAACACGAGTTGGGTTCGGAGGTGGCGGAATTTCACTCGATGATTAGTGAGCACAGGCGGCTCCGCTGGGCTGTTGATGCTGCATCGAGGAGCCTTCGGACGGCCCTTGAGCAGCTAGTTGATCTGTGGGCCAGATTGGATGCTATTGGAGCTCTCCGGCCGAAGATTGATGGCACGTTGAGAGTGGCTGTAGAAGATTTCCTGGAGCAACGTTTTCGGTATGACGATGATGATCGCGGTGAGGATGATGACGAGGAGTAGCGTGTGAGTGCGGCGAGGCGTGGCGGGGGAGTTTATAAGCGCTGTGAATGCAGGGGGGATGATGGAAAGCTTTTGGGTTCATCCTGCCCGAGCCTTGTCCGAAAGAATCACGGATCGCCAGCCATCCGGCAGGAGCTCCCGGTTGCTTCAAGCGGTAGTCGGCGCACCTTCCGCCGTACTGGTTTCGCCAGCGTCAAGGATGCGCAGGACGCCCTCGATGAGGTGCGTGCGGTTCTCGCGCTCGTCAAGGACGACGACCAGGACGCACAGCAGAGGGTTGGCGACCTCTTGGCCGGCGTCGCCAAGAATCGGGGTCCGATCCCGAGTCCAGAGGAAGTGAAACGGCGCCTTGGCGTCGGCATCCCGCTCGATGGCAAGATGACCGTGGCCGAGTGGCTCGACACCTGGTTCGCCAGCAAGAAGACCAGGAAGACCACCAACAACGGTTACGAGTCCCACATCCGGGTGCACCTCAAGCCGCACCTCGGGCACCTGCGCCTCGACCGGCTGAACGCCGGCCACCTGCAGGAAATGTTCGACGCCATCGCCGACGAAAACGAGGTCATCACCGCAGAGAACCAGGCCCGCCGCGAACAGGTAGCCCGCTGCCGTGCCAGTCGGCCGGGCGCGCCGACGGCAGAGGAAGCGATCCGGCTCGCAGCCGAGAAGGACCGGCTCGCCGAGATGAAGCCGTTCCGGCGTATCACTGGCGCCGCCACTCGCCAGCGGATCCGTTCCACTCTGCGGGCCGCGCTGAACGTCGCCATCGCGCGGAAGCTCATCACCCACAATCCGGCCGAGCACTTGGAGATGGTCTCCGGCAAGCGGCCCAAGGCGCTGCTGTGGACGCCCCCGCGGGTCGAACAGTGGAAGAAGACAGGCGAGAAGCCGTCCCCCGTCATGGTCTGGACGCTGCCCCAACTCGGGGAGTTCTTGGACGCCGCCGAAGAGCACCGGCTCTACCCGATCTACCACCTGATTGCCTTCCGGGGCTTGCGCCGTGGGGAAGCGGTCGGGCAGGACGAGGCCAACGTCGACCTGGAGGATGCCACCATCACCGTGGCCAAGGAGATCGTGCAGGACGGCTGGACACCCATCGAGACTGAGCCGAAGACTGACGGCAGCGCTGCCACAATCGCCCTCGACAGTGTCACAGTCCAGGTCCTCCGCGAACACCGCGTCAGGAAGGCTGCCGAGCGCGCCGGCGTGCTGCGGGCCCGACGCGACTACCTCTCGGCGGGCGGAGATCTGGCAACAGCACCAGCCTGGATCGAAAGCGGTAAGGAGTTCACCACTGAGACCGGCTCCTGGCTTCACCCCGACGTGGTGTCGGCCGAGTTCGAGAAGCTGCGCGTGGCAGCGAGCCTTCCGCCGATCAACCTCCGCGATCTGCGGCATCAAGCTGCGACCGTCATCCACGCCGGCGGCGGTGACCTCCACGCGATCAAAGAGACCCTGCGGCACTCCACGATCAGGCTCGCCTCGGATACCTACACCTCGCTCCTGCCGGAGGTTGACCGAGAGGTAGCCGAGCGCGCGGCCGGGGTGGTGCCACGGGCGCGTCGGCGCCCCGCCCCCGAGCCTGCGGCGGGCAGGGAACCCTCAGACGCTCCGGTTGCCAGCCCTCCTGCGGGGTAGGCTGAGGACAGCTCGTAGAGCCCCGCCGACCGCGGTGAATACCTTGGTCGACGGGGCTTTTCTGCTGGCCCGCTGCTGGCCCGAACGCGCCGGAACGGGTTGGCACGGGACGCACCCTCGCGGACGATGCGGCACGTGGTCATGCCTTTGACCAGCACAGATGCATACGGCCCGGCACGGAATGGCAGAGGGCAGCATGTATGCCTGCGGACTTTTAATCCGTAGGTTCAGGGTTCGAACCCCTGGCGGCCCACTAGACCAAAATGTCTCCTGACCTGGGCGTTCTCCCTTCGGGGAGGGCGTCCTTCGTCGTGTTCGGGTCGGTGATGGGTCGATGGTGGGCCCCGGGTGGGGCATTGGGACAACTGCTGGTCGGTGTTCTCGGCACCGTCGTGCGCAGTCTGGGGGAGGACCGAGGTGTAGGTGTCCGCGGTGGTGACGATGGTGGAGTGGCCGAGCTGGGCCTGGATGACCTTCAGATCGCAGCTGCCGGTCAGGGCAAGGCTTGCTGCTCCATGGCGCAGGTCATGTAGGCGGACGGGCGGCAGACCGCTGGCGCGGACAAGCAGTTGGAAGGTGTAGCCGATGTGGTCGGGGCGCAGGGGACGCCCGTAGCGGTCGGTGAATGCGTATTCGGAGTCTCTCCAGAGTTTTCCGGCGGCGGCTTTCTCCAGCTTTTGCTGGTTACGGTGTGTAGTCAAAACGTGGACGGTGCCGGAGTCGAGGGCGATGGTGCGCTCGCCTGCCGCGGTTTTGGGCGGGCACACCTCCAGGCGGCCTCGCTCACGGCACGTGGGACAGGATCCTGCGGGCCGTCCAGGCCGATGCCGACGCGGCGGGCCGACTCGACTGGAGCATGGTGAGCGTGGACTCCACCCCCTGTCGCGCTCACCAGCACGCCGCTGGAGCCCGGAAGATGGCGCTTCGCGTTCCGGGAAAAGATCGGCGTCCCGGCAGCACCGCCCCGACGAGGGACTCGGGCGCTCCCGGGCCGGACTGACGACGAAGATCCACCTGGCAGGCGAGGGCGGCCGCCGCCCGCTGGGCCTGTTGATCACACCGGGCCAGTGGGGTGACGCCCCTCAACTCATACTGGTCATGGAACGCATCAGCGTCCCGCGCCCGGTCGGCGGGCACCCGCGCACGAGACCCGACCGGGTGAGTGGCGACAAGGCGTACAGCTCCCGCCGCAACCGCTGCTACCTGCGCAGACGCCAGATCAAGCACACCATCCCGGAACCCCGGGACCAACGGGCCAACCGCCGCCGTCGCGGCAGCCGGGGCGGGCGCCCACCCTCGTTCGACAAGGAGGCCTACAAGCGCCGCAACGAGGTCGAACGCACGATCAACCGCCTCAAGACCTTCCGGGCCGTCGCAACCCGATACGACAAGCGGGCCTACGTCTTCCACGGCACGGTCACCGGCACAGTGATCCGTCTCTGGCTCCGGCCGTGATCCGCCGGACAGAACCTAGACGCAGCCTGTCCACGTGAACCATCGCCGAGTTGATTCAGCCCGTGCCGTAAGCTCTGAAGCTCCAAGTTTGTCCGTGGGGCGCGATACAACTCCAGAGGACAGCCGGTCAGCAGGCCTGAAAGAGACCGGGTAGAGCGGCAGAGCCGGCACCGAAGGAAGAGGGCAAGACGGTGAGCGTCCGATACATCGGCTCCAAGGCCAGGGTCGCCGGGCTAATCGCCGATCTCACCGGGCCTCCGTCTGGTGCCGGTGCCTTCGTAGACGGTTTCAGTGGCACCGGCGTAGTCGCGAGCGCCGTGGCCGATCGCGGATGGTCGGTGCGGATCAACGACCACCTCACCAGCTCCGTCGTCACCTCCGCAGCCCGGCTGATTGCCCGGAGTGATGTGCCGTTCACCTCGCTCGGTGGCTACGAGGCAGCTCTTACGAGGCTGGACGCGGTGGAGCCGCTGCCGGGTTTCATCACGCGCGAGTACAGCCCCGCGTCCGCGCAGCACGCCGGGGTGGAGCGTCGGTACTTCACGGAGGCGAACGCTTCCCGCATAGACGCGATGCGGACCCAGATCGCCACCTGGCGCACGGACGGCACGATCAGCATGTCCGAGGAACGTCTGCTGATCGCGGACCTCCTAGCTGCCGCCAACCGTGTGGCCAACATCGCCGGCACGTACGGCTGCTTCCTGCGCCACTGGTCCAGCACTGGCGTGCGTGAACTGGAGCTGCGGCCCCGGGAGCTACGGAGACGGGCCGTCACGGCGGACCTTCGTGTCGGGGACGTCACCCAACTTTCGATCCACTCCGAGGATGTCGCGTACTTCGACCCGCCATACACCAAGCGCCAGTACGCGGCGTACTACCACATCCTGGAGACCATCGCTGTGGGTGACGAGCCCGAGGTCGGCGGAGTGACGGGCCTACGCCCGTGGAAGCACCTGGCCTCTGACTTCTGCTACCGAAAGCGCGCGCTCGAGGCGTTGACGTCTTTGGTGCGCGGCTGTGCCGCAGGACGGGTGCTGCTGTCCTACAGTTCCGAGGGTCATGTGGCCCAGAAGGAATTGGAAACGGCGCTTGGGTCACTGGGTGAGTTGACCGTCCACTCACTCGGTAGCATCGGTCGGTACCGCCCGAATGACGTCGCCGTCCGCAACGCCGACTCGGTTCACGAGTTCGTCTTCGAGCTGCGCCGTGCGGCATCGGACGTTGCCGGAGAGTCGTTGCGCCCGCTGGCAGTACAGGGAGCCGCATGACCGCCGTAAGGGCCTATGAGCAGAACGTGCTGGCCGAGTCCGAGGCCGTCCTGGGGATCGCGGGGAGTGAGTCCGAGCGTCGCCTCGAGGTGCTGGAAGCCGCATCCTGTGCGTACTCGGGCATTGACGTCACCGAGTACTGGGCCGCGTTCTGCGCCGAGTCGAGGGTGCGCACCGGTACCGAGGAGCAGGCTGTCAGGGAGCATGCCGCGCGGCTGCTTAAGTCGCTCGCTTCGTCCCCCGCTGCCGTCGTCCCCGTGCCCCTTGCGCTGGCCTCGCTGGCGAGGGTGGAACTCTCGCATGGCGAGCGCCGCAACACGGGTGCCTACTACACCGACTTCCGCCTCGCGGGTTACCTGGCCGAGGGCCTGGCCGAGCACATCGGGCCCGGGATGCGGGTGATCGACCCCGCAGCCGGGTCCGGCCTGCTGCTGACCGCTCTCGCGTTGTCGGTCGGCGAGCACGGCAAGGTCAGCGTCACGGACTTCGTCGCCAACGCCGTGTGCGCCGCTGATGTGTCCGCCTTTGCGCTACGCGGCGCCCGGCTGGCGCTCGCCGCTGTCACGGACGACCTGAAAGCTGTGATGAGCCTGGACGAACGACTACTCCATGGCGATAGCCTGCTGACCGAGGATGCGGTCTGGGAGCAGGTGTCTCTGGGCGGCTTCGACGTGGTGATCGGCAATCCGCCATGGGAGAAGCTCAAGGTCACCCGTCATGAGGTGCTCGCGAACGCTGGCGTGGTCCGGCACTACGGCGCCGACTACGCGACTCATGACGACCTGCCCCAAGCCATGTCCGAGGCGCGCCAGAGGATGCTTGACTACCTCGAGCGGACTGCCGACGGAGCCAGGCTCCAGGGACGCGGCGAAGCCGACCTCTACAAGCTCTTCCTCGAGTTCTCCTGCCGTCGGCTGCGCGCCGGGGGGCGGCTGGCTTTGCTCGTGCCCGCCGGGCTGATCCGTTCGCAGGGCACGGAGCCGCTGCGCCGGTTCCTGTTGGAGAGCGCATCGGAACTGGAGTTCACGGTGGTGGAGAACCGCGCCCGGTTCTTCGCCATCGACACTCGCTTCAAGTTCCTCGCCCTCAAGGCCCAACTCGCTGGCGGCGGGACCGCGAGTCCGGTCGTGCTGAAGCACGCATCAGGGACGGACACTGGCCTTCGCCAAACCTCCGTCGTCACCGTCGAGCGTTCCGAACTCGCTGAGGTTCGGCGGGACTTGACGGTGCCCGAGGTTCGTGGACCGGCTGAGTGGGAGATGTTTCTACGAATGTCCAGGGCGGGCGTTCCATTCGATGCCCCGGATGGCACGTGGCGGCCGCAGCTCGCCCGCGAGGTCGACATGTCACGGGACCGCGCGGACTTCCGGACCGCGCCGTCGGCCGGCTATCTGCCGGTGATCGAGGGCCGGATGGTCCACCAGTACCGTTCCCGCGCCAAGGCCCACCGGTCGGGCACGGGGCGGGCGGCACAGTGGGACGTTCTGGCTCCCGCCGAGGCGGTCGTCGGCCCGCAGTTCTGGCACCCGGTTGACCGGCTACGTCGCGGGATGGCCGAGCGGACACGACAGGTGCGCGCAGGCTTTTGCGACGTCACCGGACAGACCAACGAGCGCACCCTACTCACGGCGGTCATTCCACCCGACACTGTGTGCGGCAACAAGGTGCCCACCGTGGTCTTCGACACGCCTGCTGGCAGCGAAGAGGACCTGGTCCACCTGTGGGTGGCACTGATGAACAGCATCCCGGTCGACTGGCTCGCGCGCCGGATTACCACGACGTCGATGAACTACTTCTTGCTGTTGTCCATCCCACTCCCGCCGCTCGTGCCGGCCAACCCGGTGGGTGCCCGCATCATCGAGCTGTCCCGGCAGCTAACGGATTTGGAGGGCCAGTCGCGCCCCCATCTGAGCGCCGACGATGCGGCTCGAACCCGAGCCGAGATCGACGTGCTGGCGGCCAGGGCGTACGGGCTGGGGCCCGACGACCTACGGCTGATGTTCGAGGACTTTGCCCTTCTCGACCGCGGCCAGACAGCGCTCGACGGTGAGAAGCGCTCGACGATCACCCGTGACCTCGTGTTGGCACAGGCCTACTCCGGTGCCGCTGCCAAGCCGTGGGCAGATCGCGTCACCGAGGCGCAGCGGCTCGGGGCCACGGCCTACGTGCCAGCGGACTACGCGCACTTCTACAACTAAGGGGGAAAAGTGGCAGTGCAAGGGCTGCTTCGGAAGGCAGGCATTCTTCGAGTCGTCTACAAACAGCTCAGCCGTGGAGACCTACGGAAACTTCAGGCCGAGTCGAATGACGCTCCAACGGGTGGCGGGGCGCGGGACTTCCGGCTACCGTACAAGGACTTTGATCCGGTCATGCGCAAGCTTCTTCCGAATATCCTGCAGAAGGAACGGCGCCGAAGTGGCAAGAAGATCACCGTGGAAGTTCATTGGGGCCCGGTGAAGTTCAGCATGCCAAACGGGGAGGTCGAGGTCGATCTGGAATGGGAGAGCCCTACTGATGCCCGTCCCACCGAAGGCCGGATTTCGCGAATCCACCAGCACTTCACCCTTCCACAGGCGGGCCCTGAGCTCGGGGCGGCCTTCTTCCTGATACTGCAACACGAAACCGAGATCCGGGCCCACTATGCCTACGAGCAGGATCTACGCAAGGGAGGCTGGAACAGGGAACTGGCCCAGCGCATCCTCGCCTGCAAGGACGACCCCACCCGCAGGGCGGGAAGCTCCGTTCAGGGCTATATCGACTGCGTAGAAGAGCTCCAGCACTGCCACGGGATCGCCGGTGACTGATCACACCTACTCGGACGACTGCATCCAGATTTTGGAGCTGTTGAGGGAACGGAACAACGTACTCCTCAGTGGCCCGCCCGCGACCGGAAAGTCGCGGTTGTTGGGCGAACTGAAGCGCGCTTTCGTCGAAGGGTCCGGGACCGGTGCGAGCTACCGGCCAGGCGCGTACATCCCGCTGCCCGATCAAGGGGCCACCGCCCAACCCTGGCTGCCCAGCCAGGATCGCAAGGACCGCCACGTCTTCATCACCGCCTTCGACCAGAGCACTCACCAGCGGGACGTGCTGCGTGGACTGGTACCGAAGATCGCGGGCGCGGGGATGCCACTGAGTTTCAGCGTATCCGAGGGCATCCTCTACCGAGCGGCCGAGCATGCCCTGAAACCCAACGGAGCGGCCCTGCTGATCATCGACGAGATCAACAGGGGGCCTGCCGTGGCTGCCTTCGGCGCCAGTATCGTCTCGCTGGAGCCGGACAAGCGCCTGGACCTCGAAGGCAAGCCCACGCCGACGACCCAGTCCTTCGAGCTACTCGACGACGGTGGCGAGAGAATCGACTACGCGCTGCCCCAACACCTCTACATCGTCGGCGCGATGAACCAGGCAGACGCGTCGGTCGCGCCACTGGACGTCGCCTTCCAACGGCGTTTTGCCCCATACCGACTGATCCCCCACGCATCAGTGCTGCATGAGCACTTCGGGCTGACGAGCAACTTGGCCGGACAGCTCCCTAGTCAGGAGGCCGACAGCAAGAATGTCTATGCAGCTCTGGTACGCGCCTGGCAGAAGGTGAACGAACGGCTCTCCCTGGGGCGGGGCGCCGCCTTCCAACTCGGCCACGGCGCCCTCATGCACGCTGACGCTCCGGCCGATCTGGATGGGGCGCTGCGATACGCCACCAACTGCTGGACCCTCACTAAGGCTCACATCGACGAGGTCTTCTTCGGCGACCTCCGGGGGGTCGCCGAGACGATCTCGGCTGGCGTCCCCGGCAGTCCATTCACGCTCACCTCGGCGACCTTCGCCGAGCAGCCGGTGCTCCAGCTGTCTCCCTCCGGCGAGTTGGAGCCGCACCAGGTCTATTCGGCCCTCAAGGCCATCGCCGAGTCGCCCTGATGAGCAGTTCCGCACTGCACCGTGTGCGCATCACCGAGAACCGCGACGAGCCACGGCTGGTATCCCGGCTGGCCGGGCTGATGGCAAAGCCGGAGCTGGAGGTCGAGAGCCTACTCCTTCACACAGGGCATCGCCTCGCCGACCTGCTGGGCCACCAGCAGCTCCCCCTGCGGATCTCGTCGGTCGGATCAGTCCGGATCGAGGGGGTGGCGGGGCTGCTCCGGCTCTCGCCGCATCTGGAACTTGAGATCGTGCCGAAGTTCCTGGACGGTACTGACTCCGGCTGGCGGCAGGACTTCTTCCGAGCTGCACTGCTCAGCAAGACGGGCAAGCTGCTACCCCGCGAGCACCTGCGCGCCGACTTCGCCGCCCTCGGGGACCTGACCACACTCGTCGGCCGGACCCTCGCATACCTGTATTGGGAGAGCCACCGGCGACCACTGCGCGAGTACCGATCGCGCAACGTTCACGACTACGCCGTCGTCGGCGATCTCGACCCGGTAGGCATCGTCCTACCGGAGGCGGACGGCTTCCGTCAGAACCAGCTCGTATTCGACCACGTGAACTCCTGGAACGAGGTCATCTCATCAGCAGCGGGCATCCTGTTGCCCGAAGTCCGCGACAGCGAAACACTGCACCAGCTCCTCCGGGTGCGCCAGGCCCTGGCGCCGCAACGGGTGGTCACCTCAGCCCAGCACCGAAGACTGCCGAACCGGTACCAACACTGGCAGGCCTTGTACGACCTCTCCGTGGAGGTGCTCAACGGCTTCGGTGTCGGCTATGACGAGCGGCACCTGCGCGCACCCGGCTACGTCATGGTGATGTGGTCGACCTGGCAGCACCTGTGCGAACTCGCCCTCAGAACGGGGATGGCCCCACAAGAGGTACACGCCTCGCCAGTCTTCCCCCTCGGCATGCGGAACAGCAAACCGCTCACCGTCACTCCGGATGCGGCGGTAGGTCCCCGGAACGCGCCCACCATACTCGTCGACGCCAAGTACCGGACGAGGCTCAACGGAAGGGCCTCCGTGGAGAACTCCGACGTCTACGAGTCACTGGCCTTTCTGCGAGCTACCGGTGCCAAGCAGATATTCCTCCTCTATCCACGGCCCGCCTCGACCGGAACCCCCGAGCAACCAGGCACCACGAAGGTATTCCAAACGATCACCGTCGGCGAGGATCGGATCGACGCCCTCCTGGTCGAGTGCCGCGGCATCGGAGGCACGGGCGGCTTCGAAAAGTTCAGCCACAACCTCGCGTCGGGGATCACGAGTTTCCAACTTTACGGCGACTCGTAGCTGGCCCTGCACCACCATCCTCGGCCAGAAGAGGCAGGCCCTCATCCCGCCCGAGCACACGAAACCCTGGCCGAAGGACGGCACGGTCGCCGAACTCTCTTGCCCTGTCGGCCGCCACTGGCCTGCCCGCCGTGTTTGTGCGTCGTCTGCCGAAGCCGCATGGCTCCCACCGGCAGAGCGAGGGCATCGGCATCACCGTTCTGCGCACCGTCCTGATCGGCGACGTCGTCCGCTCCGGCAGCCAATTCCTCGCCGTGGCGCGGACGCTGCGGATGGCCGGGAGACCGGTCACCGACGCGATGTGCGGGCTGGAGCGCCCGCTCGGCGGCCGGACGGTGCTGGCCGAACACCGGGTATCCGCGCCTCCGCCAAGGCCGACAGCCGTTGTCCGAGTCATGAGTGGGCCCGACCCGCTGCCGCCGATTGTCTCTGCGGACGGCTGACGCGGCGGGATTACCATCTCGTACTTGCGGCCCCCGGGCGAGGGGCGACAAGACATCGCCGAGGCCGGGGTGTTCGTGTGGCGCGGGTCACGGCAACGGCCGGACGCGGCGGGACAGGTACGCGCGTGGAGAAATCGATACGCGCTCAAATACGGGCCGGGGATGCGAGGGCGTTCGGGCAGGTCTTCGAGGACCACGCCCGCGCGGTGTACCGGCACGCTGTTCGGATGACGGGAAACTGGGACGTCGCCGAGGACGTGGTCTCGCTGACCTTTCTGGAGGCGTGGCGCCTGCGCACCAGGGTCGAACCCGAGGGAGAGAGCCTGCAGCTCTGGCGCTGGGCATCGCCACCAACGTCATCCGCAACACCCGCCGGGCCGCCCGCCGCCATCGGAAGGTACTCGCCGCGCTTCCGCCGCGCGAAGTCGCCCCCGACTTCGCCGTCGAGCTGACCGGCCGCATGGCCGACGCCGAGGAGATGGCCGCGGCGAAGGCCGCGCTGGAGCAGTTGCGCCCGGCCGACCGGGAGGTGTTCGCGCTGTGCGTGTGGGAGGGGCTTGACCACGCGGCCGTCGCCGAGGCACTGGGCAAGCCGATCGGGACGATCCGCTCCCGGCTCTCCCGCGCTCGCAGCCGGCTGCGGAACCTCACCGCGAAGGAACTGGCGGCGAAGCGCTCCGCGAACAATCTGCAACGCACGGACAAGCGCGGACAAGTAACAGGTGACCGCGCTTTCGCGGTTCGGTCGACCAAGGAGACGATCCGATGAGCGCCACCCCCCAGCACCAGTCCCAGCAGGCTGAGCGGGAGGAACTGGCCCGGCTGCTGCCGGCCGCGGGCGACGCGGAACTCCCTCGCCGCCGCCAGCTCCTACTGAAGAAATACCTGATGGGCGCCATCACCGAGAACTCCCGGCCCGCGACCAAGCGACGGACCCTGATGCTGCGGGTGGTGCTCCCGCTGGGAGTGGCCGCTGCCGTGTCGGGGGCCGCTCTCGCCGTGGTGCCCGGCCACCGCGCCGCGCCTTCCCCGGGCGTGGCCGCGCCGGGAAGCGAGGGGCTGGGCAGTGTCGCCGCCGTGGCGTACACGTTGCAGGGCAGCAGCGACGGCCTCGTCAAACTCACCATCCTGGACGGCTGCAAGCCGGCTGACGCGACCCAGTTGCAGTACGACCTGGACCGGGTCGGCGTCCGCAGCCGCGTCTACGCCGGCGAGCCCGGCTGCCACGCCCTCGACCCGACGATGCCCTCCTACTCGCCGGAGACCGTGGCCAAGGCGAACCAGGACCAGCTGTCGGCCTTCGGCTGGGACATGCGGGGGGAAAGGGGAGCCGGTTCGGAAGGCGCCCGGCAGGTTCTCACCATCCGCCCCAGCGCCATCCCGGCCGACCTGCGGCTCTTCATCTACCTGCCGCTGGCCAAGACCGACCCGGATCACAGTTCCCGCGAACTGCGGGCCGGTCTGATGCAGAGCCCCGCCCCCGACTGCATGCCCACCGGGACTTATGAGAACCCCCTGGCCAGCCTGTACCCGACCCCGGAGCACTGAGTCCTCCCGACGCCCGGCCGCCGGTGTACGGCGTGCTCCGGACAACGGTCCCCGCACCCGCCGGAGTACCGTCGCAGGCACGCCGCGCACAGGTACCTTCTGCCCGGCCCCTCGTGCGGAGGGTTGACCAGCAAGATCCACCGGTCTGCGACGGCCTCGGCCGTCCGCTCGTCCTCACCTCGACCGGTGGCATCCACAACGACCGCGCCCAGGCCGAAGCTGTGATCGGCCTGATTCGCGTCGCCCGCCCCGGAGACGGGCCGGCCCGCACTGCCGCCCCCGACCCGTTCGTTGGCTTCGGCGTCGACACCCCCACGGCCTCCCGCGTCTCCAGCATCGCCGGGGATGTTCCTGCGTGAGCGACGCGTGAGCGGACTGCGTGGCAGCGGCCGTCCGGTGCCGGATGGGCCGTCACCGCACACACCAACACGCTGCAGAGATAGCAGGAAGTGACCTGCTCCAACCCGCCGGAGTACGATCGGAGTTGATCTTTTAATCCGTAGGTTCAGGGTTCGAACCCCTGGCGGCCCACCGGAGTTGAGGCCAGGTCGGACATCGTCCGACCTGGCCCTCTTCGTTTCCGGGTGGGGGACCTGGGAGTGTGACGGGGGCGCGGAGGGTGTTACGGGGACGTCGGCTGCGTGGTGATCCGCCCCAGGCGGACGCTGTCCAGGCTGCCCGGCTGATGGCCGAGGCCGTTGATCCCGCGAACACCAGGACCGCGAGCGAGCTGCTCGCCGCCGAGCCGAGCGCCCGTGCGACCGGGACGAACGCCCGTTCCGACTTCCTGCCGTCGGCCGTCACCCCTTTCACCGGGCTCGGCGAGGCGGAGCGGCGATCCGTCTCGCCCGGAGCCGGGCCGCCTCCTGGCCGGCAGCCGTGTAGGCGGCGGACGGGAGGAGCCCGGGCCGGGGCCGGGCTCCGTCACTCGCGTGACCACTCGGTCTCGGCGTGGGGTTCGCCGTCGGCACCGGTCCCTTCCCAGAGTCGGATTCTGACTGCCCGGGGGCCCGGCGCCGGTCGGGAGAGGGTGCGAACGAAAACGTCCCGGAGATGGTTGGCCGCCCGCTGCGGCGGACCGTCGTACTCCAGCGGATTCGGCATCGTCGTGTAGTCCTGCCGGGACCAGCGGCCGTCGTCGTCCTGGGTCTCCAGAATCCACCGGTAGCGCCGCATCGTGGCCTCCTGTGACAACGCTCCTGCTCCGACCACGACCGTACGAGGCGGTCGGCCGGAGGGCGACCGGGGACGTCAGCCGGCGGCTCCGGGGCCACGGTGGAACCAGGAGCGGAGGAGACGGAGGAGGTGGCCGATGTTCGAGGCAGCGGAGACCGGTCCGTGAAACGCTGAACGCCGGGCCAGGCCGGGCGTAGCCTGGACATTACCGAAGGCACTCCGCATGCCGGCACCGGACACTGGCGTCGTCTCCGGCGAACGGCAACCCCGGACGTGGCACCGGTCAGGTTCGGAGACAGGTCCGTGATCATGACTGTGATCGACGGCGCGATGCTTGCCACTCCCGAACCCGCCCTGCGGTTGTGCCTGGCACCGGACGGCTCGCGAGCCGGACGACTGGACGGGGCCTGGTGGCCCCGGTCGCACGACCTTTCTTTCGAACTCCCCGCCCTGGCCGCCGAACTGGACGCGCAGTGGGGCCGGGTCGCCAGGATCACCGTGAATCCCGCCCAGTGGTTGACCGTGCCCCGACGGATCCCGGTCGCGGGCCACACCGTCCACACGGGCTGGCTCACCGCTGTGCAGGGCCGGCACACGATCTCGGTCCGCTCGCACCTTCCCCGCCGGCTGACCCTGCTGGTCGTCCCGCCTCGGACGGAAGCCGTCGCTGCCGCCCGGTTGATGGCCGAGGCCGCCGATCCCGCGAACACCAGGACCGCGAGCGAACTGCTCGCCGACGAGCCGTCCGCGAAGGTCTCCGACCGGCGGGGGATCGTCTGGCCGGTACGCGACCCCTCGGTCTCTGCCTGGAGCTCGGCCCGGTGGGGCGGGCCGTCGTCCTCGCCCCGGCGCTCCGACCCGGGCCCCCGGCCGACCAGCGGTGACGCCGACCAGCGGTGACGCTGCCCGATCCTTCGCTCTTTTGCGGCCGGCGGATCGCCGTCAGTACTCGGAGCCGCTTCGTAGGCAGGTACCCACGACCTGGAGCCACGCTCCGGGGCTGGAGCACGCCTCGATCCGGTCGGAGTGTCCTCGAAGACCCGCAGGACGCGAAGCGCCCCGCTGGGGTGCAGGTCGTACTGGAAAGTGACGCTGTCCGCGCCGTCCTCGTACTGCAGGTCAAGCGACCCCTGGGCGACGGCTCGGACGCGGTGAACGTCGCGACCGTCACCGACGGATGCACCCCGAACGGCCGGGTCGTCAGCTGCGGGCCGCTCTCCCGGCCGGCTGTGGGAGAGGACGGCGGTCTTCCGGATCACCGTGAAACTCCTCGCGCCCGCCACCGCACCCACCCCCCACCTCCTGCCGGCCACCGGCGCCGGCCCCGTACCGGCGCTCGCCGCAGCGGCCGTCACCACCCTGAACCTGGGAGGAACCCTCGCCGTGACGTTCCGCCGCCGCCGCCACCGCCACCGCCGCCGCAACGGCCCGCCCGGTCGCGCAGAGCGCCCGGTACCCCGAGGGCCCGGACCGCAGCCGCGGTCCGGGCCCTCGATCGCGGTTACCGACTCGGCGGTCGTGGCGGTGCGAGTCAGAGGTGGTACATGGCGGTGTAGGGCTCGGCGATGCGCTCCTGTCGTGATCCGAAGTCGACCAGCACCGCGGTGTCGCCCTCGGCGCCGATGACCCGGCCGAGGCCGTAGGCGTCGTGAGTCACACGGTCGCCGACGGCGAAGTGCTTGCGCGGTGCTGCGGTCCTGGCTTTGAAGGGGCTGGTGGGCAGGTGCCGGCGGACTGCTTCAGATTTTTTCATCCAGGCCAGTATGCGCCGCGGGGAACGGAGTTGGCTCTTCCCAGGCCGGCCGAATTCCGGGCGGTCCGAAATGCCGGGTGTGTCGAACGGCACCTCCCGTGGCTCGGGCACGGGAGCTGAGGGCGAGAGTGCCCCGGAAGGTGCTCCGAAGAGTGGCCAACGTGCTTTCACTGAGAGTGGGTTGAGGGCGTATGCGGCTCGGGGCGACGGCAGCGAGGGTGCCTCCGGCGAAAAACCGGGGTGAAATTTTCCGCCCGTTACGGGTCCGGGGCTGCTACAGTCGAGGTAGTTGCAGTAATGGTTCCCATGAACTTTGTGTGCGCCTGCTCATATATCGCAGGCGCATTTTTTTGTTTTCCGGATCTTCTCCGGGCGGGCTCCCATCACGGTGACTCGGCATCCGCATCGTGCGGGTCGCCGGAAAGCCCCTGAAGGAGATTTTTTACATGGCTAATGGCACCGTGAAGTGGTTCAACTCGGAAAAGGGCTTCGGCTTCATCGAGCAGGAGGGTGGCGGCCCGGACGTGTTCGCCCACTTCTCGAACATCAACGCCGGCGGCTTCCGTGAGCTGCTCGAGGGCCAGAAGGTCGAGTTCGACGTCACGCAGGGCCAGAAGGGCCCGCAGGCCGAGAACATTCGCCCGCTGTAGTTCTTTCCACCGCCGCGGCACCCGCCCGGCGGCGAGGGGCCCGCACCGCGTGCATCACGCGGTGCGGGCCCCTCGGCATGTCAGCGCACGTCCCCTGACTGTGCCGGGGCCGCCCCGAGGAAGGCCTCCGCATGGACCGCTCCATCCGTCTGCCGGGCAGGAACCGAGTGCGGCCCTGACCGAGTGTGCGCGGAGTACCGTGGGAGTGCAGCCGAGGACATCCCGCACACCGGCATCCGCGCCGACGTCGCCCTGGGTGATGAGTGGTCCCGCAGCGGACCGGACGGGCGGCCGGCCATGATGTCGATCCCCCTCCCTGTTCCTTCCTCCCCCGGCCCGTGGTCGGTGCCCGGGGACCCTTCGCTCCCGCGTCTGACGATGGAGCCGACCATGTCCCGGGAAGGCCTCTTCGATGGCGCCTGGTGGCCCCGCACCACCCACGTTCTCGACGAACTCCCGGATCTGGTAACCGCGTTGGGCGCCCATCTGGGCCGGATCGTCCGGGTTGGCCTGGACACCCCGGCCTGGGACGGCGTGCCGAGGTCCGTCGTGGTCGACGGCCTCATGGTCAGGATCAGCTGGTTCGACGGCAGTGACGCCACGATCAGCGTCACCCGGGGCTTCCAGGACCACTTCCTGCTCCTGGTGGTGCCCCCGGACACCCCGTCCGCGACCGCTGCGGCCGCGATGGCCGAGGCCTCCGCGACCGGCAACCACACACCGGCGGCGGAACTCCTGCCCGGCTGAAGCGGGTCAACGCCGGACGGGCGGTTCCGGCGGGCGGCTCCCGGGCCGCTCAGCGCCACTCGATCAGGAACAGCGTGGCGTCGTCGCTGGTGTGCCCGCCCCGGCGCGCCTTCAGCGCGTGCGAGAGGGCGCGTACGGTGGCCCGCACGCCGGAGCGGGAGCGCTCGATGCGGTCGACCGAGTCGATCAGCTGCTTCTCGCCGAACTGCTCGCCGCTCGCGCCCCGTTCCTCGACCAGGCCGTCGGTGAAGCACAGTACGCGGTCCCCGTGCCGGAGTTCCCGCTCGCTGATCACCGGCTGTTCGCCGCCGAACCCGACCGGCAGGGTGGTGGCGCTCTCCAACCGCTCGACGACCGCGTGGTCGCGGATCAGCAGCGGTTTCGGGTGACCGGCGTTGACCCACTGGAGGTGGCCGGTGACGGTGTCGAGCCGCATCATCTGCGCGGTGACGAAGTGGTCGGGGCCGAACTGCTCGGCGATGGCCCGGTCCATGAAGGCGTAGATCTCGGCGAGTCCGACGTCCGCGCGGCGGGCGTGCCGGTACGCGCCGACGGCCACCGTCGCCATGGTGGCGGCGTCCAGGCCGTGGCCCATGGCGTCGAGGGTGGCGACGTGCAGCACGTCGCCGTTGAGCGCGTAGTCGAAGCTGTCGCCGGCCACCTGGTAGGCGGGCTCCAGGATGCCGGCCACCGCGACCCGGGGCACGGACATCGACAGCGGCGGCAGCAGCGACCACTGGATCTCGGCGGCCACGCTCATCGGCTCCAGTCGCCGGGCCTGGAAGACCAGGTCGGTGTAGCCGCTCCTGGTGATCAGCAGGTCCGCGACCAGGGCCGACAGCCGTCGCAGCGGCAAGCGGTCGCCGTCACCGACCGCGTCCAGGGTGAAGGCCAGCACCCCCGCCTCGTCCCCGCCGTCCAGCAGGGGCAGGTACACCCGCATCCCGTCGTCCTGGGGCACCTCCACCGTGGCGCCCCGCAGGAACGCCTCGCCCGCGGCGGAATCCGCGATCGGCAGCGGTGGGCCCTCGGCCAGACCGCCGCCCGGCAGCGGGACCAGGACCGACTGGCCGTAATCCTGCAACAGCAGCGCCGGCTCCCGGCCGCCCAGCTCGGCCACCGCCTCGGCGACCAGCGGGGCGATCAGCGGCGGCGCGAACTCCCGCGCCCGGTCGAGCAGCACATCCAGCAGGTGCTCCCCGGACCTCGCGGTCCGGCCCGGGCCCGCCGCGGACCGCCGCCCGCCGTCGCCGCTCACCGCCATACCTGCCTCCCGAACCACCCCGGGCCTCGCACCCGGCCCGACGGACCGGTCCTCTCCATTACGCCCGACATCGGCCCGACCCGCCCCCGGCACCGGACCGCAGCGCCGTCCCGACCGCCCACCCCGCCCAGACGGCCTCTCCCACCGCTCTCCGCCGCTGCGCCCCATCCCGTAGTGCGCCGGTCGAGGACGGCAGCGCCGTAGCCGTTGGGCGTCCCGGGCTCGGTGAGCTGGCGGCGGGGCAGGGCGGAACTTCGGTCGCCGACCGTGACGCGGACGGCGCCGGGGAGGCGTTCGAGTGCGAGGTGGCGCGGCCCGCCACCGTGGTCGCAGGCGTTGGACAGCAGTTCGCCGACCGCGAGAAGGGTGTCGTCGGCGAGGTGGGGCCGACCGGGGCCCCGACAGGTGCCATTCGGACAGGGCCGGCGGGTGAAGTCCAGGGCGGACCCGACCGGGGCGTCGGAGCGGGTGGGGAACGGGAGGCGTCGGCGCAGCGGCTTCGGGTCCGGATCCGCCGCTTCCGGCACCAGCGTGGGCTCAGCCAGGAGCGGCCGGCCGAGGCGATCGGCCGGGACCGACAGACGTGGGAGCGGGCCGTCACGCCACCCACGGTGGACGACCTGTCAGACCTTGCCCGAGCACTCCGGATCCGAACCCGGCGGCTGTTCTGCGGTCAGCCGGTTGAGGGGCCGTCCGCGGTGGGACTGGGCGTCCGGGCCTCGTTGCACCCGTGGTGGTTGCGGATGGCGTCGGAGTGGCTGCTGATGACGCCGGCGTACTCGCCCCGGCCGTAGCCGCCGCATCTGACGCAGTAGCCGAGCATCTCCTGTTGGGGTTGGTCGACGGGTTGGTCGCTCATGATGCCTGCCCGGTGGCGGCGTCGAGGTGGTCGGCCCAGCAGTCCGAAGCGGCGGGGTCGACGTCGCGGCCGGCGCCGGTGAGGCATCGGTCGCAGTCGTTGCACTCGATGTACGGGTCGCCGGCCGTGGATCCGTTCCGACGCCCAGTTCTGGGCCGAACGTCTCGCTGACTGGTTTCGCTCATGCCCGGCTCCCTGCCGATCGTTCCGTGTCGGGCAGCGCTCCGACACGACGATGGTCGGTCAGTCGACGGGACGAACACACCACGTTTCAGGGACGCTTGGGACGTCTTGCTGGTACACCTTGACTCGTCCTTGCAGACCGGAGAGGCGAGCCCGTGAACGAGCCACTGCGGCAGGCCATGGCCCGTGCGAACATGACGGAGTCCCAGATCGCGCGCGCGTGCGGAGTGGATCCGAAGACGGTCGGCCGGTGGATCGGCAACGCCACTTGCGTGCCTCATGCCCGCCACCGTGCGGCGGTGAGCCGGGCCCTTGACGAGGAGGAGACCGTGCTCTGGCCGGCAGTTCAGCAGCTCGTCAAAAGCGGCCCCGACCGTGAGCTCGTCCAGATGTACCCGTACCGGTCGGCGGCCCCCACCTCGCTCTGGCGGCAGCTGATCGGCAAGGCGCAACGGGAGTTGACGTTCGCCGGCTACACCAACTACTTCCTGTGGCTGGAACAGGCCCGGTTCGGCGAGGTGCTGCGGAGGAAGGTCTCCCAAGGGTGCCGGGTCCGCTTCATCCTCGGTGACCCGGCATCCCCGGTGACCCGGCAGCGCGAGCTGGAGGAGGACGTGCCGCTCACCCTGTCCACCCGGATCGAGGTGACGCTGTCCGAACTGGCCGAGCTGAAGGACACGGCGGTCGAAGCCCGCTACGAGACCGGGCACGTCTCGCTCTCGGTGTTCCGCTTCGACGACGACATGATCGTCACGCCTCTGCTGCCCGGCAGGATCGGCCACGACGCCCCGATGATGCACCTGCGGCGAGTCCAGGACGACGGCGTGTTCGACCGGTTCGCCGGCCATGTGGAGGACCTCTGGGGGCGCGGCCGTGACGTGAGGACGATCCCGACGACGGAGGACGCTCATGCCCAGGCGTGACTACGAGGACGACCCGAACGCGCCGAAGGCCAACAGCCTCGTTCCTGCGGCGAGCGTCGTGGTCGTCGGCGCGGACGGCCGAGTGCTTCTCCAGCGCCGGACCGACAACGGCATGTGGGCCCTTCCCGGCGGCGTGATGGACATCGGCGAGTCCCTGGCCGGCTGCGGCATCCGGGAGACGCGGGAGGAGACCGGCCTCGACATCGAGATCACCGGGATCGTCGGCACCTACACCAACCCCGGGCACGTCTTCGCCTACGACGACGGCGAGGTCCGTCAGGAGTTCAGCATCTGCTTGCTCGGCCGGCCGATCGGCGGTGAACTCCACATCTCCGACGAGTCGTTCGAGGTCGCGTGGTTCACGCCCGAGCAGACCGACGAGCTGCCGATGGTGCCCAGCATCCGCAAGCGCCTGTCGGACTGGCGGTCGGGGCAGAGCCCGGTCGTTCGCTGATCATCGTTCGGGCGGGGCGGTGTTTCGAGACGGGCACATCGAGTACACCTCCTGCCCGGCCGATACGGTCCTCCGTACATCACCACCCCTTTCACCACCTGGTCAGTGACGGGGTGTGGAGGGTGCGGACTGACCGGGGGCGGGGAGTTCGGGCAGTGGCGTCGGAGTGCTCCGCTCCGGCGGGGCGGCCGGGCGGCTCGCGCCCGATCTGGAGCTCGCCGAGACGGGCGCGGTGACCGGCATCGATGCCGCGGCCCGGCGGGAGCGTGACCGGCGGATGCGTGAACCGATACTCACGGCCTACGAGTTCCGGTGCGCGTCCTGCGGTTACGACGGGATGCTCGGCCCAGCTCGGTCGGGCTGGAGGCCGCGCACGTGCGCTGGTGGTCGCACGACGGGCCGGACGAGGTCGAGAACGGCCTGTGTCTGTGCTCGCTGCACCACAAGCTCTTCGACGAGGGCGTTCTCGGCTCGGGGGACGAGCACCGCGTTCTGGTCTCCCAGAGCTTCGCCGGTCGTCAGTGCAGGGTAGGGCGGATGGCCAACTGGGCGGCTCTGCAGGGCTGATCGCAACCCCGGGTGAAACATCGGGAGGTGGCCGTGCATCTAATAGGAGGAGACAAGCTCGGAGGGGCCGGGCGACGGGGGTGCGATGTGATGGGCGGACAGGCCGAGACCGTCGAGCCGGTGGCGGACGGGGGCGGCGGGAAGGCGCCCCGGCAGCGTTCGGGGGACGAGGGGCGGGCCGGGGCCCGGCGGGCGGCGAAGCGTGGGCGCAAGGGGCGGCGGCGTGGGCTGAAGATCGTCGCCTGGAGCGTGGCCGGGCTGGTGGTGGTGACCGTCGGGACGGGCGGCTACCTGTACATGCGGTACAACGGCAACATCAAGTCCGCGCCGCTGTTCGCCGGTGAGAGCGGGGACGCCGGGCACGAGGTGCCGGACGAGTTCGGGCGCACCCCGATCAACGTGCTGGTGATCGGCTCCGACGGCCGCGACAACCCGGAGGACTGCGAGATCGGCGGCAGCGAGTGCGGGGCCGGCGCCAACGCCGACGTCCAACTGCTGCTGCACGTCTCGGCGGACCGCTCCAACGCCACCGTGATGAGCATCCCGCGCGACCTGATGACCAACCTTCCGGGCTGCGTGGACAAGGAGCACAAGACCTCGTCCAAGGCGGGCCGCGGGCAGATCAACTCCACGCTGCAGTACGGCCCCGGCTGCACGGTGGCCGCCGTGCACCAGCTCACCGACATACCGATCGACCACTTCATCAAGGTCGACTTCGTCGGCGTGATCAAGATGTCGGACGCGGTGGGCGGCGTCCCGGTGTGCGTCAGCGACGACGTGTACGACCCGTACTCGCACCTCAAGCTGGCCAAGGGCTCGCACACCCTGAAGGGCATGGCGGCGCTGCAGTTCGTCCGTACCCGGCACGGTTTCGGGGATGGCGGCGACCTCGGGCGGGCGAGCGCCCAGCACGCCTTCCTCGGGTCGATGATCCGCCAGCTGAAGAGCGCCGGGACGCTCACCGACCCGGGCAAGGTGCTGTCGCTGGCCGACGCCGCCACCAAGGCGCTCACCGTCGACCCCGGCCTGGACGGGATCACCAAGCTGGTCGGCCTGGCCGACGACCTGAACAAGGTGCCGCCGTCCCGGGTCACCTTCACCACCATGCAGACCGAGGCCGACCCGAGGGACGAGAACCGGCTGGTGGCCGGCCCGGACGCGAAGAAGCTGTTCACGACGATCAAGAACGACCAGTCGCTCAGCGCCGACCCGAACGGCGCGGCCACCGCGCCCTCCTCGCCGCCGCCCGCCGCGCCCTCCTCCAGCGCGCCGGCCGCGCCGCCCGCGGACGCGACGCCGCGCAAGAACATCGCCGTCCTGGTGCGCAACGGAAGCGGCGCGGCGCACCGCGCCACCGCGCTGGCGGACGCGCTCAAGTCGGCCGGCTTCTCCCGCGAGACCTCCACGGGCAAGGACACCGCCGCCGACCGCACCGCGGTCCGCTACCCGGCCGGGAAGGCGGCCGAGGCCAAGCAGGTGGCCGCCGCGCTCGGCGTGCCCGAGACCGCCGTCGAGGCCGGCGCCGGCGGTTCGATCGAGCTGGTGATCGGCGCCGACTGGACGCAGGGCACCAGCTACCCCGCCGGTGCGAACGGCGCCCCGGCCGCCCCCGCCGACCCGGCCGCCGCGCTCAAGGGCGCCGACGCCGTCACCGCCGACAACGACGGCAACTGCACCCAGGTCAGCCACGAGAAGACCGTGAGCCTGCCCGGCCTCGGCAGCATGACACCGGTGCAGGCGTTCGCCCGCAGCAAGGACGTGCCGGTCTCCGCACCCTGATGCGGTGTCAAGACCGCACCCGGCGACGCGGACGGGCGGGCGCCACCGGAGTGGCGGAAGGCGCTCCCATCACGGGCGTCGTGCGGGGAGGGCGGCGAGCGGGAGCGGGATAGGGGGCCGATAGCCGGGCCGGTTCGGGGCGATAGGGGGGGCCGGGAGAGTAGTGCTCACAAGAGGCGAACCTCCGCCGAATCGTGAGGACTCGGATGATGATCGATTATCAGAACCGTACGGCGTCGAGGGGGACGGCGTCCCCCCTGGCGGCTGAACTGTCCAGTGTCGTCAAGCGGTTCACCAATGCCAAGGGCGAGGTGTTCACCGCCGTCAACGGGCTGGATCTGCGGATTCGGCGGGGCGAGGTGGTGGCGTTCCTCGGGCCGAACGGCGCGGGCAAGACCACCTCGATCGACATGCTGCTGGGGCTGACCCGGCCGGACGAGGGCGAGGTGCGGCTGTTCGGGGTGAGCCCCGAGCAGGCGGTGCGGGCCGGGCGGGTGGCGGCGGTGCTGCAGTCCGGCGGTCTGCTGCCGGACCTGACGGTCGAGGCGACCGTGCACATGCTGGCCTCGCTGCACCCGGGCGCGGACCCGGAGCGGTGCATGGCGCGGGCGAACATCACCGAGCTGCGGGCCCGCCGGGTGGCGGCCTGCTCGGGCGGTGAGCAGCAGCGGCTGCGGTTCGCGCTGGCGCTGCTGTCCCGGCCGGACTTCCTGGTGCTGGACGAGCCGACGGCCGGCATGGACGTGGTGGCGCGGCGGGACTTCTGGGCGGCCGTCCGGGAGGACGCGGCGCGCGGCATGACGGTCATGTTCGCCACCCACTACATGGAGGAAGCGGACCAGTTCGCCGACCGGGTGGTCATGATCAACAAGGGTGCGGTGGTGGCCGACGGCTCGGCCTCCTCGATCCGCGCCGCGACCAGCGGCCGCACCGTCTCGGCGGTGCTCAGCCCGTACGAGGCCGGCCTGGTCTCCCGGACGCCGGGCGTGCGCTCCAGCGCCGTCCGGGGCGAGCGCACCTACTTCACCTGCACCGACTCGGACGCGCTGCTGCGGGTGCTGGTCGGCGAGACGCAGGCGCGGGACATCGAGGTGGCGCCGCGCAGCCTGGAGGAGGCCTTCATGGCCATCACCGAGAACGCCGGCCGCGTCGAGAGCGCCGCCAACGCCCGGAAGGAGAACGTCTGATGGCCGCCGCCACGGCGCCCGCCGCCGCCCGCACCTCGGTCTTCAACGGGGTGAACCCGACCTTCGTCCGCTACGAGCTGCGCCGCCGGTTCAACCGGCAGACCACGATCTTCACGGTGCTGCTTCCCGCGGTGCTGTACCTGGCCCTGTTCCGCACCGCCCCGTCCGGCGGGGCCGACCTGCCGCACGGCAACTTCGCCGCCTGGATGATGATCGGTCAGGCGGTGTACGGCGCGGCCACCGCGGCCGTCAGCTCGGCCGCCACCATCTCGGTGGAGAAGTCCGTCGGCTGGATGCGGACGATCGCCATGAGTCCGCTCACCCCGCCCGGCTACCTGCTGGTCAAGGTGCTCTGCTCGGTGCTGATGGCCGGTGTCCCGGTCGCCATCGTGGGAGCGCTGGGTGCGCTGACGGGCGCTCACGCCGACGCCAATGTCTGGGTGACGTCGCTGCTGGTGGCCTGGGTCGGGGCCGCGGTGTTCGCCGCGCTCGGCATCGGCATGGGCCTGGCGCTGAAGCCCGACGTGGTGATGCACATGCCGGGCCTGACCATGACCGCCCTCGCCTTCCTGGGCAACCTGTTCATCCCGCTCAGCGGCGTGATGCTGGAGATCTCCCGCTACACCCCGATGTACGGGGTGGCGACGCTGGCCCGGTACCCGCTGAACGACGGGTTCTCGTTCCACGGGGAGCACTCCAGCGTGGCCGGCGCGGTGTTCAACCTGCTGGCCTGGTTCGCCGGCTTCTCGTTCCTGGCGATCCGCCGCTTCCGCAAGTCCACCGGCCGCCCGTAGCGGTCCCCACCGAAGCCCGCGCTCCTGCGCCGGGCGCAGGCCCCACTCGAAAGGAGGTTCGAACAAATGTTCGCATTCATTGCGCCGGGTCAGGGCTCCCAGACCCCGGGCATGCTGGCCGCCTGGCTGCGCGACCCGGCCACCGCCGAGCGGGTGCGGGCCTGGTCGGAGGCCGCCGACCTGGACCTGGTCCACCTCGGCACCAAGGCCCCGGCCGCCGAGATCGCCCGCACCGAGCACACCCAGCCGCTGCTGGTCGTCGCCGGACTGCTCGCCCACCACGCCCTGGCCGGCGCCGCCCGGCCGGGCGGGGCGGTGGCGGCCGGCCACTCGGTCGGCGAACTCACCGCCGCGGTGTACGCCGGGGTGCTGGAGCCCGCGGACGCGGTGCGGCTCGCCGCGATCCGCGGCCGGGCGATGGCCGCGGCCTGCGCCGAGGCGCCCACCTCGATGGCCGCCGTGGTCGGCGGCGAGCAGAGCGAAGTCCTGGCACGAATAGCCGAGTTGGGCCTGACCCCGGCGACCTTCAACGGCCCCGGCCAGATCGTCGCGGCCGGTCTCGGAACGGCCCTGGAGCAGCTGGCCGCCGCCCCGCCCGCCGGGGCCACCGTCAAGCCGCTCACCGTGGCCGGCGCCTTCCACACCCCGTTCATGGAGTCGGCCCGGCAGACCTTCGCGGCCGCCGCCGAGGCGGTGCCGTTCGCCCCGCCGACGCAGCCGCTGCTGTCCAACGCGGACGGCGCGCTCGTCGAGGACCCGGCGGAGATCCGCCGCCGACTGGTCCGGCAGGTGGTCAGCCCGGTCCGCTGGGACTTCTGCCTGGACCGACTGGGCGAACTGGCGCCGGAGACGACGATCTCGCTGCCGCCCGCCAAGACCCTCGCCAACCTGCTCAAGCGCCGGCACCCCGGGCTGGACGTGCTGTCCGTGAACACCGCCCGGGACGTCGCCCGGGCCCAGGAGCGGCTCGCCGTCGCCGCGATCAGCGAGGGAGTGGCCGTCCATGCCGGTGTCTGACCTGCTCGAATACCCGCTCCTGGAGCGGGCCGACCACCCCGCCGTGACCGACGGCGAAGGCACCCTGAACTACCGCGAGCTGGGCGCCGCCGTGGACCGCGCGGTCGGCTGGCTGCGCGGCCAGGGCCTCACCGCCGGCGAGCGGGTGGTGTACGCCGGCGGCAACGACCGCTCCTTCCTGGCCCTGTTCTGGGCCACCCTGCGGATCGGGGCGATCTTCGTCCCGGTCCACCCCGACCTGACGGACCAGCAGATCGACCACATCGTGGCCGACTCCGAGGCCGCGCTGGCCGTCTGCCGCCCGGCGGCCGGCGCCCGCGCCGCCCGCACCGTCGACGTCGAGCAGGCCTGGCAGCAGGTGCTCGCCTCCGCCGAGGACGGCCACCGCGCCGACGTCGACGAGGACGCGGTGGCGATGCTGATCTACACCTCCGGCACCACCGGCCGCCCCAAGGGCGTGGTCTGCCCGCACCGCCAGATGCTCGCCGCCCTGGACGCGATCAACGCCTGCCTGGGCTACCGGCAGGACGACGTGGTGCTGTGCCGGCTGCCGCTCTCCTTCGACTACGGCCTCTACCAGGCCCTGCTGTCCGCCCTGGTCGGCGGCACCCTGGTGCTGGCCCGCCGCAGCGAGGACGTCGGACTGCTCCGGCTGATCGAGCGCACCGGCGTCACCGTCGTCCCGCTGGTGCCCTCGCTGGCCCAGATGCTCCACCTGCTGCAGAGCAAGTTGCACCGGCCCACCCGGGTGCGGCTGTTCACCAACACCGGCGCCCGCCCCGGCCGGGCCGTGATGGCGGAGCTGCTGGAGGTCTTCCCCGGCTCCGAGTTCGCCTCGATGTACGGCATGACCGAGTGCAAGCGGATCTCCATCCTCGACCCGGCCGAGTACGCCGGGCACCCCGATTCGGTCGGCCCGCCGATCCCCGGCGACCGGGTCCGGATCGTCGCGGCCGACGGCGCCGAGCTCGGCCCCGGCGAGACCGGCGAGATCGTGGTGTGGGGACCGACCGTGATGGCCGGCTACTGGCGGATCCCGCTGGAAGAGCAGAACCGTTTCATCCGCCGCCCGGACGGCTCGCTGGAACTGCACACCGGTGACCGCGGCCGGCTCGACGAGGACGGACGGCTGTACTTCGTCGGCCGCGACGACGACGTGATCAAGCGCCGCGGCATGCGGATCGCCCTCACCGAGATCGAGGACGCCGCCGAGCGACTCCCCGGCGTCACCGCCGCCGTCGCGCTGCGCCCCGAGGAGGAGGGCGGACCGCTGCTGCTGGCCGTGCACGGCACCCTCCCGCCGGAGCAGGTCCGCGCCGCGCTGGTCGGCCGGCTCGACCCCAGCCGGATGCCCGACCGGGTCGTCCCGCTGGACACCGTCCCGCTGACCGCCAACGGCAAGCCGGACCGGGCCGCCGCCAAGCGCCTGGTCGACGCCGCCACCGCCGCAGCGGCCGAAGCCGCGGAAGCGGCCGCCGCCGCAGCCGCCGTCGTCGCGGCCGAGCACCACCGAATCCACCAGACCGTCACCGCATCCCCGAGGGGCAGCCATGAACCAGTCGCAGTTTGATCAGCTCGTCGAGCGGATCTGCTCCGTGCAGGTCACCGACTCCGAGACCCCGCTCGTCGACCTGGGCGTGGACTCGCTGCACACCATCGCCCTGGTGATGGCCGTCGAGGAGGAGTTCGGCATCGAGGTCGACCCCGACGCCCTCGCCGACCCGGCGCTGGCCTCCCCGGCCGGACTGTTCCGCTACGTGCAGGCCTGGGCCGCCGACGCCGCCCCGGCCCGAGTCTGAGGGACCGCCAGCCATGTGGACCGACACCAGACCCGCGGCCGAAATGCCCCGGCTGTTCGAGCGGGGCGGGGACGTCATATCCCTGGCGGGCGGACTGCCCGACCTGGACGTGCTCCCGCTGGGGGACATCTCCCAGCAGCTCGCCCGACTCGTCCGCCTCGGCGGCAAGCTCGCCCTGCAGTACACCACCCCGCACGTCGCCAAGGCCCTCGTGCCCGCCGTCGCCGACCTGATGGCCCGTGAGGACGGCCACGCGAGCGCCGACAACCTGATCCCGACCAGCGGCTCCCAGATGGGCCTCACCGCCGTCGCCCTCGCCCTCGGCACCCCCGGCGACACCATCCTGGTGCAGACCCCCGCCTACCCCGGCGCCACCGCCGCCTTCCGCACCGCCGGCCTCGAACTGCACGCGGCCCCCGAGGACCCCCAGGGCCTCGACCCGCAGCAACTGCGCACCACCGTACGCGAGTTGAGAGAAGCCGGCCGCGCCGTCCGACTGCTGTACGTCAACCCGACCTTCCAGAACCCGACCGGCGCCACCCTCTCCGTCCCGCGCCGCGCCGAGATCCTCACCGCCTGCCGCGAACTCGACCTGCTGCTGATCGAGGACAACCCGTACGGCCTGCTCGGCTTCGACGGCGCCACCACCACGCTGTTCCAGGCCCTCGACCCCCAGCAGGTGGTCTACCTCGGCACCTTCTCCAAGATCTTCGCCCCCGGCCTGCGCTCCGGCTGGATCGCCGCCCCCGAGCACCTGCGCTTCGACCTCGCCCGGGTCGCCGAGATCATCTCGCTCTCGCCGTCCGCGCTCGCCCAGGGCACGCTGGCCGCCTACTACTCCCGCAACGGCTGGACCGAGCTGATCGACCGCTACCGGGACAGCTACCGCGAACGCTGCACCCTGATGGCCGACGCGCTGGACGCCGAGCTCGGCGCCGACAGCCCGTGGACCTGGCAGCGCCCCGACGGCGGCTTCTACCTCTGGCTGCGCCACCGCGACGGCGCCGACGCCACCCGCTACGCGCAGGCCGCCGCCGCGCACGGCGTCTCCTTCGTCCCCGGCGGCCACTTCTCCGTCGACGGCGAGCACAACGACGGCATCCGGCTGTGCTTCAGCAACGTGCCGCGCAAGAAGATCACCGAAGGCATCGCCCGGCTCGCCGCCGCACTGACCGAAACCTCGGCCGGGGCACGCGAGTTGGCGGAGGTGTCGGGATGACCGCCCCCGCCGTCGAAGCCGCCCGCGCCGTGGACTGGGCGGACTTCGCCCCGCTCCACCCGCTGGCCGGCTCCGACTGGCAGGTCTGGGGCGTCGGACTGCTCCGCAACGCCGGCTTCCCGGTCTCCGGCCTCGACCTGATCGGCGGCGCCCTCGCCCCGGCCGCCGCCGCCCGGCTCGCCGCCGGCGACGGCACCGCCGAGGAGTTCGACACCGCCTACCGGGCCGACGTCGACACCGAGGCCGCCCGGCTCGCCGCCCTCGCCACCGACCCCGAGCTCCGCCTGGCCATCGCCTGGCAGAACCGCACCGTCTTCCGCATCCTCGACTCGCTCGCCGCCCCCGGCGGCAAGGAGACCAAGCGCCGCCAGCGCGAACGCACCCTCGCCATGTACTGGCTGCGCTACTGCGCCAAGGCCGAGACCATCGGCTTCTTCGGCCCCGGCGCCTGGATCGGCGTCGGTCGCACCCAGCAGGCCATCGGCATCGACCACGGTCCCGCCCTGGTCGCCGCCGCCCGCACCTCGCTGGAACGCTGGACGGTCGCCGCGATCGCCGACTGGATGGCCGAACAGCCCGGCGCCCGCTGGTGGTTCCCGCCGATGCTGCGCCCCGACGTCCACCTGGACGGCGAGCAGCTGGTGCTGGCCAACCGCAAGACCGTCCGGCTGCGCCCCGAGGACGGCCAGGTGCTGCGGCTCGCCGACGGCGACCGCAACGCCGAGCAGATCACCGACCTGCTGGTCGCCGACCACGGCTGGGACGCCGCCACCGCCCGCGGTGCCGTCGACAAGGTGCTGAACCGGCTGCTGCGGCAGCGGGTGCTCGGCTGGGACGCCAACATCCCGGTCGACGTGCGCGCCGAGGAGGTGCTGCGCCGCCGCGTCTCGGCGATCGGCGACCCCGAACTGTTCGTCCGCTACGACGCGGTGCTCGCCGAACTCGCCCGCCACAAGGGCGAGATCGACCGGGCCGGGAGCGCCGAGCAGCTGGTCGAGGCGCTGGACGCGCTGGACGCGTACTTCGTGGAGACCACCGGCCAGGCCGCCTCCCGCGAGGAGGGCAAGGCGTACGCCGGCCGCACCCTGGTCTACCAGGACACCCTGCGGGACTGCCGGATGGAGCTCGGCCGGGACTTCCTGGACGGCATCGCCCGCCCGCTCGCCCTGGTCGCCGACGCCGCCGACTGGTTCGGCAACCGGCTCGCCGAACTGGTCGAGGCCGAGGTGGTCGCGCTGGTCCGCAAGGCCGCCGAGCGGCAGCGCCCCGGCGTCGCCGTCACCCTGGCCGACGTCTGGCCGCAGACCCTGGCGCTGTTCTGGGGCGAGCACAACCACCCCGTGCAGCAGGCCGTCCGGGAGCTGGCGCTGAAGTGGCGCGAGGTCATCGGCGAGGTGCCCGAGGGCGCCACCCGGATCGACCTGAGCGTCGAGAAGATCGCCGCGAAGACCCGGGAGGTGTTCGCCACCGGCCCGGTGCGCTCCCCGCACCTCGCGGTGCACAGCCCCGACCTGCAGATCGTGGCTCGCTCGGCGGACGCCGTCAACAACGGCCAACACCTGGTCGTGCTCGGCGAGTTGCACGCCTGCCTGGCCACCCTCGACCTGCCGTTCCTGGACTGGACGGCCGACGCCGGCTCGCTGCGCGACAAGGTCAACCGGGCGATCGGCGGCGAGCGGCTGGTGCCGCTGCTGCCGGTCGGCTGGAAGCGCAACAGCGGCCGCATGGTGCCCGCCCCGATCGGCGCGGGCGACCGGCTGATCGGCTTCACCCGCGCCCCGTTCGACCAGCGGGAGCGGATCGAACCCGCCGTCGCGATCACCCTCGCCGAGCACGACGGCACGCTCACCGCGACCACCTCCGACGGCCGTACCCGGACGCTCTCCGAACTGCTCGCGGTGCTGATCTCGATCATCGCCTGCGACGCGTTCAAGATCGGCCTGGACCGGCCGCACGCCCCCCGGGTCACCCTCGACGACCTGGTGCTGTTCCGGGAGACCTGGCGGCTGCCCGCCACCGGCGTGGCCCTCGCGCCGAAGGCCGACCGGAGCCGCGACTACCTGGCGGTGCGCCGCTGGGTCACCGACAACGCGCTGCCCGACCGGGCCTTCGTCAAGTTCCCCGAGGAGACGAAGCCGTCCCTGGTCGACTTCACCAGCCCGACGCTGGTGCTCTCCTTCGCCAACCTCGTCCGCCGGGCGGTGCAGTCGGACCCCGACGCCAGGGTGACCGTCAGCGAACCGCTGCCGGCCCCCGAGGAGTCCTGGCTGCCCGACGCGGACGGCGAGCAGTACGTCAGTGAGCTTCGGCTCCAGATCAGCCGAAAGGTGCCGGAATGACCGTGCTCGTCCCCGACGGCGCCGGGCTGCGGGTCCGCCCGCACCGTCCGTCGGACCCCGACATCGTCGCCACGATCGGCGGCACGCCGCTGGTGGCGCTGGACCGACTCTTCCCGCCGAACCGCTTCCAGGTGTACGCCAAGTGCGAGCGGTTCAACCCCGGCGGCTCCATCAAGGACCGGGCCGCCAAGTCGATGGTCGAACAGGCCATCGCCACCGGCCGGATCGTGCCCGGGGTGTCCACCGTGGTGGAGTCCTCCTCCGGCAACCTGGGCATCGCGCTCGCCCAGCTCTGCAACTTCTACCGGCTCGGCCTGATCATCGTGGTCGACCCGCGCACCACCCCGCAGAACCTCGCCATCATGCGGGCCTACGGCGCCCGGGTGGAGGTGGTCGAGCACCGCGACCCCGCCACCGGCGAGTTCCTGCCGGCCCGGATCGGCCGGGTCAAGCACCTGCTGGCCACCGTCCCCGACGCCTGGTGGCCCAACCAGTACGCCAACGAGGACAACTCGCGCGCCCACCACACCACCATGCGGGAGATCGTGGAGGCCCTCCCCGAGGCCCCCGACTACCTGTTCCTGGCGGCCGGCACCACCGGCACCCTGCGCGGCTGCGCCGAGTTCATCCAGGACCAGGGGCTGCCCACCCGGGTGGTCGCGGTGGACGCCGTGGGCAGTGTGATCTTCGGCCCGCCGGAGCCGTGGGAGTCCACGCACCGGCGGACCATCCCCGGCCACGGCGCCGCGGTCGTCCCCGCCCTGCTGCGGCCGGGCTTCGCCGACCGGGTGGTCAAGGTGACCGACTCGGAGTGCATCCGGGGCTGCCGCCGCCTGCTGGCCGAGGAGTCCGTCCTGGCCGGCGGCTCGTCCGGCGCGGTGATCGCCGCCCTGCAGCAGTCCGCCGACTGGATCGAGCCGGGCGCCACCTGCGTCGCCGTGCTCCCGGACGGCGGCGACCGCTACCTCGACACCATCTACGACGACCAGTGGGTGGAGTCCTACCTCCGGCAGTACCTGCCGCAGACCGACCAAGAAGGGACCCAGCCATGAGGATCCTCGGCCGGGAGGACGTCCGGACCGCGCTCGCGGACCTCGACTCCACCGTGATCGACCTGGTCCGCAACGCCTACGTGCTGCACAGCCAGGGCAAGTCCGACCTCCCGTTCTCGACCTTCCTGCGCCCGCTGCACCGCTCCGACTCGCGGATCATCGCGCTGCCCGCCTACCTCGGCGGACCGGCCCCGGTGATGGGCCTGAAGTGGATCTCGTCCTTCCCGGAGAACGTCAACCGGGGCATGCAGCGCGCCAGTTCGCTGTGCATCCTGAACGACCTGGAGTCCGGCTACCCGCTCGCCCTGATGGAGGGCAGCCAGATCTCCGCGGTCCGCACCGCGGCCGGCGCGGCGCTCGCCTCGGGGCTGCTGAACGCCGGACGCGAGGTCCGCACGATCGGCCTGGTCGGCTGCGGCACCATCAACAGCCAGGTGGTGCACTTCCTCACCCAGGTGCACGAGGACCTGCGGACCGTGCTGCTGCAGGACGCCTTCCCGGAGCGGGCCAAGGTGTTCGCCGCGGAGCTGGCCGCCGAGTACCCGGGCGTCGAGTTCAAGGCGGCGACGCTCGGTCAGGCGCTGTCCGCCGACACGGTCTCGATCGCCACCACCGACTCCTCGTACTGGCTGGACCTGGCGGACCACCCGAACCGCCCGTACGGGCAGGTCGTCCTGCACCTGTCGCTGCGCGACCTGTCGGTGGCCTCGGTGCTGGGCGCGGTCAACGTCACCGACGACGCGGACCACGCGATCCGCGAGCAGACCTCGCTGCACAAGGCCGAGCAGCAGGCCGGCCACCGCCGCTTCGTCACCGCCGAGATCGGCGCGCTGCTCGACGGCACCGCCGAACTGCCCGCCGCCCGCACCGTGGTGTTCGCCCCGTTCGGACTGGGCGTGCTGGACCTGGCGGTCGCCGAGGCGGTGCTGAACCACGCCGAGAAGCACGGGCTCGGCACCGAGGTCGAGGGCTTCGACCCGGGCAGCCACAAGGTCACCTCCAACCTCGCCGGGAGCGCGGCATGAGTCAGCTGTTCACCGAAGGCACCAGGGCCGTCGTCACCGGGGCCTCCCGGGGCATCGGCGCGGCGATCGCGCTGCACCTGGCCGAGCACGGCTGCGACGTCGCGCTCAACTACCGCTCCAGCGCCGGCAAGGCCGAGCAGCTGGCGGAGAAGATCGAGGGCCTCGGCCGCAAGGCGCTGCCGGTGCAGGCCGACGTGTCCGACGAGGCGCAGGTCGCCGCGATGTACAAGGAGATCCGCACCGCCTGGGGCGGCGTGGACGTCGCGGTCCTCAACTCCGGCATCACCGCCGACGGCCACTTCGCGGCGATGAGCGCCGCCAAGTGGCAGGAGGTGATCTCCACCAACCTGACGGGCGCCTTCCTGACGGCCCGTGAGGCCACCAAGCAGATGTACGCGAGCGGCGGGTCGATCGTCTTCATCGCCTCCACCTCGGGCATCGCCGGCCGGGTCGGCCAGGCCAACTACGCCGCCTCCAAGGGCGGGGTGATCGCGATGGCGAAGACCCTGGCCTACGAGGGCGCCGCCAAGGGCATCCGGGTCAACGTGGTGGCCCCGGGCTTCATCGACACCGACATGGTGAAGAAGGTGCCCCGCGCCCAGCTGAAGGAGGCCGCGGCGGCGATCCCGCTGGGCCGGATGGGCACCCCGGAGGAGGTCGCGCAGGCGGCGGTCTTCCTGGCCAGCCCGGCGGCCTCGTACATCACCGCCAAGGTGCTCACCGTCGACGGCGGGATGCTCTACAGCTGACCCCCCTCACATCGAACTGACGTTCCATCAATTACCGACAACGGAAAGGCACATCATGTCCACCGCCACCTTCGAGGACGTCCGGACCCAGGCCGAGCAGCGCCTGGAGAAGAACCTCAAGATCAAGTCGATGATCATCGACCGCCTGGGCCTGGACGCCGAGGCCGAGGTCGTCTCCGACAACCAGCCGCTGTTCGGCCGGGGCCTGGAGATGGACTCGCTGGACACCCTGGAGATCGTCGTCATGATCAACAACGAGTACGACGTGCTGATCAGCGACGACGACTTCGAGGCCTTCGGCTCCATCAACGCCCTGGTCGACTTCATCGAAGCCCGCGAGGTCTGACCGTGGCCACTGCCGTCGCACCCACCAAGGTGGCCGTCAAGGAGAAGCCGAAGACCTTCGCCTACTCCTCCGACGACATCAAGCGGATGCTCCCGCACCGCTGGCCGATGCTGATGATCGACCGCGCGTACGACGTGGTCCCCGGCGTCTCCGGACGCGGCATCAAGAGCGTCTCGGTGAACGAGCCGTTCTTCGCCGGCCACTACCCCGACCACTCGATCATGCCCGGCGTGATGATCGTCGAGGCGATGGCCCAGCTGGTCGCCGTGGTCTACGTCGCCGAGCTGCTGGAGGCTCCCGCTCCGGCCGAGGGCGACCCGTCGTCGAGCGTCGGCTACCTCGGCTCGATCAGCTCGATGAAGTTCTCCCGGCTGGTCGTCCCCGGCGACCAGCTCACCCTGGAGGCCAAGCTCGGCCAGAAGCTCGGCGGCCTGCGCTCCGTCTCCGTCCGGGCCTCCGTCGGCACCGAACTCGCCGCCGCCGGCTCGCTGATCGTCACCACCGAACGCAAGGGCTGACCCCCGTCGCCCCTCGGACCAGAGCAGACAAGGAGGTGTGGAATGTCCATCACGATCCGCCCGTACCAGGAGGGCGACGCGCATGACATCGCCGAGCTCTACAACCGTCACCGCGACAACCCCAACCCGGTGGCGGGCGGAATCACCGGCGAGGAACTGGAACGCGAACTCGCCGAACGCGACACCGCGACATTCCTGATCGCCGTCGACGACGACCGGGTGGTGGGCACCTTCGGGCTGTTCCACAGCACCGGACGCCGCTCCGCCCGGGCCGGCGAGCTCATCGCCGACATGTTCTTCGTCGCCCCGGCCTACCGCAACGGCGTCATCACCGGACGGCTCTTCACCGAAGCCGTCGAATGGATGATGCGCTGCGGCTGCCTGGTGCTCCGACTGACCGTCAACCCGGCCAACACCGTCGCCTTCAAGCTGTACCGGCGGGTCGGCTGCGTGTCGGTCGGCGAGACCGTCCCCGGCGAGGACGGCAACGTCGAGCTGCACAACTACATCCCGCTGATCCTGCGCAGCGTCTTCCACGACCTCGACCCCGAGGCGCTGGCGGCGCTCGGCCAGCTCAGCAGCTTCGGCAACGTCGCCGGCGGCCGGGACGACGAACTCCGTTCCGACGTACGGGTGGTGGACGGAATCCGCACCGTCGCCTACGCTCTGGCCCTCGGCGAGTTCAAGCTCACCGCCACCATCGACGTGGACCGCGGCCTGATGCTGGACGCGGCGCTCACCACCCCCGACGGCGCCACCCGGCCGCTGAAGATCGCCGAACCGCCCTACGAGGTCCGGAGCCGGCAGGCCGCCGAGCCGCACCGCTTCGGCGACAGCGGCCTCACCGCCGAGCTGGACACCGCCGAAGGCACCCTCACCGTGCACGCCGAGGGCCACCACGGGCCGGTGTTCGTCTCCACCTGGCCCAGCGCCGAGGCCGACCGCTCGGCCGGCTGGCGCGAAGGCCAGGCCCGCGAACTGGAGATCCACCCCGTCGAACACGGCGTCCAGGTCCGCGAGACCACCGGCGGCAACCAGGTCACCGGCACCCTCACGCTCCACCGGGGCGTGCTGGAGCAGCAGTTCACGTACACCACCCGGCCCGGCCGGATCTTCCAGACCGTCGGACTCCGCCAGGGCGACTTCACCCTGACCGGCCCCGACACCACCGCCGTCCAGCACCTGATCGGCACCGGCATCGGCGTCCGGGACACCTCCGAGGTGGTCGCCGCCGCGCAGACCGCCCCGGCCGGCTCCACCCTCGCCTGGACCGACGGCGCCACCCGGATCACCCTCCCGGCCGGCCGCCCGGTCCGGCTGATCCACACCACCCTGGTCGAACGCCACCTGGAGCCCGACGCCGACGGCACCGCCCGGCTGCGCACCGAACTCCGCACCGGCGCCGACCACGACACCCCCCGCACCACCGCTGAACCGCAACTCGCCACCGGCGAACGGAAGTTGATCGTCAAGGCGAACGCCGGCGGGATCACCTCCTGGACCGAGGGCGGCAAGAAGGTGCTGCGCAGCCCCGCCCCCCGCACCCGCGCCTTCGGCAACAACCCGCGGTGGAGCGCCGGCGCCTGGGTCACCCTGGAGCACCACCGGCACAGTCTCGCCACCGGTCTCGGCTGGGGCGTGCCGACCACCCGCGAGTGGGAGCAGAAGCACCCGCTCGGACTGGCCGCCCCGCAGGAGCGGATCAGCTGGGAGGCCACCGCCCCCGAGCAGGCCGCCGAGCCGGTCCGGATCGACGTCCACGCCCCCGGCGCGGACGAGGAGACGGTGCTCTGGCTCACCCCGGACACCCCGGCCGACACCGCCGTGGTGCTGCACTCCGCCGGAAAGCGCCACGAGCTCGACGCCACCGCCTTCCGCCAGGTCTGGGCGTCCGCCGCGGCGATCCGCCTCACCAGCGGCCACTGGCTGCACCTCGCCCCCGCCGGCAGCGGGAGCGGCGCACCGGAGATCGTCCTGCGCACCACCTCCTCCGGACTGCTGATCGGCTGCGCGACGGCCGGCGCCGAGGCCGCCTGGCAGCTGTCCGTCCACCCCGCACCCGCGATCTGACACCCCGTCGAAACATCCTCGAAAGGACCACCAGAGCCATGACCACCACCGTTGCCGTGCGCACCGCGCAGGACGACTACACCACCGTCCGCACCGCCATCGGCGTCTACCCGATCACCGCCCCGCTGGTCCGGATCTCCGGCGGCGACCGCTACGAGTTCCTCGACCTGTTCCTCGCCAAGTCCAGCGAGTACGTCGAGCCGGACACCGTCCGCGAGGCGCTGGCGCTGAACCAGGACGGCTCGCCGTTCGCGATCCTGCTGCACTTCGAGATCGGCGACGACTCCTGGCTGCTGCCCCGCACCCCCGTCTCCGTCGACGCCCTGACCGGCTACCTGGAGGCGCTGGACGCCCCCGCCGACGTCACCGTCGAGGTCGCCCCCGAGGGCTGGGGCGCCACCGCGTTCGAGGGCCCGAACGCCTGGGCCGCGGCCGCCGCGTTCGTCGAGTTCGACATCTCCGGCCTGACCCTGCACGGCGTCACCGAGTCCGCCGTCCCCGGCGAGCCGGCCGCGCTCGCCCACCTGGCCCGGGTCGGCACCACCGGCGAGTACGGCTACCTGCTGCTGTCCAACGCCCCCGAGGCCGGCCACGCCGCCGCCGTCGAGGCGGTGCTCGCCCAGGGCGGCGCCGAGGTCGGCGCCGAGGGCCTGGCCCGGGTCCAGGCCGAGGCCGGCATGGCGGTCTACGCCGCGGGCTTCGCCGGCCTGCCGGTCCACGAGGCCGACCTGGCCTGGATGGTCGACTGGAACCGGGTCGGCGAGTTCCTCGGCTCCGAGGAGCTGGTCAAGCCCACCGCCGAGAACGCGAAGATCACCGCCCTGGCCGCCCCGGCCGGCGCCGCCTTCGCCGTCGGCACCCCCGTCACCGCCGGCGGGCAGCAGATCGGCACCGTCATCTGGCAGGCCCCGTCCGCGAACGCCGACGAGGAACTGATCGTCGCCAAGCTGGACGCCCCGTTCTGGGTCCCCGGCCTGGAGCTCTCCGCGGCCGACCGGGACGGCGCCGACACCCCGGTCCGCACGGTCACCCAGCCCCGCGTCATCGCCCGCTCGCTCACCACCCGGATCCACTGATGACCAAGACCACCGAACGCATCGCCCTCACGGGCCTCGGGCTGATCACCGGCGCCGGCGATGACGTGGAGAAGAGCTGGGCCTCGATCTCCCAGGGCGTCTCCGGCATCCGCACCAACACCCTGTTCGACACCGCCGAGCTGCTCACCGACTGGGCCGGCATGGTCACCGCCGAGCAGCCCGCCGACCTGGACCGCTGCTACGCGCTGGCGGCCACCGCGATCCGCGAGGCGCTGCGCAACTCCGGCCTCGACCTGGACACCGTGGACCGCGACCGGGTCGCCGTGGTGGTCGGCTCCAGCCTCGGCGCGATGCCCACCCTGGAGAGCGTGCACCGCGGCCTGGTGAAGGACGGCGTGCTGGACGCCGTACAGGCCGCCGCCTCCCAACTCCCGTGCGTGGGCGACTTCATCGCCGCCGAGTTCGACCTGCGCGGCCCCCGCGTGGTGCTCTCCAACGCCTGCGCGGCCAGCGCCGTGGCCCTCGGCTACGCGGCCGAACTGCTCTGGAAGGGCGACGTCGACTACGTCATCTGCGGCGGCGTCGACCCGCTGGCCCAGCTCTCCGCGTACGGCTTCTCCGCCCTCGGCGCGCTCGATCCCGAGCCGTGCGCGCCGATGACTGCCTCCACCGGGCTCACCCTCGGCGAGGGCGCCGGCTTCATGGTGCTGGAGTCCGCCGAGCGGGCCGCCGAACGCGGCGCCGCCCCGCTCGCCGAACTCGGCGGCTACGGCCTCTCCTGCGACGGCTACCACCAGACCGCCCCCGACCCGAGCGGCAAGGGCGCGGCCGCCGCGATGGCCCAGGCCCTGCAGACCGCGGGCCTGGCCCCCGAGGACGTCGACTACGTCAACCTGCACGGCACCGGCACCCCCGCCAACGACGTGTCCGAGCCCAAGGCCGTGAAGCTGCTGTTCGGCGCCGAGGTGCCGCCCGCCAGCTCCACCAAGTCGATGCTCGGCCACACCCTGGGCGCGGCCGGCGCGGTGGAGGCGATCGTCTCCACCATGGCGATCGACCGGGGCGTCATCCCGCCGACCGTCAGCACCCGCGGCGTGGACTCCCCGTTCGGGCTGGACATCGTCCCCAACGCCGGGCGGCCCGCACCCCTCGAAGTGGTCGCCTCCAACTCCTTCGCGTTCGGCGGCAACAACGCCACCGTGGTGCTCAACAAGCCCGGCCGGCCCGCCCGTTCGGCCCGGCGCACGCAGCCCGTGCACCACGTCGTGGTCACCGGCGTCGCGGGCCTGGCCGGTTCGGCCGGCTCCACCGCCGAACTGACCGCCGCGCTCGCCGAGGGCCGGGTCGGCTTCGACAACCTGGAGCAGGTCGCCGGCGTCGGCGAGCGCCCGATCGGCCGGATCGACGTCAAGGCCGTCGCCAAGCGCCTCAACCCCAGCAAGGCCCGCCGGATGGACCCGCTGGGCGTGCTCGCCGCGGGCGCCGTCGGCGACCTGTACGAGCGGCACGGCAAGCCGTCCCGCGCCGAGGCCGAGGGCACCGGCATCGTGTTCGCCACCGGCTACGGCCCGGTCACCTCCGTCCTGAGCTTCCACCAGGGCGTGCTGGAGCAGGGCATCACCGGCGCCAACCCGGCGATGTTCGCCAACACCGTGGTCAACGCCGCCGCCGGACACGTCGGAATGCTGCACCGCTACCGCGGCTACACCGCCACCATCGCCAACGGCGGCACCTCCTCGGTGCTCGCGCTCCAACTGGCCGCCCGGGTGATCGCCCGCGGCATGGCCGACCGGATCATGGTCGTGGTCGCCGACGAGTTCCCCGAGCAGGCCCTGGCCACCCAGGCCCGGCTGCCCGGATACGCGACGACGACGCGGGTGGTCCCCGGCGGCGGCACCGGCACCGTGCTCTCCGAGGGCGCGGCCGCGATCCTGCTGGAGTCCGAGGCCTCCGCCGCCGCCCGCGGCGCGAGCGTCCTGGCGGACGTCCGGGGCTTCGGAGCCTCCGGCGAGGCGGCCGGCATCGGCCGGATCGGTCGCGACGGCGGAGCCTGGGCCCGCGCCCTGCGCGGCGCCCTCGCCGAGGCCGACTCCACGCCCGAGCAGATCGACACGGTGGTCTCCGCCGCCTCCGGCTACCGCCTGGTCGACGTCGCCCAGTCCCGCGCCCTGACCCTGGCCGGCCTCTCCGACCGCCCCACGGTCACCCCCAAGGCGCTGCTCGGCGAGACGTACGGCTCGGCCGGCGCCCTCGGCCTGGTCGCCGCCCTGGCCGGCGACGCCCCCGCCGGACGCCTGCTGCTGTCCAGTTTCGCCTACGGCGGCTCCTACGCTGCCGCGGTGTTCGACGCGAGGCCGTGATGGGCGCCGTGCGAAGCGTGCTGCGGGCCGCCGGGGACTGGCTGGAGGAGCAGCGCCCGGAGACCGACCTGGTCGGGACGGACCTGGTGATGCTCGGCTGGGCCGGCCGGTTGGGCCCGGTGCTCGCCGCGGCCTCCGCGACGGCGACGGCCGAGCGGCTCCGGACGCCGGAGTCGGTGCCCGGCGGGGCACCGGACTTCGGCCGGGTGCCGGGCGGCGGCCCGGCACCCACCCAGGCCCCGGCACCCACCCAGGCCCCGGCGGACGGCCGGCCCGACCGGGCGACACCCGGGCCGACGGTCCGGCGGGCGACGGCGGAGGCCCCGTCCGCCCCCGCGCAGCCGAACCGCCCGGCGCCCGCCGCGGACGCGCCGCAGGGCGGCCCGGCGGACGAGGCCGCCATCGACTGCCTCGTCACCCGGCACCCGCACCTGCCGCGCGACCGGATGGGCCACCAGCTGAACGACGCCGGCCGGTGGCTGATCACCGAAGCGGTGGCGAGCCTGTACGGGGTCCGGCTGAGCCCCCGCGAGCTGGCCCGCGACGAGCACCGGCGGTGGAGCGTGCCGGAGCTCGGCCTGACCGCCTCGGTGGCGCACTGCGCCGCGTACTCGACGGTGGCGCTGGTGTCCGGCCAGACCGTCGGCGTGGACCTCCAGGACCACCGGGACCGGCCGTTCGCGATGCAGTGGCTGGGCGCGCTGCTCGGCCGCCCGGACGGCGAGCCCGCCACCATGCGGGACTTCGCCGAGTGCGAGGCGCTGATCAAGGCCTCGCACCTGCGCAAGGAGACCTTCGCGGGTGTCCGGCTGCCGGACTGGCGGCCGGGCTGGCGCCCCACCAACGTCGGCCACTTGGTCCGCTCCGCCGACCTCGGCCACGGCCTGCACCTGGCGCTGGCCACCGACGCCCCCGCCGCCGTCCGCTGGTGGTGGCAGCCGCAGCCGTCCGCACCCGCCGTCCGCACCGAGGCACTCGGCCTGGAGGCCGCCGCATGACCGCCGCCCGCTGCGCGGGGCAGGCCGGGACGGAGCAGCGGCCCGCCGTCGGGCCCGAACCCCGCCGGCCGCAGAACTCCGGTGCGGCCGCACTGCTCACCGCCCACCCGGTACTGGACGGCTCCGCCGAACTCGGTTCTCCGGTCGAGGAGTTCGGTGTGGCGTCGCAGACCGGTCCGGGCTGCGCGCAGCGCGCCTCCGCCCGCGCCTGCTCGCGGTGGGACTGCTCGGCCGAACCCGTCGGCCCGCAGGCGGACTCCGGTGCCGCCCCGACGCCGTCGGCCGAACCCGGCCGCGCGCGGCGCGAGGTGGTGACGAGCAGCTGCTCCCGGTGGGACTGCCTGCCCGAACCCGCCGCTCCGACTCTGGAACTCGTCGCATGACCGCCATCGCGACCACCGCGACCGCCACCGCAGCCACTACCGCCGCCGTCCGCCGACCCGCCTCGCAGTTCGAACTCGGCACCCTGCCCGAGGACGTGGCCACCCGGCCCGAGGACTTCGCCGCCCCGACCCTGGAGCTCGTCGCATGACCGCCACCGCCGTTGCCACGCCGGCCCGGGCCTACACCCGGCGGATCTCCCAGATCGAGCGCGGCTACCTGAACGCCAACGCCACCGGCACCCCGCAGCTGATCCAGATGGTCGTCGAGGGCGAGGGCCGGATCGACCCGGAGCGCCTCGCCGACGCGGTGCGGCAGGCCACCACCGCCAACCCGGGCCTCGCGGTCCGCCGCAAGGGCCCCAACTGGCGGGCCGGGGACGCGCTCCCGCCGATCACCGAACTGCCCGCCGACGCCGGGTTCGACCACCCGTTCTTCCACCGCGACCTGGACGTGGTGGCCGGGCCGGTCTGCGAGGTCGGCCTCGCCAACGGGCCGGTGACCACCCGACTGGTGGTCCGGGCCAGCCACATCGTCACCGACGGCCGCGGCCTGCGGTACTGGATCGAGGACCTGTTCCGCGCACTGCGCGACGAGCCCGCGATCGGCGCGGACTCCACCGTCGACGACACCCACTTCCGGACCGCCGCCGCCCCCGTCCCGGCCGCCCCCGTCCCGGCCCGGGTGGAGGGGGGCCCCGCGATCCTCGGACAGGGGACCGCCGACGGAACGGCGCTCTGGCTGCGCCGCTCGATCGCGGCCACGCCGTCCGCCGCCACCGCCCGGATCGGCGCGGCGGTGTCCCGGCTGCTGACCGCCGACGCCGGCCGCCTGATCATCCCGGTGGACCTGCGCCGGCACGACCGCGAGGTGCGCTCCACCGCCAACCTGACTTCCCAGCTGGTGCTCGACCTGCACCGCGAGGACCGCTGGAACCGGCTGCACAGCCAGCTGCTCGCCGCCATGCTCCGCAAGCGCGAAGTCGCCGCCCTGGACCGGGACTTCCTGCGCAACAACCCGTTCGCGAACTCGCTGCGGGAAGCCCAGGAGCTGGACGGCGCCCGCTTCCCGTGCACCGCGATCCTCACCGACCACGGCCGGATCGACACCGAGCTGTTCCGCACCGCGCACTTCCGTCCCACCGACTACTGCACGCTGCCGATGCTCGTCCCGTACGCCGAGATGTTCCTCAGCACCTGCCAGCTGGGCGGCCGTACCGAAGTCACCCTGTCCTGCCGCAACCGGCCCGACGCCCGCCCGGCCGCCGAGGCCGTCCTGGACGAGGTCGAACGCGCCCTGCTCGCCGTCGACTGACCCGGCCACCCCTCCTCCCGCTGATGAAGGACCCGCGAAGATGCCCACCAAGCAGCCCGCCCGCACCACGGTGAACGCGGCCAAGGGCAAGGCCCGCCGCACGCCGGGCCCGGCACGCAAGCCCGCCGCCAAGCCCGCAGCCGCCGCCAAGCCCACCGCCCCCAAGTCCACCAAGGCCGCCCCCGAGCCCACCAAGGCCGCCCCCGCCGCCGTCGCGACGACCGTCGAGCCGGCCGCGGTGGTCGAGGAGACCGCCGCGGTCGCCGTGGCGGAGCCCGAAACCCCGTCGACGTCCGCTGCCGACAGGTCGACCGACAAGCCGGCCGAAGCGCCGCCGGCCCAGGACGGCGGTCCGTCCAAGGCCGCGCTGATCACCATGGCCGTCGCCATCGCCGGCGGGTTCATCGCGCTGCTGGACACCACCATCGTCAACGTCTCCATGCAGGAGACCACCGCCCGGTTCGGCGGCATCAACCAGGTGCAGTGGGTGGTGACGGCCTACCTGCTGGCGCTGGCGGCGACGATGCCCGCGACCGGCTGGCTGTCCACCCGGTTCGGCACCAAGCGGGTGTTCGCCGCGGCGGCCGCGCTGTTCGCGCTGGGTTCGCTGGGCTGCGCCGCCGCCCAGTCGCTGGACCAGCTGATCGCGGCCCGCGGCCTGTCCGGCGCGGCGGCCGGCATCCTGACCCCGGCCTCGACGATCCTGCTGACCCGCGGCGTGCCGCGCGAGCACCTGGCCAAGGTGCAGGGCCTGAACGGCTCGGTGATGCTGATCAGCCCGCTGCTCGGCCCGACCATCGGCGGCCTGCTGGTCGCCTGGGGCGGCTGGTCGGCGGTGTACGTGGTGAACATCCCGTTCTGCGCGGTGCTGCTGTTCGCCGCCGTGCGCTGGGTCCGCAAGGACGCCCCGCCGGCCGGCAGCGCCAAGCCGCTGGACCTGCTGGGCCTGGTCTCCTCGGCGACCGCCACCGTCTCCCTGGTGCTGGCCATCCACGCGTACGCCGAGCGCGGCGCCGAGGCGAGCGCGGCGCTGCTGGTGCCGCTCGGCCTGGCGGTGGTCGGCACGACGGTGTTCGTGGTGCGCGAGCTGAAGGCGAAGCACCCGCTGCTCGACCTGCGGCTGTTCCGCATCCCGGTGTACGCGGCCGCGGTGGTGAACATCTTCTGCCTGGGCTTCGTCCTGTACTCGCCGATGATGCTGATCCCGCTGTACTTCGAGGACGCCCGCGGCGAGTCCGCGGTGACCACCGGCCTGCTGATGTCCACCGGCGGCCTGGGCGTGGTGACCGCCGCCTGGCTGTCCCGGGTGCTGCTGCGGAAGATCGGCGGCGGTGCGACGGTGCTGATCGGCATCAGCCTGACGATGATCGCGACCGTCCCGATGACCGGCCTGACCGGCGCCACCCCGTACTGGCTGATCTGCGGCAGCCTGGTGGTCCGCGGTCTGGGCACCGGCCTGACCATCGTGCCGACCATGACCCGGGCGTTCCAGTCGATCCGTCAGGAGTCCATCCCGGACGCCTCCTCGCAGCTCAACCTGACCCAGCGGATCGGCGGTGCGCTGGCCATCGCGGTGGTCACGGTGGTGCTCACCGACTCCGCCCGCAGCCACCACGGCATGGTGCCGGCCGCGTTCGCGCACTCCTTCGGCTGGCTGCTCGGGGTGTACGGGGTGACGCTGCTGCCCGCGCTGGCGCTCCTCCTCGCGGACCGCCGGGAGAAGCGCCAACAGGCCGCGCAGGCGGCCTGACGGCATCGGAGCAGGACGCCCGCGGTCAGCGCGTGGCGGGGAGCCAGCCGTCCTGGACGGCGTGCACCCCGGCCTCGAACCGGCTGCGGGCGTCCAGGCGTTCCATCAGGTTGGCGGCGAACCGCCGGGCGGTGCGCGGGGAGACGCCCATCCGCTTGGCGATCGCCTCGTCGGTGTGGCCCTGGGCGAGCATCTTCAGCACCGCGAGCTCGTGCGGGGGCATCTCGTTCTCGTCGCACTTGGGGGCGTCCCCGACCGGGATCGCACCCGACCACACGCCCTCGAACAGCGCGCACAGCGCGGCCACCGTGCCGGCGCCGCGCAGCACCACCGCCCCGGCCCGGGCGTCCTCGGTGTCGATCGGCAGGACCGCCTGCTGCCGGTCGAAGATGATCATGCGGATGGGGAGTTCGGGCACCGTGCGGACCTGGCCGCCCTGCAGGTTCAGCCAGGTCACGTGGTCCAGGGTGGGCCGGTGGTTGCGGACGCTGTCCAGGTAGACGGTGCGCATCTGCACGCCGCGCTCCAGCAGCGCCGCGTTCGGCTGCCGGCTGGCCCGCAGGTCCTCCTCGGTGTGGGCGCCGCCGGGGGCGAAGGTCGCCACCTCCTGGCGCACCGACCCGGCCAGTTCGGCCAGCCGCTCGCGGATCATCTCCGGGCCGTTCAGCTGCTCGGACGCCGCGTCGGTGGCGGTCGGCCGGAACGCCGAGCACTCCGCGATCAGTTGGGCCGCCGCGGCCCGCGACGCCTCCACCCGCAACTGCTGGGCGGCCAGTTCGGCCTGCTGGCGGGCCAGCAGCACCTCCATCGCGGTCTCCGGTCCGACCGCCCGGAAGCCGATGCCCTCCCGGGCCGACGGCTGGATCAGGGCCAGTTCACTGAGTCTGTCGAGTCCGGTGCGGACTCTGTCCTCGGTGAGACACAAGGCTCTGCCCAGCGCCACCACCCCGGCCTGCGGGTCGGCGAGCATCCTCCGGTAGATGGACTCGGCCTCCGCATCGAGCCCCAGAACGTCCAGCATGGATCGGTCCCCGTTTCGATCAGCGCCAGTAAGGTCTACATCTTTTCCTGAGCTTACTGACACAGGGCAACCACACCTTGACCCCAAGATTCCACAAACATGTCAGGACAACGGCGGCCCGGACACGACCCGCGGAGCGTTCCGACCGGGCCCGCTCTCAGGCTGTCACCGCCAGTTGACCGACGGTCAGCTCGGTCGGCGGTCCGCTCCCGTCCGACGGCTCCGGCAGCAGCCGCGAGCAGTCCCGCACCAGGCTGTGGAACGAGAACAGCGCCGCCGCCTCCTGCCGGATCAGGTTGTTCTCGTACAGCGCGTCGAGGCAGCCCTCCACCTCGTCCGCGCTCAGCCCCGTCACCGCCGCCGCCCGGTCCACGTCGAACGACCCGGCGGGCTGACGGCTCATCAACAGGCTGAACCGCTGCTGCGCCCGGTCCAGGTACTGGTAGGACGCCCGCAGCAGCGCCATCAGGTCGCGGTCCGCGGTGCGCAGGCAGCGGGCCCGCCGCTCCGGATCGGCCAGCCGGTCCACCAGGTCCGCCACCGACCACGCCGGCCGGTCCCGCAGCCGGGTCGCGGCGATCCGGATCGCCAGCGGCAGGTAGCCGCACAGCGCCGCCGCCTCCGCCGCCCGGACCGGCTCCCGCGCCACCCGGCGCTCCCCGGCCACCCGGGCGAGCAGCTCCACCGCGTCGCCCGGCGGCAGAACGTCCAGCGGCAGCGCCACCGATCCGTCCAGCGCGCTCAGCTTGCGCCGGCTGGTCACCAGCACCAGGGTCTCCCCGGCGCCGGGCAGCAGCGGGCGCACCTGGGCGCTGGTCGCCGCGTCGTCCAGCACCAGCAGGCAGCGCCGGCCCGCCAGCCGGGAGCGCCACAGCGCGGAGCGCTCCTCCAGCGAGGCCGGGATCCGCTCCGGGCCCAGGCCGTCGGCGCGCAGCAGCGCGGCCAGCGCCTGGCTCGGCGGCACCGGCGGCCGGGACTCGTCGAAGCCGTCCAGGGCGGCGAAGAACTGGCCGTCCGGGAAGTCGGCGGTCACCCGGTGCGCCACCCGCACCGCGAGCGTGGTCTTGCCGACGCCGCCCATGCCGTCGATCGCCAGCATCAGCGGGGCTCCCGCCGCCCGGCGGGCCACCGCCTCCTGGAGCAGCGCCAGTTCGGCGCTGCGGCCGGTGAAGTCGGTCAGGTCGTGCGGCAGGCAGTTGGGCCGCTGCCCGGGCGCGGGGTCCTCCGCGGCCGCCGGGCGGGCCGGCGGCCGCTCCGGCGCGTCGTGCACGCCGGGCGCGTCCGCGAGGATCTCCGAGTGCAGGGCCCGCAGTTGGGGGCTCGGCTCCAGGCCGAGTTCGTCCGCCAGGAACCGGCGGCCCTCGTCGTACACCGCCAGCGCGTGCGCCTGCCGGCCGCTGCGGCACAGCGCCGTCATCAGGCTCCGCCGCAGCGAGTCGCGCAGCGGGTACTCGGCCAGCAGCGCGGTCAACTCGCCCACCAGCGAGGAAGTCTCACCGACCTTCAGGCGCAGTGCCATCAGGTCCTCCAGCGCGGTCAGCCGCTGTTCGTTCAGCTTCACCGCCGCGCTGGTCACCGCCGGGCAGTGGATGCCCGCGAAGGCGTCGCCGCGCCACAGGTCCACCGCGGCCTGCAGCAGCCGGATCGCCTCCGGGAACCGCCCGTCCCGTTCGGCGGCCCGGGCCTCCCGGACCTTGCGGGTGAACCGGTGCGCGTCCACCGCGTCCTCCGGCACCGCGAGCCGGTACCCGACGTCCACCGTCACCAGTCGGTGCTCGCCCGCGGCCAGCACCCGTCTCAGGTCGCGGATCGCGTTGTGCACCTGCGGTCTGGCCGACGGCGGCGGGTCCTCCCACAGCTCGTCCACCAGGAAGTCCATCGGCACCACCCGGCCGGCGTTCAGGAGCAGCAGCGCCAGGAGTCTCTGCTGCCGCATGCCCCGGACGTCCACCAGGACGCCGCCCTGACGCGTCTCCAGCGCGCCCAGGACCAGGTATTCCATCGTCTTCACCCCCGTGAGTGCGATCGGTCGGATGTGCGGTCGTCGTGCGTGGGGCTCAGCCGCCCCAGGTGACGTCGCCGTTCGGGGAGACGACCGGGCTCGGAGTGGCCGTCGCGACCGGCACGACCTGGCCGGCGCCGGTGCCGTCGGCGACATTTCCGGAGTATTCCACCGACGCCGCGGAAAAGGCCAGTGCGGCAATTGCGGCGACCGAGAGAGCGACCAACTTGGAGACGCGGGTGACCAGCACGGAAATTCTCCTCGAAAGTGGTGGAATTTCCCCGGGATTGCTTTCCCGGGGTTTCGGTCGGCGTCCTCGCCGCTGCCGACACCACTACTGTGCTCCACCTGCGCCACCGTGGGAACAGCGGGCGGCTGGACGGAACATGCACTGTCCTAAGCCGTCCACGCGGCGGCTACTCGAAGCCCCACCAGGGCCCGGGAACCAGTGCGGCGCCTACCGCCAGCACGCCCCAGCCGGCCAGTGCGGGTTCCTCGTCCACGGCCCGCCGGACCAGCCGGGCCGCCCGCTCCTCCGCCTCCAGCAGGGTGGCCGCCAGGCTGAACACCCCCACCGTGACCTCGCCGGATCCGGCCGGGTGGACGCTCACGTGCTCCAGCGCGTCCAGGTCCTCCGCGTGGGAACGGATCAATTCCGCCAGGTCGGGAGGAGAGCTTCGACCGACCGGCGAGCGTAGTCGCGCATGCACCAGATACATACTCCTATCTTCGGCCCCGCCACTAGGTGCTCGAACAATTTCGCGCTGGTCGATTCATGCCATGTCATAAACCGACCAGGCCCGGCATCGGGCGAATTCGGGCACAACGACGGCAGGGCCCCGGGAGCGACCTGCGCCCCCGGGGCCCTGCCCGGTTCACTGTCCACAGCCCTGTGGACAGGCGTCACGGTGGTGCGTCAGCGGCCCTGCAGCGCCTTGACGTTGTCGCCGAAGCTCCAGCCCTTCGAGCCGTCCCAGTTGATCGACCAGTCCATCAGGCCCTTCAGCTGGCCGTTGAAGGCGCTCCAGGACTGGCTGACCAGGCTGGGCGCCATGTAGCCGCCGCCCGCGCCGGGCTGGGCCGGCAGGCCCGGGACCTGCTTGTCGTACGGGACCTTGATGGTGGTGCCCTGGATGTTCAGGCCGTTGTTCAGGCAGGTGGTCTGGGCGGTGAAGCCCTGGACGGTGCCGGCCGAGTAGGAGTCGCCGGAGCAGCCGTACATCGAGCCGTTGTAGTACTGCATGTTCAGCCACCACAGCCGGCCGTTGTCGACGTACTTCTTGATGATCGGCAGGTAGGAGCCCCAGATCGAGCCGTAGGTGACGCTGCCGCCGGTCACATACGCGGTCTCCGGGGCCATCGTCAGGCCGAAGCCGGCCGGCATCTGGGCCAGCACGCCGTCGATGATGCGGATCAGGTTGGACTGCGAGGGGGACAGCGTGCCGATGCTGCCGCTGCCGGACAGGCCGGTCTCGATGTCGATGTCGATGCCGTCGAAGTTGTACTTCTTCAGGATCGGCACGACGGTCGCCACGAACCGGTCGGCCACCGCGCTGGAGCTCAGGTCGATGCCCGCGGCGGCGCCGCCGATCGACATCAGGATGGTCGCGCCGGCCGCCTTGGCCTGGCACATCTCGGCCGGGGTGGAGACCTTGACGCCGCTGTCCATGCCGTCCTGCCACAGCACGGTGCCGTCCGACAGGATCACCGGGAACGCGGCGTTGATGACGTTGTAGCCGTGCTGCGCCATCCGGCTGTCCGTGATCGGGGTCCACCCCATGCCCGGGTGCACGCCGTTGGACGCGCCGTCCCAGTTCTCCCAGTAGCCCTGCAGGACCTTGCCGGCCGGCTTGGGCTTGGTCGGGCAGGTCGCGTCACCCGAGGTCGAGCTGGACGACGGGCTGGCCGAGGCGCTGCCCGAGGGGCTCGACGAGGCGCTGCCGGACGGGCTGCTCGACGGGCTGGCAGAGGCGCTGCCCGACGGGCTCGACGACGGGCTGCCGGACGGGCTGGTGCTCGGCGACGGGCTGCTGCCGCCGGGGCCGGAGAGCGTGAAGTCGTCCGCGTAGTAGGCGGGCTGCCCGTACCAGCCGTGCACCCAGATGGTGACGGAGGTGGTGCTCGCGCCGGTGGTGAAGCCGACGCTGAGCTGACCGTACGAGGCGTTGCCGGCCGTCCAGGTGGACGGGGAGGTGGTCAGCCCGGTGCCGGTGGCGCCCAGGTAGACGTAGCTGCCCTGGACGTACGCGCTCAGCGTGTACTGGGAGTTGGGCTGCACGCTGATGGTCTGGCTGCACTGGGCGGTGTCCTGGCCGCTCGGGGTGGCCTGGAGCGCGGAGCTGCCGGAGTGGACGGGGCTGCCGACGACCGTGGCGCCGGAACAGGTCCAGCCGGAAAGGCCGTTCTCGAAGCCGGAGTTGGCCACCAGGTTGGTGGTGTCGGCGGCGGCCGTGACCGAGCCGGCCACGGCGAGGCCGGCGCCGACCACGGCGGCCGCGCACACCCCGGCGAGGGAGCGCTTGAGAACGCTCGGGCCGGGTTCGGGCCGCATCACCTGCACTGCGCGTTCCACGCCCGCCTGTTGCGGGCGTGACGTGCGCGGGCTCCGACGGAACATGTGGTGCTCCCTTCCCGCCGAGCGCCATGGGCATGGGTGTGGCCATGCTGCGTGGGGGCGTGACGCCCGGCTCTGGGTGAGGTGGGGGACATGTGGGGCTGTGCCGACCGGATCGTAAAAGCGCTGGCAGAGCCCGTCAATAGGTCTGGACCAAAGGCAAGGGTGGTCTGGACCATCGGCGAGGGACGGCCGGCTCGCCGGGCCGCGCGGCCCCGAAGTCCCGCCCCACGTGGGCAGGGTGGACACTGACCTGGGCGCCCACCCGGCGCCCCGACGCGCCGCACCCAGCCGGTCGCGGCCCGCACGCCGAGTGGAACGGGCCCGAGACGTGGACTGCCGAGAACCCGCCGGACTGCTGGCCGAGGCCTGCGCCGCCGCCGGCCGCCCGAGCGCCGGCGCCCGGCTGATCCGGGCCGGTGAGAACACCCTGTGGCGACTGCCCGGCAGGGTCGTCGCCCGGATCGGCCGGACCGGCCAGGGCGCCGTCGCCGCCCGCGAGTTGACCGTCGCCGGGTGGCTGCGCGAGCACCGCGTCCCGGCCGTGCGCCCGCTCGACGAACCGCCCGGCCCGGTCCTGGTCCGCGGCCGCCCCGTCACCTTCTGGCACGAACTGCCCCCGCACCGGCACGCCACCGCCCCCGAACTGGCCGCGGCCCTCCGCCGGCTGCACCGACTGCCGCCGCCCGCCGCCGAACTGGGCGCCATCGACCCGTTCGTCCGGCTCCCCGCCCGGATCGACGGCGCCGCCACCCTCGACGCCCCGCAGCGCGCCTGGCTGCACGGCCGACTCGCCGAACTCCGCACCGCCTGGGCCGAACTCGGCGCCAGGACCGCACCGCCCACCGTGGTGCACGGCGACGCCTGGGGCGGCAACCTCGCCGTCACCGCCACCGCCGCCCACCTGCTGGACTTCGAACGCACCGCCCTCGGCCCGCCCGCCTGGGACCTCGCCTCCACCGCCGTCGCCCACGACACCTCGGCACCCTCGCAGCCCCCGGCTACGCCGCCTTCTGCGCCGCCTACGGCGCGGACGTCACCGAGTGGCCCGGCTACCCCGTGCTCCGCGCCGTCCGCGAACTGCGGGTCGCCTGCTACGCGTTGCAGCAGGCCGCCGCCGACCCGGCCCGGCACACCGCCCAGGCCCACTACCGAGTGGCCTGTCTGCGCGGCGAACACGGGCCCCGGCCCTGGCGGTGGACGGCCATCGCCTGATGCAGCGTCAGTCCACGCAGGGCACCCCGTCCAGCTTCACCGGCGCCTGCCCGGCGTTCCCGGAGTACACCTCCCCGGTCTCCGCGGAGGTGCTCGACGGGACCGGCGCCACCGGCCCGTTGCCCAGCAGGATCTGCTTGGCCGCCCCGTCCGCGGTGCGCACGCGATTCCCCTCGAACGCGATCGGCAGCGTCGACGCGGTGCCCCGGCCGGCCGCCAGCGCCGGCACCTGGCGGACGAAGTCCACCGGGCTCCACCCCTTGTCGGTCACCAACTGGTCGGAGAACGCGCCGTAGAGCGCCGACAGCTTCGCCGGATCCGTCAGCACCCCGCCGGTGCGCAGCTTCGTCAGCACCCCCGCCAGGAGCGCCTGGGCCCGGGTGGTCCGCTGCACGTCCGAGCCGTCGCCGATGCCGTGCCGCTGCCGGACGAACGCCAGCGCCTGCGCCGGGCCCACCTCCTGCTTCCCGGCGGGCAGCCGGATCCCGCTCCAGGCGTCCTTCACCGCCTCGTTCAGGCAGACCGGCACTCCGCCGAGGGCCTCCACCGCCCGGACGAAGCCGGCCATCGAGATCTCGGCGAAGTGGTCCACCGGCAGCTCCGCGAGCCGCTCCACGGCCGTGATCAGCGCGGCCCGCCCGGCCTCCCGGGCGCGCCGGCGCAGCTCGTCCTCGGGCAGGTTCTGCCCGCGCAGCCGGTCCAGCTCGGCAGCCTCCGCCTTCGGGTACACCCCGTTGACCGGGCCGTCCCAGCTGCGGCCGTCCGGCGCCCACAGATCCCGGGGGATCGACAGCTGCCGGACCTCACCGCCGTCCGGCGGGATGTGCACCAGGATCAGCGTGTCGGGCATGTCCTGGTGGCGCAGCAACGGATCGGTGGGCACCGGCCCGCCCAGCGCGTCGATGCCGGGCCCCAGCCCCATCAGCAGGATCGTCACGCCCTTCGCCGCCGGCTGTGCGTGCGGCGGCGATGTCGAATCGGCCATGTCGATCGCATTCGACCGCGTCCCCGGCACCCCGTGGGGCACCGTCAGCATCCCCGCCCCGACCGCCACCGCCGCGGTCAGCGCACTCGCCGCCAGCACCGCCCGCCGGCGGGCCCGCCTGCGCCGCCGACCGATCGCCAACCCGCCGTCCACCAGCCGCGCCGTCACCTCCGGCCCCGGACCGCCCCCCGCCTGCCCGAAGGCCGCCTCCAACTGCACCTCGAACTCCCCGTCCCCGCCGTTCACTCCACCACTCCCTCGACCGAGCTCCCCGTACTCCCCGTGCTCCCCGTGCTCCGCACTCACCGCGCCACCAGCTCCGCCAGTTCCCCGCCCAGCAAGGTCCGCAACTTGGCCAGCGCCCTCGAAGACCGGGTGCGCACTGCCGCCGAACTGTCCTTCACCATGGCCGCGGTCTCCTCCACGCTGCGGTCCTCCCAGTACCGCAGCACCACCACCGCCCGGTCCCGCGGCGGCAGTTGACCCAGCGCGTCGACCAGCGCCAGCCGCAGGGCCGAGTCCGGCGACTGCGCGGCCACCTCCGGCAGCACCTCGCTCGGCCGCTCGCTGCTGCTGCGCCGCCGCTGATGCGTCAGGTACGCCCGCACCAGCACGGTCTGCGCGTACCCGGCCGGATTGTCGATCCGCCCCGCCCAGCCCGGCCGGTGCAGCCGGTGCCACTGGGTGTACATCTGACCGAGCGTCTCCTGCACCAGATCCTCGGACAGGTGCGAGTCACCGCCGGTGAGGAAGTACGCCGAGCGGTAGAGCTGCCCGGACCGGGCCGTCGCGAACGCGACGAACTCCTCCTCCAGGGCCGCCCGCCGTCGAGCTGTGGCCACGTTTCCTCTCCCTCCGCCGAGTCCGCCCTATGACGACCCGGCACGGCCAGGATGTTTCATCCAGCCCCCGAAAAGATTCCTGTCCGGTAGCGGACAGCTCCCGGAGCCCCGCCCGCTGGAAGGATGGAACAGCCCCACCGTTCGTCCCCCGCACTGGAGTTCGCCATGGCCATCACCCACGATCCACTCACCGGCAGACTCGTCCGGCTCAGAGAACTCCGCGAGAGCGACCTCCCCCGACTCACCGCCTGGTGGCGCGAGCCCGGCCTCGCCATCCAGCAGGTCACCGGCCCCGTCCACCCCCAGCCGGACGGCCGCCTCGCCGACATGTTCCGCGCCTGGAGCCAGAACACCGGCACCGACCTCGGCCTCTCCGTCGAAACCCTCGACTCCGAGGACCTGGCCGGCCACGTCACACTCTACGGCGCCACCCCCAAGGACCGCTGCGCCACCCTCGCCATCATCATCGGCCCGCCCCACCAGGACCGCGGCCTCGGCACCGACGTCCTGCGCACCACCATCCGCTACGGCTTCGAGGAGCTCGGCCTCCACCGCATCGAACTCACCGTCAACGGCTACAACACCCGCGCCCTCGCCGCCTACCGCCGCGCCGGCTTCACCGAGGAGGGCCGCCGCCGCGAGGCCGTCTTCCGCGCGGGCAGCTGGCACGACCAGGTCCAGATGGGCGTGCTCAGCACGGAGTGGCGCGAGGACGTGTAGCCGGCTGAGGGGCACGAGAACAGGGAGAGCACACCCGGGCGCCCCCACGCGCCCCTGAGGGTGCTCTCCCCGACTTCGCCACCGGTCGCCCGGCTAGCGCTGGAACGCCCCCACCCCGTTCGGGGTGCCCAGCCCGGTGGGCCCGTCGTAGCCCGGGCCCGCCGTGCAGAGGTAGGCCGGGCGGCAGGTGGAGGTGGATCCGGTGACCACGTCGTTGAGCGCGGCCGGGTGGGCGTACGGGAAGCTCGCGGGGTTGCTGCCGGCGGGCGGGGCGCCCGCGAGGGCGTAGGTGGCGGTGATGATGGGGGCGGCCGCGGAGGTGCCGCCGTAGGTGTACCAGCCGGAGCCGCCGAAGCTCTGGTAGACGGCGACGCCGGTCTCGGGGTCGGCGACGGCGGCCACGTCGGCGACGGTGCGGCGGGTGCAGCCGGTGTCCTTCTGCCAGGTGGGCTTGGCGAGCCTGGCGGAGCAGCCGCTGCCGGTGCCTTCGGAGGAGGTGGTCGACCAGACGTTCTCGGTCCAGCCGCGCAGCGAGGCGTCGGTGCGGAGGGAGGTCCCGCCGACGGCCGTGACGCGCGGCGAGGAGGCCGGGAAGACCACGCCGTAGCCGCCGTCCCCGGAGGCGACGGCGATGGCCACCCCGGGGTGGTCGAAGTAACGGCTGTCGTACGTCGCGGAGTTGACGCTCTCGGGCCCGCCCCAGCTGATCGAGACGAACTTGGCGCCCAGCCCGACGGCGGTGTTGACGGCGGTGCCGAGGTCGGACATGCCGGCGCTGTCGGCCTCGACGAGGATCAGGTGGGCGCGCGGGGCGATCGCGGACACCATGGCGAGGTCGAGCGCCGTCTCGCCGGCCCACGCGCTGTCCGTGCGCGGGAGGCGGCTGCCGCCGCGCTGGTCGGTCTTGCGGAAGCAGCCGCTGTCGGTGGTGCAGGACGGCAGGCCGTAGTGGCTGCGGTAGACGCCGAGGTCGGCCTCGGCGTTCGGGTCGTCGTAGGCGTCGACGACGGCGATGGTGGCGCCCGCGCCGCCGTCGGCGGGCAGCCCGTACGCGTCGAGCAGGTCGGCGGGGCCGTAGCCGCCCTGGTCGGAGGCCGGCCTGACGACCCGCAGGGCGTTGCAGGCGGCGGTGTCGGCGGTGGTGGGGCGGGCGCAGCTGCGCACCCAGTGGGCGGCGTGGTGGTGGGTGTCGGCGTGCGTGGGGGCGGCGGCGGTGAGGGTGGTGAGCAGGGCTGCGGCGGTGGTGAGGGCGAAGGTGCGCACGGACGGGCCTCCGGTCGGGACGGCGGACCGGTGGCGCGCGTGGAGCTCCCTGCACGACCGGTCACGGTTCGTACCGGGAGTGTTGACGCGGAGTCAGCGATTTATGCGTCCGGTCACTCGGCCGGTAGATGGTCGACGCCGCCGACCTGGACGCCGGCCTGGCTGTGCCGGCGGGCCGGTTCGCGGCCGGGCGGCTGGCCGGGCCGATCCGCGGGGGCGCTGATCTTCGCGGTGGGTCGGCTGACGGACTTGCCGACCTCGACGCGCAGCGGCACCCCGTCGTGCAGGATCGTCAGCACGCTGCCGCGGCGCAGCGTGTAGGTGGTGGCGGCGTGGGTGATGTCGACCCGCAGCAGGTGCTCGTGCACGGACATCGAGAAGCACAGCCGTTGCAGTCCGGCGGGCAGCCGGGGCCGGAACGCGAGCTGTTCGCCCGCGTCGCGCAGGCCGCCGAAGCCGGTCACCAGGGCGATGCAGGCGCCGGCCAGCGAGGCCATGTGCAGACCGTCGCGGGTGTTGCCGCCGAGGTCGTGCAGGTCCATCAGGGCGGCTTCGGCGGTGTAGTCGTAGGCCAGGTCGAGCTGACCGACCTCGGCGGCGATCACGGCCTGGGTGCAGGCGGACAGCGAGGAGTCGCGGACCGTCAGGCGCTCGTAGTAGGCGAAGTTGCGGGCCTTCTGCTCGGGGGTGAAGAGGTCGCCGCGGACCTGCATGGCGAGCACCAGGTCGGCCTGCTTGACGACCTGCTTCCGGTACAGGTCGAAGTACGGGTAGTGCAGCAGCAGCGGGTACTTCTCGGGCGGGGTGGCCTCGAAGTCCCACATCTGGTGGTCGGTGAAGCCGTCCGCCTGCGGGTGCACGCCGAGCTGCTCGTCGTACGGGATGAACATCTTGTCGGCGGCGTCGCGCCAGGCGGCGGCCTCCTCGGTGTCCACCCCGAGCAGCGACGCCTCGTGCAGGTACGTCAGCGCGGTGTCGGCCGCGTTCCACAGGTTCGACTGCGCCATCACGTTGGTGTAGACGTTGTTGTCGGCGACCGCGCTGTACTCGTCGGGGCCGGTGACGCCCTCGATCCGGAAGTTGCCCTTGGCATCGTGGTGGCCGAGCGAACGCCACATCCGGGCGGTCTCCACCAGCAGCTCCAGGCCGTGCGTGCGCTCGAACTCGGTGTCGCCGGTGGCCCGCACGTAGCGGACCACCGCGGCCGCGATGTCCGCGCCGATGTGGAACGCGGCCGTGCCGGCCGGCCAGTACCCGGAGCACTCCTCGCCGCGGATCGTCCGCCACGGGAACACCGCGCCCGCCAGGCCGAGTTGGGCCGCTCGCTCGCGGGCCATCGGCAGCGTGGTGTGCCGCCAGCGCAGCGCCTGCTTGACCGCCTCCGGCAGGCAGTAGGTCAGCACCGGCAGCACGAAGGTCTCGGTGTCCCAGAACGAGTGCCCGTCGTAGCCCGGCCCGGTCAACCCCTTGGCGGGGATGGCCCGTTCCTCACTGCGGGCGCCCGCCTGAAGGACGTGGAACAGCGCGAACCGGACGGCCTGCTGGAGTTCGACGTCACCCTCGATCTCGACGTCGTTGTCGCCCCAGAACCTGCCGAGGAACTCCTTCTGCTCGGCCACCAGCCCGTCCCAGCCGGTGTAGCGGGCGGCGGTCAGCGCCGCCTCCACCTGGTCGCGGACGGCGGGCAGCGACCGGGTCGCCGACCAGCCGTACGCCACGAACTTCACCATTCGGAGCTTCTGGCCGGACTTCAGCACCGTGGTGACGGTGAGCCGGGCCTGGTCGTCCGAGGCCTCGGCGGCGGTGTCGATCCGCTCCGGACCGTCGATCACGTGGTCGATCCCCGCGGCGACCCGCAGCCCCGAGAAGCGGGTGCGGTGCACCAGCACTCCCTTCGTGCCCTCCGCGTGCCGCAGCTCCGACGCCAACGGCGCCTCCAGCACGGCCGCGGCCCGCGGATCGCCGTCCCCGCCGCCCGGCAGCTGCTCGTTGGCGACCAGCTCCGACTGCAGCACGATCCGCACCGGGCCGTCCACGGCCTCCACGGTGTAGTCGATCGCGCACACCGCCCGCTGGGTCAGCGACACCATCCGCCGGGAGCTGACCCGCACCGTCCGCCCGGCCGGCGAGGTCCACTCGGCCTCCCGGCGCAGGATGCCGTCCCGGAAGTCCAGGCTGCGCCGGTGGCTGCGCAGCTCGCCGTACCGCAGGTCGAACGGCTCGTCGTCGACCAGCAGCCGGATCAGCTTGCCGTTGGTGACGTTGATGACGCTCTGCCCGGACTCCGGGAAGCCGTAGCCGCTCTCCGCGTACGGCAGCGGACGCAGCTCGAACACGCCGTTCAGGTACGTGCCGGGCAGGCCGTGCGGCTCGCCCTCGTCCAGGTTGCCGCGCAGCCCGATGTGGCCGTTGGACAGCGCGAACACCGACTCCGCGCGGGCCTGCCCGGGCAGGTCCAGCCCGTGCTCGCTGATCCCCCACGGATCGACCGTGAACGCCTCGGACGGGCTCATCCGCGCTCCCCGAGCAGCTCCGACAGGTCGTCGACCACCAGGTCCGCGCCGTGCTCCCGCAACGCCGCGGCCTGCCCGGTGCGGTTCACCCCGACCACCGTGCCGAACCCGCCGGCCCGGCCCGCCGCGACGCCCGCCAGCGCGTCCTCGAACACCGCCGCGTGCTCCGGGGCCACCCCCAGCTGCTCCGCCGCGGCCAGGAAGGTGTCCGGCGCGGGCTTGCCCGCCAGGTGGTCACGGGCCGCGGTGATCCCGTCCACCACCACGTCGAACATCCCGTCGATCCCGGCGGCCCTCAGCACGTCCCGACAGTTCGCACTGGACGAGACCACCGCCCGCGGCAGCCCCAGCTCCCGCAGCCGCTGCAGGTACGCCACCGACCCCCGGTACGGCTGCACGCCCTGTTCGCGGATCATCCGCAGCACGGTGTCGTTCTTCGCCGCCGACAGCCCGTTCACCGTCCGCGACCCCGGCGGGTCCTGCGAGGCGCCCTCCGGCAGCTCGATGCCGCGCGAGGCCAGGAACTGCCGGGTGCCGTCCAACCGCGGCCGGCCGTCCACGTACCGGTCGTAGTCCTCGACCGGGTCGAACGCGACGAACGGAGCGCCGGTGCGCTCCGCCTCCGACCGCAGGAAAGCGTCGAACATGTCCTTCCACGCGGCCGCGTGCACCTTCGCGGTCTGGGTCAGCACCCCGTCCAGGTCGAACAGGAAGGCGTTGATGTGGTCCGGAAGTCCCAACATGCAGCCAGTCTCACCCGTCGCCGCCGCTCCATGCCGGTCATCGCCCGAAACGGCGCGTCGCGATCAGTCCGCCGCCGCGTGCACCCCGGGGTGCGAGTGGCCGTCCGGCACGAACAGCGGCTGCGGACGCCCGCTCTGCGCGTAGTCCTTCAACCGGACGATCGCCTCGGCCCAGCCGCCCGCCGCCGCCGGAACCGACGCCGCCGTGTCCGGGCCCCACCCGAGATGGCGCAGCAGCAACAGCGTGCGCCGCGACCCGTCCGGATGGTCGAACAGGTCCCACGTCACCGTGGTGCCCTGCCAGGTCGGCGGATACATCCCGACACTGCGCCACCCCACCCGGTCCAGGTCCGCCCGCTCGCGCCGGAGCCGGAGCGGCTCCGGCGCACCCGGCACCGTGACCAGCAGATCCTCCCCGTCCCGGTCGATCCCGGTGCTCCACCACGACGTCAACCCCACCTGGGTGTCCAACGCCGCCAGCAACCGCTCCCGGGACGCCGCGACATCGACCTGCAAGGCGATCTCGGCCATCGCACTCACCTCACCACCCACCATCGCGCGAAACGCACGCGCGTGCGAAACGCAGGCGGGTGCACCGACGGGGTGTTCACCTCGCCGCAGGCGACATCCGGGTCGAGACGCCCACCCGGTTGAGGGCGTTGATGCTGATGATCAGGCCGAGCAGGTTCGCCAGCTCCGTCTCGGAGAAGTGCTTCGCGGCCTCGTCGTACACCTCGTCCGGCACGTGCGTGGAGGCGACCAGGGTGACGGCCTCGGTGAGGGCCAGCGCAGCGCGCTCGCGGGCGGTGAAGAACGGCGTCTCGCGCCAGGCGGCGAGGGTGTGGAGGCGGTGCGCGCCCTCGCCCTGCTCGACGGCGTCGCGGGAGTGGACGTCGAGGCAGAACGCGCAGCCGTTGAGCTGGGAGGCGCGCAGGTTGACCAGTTCGGCGACGACCGGGTCGCCGAGGCCGGTCCGGGCGAGGCGGTCGAGGGCGATCAGGTTGCGGTGGAACTCGGGGACGGCGCGGGCGAAGGCGAGGCGCGGGGCAGGGGCGGGAACGGTCTCGTGGTCGGTCATGGCCCCCACGCTAGGCGGGAGTTGTCCCACCGGTGTGGTTCATTTGAGGGATGAGTTCCTGGGCCACTTTCGGTGGTGACCTGCACCTCGACCTGACCGCCGGCCGCGCCCGCGGTCTCGGCCTGCGCGCCGCGCTGGAGGACGCGCTGCGGACGGCCGTGCGCGACGGACGGCTCGCGCCGGGCACCCGGCTGCCGTCCTCCCGGGCGCTGGCGACCGATCTCGGGATTGCCCGCAACACCGTCGCCGAGGCGTACACCCAGCTGGTCGCCGAGGGCTGGCTGATGTCCCGTCAGGGGTCGGGCACGGTGGTCGCCGAGCGCGGCCCGCAGCCGACGCCGTCCGCTCCGCCGCCGGGCCTGCGGCAGCCCGTCGCGGTGCGGTACGACCTGAAGCCGGGCTCGCCCGACCTGAGCGGGTTCCCGCGCGGCGCGTGGCTCGCGGCGGCCCGCCGGGCGCTGGCGACCGCCCCGCACGACGCGTTCGGGTACGGCGACCCGCGCGGCCGGATCGAGCTGCGCCGGGCGCTCGCCGGGCACCTGGCCCGGGCGCGGGGGGTGCGCACCGACCCGGAGCGGCTGCTGATCTGCTCGGGCGTGCAGCAGGGCCTCGGCCTGGTGTGCGCGGCGCTGCGCGAGCAGGGCCTCGGGGCGGTCGCGGTGGAGGCGTACGGGCTGCCCCCGCAGCACGCGGTGCTGGCCGCGCAGGGGCTGGCGCTGCGCCCGCTGCGGTTGGACGAGGGCGGCGCGGTGACGAGTCGACTGGGCGGCACGGACGCCGGGTTGGCGCTGCTGACGCCGGCGCACCAATTCCCGACCGGGGCGGTGCTGCAGGCGCGTCGGCGGACGGAGGCGGTGCACTGGGCGCGGCAGGTCGGCGGGTACCTGCTGGAGGACGACTACGACGGCGAGTTCCGCTACGACCGGCACGCGATCGGGGCGATGCAGGCGCTGGACCCGGAGCGGGTGGTGTACGCGGGCACCGCGTCCAAGTCGCTGGCGCCGGGCGTGCGACTGGCCTGGCTGGCGCTGCCGGCCGCGCTGGTGGAGCCGGTGGCGCGGCACAAGCAGCTGGCGGACGGGCAGAGCGGCGCCCTGGAGCAGTTGACGCTGGCGGAGCTGATCGAGTCCGGCGGCTACGACCGGCACATCCGCCGTAGCCGCCACCTGCTGCGGCGCCGCCGCGACCGGCTGGTCGAGGTGCTCGCCGAGCGTGCCCCGCGGGTGCGGGTGACGGGGATCAGCGCGGGCCTGCACGCCGTCCTGGAACTGCCCGCGGGGTCGCCGGGCGAGGAGGAGTTCCAGGCCCGGGCGTTCCGGGCGGGCCTGCGGGTGCACACCCTGGGGTGGAGCCGGGTGGACGCGGCGGACCGGCCGCCGGCGCGGCCCCCGGCGCTGGTGATCGGCTACGGCACGCCGCCCGACCACGCCTTCGAGGCCGCCCTGGACGCGCTGTGCGCCGTGCTCGGCCCCTGACGGTCGGTCACTTGCCGTGGCGGCCGACGTAGAACAGCAGGAACAGGAAGCCCACGAAGCCGTGGCCCGACACGATGTAGATCCAGACCCGGATCCACACCCGGTTGGAGGCGCGGTAGCCCGCGTCGACGGTCTCCTTGTACTGCGGAACGGCGGGCTTGGTGTCGGCCATGGCGGTCTCCTGACGGTGGTGGCGGACGGGTTCGGGGGCTACAGGCGCGGGGCGTCGCCGAGGCACAGGTCGCCGGCGGGGCTCTGCAGCAGGGTGTGGACGAAGATCAGGTCGACTCCGGCCTCGGAGTCCGCCGCGATGACGTGCGGGGTCAGCGAGTCGAAGTGCGCCGAGTCGCCCTCGGCGAGCAGGTGCACCCGGTCGCCCAGGGTGAGCTTCATCCGGCCCTTGGTGACGTACAGCCACTCCTCGCCGGGGTGCACCCGCACCACCGAGTCCTGGGTGCCCGGCGGGACGTGCACCCGCAGGGCCTGCATGGCCCGGCCCGGAGCACCGGCGCGCCGGTACCCCCAGCCGCCGGCCCGGCCGGGTTCGACCACACCGCCGCGGATCACCGGATCGGGCTCGGCCACCTGCTCGCCGAGCAGCCCGGACACGCTGGTCCCGTACGCCCGGGCGAGGCCGAGCAGCACCGGCAGCGAAGGCTGGCGCCGCCCGGTCTCCAGGCGCGACAAGTAGGCTGGCGACAGGCCGACCCGGGCCGCCGCCGTCTCCAGCGTGAGCCGGCTGGAGACCCGCTGTTCCCGGAGCCGCGCGCCGAGGCCCGCGACTTCCTGGTCGTCGCCGAGTGGACTGTCTGTCATGACTCCAGTCCACACCCTCCGTGCCTCATAGGCAACATCTTTGCCCCACAGGCAAACCGGGTGGATCCCCCTTCGATTTCCAGTCTCCTCGCCCTTATCCGACCGTCAAGGACGGGTCAGGGGCGGGGCACGTTGCGCAGATTGGAACGGGCCAGGTCGATCATCCGGCCGACGCCGCCGGCCAGCACCGTCCGCCCGGCGGCCAGCGCGAAGCCCTTGAGCTGGGCGGCGGTGATGCGCGGCGGAATGGACAGCGCGTTCGGATCGGTGACCACGTCCACCAGGGCCGGACCGGGGCGCTCCAGCGCGTCCGCCAGCACCTCGCGGACCTTCGCCGGGTCGGTCACCCGCTTCGCCGGGATGCCGCAGGCCCGGGCGATCGCCGCGTAGTCCACGTCGCCGTTGTCGATCTCGAACTCCGGGTAGCCGGAGACCAGCATCTCCAGCTTGATCATGCCGAGCGCCCCGTTGTTGAACACCACGGTCTTCACCGGCAGCCGGTGCTTGGCCACCGTCAGAAGCTCACCCAGCAGCATGCCCAGCCCGCCGTCGCCCGACATCGACACCACCTGCCGCCCGGGGAACGCGAGTTGGGCGCCGATCGCATGCGGCAGCGCGTTCGCCATCGAGCCGTGCAGGAACGAACCGATCACCCGCCGCCGCCCGTTCGGGGTCAGGTAGCGGGCCGCCCAGACGTTGCACATGCCGGTGTCCACGGTGAACACCGCGTCGTCGGCGGCCACCTCGTCCAGCACCGACGCCACGTACTCCGGGTGGATCGGCCGGTGCTTCTCGATCCCCGACGTGTACGCCCCGACCACCGTCTCCAGCGCCCGGCAGTGCCGGGTCAGCAGACCGTCCAGGAACGACCGGTCGGTCTTCTGCTCCAACAGCGGCAGCACCGCCCGCAACGTCGCCGCCACATCCCCGTGCACCGCCAGCTCCAGCGCGGTGCGCCGGCCCAGCCGGGTCGCGTCGTGGTCCACCTGCACGGTGCGGGCCTGCGGCAGGAACGAGTCGTACGGGAAATCGGTGCCCAGCAGCAGTACGATCTCGGCCTCGTGCAACGCCTCGTGGCACGCCCCGTAGCCGAGCAGCCCGCTCATCCCGACGTCGTACGGGTTGTCGAACTGCACCCACTCCTTGCCCCGCAACGAGTGCCCGATCGGCGCCTGCAGCGTCCCGGCGAGCTTCATCAGCTCCTCGTGCGCGCCCCGCACCCCCGCGCCCGCGAACACCGCCACCGTCCGCGCCGCGTTCAGCGCCTCGGCGAGCGCCTGCACCTGCGACCACGGCGGCGCCGCCACCGCCTGCTCGGTCAGGAACGTGCTGCGCCCGGTCGGCGCCGGCGCCGTCAGCGCCGCGACATCGCCCGGGAACGCCAGCACCGCGACACCGCGCGCCCCCAGCGCGTGCTGGATGCCCACCCGCAACAGCCGCGGCAACTGCGCCGGGCTCGACAGCAACTCGCACCAGCCGCTGCAGTCGGTGAACACCCGCTCCGGATGCGTCTCCTGGAAGAACCCCGTCCCGATCTGCGCGGACGGAATGTGCGACGCCAGCGCCAGCACCGGAACGCCACTGCGGTGCGCGTCGTACAGGCCCTGGATCAGATGGGTGTTGCCCGGCCCGCAACTTCCCGCGCAGACCGCCAGGCGCCCCGTCAGCTCGGCCTCGGCCGCCGCCGCGAACGCCCCCGCCTCCTCGTTCCTGACGTGCACCCAGGAAATCCCCTCGGCCCGCCGAATCGCGTCCACCACCGGATTCAGGCTGTCCCCCACCACCCCGTAGACCCGCTCGACCCCCGCCTGCTGAAGCACTTCCACCATCTGGTCGGCCACGCTGCCCACGGGATCACCTCATGCCACGAGACGTTTCGGACGAGCCGAACATATCGGGTGAAAACGGGCACGGAACGCAGGCAGGCGCGAAAACAGGGGCACGTGGGGCCCCTGCTCCCGCACCCGCCTGCGCCTACCGCCGGTCCAGTGTCTTGCCGAGCGCCTCGCACACCCCCGTCGTGCGGTCGACCGTCTCGCCCACGATCGGGTAGTTCGCGAGGTCGCGGTGGCAGAGCTCGGTGGCGGGGGGCATGCCGTCGAGGTAGCCGTTGTCCATGCCGTGGACCTCGTCGAGGCCGCTGACCTGAATGATCGGAGCGTCGGCGTAGGCCGGGGTCGCGCCGAGGGCGAGGCCGGAGAGGGAGAGGGCGGCGAGCGCGGTGAGCTTGTTCATGGCTGGTAGAACGAGGGCCGCCCCCGCCCGGTCACGTGCGGTGACCCGGCGAGGGCGGCGGCCCCGGGGGAACGTCAGGAGGTGCGCACCAGCAGGGTGCTGACGCTGTTGCTGACGAAGGAGGCGATCGGCCGCGGGTCCGCGCCGTCGGCCAGCCGCAGGCCGGGGTGGCGGGCGAACAGCTCGCGCAGCGCCGTCTCGGCCTCCAGCCGGGCCAGCGAGGAGCCGATGCAGAAGTGCGGCCCGTGCCCGAGCGCCAGGTGCCGGTTGTTCTCCCGGGTCAGGTCGAAGCGGTTCGGGTCCTCGTAGTGGCGGTCGTCGCGGCCCGCGGCGGCGTACGAGGCGAGCATCGCCTCGCCGCGGCGGATCAGCACGTCGCCGACCTGGATGTCCTCCAGCGCGTAGCGCATCGGGAACTGGCCGACCGGGCCGTCGTAGCGGAGCGTCTCCTCGACCACCGCGGACCAGGAGACGGTGCCGTCGAGGACGAGTGCCAGCTGGTCGGGGTTGGCGAGCAGGGCGCGCACCGCGTTGCAGATCAGGTTGAGGGTGGTCTCGTGGCCGGCCACCACCAACTGCATGAGGATGCCGATGAGTTCGGCCTCGCTGAGGCGGTCCTGCTCCTCGCGGGCGGCGATCAGCGCGGTGGTCAGGTCGTTCGCGGGCTCGGCCCGCTTCGCGGCGGCGACCTGGGCGAGCAGTCCGGCCAGGTTGCGGGCGGCGGCCGCGCCGGCGCCGGGGGTGGCGGAGGAGCTGACCAGGGTGTTGGAGAGTTCGTGCAGCAGGCCCTGCTGCTCCTCGGCCAGGCCGAGGAGTTCGCCGATCACCTGCATGGGCAGCGGGTAGGCGAAGTGGGTGCGCAGGTCGAAGTCGCCTTCGAGGTCGGCGACGCCGTCCAGCAGGCGGGCCACCCGCTGCTCGATGGCGGGGGCCAGTTCGGCGATCCGGCGCGGGGTGAGCGCCTGCGAGACCAGGCCGCGCAGACGGCGGTGGTCGGCGCCGTCGGAGGTGGTCATGCCGGGGACGGTGATGAAGGTCATCAGCGGCCAGCCCTCGGGCAGCCGGCCTTCCCGGTACAGGTTCCAGTGCTTGGCGTCCTTGCCGACCCGTGGGTCCGCGAGCAGCTCCTGGAGGGTGTCGTGGTGGGTTATCGCCCAGACCACCACTCCACCAGGTAGCTCCACCAGCGTGGCCGGTCCGTTGGCGCGGAGCCGCTCGTTCTCGGCGTGCTGGTCGGCCCCGACGGGGTCGAGTCTGACGGGCTGGAGCTGGTCTGCGGTGTCCATGCGGTCCTCTCGGGCGTGGCGGTGCGGGGCGGGACGAAGGCGCTGTACAGCACCGGCAGGCTGACCAGGGCGCGCGACCAGGGCGACGGGCGCCACGTCAGCTCGTGCGCGGGGATGGCGAGCTGGAGGTCCGGCAGACAGTGCAGCAGGGTCTCGATCGCGGTCTCGACGATCAGCCGGGCCGGGTCCTGCGCGGGGCAGACGTGCCGTCCCGCGCCCCAGGCCAGGTGCGCCCGGTTGCCGGCGATGCCGTCCGGCCCGTGCGCGGACGGGTCGTCGTTGGCGCCGGCCAGGCCGAGCACCAGCATGTCGCCGGCGCTGATGTACTGGCCGCCCAGGATGGTGTCGGAGACCGCCCACCGGCCGGGGAAGTTCTGCACCGGCGGGTCGCGCCACAGCACCTCGTCGAGGGCGTCCGCGACGGTCGCCCGGCCGCCGGTCAGGGTGGTGCGGAAGCGGCGGTCGGTGAGCAGCAGCCGGACGGCGTTGCCGATCCAGTTGATGGACGACTCGTTGCCGGCCACCAGCATCACCATCAGGTTGTGCACCATCTCCTCGTCGCTGAGCCCGGCCGGGTGGGCCAGCAGCCAGGACACCAGGTCGGCGCCGGGCTGCGTGCGACGGCTGACCACCAGGTCCATCAGCAGGCCGAAGAACTCGGCGGCGGCGCGCTGCGAGTCCTTGCTGCTGTCGACCAGGGCGGTGATCAGCCCGACCAGGCGCGGACCGTCCTCCGGCGGCAGGCCGAGCAGCCGGGTGAACACCAGCAGCGGGAGCCGCCGGGTGAACTGGGTGACCAGGTCGGCGGTGCCGTCGGGGCCCCAGCTCTCGATCAGCGCGAGCGCGGCCTCCTCGGTGGTCTCGCGCAGCTGCTGGTGGTCGATCTTCGCCAGCGTGTCGGCGATCGCGGTGGACAGCCGGTGGTGGGCGGCGCCGTCCATGCTCTGCAGGGTGGGGCGCCACATGGTCATCGGGATCAGGTGCGAGTCGACCCGCAGCCGGCCCTCCCGCTGCACCCGCCAGCGCCGCGAGTCCTTGGAGAACAGCTGCTCGTTGCGGGTCAGTTCGAGCAGCTCCTGGTAGCCGAGGACCAGCCAGGCCTCGACGCCGGGCTCCAGCTCGATCGGCGCGACCGGGCCGTGCTGCGCGCGCAGCCGGGCGTACAGGCTGTGCGGGTTCTCGGCGACCGCCGCCCCGTAGAGCGCGGAGCCCTGGGAGCCGGTGTACGGGCAGCCGGTGGCCGCCCGGTGGTCGGGGACGGTCATGAGAGCTCCTCGGCGGCGGCCCGCAGGTGGTCGACGAAGTCGACCAGCAGCTGGTGCGCGGCGTCCTGGTCACGGACGTCGCAGGCCAGGATCGGGACGTCGGGCAGCAGGTCGAGGGCGGCCCGCAGTTCCTCGTCCGGGTAGGCGGGGGTGTCGGGGAAGACGTTGACCGCCACCGCGAACGGGATGCGGTGCTCCTCCAGCAGGCCGAGGATGTCGAAGGACTCCTCGATCCGCCGGGAGTCCACCAGCGCGATCGCGCCCAGCGCGCCGCGCGACAGGTCCTCCCACAGCGGCCAGAACCGCTGCTGGCCGGGCGTGCCGAACAGGTACAGCGCCAGGTGCTGGTTGAGGGTGATCCGCCCGAAGTCCAGCGCCACCGTGGTGGTGGTCTTCTGCGGACGGCCCGTCAGGTCGTCCACCCCGGCGCCGGCCGCGGTCATGGTCTCCTCGGTGCGCAGCGGAGCGATCTCGCTCAGCGCACCGACCAGCGTGGTCTTGCCGACCCCGAACGGGCCGGTGACCAGGATCTTGACCGCCCCCTGGACGGTGGACGGCAGATAGGTCGGCTCAACGGAGCTGACGGAGGCCAACCAGCACCTCCTCGAGCAGTGCGAGCGGGACCTGCTCGGCCTGCCGCACCGGCGGCAGGACCTGCACGGCCCCGAGGTCCAAGAGATCGCCGACCAGCACCTTCAGCACACTGATCGGCAGGCCGAGGTGGGCGGCCACCTCGGCTATCGACAGCAGTTCCCGGCAGAGCCCGAGGATCGCCTGCTGTTCGCGGTTCAAGGCCGTGCGGTCGACCGCGGCCCCCGGCACGGTCCGCACCAGGCTCTCGAACTCCAGCACGTTCCGGCTGGCCCGACTGCGGCCGCCGGTGATCACGTAAGGCCGAACCGGCCCCCGCCTCACCGCACGTCCCCGGCGGTGGCGTGCTCCTGCCGCGGTGCCGCGGTCAGGTGGCTGCCGATCCGCTCGACCAGCGTCTGCATCTGGTAGGCCACCAGGCCCGCGTCCACGGCCTCGGTGGCCAGCACCGCCAGGTGGGTCCCGGCGCCGGCGGCGACCACGAACAGGTATCCGCCGCCGAACTCGATGATGATCTGCCGGGTCGGGCCGTCGCCGAAGCCCTGCGCCACGCCCCGGGACAGCGACTGCAGTCCGGAGCAGGCGGCGGCCAGCCGCTCGGCGTCGTCCCGGCCGATCTTCGGGCTGCGGCCCATCTCCAGGCCGTCGTTGGACACCACGACGGCGTGCTGGACCTCTGGAACGGCGACGATGTCGGTCAGCAGCCAGCCGAGATCAGGGGTTGCGGTCATGGGATTCTCCTGCGCGCCGGGGAAGTTGGGGGGAAGCGGGGAATTCGTCGTGGCGGTCCTGGTCGGACCGCCGGTCCTGCTGGGCGGCCGAACGGCCGCTGGCGGTCCCGGCCTGGAACAGCGACATGAACGTCTGCGCCTCGCGCGCACAGCGCGGCGGTGGCGCGGGCTGCTCCTCGGCCCGGGACTCGGTCTGCTGCTGGGCGCTGCTGCGGCGGTTGACCCGCCGCGGCAGGGCGCCGCCCTGCGTGGGAACGGACGGCCGGCCGGGGTCCGCGGCGACGACGGCCGGACGGGAGACCGCGGCGGCCGCGGCCGGCGTCGGCTCGGTGCGCGGGAGGCTCACGGGCACCGACAGCGGATCGGTGAGCAGGGCGGACGGCAGCAGCACGACCACCCGCACACCGCCGTACGGCGAGGGCGCGGAGTTGATGGTGACCCGGAAGCCGTACTGCTCGGCGAGCCGGCCCACCGCGGCCAGGCCCAGCTGCGGGACCTCGCCGATCCGGGACACCTCCAGCGAGCCGCCGCCGGACAGCGCCGCGCCCGCCTTGGCGACCGTCATCTCGGTCATGCCGACGCCGCAGTCGTCGATCTCGATCACCGCGCCGTTGTGGACCGGCATCAGCGTGACGTAGACCTGCGAGCTGGGCGGCGAGTAGCGGGTGGCGTTGTCGAGCAGTTCGGCCACCGCGTGGATCAGCGCCTCCGCCGCGGCGCCGAGGACGGCGGTGTCGACCCGGCTGTGCACGACCACCCGCTGGAACGGCAGGATGCGCGACTGGGCGCCGCGCACCACGTCCTCCAGCGAGACCGGCTCCGGCCAGTGCCGGCCCGCACGGGAGCCGCAGAGCACCGCCAGGGTCTGGGCGAGTCGGGCCTGCTGGGCGGCCGCGTGGTCGGCGCGCAGCAGGCCTTCGAGCAGCACCGGGTCGTCGTGGGTGCGCTCCATCTCGTCCAGACCGGCCTGCTGGTCGTGCGCCATCACCAGGATGCGGCGGGCCACGCTGAGAAAGGCGCGGTGGGTGGCCGCGTTCATCTCCTGCTCGCGCAGAACCGATTCGGCACCGGCCTGACGGTCCGCCAGCTCGGCGGCCAGCCGGTCACGGGCGGCGGCGAGTTCGTCCTCGGCGTCGGCCAGCCGGCCGCGCAGGGTTCGGGTGACGGCGCGGGACCGAGCGGTGGCCGCGAGAGCGAGAAGAGCGAGCAATGCGGCTGCTGCCAAGCACCATTGAGTGGTCGTCACGCGCGAATTCTAGGGTGGACTTCCTACTTCCGTATGAACTGATCGAAGCATTGCTGTTCAGAGCGCGCCAATATCGGACAGAACCGGCAGGGCCGGATGTCCGAAAGTCGACCGGTCGATGGCCGGAAGACAACATGCCATTGACCGACCGGAGTTCACGCTCCGTCACATTCGACGGGCGACGACTACTGGCCGTCGACCTCGCCGTACGACGGCTGCTCCTTCGCCGCCACCGGCCGCAGCGAGCGCAGCCCCCGGGCCACCGCGGAGCAGCGGGCCAGCACCGCCCCCCACCGCTCCGGCCCGGGCTCGACGGCCCGCGCGACGGGCGCCGACCCGTCCGGGGCGGTCCGCGGGGCCGGGATCAGTCCCGTGCGGGTGTGCTGAGTCGCCTGCGACATTGCGCTGTCCTCCGTGCTTGTCGGTCACACCGTGGAAGTTCTCTACGCGGTATGACTTCCCGACCGAAGGACAGTGTTACGCACCGGTGGTGACAGAACGGTGGTGGACCGGTTGCGAAAAGGTGTGGAGGGGCGCGCACGGGGGGCGTGTGCGCAGGTGGGGCTGCTGTCAGGCGGGTGTGCCGTCCTCCTGGACGTTCTCGGCGAGCGGCCGGTCCGGGGCGGAGAGGGTGTCGGTGTGCGGGGTGGTGCCGCCCGCGTGCTCGTGGGTGGCGTGCGCCGCGCTGGGCGCGGTGAGCGAGGCGACCACGCCGACGGCGAGCGAGGCAAAGGCGAGCAGGCTGCGCTTCTTCATACCGGGTAGAACGCGCCCGACCCCCCTCAGGTCACGCCGTCCGCCCGCCCGGCCAGTCGGCGAGGCCGTCGACCACGACCCCGATCAGCCGCTCCAGCGTCACGTCCCGGCCCTCGGCGAGCTGGAACGCCCCCGCCGTGGTCAACGAGGCGTACCCGTGGGCCACGGCACGCAGCGTGCGCGCGGCGTGCACCGCCTCGGACCCCTCCAGGCCGTACCCGCGCAGGACGGCGAACAGCACGTTCACCAGCCGCTCGCCGGCCGCGGTGAGCTCCGGATCGGGGTCGGGGGCCTGCGGCAGTGCGGCGTAGCGCCGCGGGAACCCGGTGGCGTACCCGGCGTACGCGGTGAGCAGGGCGGCGACCGCCTCGTCGCGGGAGTGGCCGAGGACGGCGGCGGCCAGGTGGTCGGTGAGGTCGTCGAGGGTGCGGACGGCGACCAGGCGGCGCAGTTCGGGCAGGCCCCCGGCGACGTGCTTGTACAGCGAGGGGGTGGCGACCCCGGCCCTGGCGGCGACGGCGGCCAGGGTGAGCGTCTCGGCGCCCTGGGCGTCGATCAGGTCGAGGGCGTGGTCCACCACCGCGGTGGGGGAGAGTCCGGCGCGGGCCATCAGCGGGCGACCTCGTTCAGGAAGGGGAGCAGGGCGTCGGCGACCGCCTGCGGGTGGCTGGCCATCGGGTAGTGGCCGGCGTTCTCGATCATCACCTTACGGCCGCGCAGCGCGGCGGCCTGCCGGTCGGCGATCAGCCCGGGGTCCGGGAAGTCGGGGTCCTTGCTGCCCATCAGTACCAGCGCGGGGACCTCGACGGCCTCGCACCAGCCGACCGGCGCGGAGTCGCCCTTGAGGTAGCCGCGCAGCGCTGCCTTGCGGGCGGGCTCGCGCAGCATCTCGGCGAGGCCGGCCCGGTAGGCGTCGAAGTCGGCGGGTCGCTCGGTCGGGTAGTAGAACTTCTGCAGCGCGCTCCACAGGCCCGGGAACGCGGAGACCAGCGGGGCGGCCAGCCCGAACATCGCCTTCTGGAAGCCGTTCAGCGGGAGGTTCTCGATGAAGGCGTCGATCAGCACCACCCCGGCGGTGCGCCCGGGGGCGAGTCCGGCCGCGCGGACCACCGTGGCGCCGGTGTACGAGCTGCCGGCCAGGACGGCGCCGCGCAGGTCGAGGTGGTCGAGCAGGGCGACCAGGTCCTCGGCGATCGCGGCCGGGGAGTGGTCGGTGAAGCCGGTGGAGGACTCGCCGAGGCCGCGCAGGTCCATGGTGATCACCCGGTGTCCGGCGGCGGTCAGCAGCGGGACGAGGTGCCGGTAGGCGGCGCGCTTGTCGAGCATGCCGGGCAGCAGGACCACCGGGACGCCGTCGCCGGGGGTGTCGTCGTAGGCGATCCGGCCGCCGGTGACGTCGAGGTACCGGGTGGTGCCGAGGGTGCTGTTCATGGTGGGCCTCCTGGGCGGCGGGTGCGGTGCGCCGGGCACTGGAGGCCCGGCCGACTGCCGATAGCCATAAAGCTAAGGCTAATAGCCTTAGCCGTCAAGCGGGGGCGGCCGGCCGGGTCGTCAGATGTTCTCCACCTTGAACGGGTCGTGCTCGGCGAGCAGCTTCTCCAGCCGGGCCTGGTCCACCCGGCTGGTGATCGCGCCCTCCTCCTGGCGGTCCCGGACCACCTTGGCCAGCGTGAACGCGGAAGTGATCACGTACAGCACGCCGACGGCCAGGAAGGCGCGCATCCAGGCGCTCACCGGCAGGTAGGCGATCCCGATGGTGAGGGCGATGGCGGCCAGCGCGAAGGAGGCGGCGGCCTGCAGGAAGTAGGCGGCGGTGGTCCGGTGCGGCACGGTTGCGGTCATGGCATCAGGGTCGCGCCGGCCCGGGGGCGGGGCGTGAGTACGGATACTCAACCGTGCGGTCACCATCCGTCAGGTACGGCCTGGTGAATCGTCATAAATCGCCCATAGGGCGTCAGGAAATCTTCACCGTCTCCCGGGAGGAGCTTGGAATCATGGGGTCCATAGGATTAACGTTTGATAACGCAGCGCGGTCGGCAACGCCGTAACCATGCGGCACCGTGCGCCACGCCTAATCCACTTGGGCACGCCTTTCGGGGCGTCCCAGGAGCCGGGGAACCACGTTCCACCGGGGTGAATCGGGACGGCCCTGGGCCCGACCGTAGGAGACCTTCCACCTCCGAACCCGTCAGCTAACCCGGTCGGCGGCAGGGAAGGAAGGAGCACGCCCCCGTGGCGTCGACCTACACCGAGAGCACCGGCACCCAGCTGCTCGACCACCCGGTCGAGCCGGAAGCCGCCCGGCACCGGCTGCCCCGCCAGTCCCGCGCCGGCGCGCCCCTGCTGGGCGTCACCGCGATGACCGCCGCGCTCAGCGCCACCGGACTCGCCCCCGCGCAGGCCGCCGCCCCGGTGCCCGTCACCGCCGCCGACGAGGTCTCCGACGGACTGCTCGCCGCCGACCCCGGCCTCGCCCTCGCCGCCCGCATCCAGCAGCAGGCCGACGGCCAGCGCACCTCCGCCGACGAATCCGCCCGGCTCGCCGCCGCCCAGGACGCCGAGGCCAAGCGCGCCGCCCAGCAGGCCGAGGCCGAACGGGACGCGCACACCCTGCCGGTGGCCGGCTACCAGCTGACCGCGCACTTCGCCCAGGCCGGCTCGCACTGGGCGCACCTGCACACCGGCCTGGACTTCGCCGCCCGCACCGGCACCCCCGTCGCCGCCGTCGCCGGAGGCACCGTCACCTCGGCGGGCTGGTCCGGCCCCTACGGCTACCGGGTCATCCAGACCCTCCCCGACGGCACCGAACTCTGGTACTGCCACCTCTCCCGGATCGTCACCGCCTCCGGCCCGGTCGCCCCCGGCGCCGTGCTCGGCGCGGTCGGCGCCACCGGCAACGTCACCGGCCCGCACCTGCACCTGGAGGTCCGCCCCGGCGGCGGCGCCCCGGTCGACCCGCTGCCCTGGCTCCAGCAGCTCGGCCTGCAGCCGTAACTCCCGCGCTCACCGACGGCCGTCGTCTCCCGGCAGGAGTCGGCGGCCGAACACCGTGCACCCGAACAGCACCCCGCCGGCCAGGAAGAACGGCTCGTACAGCAGCGTCGCGAAGCGGGCCGTCGCGGCCGGCTCCGCCACCGGGCGGTGACCCTCCGCCGCCGGCGCCGCCCAGTCCGGCACGGACGGCGCGGCGTGCACGATCAGCACCACCGCCGTGCCCCGCGCGGCCCGCAGCAGCCCGCGGGCCGGCAGCCGCCTGCCCCACGGCCGCACCAGCGCCAGGGCCGCGAGCGGTGTCGTGACGACGTCGGTCACCAGCAGCGGCGTGTTGTCCAGCACCGACAGGCCGCCCGGCAGCCCGGCCCGGCCGCCCAGCAGCCAGTACAGGTGCACCAGGGCGAAGCCGGCCGACCAGAACGCGGCGGCCAGGGCGGCGACCCGCCGGAACGACGGGCGCAGGCCGGCCGCGGCGGCGCCGGCGGGAGTCACGATGTCCATGGCTCCACCCCGGCCCGGCGGCCCCGCCCCGCGGATCGTCCGGACGGCCGCGGCTGATGGATCACCAGGACGATCCCCGGGTCCTCCGAGCGGCGGACCCGACGGGCCGGAATCCTCAGTACACCTCGGGGGCCAGCTCCGGGAACTCCTCCAGCAGCAGCCGGGCCAGCCCCGGCACCGTCCACTCGCCGCACAGGTCGATCGCGGCCTGCGCCACCGCCTCCTCGAACTCCTCGAACTCCCCGGCGAGTTCGTCCGGCATCGGCAGACCCCGAGCGGTCAGCTCCGCCAGGTTGCGGTAGCTGCGCCGCATCAGGCCCTGCTCCAGCAGCCGGCGCGCGCCGTCCGTGGACACCCCGACCAGCAGCGCCCGCTCCGGGCCCCAGCCGCCGTCCGGCGCCACGCCCGGCACCCGCTCGTACGCGGCGAAGCGCTCCTCGACGTCCAGCGCCCGGAACTCCTCCAGCCAGCCCCGCACCCGGTCGAGGTCCTCCACCGGCACGCCGTCCGCGCGCAGCAGCAGGGCGTACAGCCTGGGCCAGGTCAGCAGGTCGGACCGGAGCAGCAGCGAGTCCACCAGCACCTCGCCCTGCCAGTCGGTCTCCTCGCGCAGCTTCTCCAGCCGCTTGGCGTTCAGCCGCCGCGCCGCCCGCTGCCACTCGATCAGCAGCCGCACCGCCGCCGGGTACGCCCGGGCGTCGCCGTCCGGCTGGACGTACAGGTGCAGCTGCTCGTACAGCAGGTGTTCCAGCACCGGCGAGGTCAGCTCCGGGAAACCGTCGTGCATCCGGGCGCCGCCCAGCTCCAGCAGCGTCAGGACGGTTCGCACCGCGGGCTCGGGTACCGCCTCCAAACCCTCCTCGGCGGCCCACTCCAGCAGGTCGGCGGCTCGGGTACGGGGGAGCAGGTGCAGGTCTTCGTCGTCCACCCAGGTACGGTAGCCGGTCCGCGCGGGGCCGCCCGGTAGGGTCGGGCGCCATGGAAACCGTCCGGCTGACCGGCCCCCGGCTCACCCTGCGGGAGTACCGCCACACCCCCGAGGAAGTCGCCGCGCTGCACGCCGTCCACGGCGACCCCCGGACCGTCCGCCATCTCCCGTTCGACGCCGCCGACTTCGAGGAGTGCGCCGACCAGATCGAGCTCTACCTCGACGAGGCCGAAGCGGAACCCCGGCAGCACTACCGGCTGGCCGTCGACGACGCCGCGGGCGAACCGATCGGCCAGGCCGCCCTCACCCGCGAGGGCGAGCACGCCGCCCAGCTCGGCTGCGCGCTGCGCCCCGACATCTGGGGCTGCGGCCACGCCGGGGAGGTCACCGCGCTGCTGTGCGCGCTCGGCTTCGACACCCTCGGCCTGCACCGGCTGTTCGCCCGCACCGACCCGGCCAACCCGGCCGCCGCCCGGGTGCTGGTCAGGGCGGGCTTCCGGTACGAGGGCCGGATCCGCGCCGAGTCCCACTGGGGCGGCAGCTGGCACGACGCGCTCCAGTACTCGCTGCTCGCCCCCGAATGGCGGGCCCTGGCCACCCCCGGAGCCGGGGGATAACCCCACCCCGAACTCGGCAGCAGGCCTCATACCGGCGACCGGGTCCGGTGCGGCACCTTTGAAGGGTGCCCGGCACCGCCGACCGGCGGCGCCGACCCCGACCACCGAAGGACCGCGGATGTCCACCGCTGCGTACCGTGCCACCACCGGCGACCACTCCATCCGGCCCGGGTTCTGGCGCGCCCCGATCTCCCGGGCAGGCTTCCGGGAGCTCGGCTTCGCGCTCAGCGGCCTGCCCGTCGCCATACTCGGCTTCTCCGTCGTCGTCACACTGTTCAGCACCGGCCTCGGCCTCGCCGTCACCATGCTCGGCCTGCCCGTGCTCGCCCTGCTGACGATCGCCGGCCGCGGCTTCGGCGCCGCCGAACGCTTCCGGATCCGCACCATGCTCGACCTCGACCTGCCCGACCCGCGCGAGGTGACGGCCCGCCGGGAGGGCGTCTGGGGCGCGATCACCGCCCGGCTCGCCGACCCGGTCGGCTGGAAGGGCGCGCTCTACCAGTTCGTCATGTTCCCCTGGGCGATCCTCAGCTTCGCGCTCTCCACCGTCTTCTTCACCGTCGGCTGGGCGCTCCTGCTGTTCCCCGCCTACCAGTGGGTGTTCGGCCGCTACACCGACTGGGACGGCTACCGGGTCGCCAACTGGACGGACTCGCACGGCGTCCACCACGTCTACGACATCATCTCGCCGTTCCAGATCGCCGGCGTCAGCCTGGTCGGCCTGCTCTTCGTCCTGCTCACTCCGCAGCTGGTCCACGCCCTCAACGGCGCCAACCGCCTCGCCGCCCGCGCCCTGCTGGCCGGCCGCTGAACATGCGACACCGCCGGGCCCGTGGTCGGATGACCACGGGCCCGGGCCGCACCCCGGGCCCGTCGGACGTCCGGAGGACCACCGATGTGCCCGGTCAGCAGCACCCGCCCCGCACACCGGCGCGGGCCGGCCGCCCCGCCCGTGCTGATCAGCTCCCGGCCGCTCGACGAGTACTGCGGCTACTTCGGCCTCACCCGCGCCGACCTGAGCCGTCTGCCCGGCCCGCTGCTGGACTGCCCCGGCGGGGCCGCCGCGTTCGCCGCGGAGGCCCGCGCGCTCGGCTGCGAGGTGGTCGCCGCCGACCCCGGCTACGCGCTCGGCCCGCGCCGCCTCGCCGAACTCGCCGCCGCCGGCCGCGACACCATGGCCGGCGCCATCCGCCGCGACCCCGCCCACCACCTTCCCCGCGGCCGGCACGGCCGGCGCCGCCCCGACAAGTACCTCCGCAGCTGGGACCGCGCCCGCCGCCTGTTCGTGGCCGACGCCGCCGCCCACCCCGGGCACTACCCGGCCGCCGAGCTGCCCCGACTCCCGTTCGCCGACGGCAGCTTCGCCCTCACCCTCAGCTCCTACCTGGTCTTCGCCTACCCGGCGCTGTTCACCCCCGCCGACCAGTTCCGGGCCCTGCGCGAACTCGCCCGGGTCACCGCCCCCGACGGCGAGGTCCGGATCTTCCCGCTCCACGACCACACCGGCAGCCGCTGCCCGCACCTCACCGAACTCCGCGCGGCGCTCCGCCACCACGGGATCGCCAGCCGGGTGCTGACCACCACCCCCGCCCACCGCATCCTGCTGCTGCACCCGCCCCGATGAGGGCCCGTCAGCAGGCCTCGACCGGCGCGGGGGCGTCCCGCAACGAGCGCACCGCGCGCAGGTAGGCGCCCACCGCGTCCCGGCTGCGGGACAGGCACTCCACCCGGTCGGTCAGCTGCCGGTGCTCGTGCTCCAGCGCGGCCAGCGTCTCCGGGGTGGCGCCGCGGACGTGGTACTGGCCGCTCGTCAGGCAGGGCAGCACCTCCCGGATGGTGCGGGTGGACAGGCCCGAGTCCAGCAGCGAACGGATCTGCCGGACGCGCTCCACCAGCGCGTCGTCGTACTCCCGGTAGCCGTTCGCCGAACGCTCCGGCTTCAGCAGGCCCTGCTCCTCGTAGTAGCGCAGCAGCCGGGGCGAGGCCCCCGCCCGGTCCGCCAGCTCACCGATCCGCATCCGCTTCTCCCGCCCGTCGGAAGGACTTGACCTTCACATCGATGTGAGGGTTCGAGGATAGCGGCATGACCGCGACCCGCACCGTACTTCCTTCCCCTGCTACGCCCGTGACCAGCAGTCATGGCCTGCGCTGGTCCCCCCTGCTGGCCCTCGCCACCGCCGCCTTCCTGGGCATCGTCACCGAGGCGCTGCCCGCCGGCGTCCTCCCCGAGATGGCCCACGACCTGCGGGTCGGCGAATCCGCGATGGGCCAGTCGCTCACCGGCTACGCCCTCGCCACCGGACTCTCCGCGATCCCGCTCGCCCGGGCCACCGCCCGCTGGAACCGCAAGCGCCTGGTGCTCGCCGCCGTCGCCGTCCTGCTGGTCGCCAACGCCGTCACCGCACTCTCCCCGTCCTACCCGCTCACCATGGCCGCCCGGATCGCCGGCGGCGTCGCCGTCGCCGCGATCTGGGCCGAACTCGTCGGCTACGCCCGCCGGTTGACGCCGCCGCAACTGCACGGCCGGGCGATCGCCGTCACCGGCATCGGCGTCCCGCTCGCACTCTCCCTCGGCATCCCGCTCGGCACCTGGTCCGGCCGGCTGATCGGCTGGCGGCCCACCTTCGGACTGGTCGCCGTCCTGGCCGCCGCCCTGCTGGTGTGGATCGCCGCCGCCGTCCCCGGCGCCCCCGGCCGGCGCTCCGGCCGCGCCGAACCCCTCCTCGGCGTGCTGCGGCTGCCCGGCGTCCGACCCGTGCTGTTCGTGGTCGCCGCGTTCGTCCTCGCCCACAACGTGCTCTACACCTACATCGCCGCGCTGCTCGACGACTACGGCCTGACCGACCGCCGCGACCTGGTGCTGCTGGTCCTCGGCATCGCCTCGGTCGCCGGACTCGCCGTCACCGGCGCCCTGGTCGACCGGCGGCTGCGCCACCTCACGCTCGCCGCCACCGCCGCCGTCCTCGCCGCCCTCGGACTCCTGCTGCTGCCCGCACCCGCCGCACCCCTGGTGCTGCTCGCCGCCGCACTCTGGGGCCTCGGCTGGGGCGCCGTCCCCCCGCTGTTCCAGACCGCCGCCGCAGACGCGGGCGGCGACCGCGCCCAGACCCTGCTGGTCGCCACCTGGAACACCGCGATGGGCCTCGGCGGCGCCGTCGGCGGACTCCTGCTCGACCTGGCCGGCCCCGGCGCCTTCCCCTGGTTCGCCCTCGCCCTGCTGCTGCCCGTCCTCGCCGTCGCGGCCCTGGCCCGCCGTCACGGCTTCCCGCCGAAGCGCCCCTGAAAAGCCCCCGGAGAACGCAGACGGCCCGTGGGCTGCTTCCTCGGGCCGGGCCCCGCTGGAACGGGGACGGCGATCGAGGCACCGGGGATGTACCGGTGAGCCCACGGGCCGGGTGACTGCTGGGAATTAGCCTGAGCCGGAGGCCGAACGGCCTCACCACTGCACAGGCAGGGGCGGCTCTAGCGAGCAGCCACCTCACGCATCCTGAAAGAACTCAACTCAGGATCACCTCCTTTCAGTGTGCCGCCAGCGTAGGCACCCCCGCCGAAGCGGGCAACGGATTTATTCGCCGAGAATCTCCGCCGGTACGACGAAGGGCCCGGAGGCGATGCCTCCGGGCCCTTCGTTGCTACTGAGTAGCGGGGACAGGATTTGAACCTGCGACCTCTGGGTTATGAGCCCAGCGAGCTACCGAGCTGCTCCACCCCGCGTCGGTGAACACGACTCTACGTGAGTCCCACCGGAAAGGGAAATCCGTTTCCCGCGGAGACCCGTGCAGGTCAGCCGGGGCTGGTGCGCGGGTCGGTGCGCGGGTCAGCCGGGGCCGGTGGGTTGGCGGGTGCGACGCGTCTGCGCCCACACCGCGAAACAGACCAGCGCCGCGAAGCACGGCACCATCACCAGGCCGTACACCAGCAGGAAACCGTCGGTGCCCAGCCCGGCCGCCGCGTTCCACACCCCGTGCAGGCCCATCGCCAGCAGCAGACCCGCCGGAGCGCCCAGCCGGGCCGCCCAACGGCGGCCGGTGGTCAGCGTCACCGCGAGACCGATGCCGGCCAGCGCGGTGAACAGCGGATGCGCGAACGGCGACAGCAGCGCCCGCAGCACGAAGGTGTGCACCGTCCCGTCGAAGTCCCGCAGGCTCGGCGTCCGTCCCAGCCCGATCGCGTCCAGCCGGGCCTGCCGGTCCGCGGTGAACGCCCGACCCAGGTAGAGCGCGTTCTCGGTGAACGCGAACCCGGACGCCGTCACCCCGCCCAGCACCGCCCCCGCCGCCAGCGTGCGCGGCCGTGAACGGGCCCGCTGCCGCCCGGCCGGGGCCGGCCGGAACAGTGCCGCCGGACGCTCCGGGGCGCCCCGTCGGCGGCGCAACCGCCGCCGCCGCAGCCGCCGCAGGCGGCCGGGGGGCCGGGCGGGCTCGTCGTGCTGCCGCCGCAACGGCAGCAGCAGCATCAGCAGCGCCGAGCCCTTCGCCACCTCCTCGATCAGCGGCGTCGCGAACTCCGAGCCCCAGGTCTCCCCGCGCGCGCCCCGGTGGGCGATCAGGAAATCGCTCGCCCAGCCGTTCGCCAGGATCGCCACCGTGGTCGCCGCACAGGCCCCCCACGCCAGACAGAACAGCGTGTGCCGGATCGGCACCCGCGCGGTCTGGTTCAGCCACGCCAGCGACCCCAGCACGAACGGCAACGGCAGCAGCGCCAGCCCCAGACCCACCAGCAACCCGGCCGTCCCGGTCTGACGCTGCACCAGGTGCAGGATCAGCACCCCCGACCCGGCCAACGCCAGCGCCACCACCGCCGAGGACACCGCCGGCCGCCGCAGCGGCCACAACCGGCGCGCCAACGACGGAACGGCCCGCACCGCGCGGGCGCCGCGCTGACCCGGAATCCGCCCGACCGCCGACAACCGCATCCGGGACAGCCCACCGGACCGGTGCGCCCCCGGCTCCGGGAACGATCGGGCACCGGTGGGGGACGGCGGTGGATCGGCGGCCATGGCGGCGGCCCCTACAGGCAGGCTGGGGGAGGCCTTGCCGCCGGGCGGACTGCTCACCCGCAGAAGCGTAGGGGAATGCTCCGCTCGCAGGGGAGTGGCGAGAACAATCCGTACAGCCGGGGTGACGGTCCGTCAGCAAGGCGAAACGGCGGACGCCGCCTCCCCGTTGTTCCTACCCTGCCCACCCCCGCCGGGAACGCGCCCGCCGCCTGCCGTCGTCAACTCTCGTAGTGGTAGCGGCACTGCGCGATCAGTACGGAATCGTCGGTGGCCTTGTGGATCAGTCGGTGCTCGTCGTCGATCCGCCGCGACCAGTACCCCTGGAAGCCGTGCTTCAGTGGTCCGGTCTGCCGATTTCCTGGGCCTGCCACCACAGGTAGTCCTCCCAGACGCGGGAGGCGAAGACGACCTTCACTCGGGATCCGCCGGCTCCCGCACGCTGCCGCCGCCGTTCTCCAGCTCATCGATGGAGGCCAGCAGGCGTCGTGCGTTCGCGGGGCTGCGCAGCAGGTGGGCCGTCTCCTTCAAGGACTCGTAGTCCTCCAGCGGGACGATGACGACCGGCTCGTGCCCGGCGCGGGTGATCACCATCTCCTCGCGGTCGTCGACGACGGCGTCGAGCACCTCGGCATACCGGGCGCGGAACTCCGAGTACGACATGGTCTTCACGGTCCACCTCCTGCGTACAGAAAACCGTACGCAGGACGCCTGGGGCTCTCACGCCTCATTCGCCGCAGGGACGATTCGGCAGGCCGTGACGCGTCTCAGCGGCGGCGGAACAGGACGTCGTGCACCACGTGGCCCTTGGCCAGGCCGGCCCGCTCGAACTTGGTCACCGGGCGCCACTCGGGGCGCGGCGCGTAGCCCGGCACGCTGCCCGCCGGGTGGTCCTCCGGCTCCAGCCACGGCGAACCGTCGCCCTCCCGGTGCAGGTTCTCCAGCTCCGGCGACGCCTCCAGGACGGCGAGCATCTGCTCCGCGTACGGCTCCCAGTCGGTCGCGCAGTGCACCAGCGCGCCGGGGGCCAGTCGCGGCAGCACCAGCTCCAGGAACGACTCCTGGAGCAGCCGGCGCTTGTGGTGCTTCGGCTTCGGCCACGGGTCCGGGAAGTACACCCGCAGACCCGCCAGCGACGCGTCCGGCAGCATGTCGCGCAGCAGGATCACCGCGTCGCCCGCCGCGAGCCGGACGTTCTCCGAACCGTCCCGCTCCAGGAACTGCAGCAGGTTGCCGTGGCCCGGGGTGTGGACGTCCGCCGCGAGGATCCCCGCCGACGGGTCGGCGGCGGCCATCGCGGCCGTGGTGTCGCCCATCCCGAAGCCGATCTCCAGCGTCACCGGTCGGCCGCCGAACATCGCCGGCAGATCCAGCGGGGTGCCGTCGATGGCATGGCCGAAACGCTCCCAGCCGCGGTCCAGCGCACCCGCCTGCGCCTTGGTCATCCGACCACGACGCGGCTGGAAACTGCGGATCCGCTGCTCACGGTGCTGGGCCTCGGTGGCCTTGTGCGGGTACATCGGCGCGGGGTACGCCGCCGGAGCGGCGGACAGCCGGGCCGAGGCGGGCAACTGGGGGCTGGGGGCGGAGGAGGTCACAATCGCACCAGTCTACGGGAGGCGAAAATTCGGCACGGGCGGGTGCGAAACCAGTGCGAGTGCCACCTGCCCGCGCCCCTGGTGGTGCTCTCCTCACTCCGCTGCAGCCACGGCCCGGCGGGCCACCTCCCGGCCGATGGCCAGGGAGGCTGTCGCCGCCGGCGAGGGTGCGTTGAGGACGTGGACGATGCGGCCGGTGCCGGCGAAGGCGAAGTCGTCGAGGAGGGTGCCGTCGCGGGTGACGGCCTGGGCGCGGACGCCGGCGGCGGTGGGGAGGAGGTCGGCTTCGGTGACGGCGGGCAGGAGGCGGCGGACGGCGGTGGTGAAGGCGCGCTTGGAGAGGGAGCGGTGGAGTTCGCCGAGTTCGTAGCGCCAGTGCCGGCGGGCGATCGTCCAGGTGCCGGGGAAGCGGACCGTCTCGGCGAGGTCGCGGAGGTCGACGGTGCGCCAGTCGTAGCCCTCGCGGGCCAGGGCCGGAACGGCGTTCGGGCCGACGTGGACGTCGCCGTGGATGCCGCGGGTGAGGTGGACGCCGAGGAACGGGAACGCCGGGTCGGGGACGGGGTAGACCAGGCCGCGGACCAGTGCGCGGCGGGCGGGCGCGAGTTCGTAGTACTCGCCGCGGAAGGGGACGATCCGGACGCCGGGGTCGTCGCCGGCCAGCCGGGCGATCCGGTCGCTGTGGAGTCCGGCGCAGTTGACCAGCGCCGCGCAGCGGATCTCGCCGGTGGGCGTGGTGACGGTGACCCCGTCGGCACGTCGGGCGATGTCCAGGACCGGGGTGGCGAGCCGGAGTTCGGCGCCGCGTTCGCCCGCGAGGGCGGCGTAGCGGTGGGCGACCGCGGTGTAGTCGCAGATGCCGGTGGTGGCGAGGTGCAGGCCGGCGAGGCCGGTGATCTCGGGTTCGTGCTCGCGGATGCCGGCGGGGTCGAGTTCGAGCAGGGGGATGCCGTTGGCCCGGCCGCGTTCGGCGAGCGCGGCGAGGCGGGGGAGTTCGGCCTCCTCGGTGGCGACGACGAGTTTGCCGGTGACTTCGTGGGCGATGCCCTGGTCGCGGCAGAACTCGACCATTTCGCGGGCGCCCTCGGTGGCGTAGCGGGCCTTGAGGGAGCCGGGCCGGTAGTAGACGCCGCTGTGGACGACTCCGCTGTTGCGTCCGGTCTGGTGGAGGGCGAGGGCGCTCTCCTTCTCCAGCACCGTGACGGTGGTGCCGGGGTGGGCATGGGTGAGCGCGTACGCGGTGGACAGTCCGACGATGCCGCCGCCGACCACCAGGACCCGGACGTCGTGCTTCAAGCCCGCACCCCTCAGCCGGTGGTGAGGACCAGGCGGGCTCGTTCGGTGAGCTCCTTGACCCGCTGCTCGTTCTGGTAGGGCTCCAGGCGGCGCAGCAACTCGACCACGTACTCGCGGCTGCGGTGCGAGGAGATCCGCCCGGCGACCTCGACGGCGCGCTCGCCGGCGGCGACGGCCGCGTCCAGGTCGCCGGCCTCGGCCTCGGCCATCGCGGAGACGATCAGGCGCAGGCCGTGCGAGCGGACGAAGCCCTCGGTGGGGCGGGCCAGTGCCTCGCGGGTGAACTGCCGGACCTTGGACGGCACTCCGAGGTCGCGGAAGCATTCGGCGGCGTCGGCGGCGAGGCGGTCGTAGGCGTAGAAGTCGATCCAGGTCGGGTCGGGGTCGCCCGGGCGGGCCCGGTCCAGCGCGGCTTCGGCGGCGGACAGTGCGCTGCCGCAGGCGGGGGCGTTGCCGGCCTTGGCGTGCGCGCGGGCCTCGACCAGGTGGAAGAAGCTCATGGTCCGGGCCGTCGCCAGGCCGCGGTTGCGCTCCAGGGCGGCCTGGGCGAGGTCGACGGCCTCGTCCGGGAAGGAGCGGTAGGAGGCCTGCAGGCTCATCGAGGCCAGGACGTACCCGCCGAGCGGGACGTCGCCGGCGGCCCGGGCCAGGCGCAGCGCCTGGATGTAGTAGCGCTGGGCGGCCTCGTGCTGGCCGGTGTCGAAGGCCATCCACCCGGCCAGCCTGGTCAGTTCGGCGGTGGCGCCGAACAGCGCCCGGCCGACCGCGTCGCTGTACGAGGCGAGCAGCAGCGGGGCGGCCTCCACCCGCAGGCACTCCGGGACCATCGAGGAACGCCAGTCGCCGCCGCCGTACTTGGAGTCCCAGCGGCGGGCCTCCTGGGCGGCCTCGCGGAGTTTGGCGGCGTCCGCGTGGCCGACCCGGTAGCCGGACAGGTCGGGGGGGGTCTCCCGGGCCACCGACCCGTCGGCGGGAGTGATCAGCCAGCGGGAGACGGGGGTGGCGTACGCGGCGACCGAGAAGGTGCCGGCCAGGCTGTCGCTCCACCGGCCGCCGCCGGGGCCGCGCCGCAGGTCCAGGTCGACCCGCCAGAGTTCGGTGGCGGAGCGGACCGCCTCCGGGACTTCGCGCGGGAACTCCAGGCCGAGTTCCGGGGTGGGGTGCGAGTCGGCGAGGCCGATCTCCTCCAGCGGCACCGGGCGGCCGAGCTTGTTGCCGAGCGCGGTGGCGATCAGGTGCGGCACCGGGCGCTGCGGGACCATCCCCTTGGTCACCCAGCGGGCCACCGAGGTCTTGTCGTAGCGGAGGGTCAGGCCGCGCTGCGCGCCGAGGTCGTTGACCCGGCGGGCGAGCCCGGCGTTGCTGATCTGGGCGAGCGCGAGGAGGGCGCCGAGCCGGTCGTTCGGCCCTCGTGAGCTGACGGTCATGGTGGCGGTGGCACCCCCTGGCGACGTCGTGCGCGGATGGCGGCGAGTCGCGACGGCAGCAGCACGCCACCGGACTGCTTGCACCTAGCGTAGTCGCCCGCGTTCCCACGGTTAAGAGGCCGCATTCCGGTTGGCGGGAACGCGCTGCGTCCGCGGCGGGCGGCCGGGCGCCCGCCGAGTGTCCCGCGGGCACCTGCCGGACGCCCGTGCTCCGGTCCCGTGCCCGTGTGCGCCATCCGTGCTCCCTGGCCGCATCGGCAGGTGGGCGATTCGCTGGTGCCTGTGGATCGGCCCGCCGTCGAGGACCCGGCGGGCCGGGGGAAACGCTGCCTCAATCCCCGCGGGCAGCGGCGCGTCCGGGAGGGCATGCGGATGCCCTCCCGGGTCGTGCGACGGCTTTCGGCCATTCTCGGCCGCATCGCGGCGTCCACGGACCATTCCCGCGCCGCTCTGTCCGGCCACCGGCCGTACCCCGGACGGGAGTTCGAGGACCCGCACGGCCCGGGCCCCGGAGGGGGTGGCCCGGTCCGTGCGCCCCGCCGGGAACGCCCGGCCCGTTTCCGCCCCACCGGTGGCACGATGTCTCCTGACGGTGCGCCAATTTCCCTCACATCACCGGATGTTCGCCGCGCACCCGAAGCACCACGGAGGCGCGATGCGGTGGCTCACCGGCTGGAGCGGCCCGGCCGCCGACCCGGCGCTCGCCGCGGTCCGGCCGATCGCCGGGACCCTGCTCTGGGGCGGCCCCGACCCGCTCTGGGCGGTCGGCGACTGGCGCCCCGACGAACTGCGCCTCGCCGTGCTCCGCCCCGGCGCCCCCGCCGCCGTCCGCGGCGGACTCGACCCGCGCGACCCCGCCGACCGCACCGACCGGGACACGCCCGCCACCCTGCGGCTCGCCGTCGCCGGCCGCTGCGGCGCCACCGACCGCGAACTCGCCGACGGCCTGGCCGCCGCCCGCGGCGGTGCACTGCGCCACCTCACCCACTGGCCCGGCAGCTACACCGTCGTCCTGCGGACCGGCACCCGCTCCACCGTGCTGCTCACCGACCTGGCCGGCGTCCAACCGGTCTTCCACACCCCGTTCGCCGGCGGCACCGCCTACGCCACCGCCGCCCTGCCGCTGGCCGACCTGGTCGGCGCACCCCTGGACGCCGGCCACCTGGCGGCCCGCCTCGCCACCCCCGAGACGCCCGAGGCGCTCGGCGACCGCACCCCGTTCCGGGGCGTGCGCCGGGTCCCGCCCGGCCACGCGCTCGGCATCCGCGGCGGCCGCGCCCACCACACCGCCCACCCCGACGAACCCGTCGAGGCCCCGGCCGAGGCCCCCGCCGTCCGCGAACTCACCCGCGCCCTGCTGGAAGCCGTCCGCTGCCGGGTCCGCGCCACCACGCCCGGCGACCGCTCGCGGCTCGGGGTCGACCTCTCCTACGGCACCGGGTCCGCCACCGTCGCCCTGCTGGCCGCCGCCGTCCCGCTGCCCGCCGGCGCCCAGCCCGGGGCCGCGCTCGAACGGCCCGCCGCCCGCACCGGCGCCGTCCGCGGCTCCTGGGCCCGCGGCGCCGACGGGCGCCCCGAGCCCGAGACCCTGCCCGCCGTCACCCTCGGCGAGGCCGACGGACTGGCGCTCGCCGTGCACGCACCGCGGCTGCGCCACGTCGTCGTCCCGCCCGTCCTCCCGTACGCCGGGCTCGCCGACCCTCCCCCGGCCCGGGGGGCCGGGTGGTACCCCCAAGCCGGCCCGCTCACCGACGAACCCGGCCCGGCGCTGCTGTGCGCCGCCCGGTACACCGCCCTGCACCGGGCCGGCGGCGCCGACCAGCTCACCGGCCACGGTGCCCGGCAGGTGCTCGACGGGCACCCCGCCAGGCTCGCCGACCTGCTCCGCTCCGGCCGCCCGCTCCACCTGCTCGCCCCGATCGCCGCCCTGGCCGGCGCCGACCGCTCCACCTCCGGCACCCTCACCGGCGCCCTGCACACCCCCGTCACCGTGCTGCGCGCCGCCCGTCGCCTGGCCCGCACCCGCCAGGCCGACGCGCTCGACGACCTCGCCCTGCGCCTGATGCTCCGGCAGGAGCCGGGCGGGCCCGGCACCATGGGCCGGGCGACCGCCGCCGAACTCACCTGGCACCGGGCCGGCCCGGCCGCCCACCTGCTCGCCGACGAGCCCCTCGCCGCGCTCGCCCAGCACCTGCGCACCGCCGCCCGCGACGGCACCCCCACCGAACCGCCCGGCGCCCGCCGCGCCCGCCTCGCCCTGCACCGGCACGCCGCCCACTACCGCACCCTGGTGCACGCCACCGAGCAGCACGGCCAGCGACTGCACGCGCCGTTCCTCGACAACCAGGTGGTCCGCGCCGCCCGCCTGCTCCCCGACGACGTCCGCCTGCAACCCGGCGCCCGGCCCGCCCTGCTGGCCGCCGTCCTGGCCGGCGCCGGCCGCACCGACCTGCCCGCCGACTGGGGCCGCGCCGCCGGATCCGACCCGCACGGCCCCGCCCGGGACGGCCTGCGCGCCGCCGCCCCCGCACTCGTCGAGCTGCTCGACCGCCCGCTGCTCGGTGAGGCCGGACTGATCGACGTCCCCGCCGTCCGCAAGACCCTCGCCGCCGCCACCGACCCCGCGCAGGACGCCCCGCCGGCCACCCTCGCCGCGCTCGCCGAGCTGATCGCCGTCGAACTCTGGCTGCGCCGCCTGGCCGCCCGCCGCCCCGGCTCCGCCTGGACCGGCCTGCCCGCCCCGCGCCGCACCGCCCTGGAGACCTGAGCGTGCCTGCCCGGCCCGCGCCGGGCGGCCGGATAGCGTCGCGCCATGACCCTCCCCGTCAGCACCGACGCCCCGCCGCCCGGCACCGCGATCCTCAACGCGTGCGACGGCTCCGACGCCTCGCTCTGGGCGCTCGACCGGGCGATGACCGAGGCGGAGGCGCACCGCCTCCCGCTGCACGTGCTCGCCGTGGTCAACCCCTCGCCCACCGGCTACCCGCCGGGCATGGCCGACCTGGTCCAGGAGAGCGTCCAGCGCCTCACCGCCAGCATGTCGGACGGCCTGCGCCGGGCCGTCGACACCGTCCAGGCCGCCCGCCCCCGCCCGTACGCCGGGCAGCTCACCCTGCACGTGCTGCTCGGCAACGTGGTGGACGTGCTGCTCCAGGCCGCGAACGGGCGGCACACCCTGGTGCTCGGCACCCGCGGCAACGGCGGCTTCGCCCGGCTGCTGCTCGGCTCGGTCAGCACCGCCGCCGTCCACCACGCCGGCTGCCCGGTGCTGGTGGTCCCGGCCCCCGTGGAGGACGCCTGAGCAGGAATGACGGCGAACAATTGAGCGTTCGTCCTGTCGACCCGGGCCGCCCGGCCGCCGTGAACCACCCCGACAGGAGCCCGCCCGCCATGAAGGTCGAAATCTACTCGGACATCGCCTGCCCCTGGTGCTACGTCGGAAAGCGGCGCTTCGAGCAGGCCCTGGAGCGCTTCGAGGGCAAGGACGGCGTCGAGGTGGTCTTCCGCCCCTACCAGCTGGTGCCGGACGCGCCCGAGCAGGCCCGCCCGCACCGCGAGTGGCTCGCCGAGCGCTACGGGCCGCAGTCCCTCGCCATGGACGCCCGGATCACCGAGGTCGGCAAGACCCTCGGCATCGACTACGACTTCGACGCCGCGCTGGAGGTCAACACCCTCCGCGCCCACCGCCTGCTGCACCTCGCCGAAACCGAGTACGGCCCCGCCGTGCAGGCCGCCCTCAAGGAGCGCCTGCTGAAGGCCCACTTCTCCGAGGGCGTGAACGTCGGAGACGTCGAGGCGCTGGCCGACCTCGCCGCCGAGACCGGCATCGACCGCGAGCGCGCCGCCGCCTACCTGGCCGGCGACGAGGGCGAGGCCGAGACGCTCGACCAGCTCGCCGAGGCCCGCGCGATCGGCGTCACCGCCGTCCCCACCTTCGTCTTCGAGGGCCAGTGGGCCGTCCAGGGCGGCCAGGAGGCCGACACCTTCCTCCAGGTCCTGCGCCAGGTCGAGGCCGAGACCGCCCGGCAGCTCACCCCGATCGCCCCGGCCGGAGACGCCTGCGCGGACGGCAGCTGCCAGATCTGAGCCGCGCCGGCCCCGCCTGCTGCGCCGGTCCGGCCGTCAGCAGGTGAGGCCGGCCTGGGCCCAGTCCGCCAGGTCGAGCACCGGGCCGGAGCCGTGGGCCGCCGTGACCACCAGCCGGATCGAGTGCTGGCCGTCCAGCGACGCGTGCACCGGGACGGGCTTGTCGTCCGCGGACAACTCGCCGGAACTCCACAGCACTTCACCGTTGTCGCCCTGCACCGAGAAGACCGCCCGGCCGAACGTCGGCCCGAAGTCGTCCAGTCCGGCGACGGCGTCGAACGACCGACAGCTGCGGTTCAGGTCGATGGTCACCCGCGACGGCACCTGCACCGCCAGCACGTGCCGGTAGTAGTCGCCCCGCATCCACGCACCGGGCCGCTGCAGCGCGAACCCGGCGCCGCGGATGGTCGGCGTGTCCGCGGGAGCGTGCCCGCGGTCCGTCGGCAGCTTCTCCAACCAGAACCGGCTGACCGCGGTGACGGTCGGGCTCGGCGAGGGCGTCGGGCTCGGCGGCGGCGTCGAGGCCGGCGGCTCCGGGTCGGGTGCCCGGGGCGTCGTGGCGACCGGCGCCGCGGGCAGGGCCGGGCTCGGCGACTGCGACGGCGACGAGCCGGCCTTCGGCGTCGGACCCGGGGTCCGCGACGGCGACGGCGACGGCACCTGCGACGGGGCCGACGAGGGCGCCGGCTCCGGGCCGGCCGGCGGCGGCACCGGCGTCGGGGCGTCCGGCACCGCGCTGATCGGCGCCGGCGGCGCGGCCACCGGCGGCTTCGGCTCGGGCGAACCGGTGAGCGCGAACGCGGCGACGGCCGCCGCGGCCACCGCGATGCCCGCGGCGATCCCGGCCTTCCCGACCGTGCCGACGCCCTTCCCGGCAGCCGCGGCCGCCCCGCCGCCACCGGACGAGCCGCCCGCCACGGCCGTCCCGCCGGCCACCGCACCCGTGACGGCGACCCCGGTGCCGACCGCGGCCGCCGCGGCCGTGAACCAGCCCGCGCCGACCCACAGCAGCGCACCGCCGGGCAGCACCGCCCGCAGACTGTGGTTGATGTCGGCCAGCTCCAGGTACGCGGCCGTGCACCGGGTGCAGTCCTGGACGTGCTTGCCGACCTCCGCCGAGGCCCGCTTGCGCAGCGACCCCCGGGCGTACGCGCCCAGCCGGTTCGCGTACCCGGCGCAGCCCGACTCCTGACTGCCCGACACGTGCGCCTGCAGGAACGCCGCGGCCAGCCGGTCGCGGGCCCGGTGGGCCTGCACGGCCGTCGCGTTGGCGGTCTTGCCCAGCATCACCGCCACCGTCTTCGGCGACTCCCGCTCGACTTCGGTGTGCCAGAGCACCACCCGGTCGTCCTCCGGGAGTTCCGCGTACGCCCGCATCACCATGCGCTGATCGGCCAGCGCCAGCGCCCAGGCGTCCGCACCCGGGTCGGCCAGGTCGAACTCGATCGTGGCGGCGGACCCCTCGGCGAAGGTGGAGAAGTCGTCCACCAGCTGCTCGCGCCGGTCCGACCGCGTCCAGGCCGCCGCGACATTGCGCACCGCCGTCAGAAGGTAGGCGCGGACCGCGAACTCCGGCCCCTTGCCCGCCTTCAACGCCTGCAGGGTACGGGCGAACACCTCGCCCGCGAGGTCCTCGGCGGTGAAGCTGTCCCGGCAGCACGTCCGGGCGTAGCGGCGCACCGCGTCCGCGTGCCGACGGTAGATCTCCTCGTACGCGGTGTCGTCGCCGGCCCGCACCAGAGCGGTCAACTCGGCGTCCGAGGCCGGGCGTTCACCGTCCACCGGATCGGCCGGCGGAGGCACCGTGGCGCGCACCGCGAGCTCCTCGGGAAGGAACGCCTCCGGCAGCACCCCGCCCTGCCCGGCGGGCGCCTGGCCCGGCACCCGGCCGGTCAGCGACTCCCGGGCGGGGCTTCCGCTCTGGTCCGGGACCTGTGCACCCAGCCCGGAACCGAACTCCCCGGCCTCGCCCTGCTCCTCCGGACTCACCTGGCACCGCCCTGTCGCACGGCACGCGACACGGGCCGCTCCTCGAAGTCGACGGCGATCACGGTACGCAACGGGACAATGGCTCCAACCACGGGCAAAGAATGGCATAGCGCAGCGACCACCGGTAGCCGCCCGGACCCGGACCCACTCTTCCGTGCCGCCGCTCGCCGAGGTGTTCGGGGACACGACGGCGCAAGTGCCGCGCGTACCCGGACAGTTCCGTGCGCCGTCCGCCCGACACTGCGCGCCCGGCGGCTCCCGTCACCCGAACGGTGCGCCACCGGCCACCGGCCGGGCCGCCCCGCCCGACCGCCCGCCAACGGCCCTCCCCGCACGACCGGTTCAGACCGAGCGCAGCCCCTGCAACAGGATCTGCAGCAGCCGGCTCCCGGCACTGCCCTCACCGCCGTCCTCGGCCGCGAACGCCGCCGATGCGTGCACCGGCACCGCCGCCGTCAGCACCAGCACCACGTCGGACACCGTCACCCCCGGCCGCAACTCGCCCGCCGCACCCGCCCGGGCCACCAGCGCCGCCACCAGCTGCAGCAGCAGCCGCGGATCCGCGCTCTGCTCGCCGTCGGCCACCGGCGCCCCGGCGAACGCCCGCAGCTCGGCGCCGCGCTGCTCCGGCACCCGGCCGATCTCCTCCGCGTACCGGAACGCCTCCGGCGGCAGCAGCCGGCCCGCGCCCGAAGCGGCGGCCCGCTGCAGGAACCCGGCCAACGCGTCCCACGGCCCGTTCAGCCCGCCGTACAGCGACTCCCGGGCCTGCGCCGTCAGCCAGGACACCTCCTCGGCGGCGATCCGCTGGACCAGCACCTCCTTGCTGGGGAAGCGCCGGTACACCGTGCCGACACCCACCCCGGCACGGCGGGCGACCTCCTCCATCGGCGCCCCGTAACCGAGTTCGCCGAACACCTCGCGCGCGGCCCGAAGCACGCTCTCCAGATTCCGGCGCGCGTCCACCCGCAGCCGCGAACCCGCGCCCCGGCCGGCCTCGCCCGGGCGCTCACCCTGCGGGAACGCGAAACGCTCCCGGTCGCCCGGGCCGCGCTGCTCCGGCACCACGTCCACCGGGGACCTTCCGAACGCCGCACCCGGCGACCGCTCGGCCAACTGCTCCTGCTCCGACATGCCAACCTCCCCCGAGGCACCCCGTCCCGGGCACCCGAACGGTCACTGCGCCCCCTGGTGTGCGCTGTCGACACCGGTCGGTCCGACGTCCGCGCACTACCTTCCCCGGATGGCTCCCGGGCAGTCGCACCGATGCCACCGGGCTCGCAGGTACATGGACCGGCGCCATCGGCGGTCCGAACCACAATCCGACCATAGTTCAAGGAAGTTCGCCGCAGAAGTGGACCACCCGTCGACCCGAACGGGCCGATCCCGCCCCGAGTCCGGACAAAACCACTCCCACCCGGACCGCCGGACCCGCCCACCCACCCGTCGACAGCCCTTCCGCCGAGCGGATTCGGACCGATCCGGCCCGGACTGTGGACAAGACCCCTCCACCCGGTGCGTCATAGGGGGAACGTGAAACGGGTCACAGCCCGAGGGCCGGCCGGAGGTGCCCCATTCGGATCCTGATCATCGGCGGCGGCTGCGCCGGACTGAGCGCCGCGCTGCGCCTCCAGCAGCTGCTGCGGCCCCGGTTGAGGGACCGTCGGATCGACCTCACGATCGTCGAACCCCAGCCGTACCTCACCTTCCAGCCACTGCTGGCCGAGGTCGCCGCCGGCTCCATCGACCCCCGGCACGTGGTCGTCCCGCTGCGCACCGCGCTCCCCGACTGCCGGGTGCTCACCGCCCGCGTCACCAGGATCGACCACGCCGCCCGCACCGCCTGGGTGGACGCCGCCCCGCGCGGCGAACTCCGGCTGCCCACCGAAGTCCCCTACGACGTCCTGGTGATGGCCCCCGGCGCGATCTCCCGCACCGCCCCCGTTCCCGGCCTCGCCGAGCACGGCATGGGCTTCGCCACCGTCGGCGAGGCCGTCGCCCTGCGCAACCACGTCCTGGAACAGCTCGACCTCGCCTCCTCCACCCGCGACCCCGCACTCCGCCAGGCCGCCCTCACCTTCGTCTTCGTCGGCGCCGGCTACGCGGGCGTCGGCGCCCTCGCCGAACTCGAGGACATGGCCCGCACCGCCACCAAGGGCTTCCACAACCTCACCCCCGACGACCTGCGCTGGGTCCTGGTCGAGGCCACCGACCGCATCCTCAGCGAGGAGATCCCCGAACTCGCCACCCACACCCTCGCCGAACTGCGCGAACGCAACATCGACGTCCGGCTCTCCACCACCCTGGAATCCGCCGTGGACCAGGTCATGGTGCTCTCCGACGGCGGCCGGTTCGCCGCGCGCACCCTGGTCTGGACGGCCGGAATCCGCCCCGCCCCCGTCCTCGCCCTCACCGACCTCCCGCTGGACCACGCCGGCCGGATCACCTGCCTGCCCACCCTCCGGATCGCCAACCCCGACGGTAGCCCCCTCGCCGACGCCTGGGCCGCCGGCGACTGCACCGCCGTCCCCGACCAGGGCGGCCAACCCTGCGCCCCCAACGCCCAGCACGCCCTCGCCCAGGCCAAGCTGCTGGCCGAGAACCTGGCCGCCGAACTGGCCGGCCAACCCCTCACCGCCTACCGGCCCGGCGACCCCGCCTGCTCCACCTCGCTCGGCCTGCGCCGGGCCGTCGCCCACACCAGGCGCGGCGCCCGCCTCACCGGCCGGCGCGCCTGGTGGCTGCACCGGGCCCGCCAGCTGCGCCGTCTGCCCAGCCGGGAGCGCCGGGTCCGGGTCCTGATGGACTGGCTGTTCGGCGGCCTGTTCCCGCGCGAGGTGGTCTCGCTCGGCACCATCGAGCACCCCCGCGCCGAGTTCGAGTTGGGGTTCGAGTCCGGGTACACCAACGGCCCCGGCAACTGACCGGCCCCGATCGCCGACCGGCTCCGGCACCCCACGTCGGCCGTACCGAGGTGCACCCCCGGCGCACGCCTGTCGGAACGCGCCGTACCGGGGGCCCGACTTCCGGAATCACCCCGGAGCCTGACAGGATCGACCCATCACGCCACGTACTGCCATGTGTACGCAATGTGATGATCGTATCGGAATCGACTCGTAAGCAGGCACCACCCCCACATCACTTCCCCGAGGAAGCGGCCGACGTTGAACCTCATGCGCTGGAGCGCCCGGCTCACCGGAGCCGCCCGGCTCACCGGAGCCGCTCGGCGGACCGCCCCCGCCGTCGCGGACGAACCCGTCACCGTCCCCGGCCAGCGCGACCCCGCCACCTCCGGCCCCGACGCCCGCGACCCTGAACAGCTCTACGACCTCCGCGACGTCCTGCGCCGCCTCCCCGCCCCCGTCGCCCTCACCCACGGCCCCCACCACCTGCTCGGCTACGCCAACCGCGCCTACCGCGACCTGTTCGGCACCCGCACCCCCGGCCGCCCGGCCGCCGAAGCCCTCCCCGAACTCACCGCGCTCGGCGTACTCCCCCTGCTCGACCAGGTCCTGCGCAGCGGCCGCCAGCGCAGCGTCAAATCCCGCTGCATCCTCGGCCTCGGCGGCAACCGCTACTACAACATCGCCTGCGTCCCGCTCGGCCCCGACGAACACACCACCCCCACCGGCGTCCTGATCTTCGCCACCGAAGTCACCGACCAGGTCCAGGCCGCCGGCCGCCTCCGGGACGCCGAACGCCGTCAACGCGAAGCCGCCGTCACCCTCCAGCACAGCCTGCTCCCGCAGAAACTCGAACAGCCCGCCGACCTCCACGTTGCCGCCACCTACCTGCCCGGCGGAGCCGACGCCGCCGTGGGCGGCGACTGGTACGACGTCATCGCCCTCGGCGGCGGACGCACCGCCCTCGTCATCGGCGACGTCATGGGCCGCGGACTGCGCGCCGCCGCCGTCATGGGTCAGCTCCGTACCGCCGTCCGCGCCTACGCCCGCCTCGACCTCCCGCCGCACGAAGTGATGACCCTGCTCGACGGCCTCGCCATGGAGATCGACGCCAACCAGATCGCCACCTGCACCTACGCCGTCTGGGACCCCGCCACCACCACCCTCGTCTACGCCTCCGCCGGCCACCTCCCCCTCCTGCTCCGCGCCCCCGACGGCACCGTCCTGCACGGCGAGGAACAGAACGGCCCACCCCTCGGCACCGGCGGCGCCGGCCACCTCTCCCACACCCTCCGCCTGCTCCCCGGCACCACCGGCGTCCTCTACACCGACGGCCTGGTCGAACGCCGGGACCAGGACATCGACCAGGGCATCGACCACCTCGCCCGCACCCTCACCGGCCCCGTCGCCGCCCCCGACATCGTCTGCGCCCGCCTGCTCCGCGCCCTCGGCGTCACCGCGGAACACGACGACGACGTCGCCGTCCTGGTCTTCCAGGTGGCCCTTGAACCCGAGCCCGCAAGTGTGTAGAGTTCTTCGAGTTGCCTGACAGGGAGCACCGAGCACGTGTCTGCGTGGACGGTCCCGGGGCGGCCAATCCTCAAGAACCACCCAGTTGATCCGTGCCGGGTCGCGTCTTTTTCGCGTCTCCGTTCGTATTTGCTGTGCGCGTTTTCGGAGATTGCGGCGGATTCGCTTTTCGGAGCGGGGATCGGCTAGAGTTTGAAACGTCGGACAGGCCGTCAGGTCGGGAAGACGAACAGCAAGTCGGATCGAAACTCCGGAAAACGGAGCGGAAAACATCTGATAAGCTGGAAACACGAAAGAACGAAGCGCCCGGAGGGTCGGTCGGAAGGCGGCCCGAAGGAAGTGTCCGTTCCTTGAGAACTCAACAGCGTGCCAAAAGTCAACGCCAGATATGTTGACATCCCCGGCCGGTCCTCTGGATCGGTTGGAGATTCCTTTATGAAGTATCACTAGCGAGGACGCAGTGCG